>CAITNS010000070.1 GCA_903893815.1 uncultured Bacteroidota bacterium
ACTATATGTTCCGCTTGAATTAAAACTAAAATACATTGATTCGTAAATTCCATTGTCAGGCGCCTTTCTAAAAAGAATAGTGTCTTTAGGGATAATTGCTAATTTATATTTAAGTCTTAATTTGTCCATTGAAGTTTTTGTCTCTCGTCAGCAGCTATTACCACTAACTTACATATAGGAACCATTTTATGGTGTCAATATTGCAAATTTAACAATATTACACCAATTTTTTGATTCAAATCGGTTTTAAAAAATTTACTTCTCCCCCTTAAAAATATCCTTAATCTTATCTTTTAGATGGATGACTTTTTCGATATTTTCTTGGAAAGCAGGAACTGTCATTTCAGTAATTTGTGAGTGGCTTAATGATTTTAAAGACTCAGGATAAAACACAATAAAACTAGTGAATTCATTATTTTTATTCAATGTCTTAGGCATGTTATCAATATGAAAATCAAAGGATACAGTTTGTTTGCGGCTGCTTAAAAAGATGTATAAATCATCTTCTTTTACTTTCTCAATAATGTCGCTATCCTCAAAACCACTTAGCATTAAGTAATTATAAAACTCTCGTTTTTTATCTTTATTAAGAGCTGTAAAGGCTTCAATGGTTTTTTGTTGTCCGTAAATAATAGCATCGCTACCCATTTGTTTCAGCACCGAATTAATTTTACGAACCACTAAATTAAATCCGCTTTCTAATTCGCAGTTTGGTGCTAACAAAACAATAATTCGTTTATAGGTGTTTAAGGGTTGTAAAACTTTAGAGATAATAATAGCTTGTTTGGTTTTCACTAACAAATTATCAGCAATACTTCCAAAAATTAAATTACCTGTTCCCTGTTGAGCTTTCCAACTAATTAAAATATCCGAAATGCTGTAAGCTTTAGCCGAACGAGCAATCCCATCCACAATACTTAAATCAACTTTTTTAAGAACTTGCACTTTTTTATCGCCCGACGAAATTTGCTCTACTACACTATCAATCACTTTTTTTACAATATTGATACGTTCATCGGCATCTTCATTTTCTTCAACAATTGATAAAGGATAAATTGGTTCATGCGATTTATCGTCTTTAATAATCAAGGCCAAATCAATTAAACGGGCAATGTTTTCGGGATTACTAACCGGAATTAAAATACGTTCTGTTCTATCAATAATTTTCTTAGAGGTTTCTTTATCGGTAATAGCAATTTTACGAGCCGCTCTTTCGGTCACAAACGAACTTACCATACAAGTAATTAATATTAAGATGATAGTTCCATTAATCACATTTTGGTCAAATAAACCAATATCATAACCTACTTTAATAACCGCTAATGTAGCTGCTGCGTGAGAGGCACTTAAACCAAACATCACTCGTTTTTCGTACTTAGTGTATTTATAAATAGCTCCCGTTACTTGTGCGGCTAACCATTTGGTGACTAATGCAACTAAACTTAAAATCCCTGCAAAAATTAAAGCATCCGTTCCTTTTAAAAATACAGTAAAGTCAACCAGCATTCCCGCGCTAATTAAGAAGAAAGGAATAAACAAAGTGTTACCAATAAATACAACACGATTCATTAATACGGAGTTATGAGGAATAACCCGATTTAAAGCTAAACCAGCTAAGAAAGCTCCAATAATGGGCTCAACGCCTGCTAATTCAGAAAAGAAACCTGCAATAAATACAACTGCTAATACATAAATGTACTGTGAACTCCCCTGCCCTTCAATGTTTCTAAAAAACCAACGACTTACTTTAGGCAATAAATATAAAACAGCAAAACATAACAAACCTAAGGACACAACTAATCTTACCCAAAACATCGCATTAATTTCGCCCCCAACTACATTGGTAATGACTCCCAATAAAATCAAAACGGCACTATCGGTAATAATAGTTCCTCCAAAAGAAATTTGTACAGCCCTATTTTTTACAATACCCATATTACTTACAATAGGGTAACTCAACAGTGTGTGAGTAGCAAACATACTGGCTAACAATAAAGCTGGCCATAAGGTAAAACCAAATATGTAAGTGCATACTAAAAAGCCAATACTAATAGGAATAAAAAATGTGAAGGCTCCAAACACCAAACTTTTGCTTCGGTTTTGTTTATACTCTTGCATATCAATTTCTAAACCAGCCAAAAACATAATGTAGAGCAAGCCTGTTTTACTGAACAACTCAAAGCTGGTAGACTTTTCAATGATATGTAAAGTGTGTGGACCAATAATTACACCAGCTATAATTAAACCAATAATTCCTGGAATACGGAAGCGCTTTAAGACTAAAGGCGCAAATAAAATGATAAGAAGGGTTAAGGCTAAAATTAATACCGGATTTTTTACCGGCAGGTAATGACTAAAAAAATCGTTAAAGGTTTGCAAATTGCCTGCAAGTAAAAACATACATTATCTTTAAAACAAAAATAGAGAATTAATGCGTACTAAAGACAAAATACTAGAAATATGTGTGATTAAACTTGTGTCACTTCGAGTAAATTTGCCTGACTGTTGCAAATGAGTATCAAGAAGAGAATTTACAAAAACTCGATACATTTTTTTAGAAGAGACAGAAAAAACACTCGAAGTGAACCACAAATAAAGACTAAAACGTTAACACATATTGAACGGCTGCTGTGCGTGGCGATTCAATTTTAAGAGGTCTTAAAGAATACTCTGCATTAAATACATTATTGCAAACAATAGAAACCTTTTGTTTTTTATCCACATTGTAACTTACGCGAGCATCCCAAATACTAATGTCTAAATGCGTTTGCCAATAATTTACACCTTTTATTTTTTCTACATAAGGATAAAAGCCTTCTGTTAAAGTTTCAACATCTTTAAAAGCTCTGTCAACATTTTGCATTTTTGTGTAGTACTTATTACTTACTCCCACATTAAAACGGTAAATTTTAAACTCCAGATCCAATTTAAACATGTGCTGAAAGCGGTATTTTAAAATATTATTTGTTGTATCCATGCTACTGCTTTTGTAACTTAAATCTTGACCAAAACCACCTAACGATTTATCACGAGCATACACACTATCAGGAGTTAAACTAACAGGCTCAATGTAAGTGTAACCTATTAATGCTGATACACCAAAACGCTTATTTGTTTCTGGAGTTGTAGCCGCTAACGACATATCAACCCCTCTCACTCTTGAATCGCCAGTATTTAAAAATTTAAATCCAACAATAGCCACCTCGGGATCCCAAACACCAAATAAATACTCAATGGTATTATGGTATTTTTGGTAGAAACCTGCGATATCAAAATAACCTTTACAGTTTCCTATTTTAAAACCTTGCTTAATCCCAATTTCAAAACTGTTACTAGTTTCGGGTTTTAAATCAGGGTTAGGAAAAATACCAAATAACCCAGCTTTTGTTGTAATATATCTTTCGGTAATTGTTGGATAACGAAACCCTTGACCGTATGAGGTACGAATAAAAGTTCCTCTAGTTATTTGCAAATTTGCTCCCGCTCTAAAAATTGGAGCTACTACACTATTTAAATCATTCATTTTAAAATATTCGTAACGCACTCCACCAGATAAATTTAAAACTCTCCAAAACTTTTTATCCAATTGCATATATCCTGAAGCATTTACAATTTTATTGTTTGGTTGTCCGCTTGATACATATAATCTAGAAGAAGAATATGAAATATTACCTACCACTCCGCCTGTAAAATTTAAATCAATGCTTTTAAATTTACGCTGCAATTGATATTCGCCAAAATACATGGTTCCTTTATTGGATTGATTATTTGAGATGACATTATCTGAGTGAAAAACGCGTGTTTGTATACTGTGACTCAAACCATTTTTAGTGGTGTACTTTATAAAAGGATCTACGTTAAATAATACTTGATCTTCTAAAAACACCGCGCCCGGATAACCTCTATATAATCCTAAAGAGTCATCTAGCCAAGCAAACACCATATTAGTTTTGTTAACCATGAAATTCGCATTTACTCCAAAATTTAATCCCTCAATTCGTTTTACGCGATAACGCAAATTCAAATTCACACGTGCTCGTTTCTTAAGCATATCATTATTAGTGAATGTGGGGATTGAATCTTCCAATAATAATGCTTTTTTAATTGCGGGCTCCATGTATGGCGCCGGAGGCGGAGGGCCAATATAACCTTGATCGATATTAAAATTGGCACCAATCACAAAATCTAAATTTTTATTAATGATGCGAGAATGAAATAAATTTAAATTACTGAAGCCAGGGAAAGAATTATTGTCTCGCGTTTTGTACCAATTTTCGGAAGGAGCTTGAGGAATACTGTATTGCCCTGCCGAATAATTAATACTAGTTTTAGGTGTACTACGAGGATATGCCGAACGAATACTAATAACTCCGTTTAAAGCAGATGAACCATACAAAACAGAGGACGCACCTTTAATCACTTCAATTTGCTCGATGTTTTCTACTGGTATATAACTCCATTCTGGTCGACCTGCGTCTCCGCTTAATAAGGGAACACCATCCACCACTATAGCAACGCGGCTTCCGACTCCAAATGTAAAACCACTTCCTCCTCTAATTTGAGGATCGTTATCAATAATGGTTAATCCAGGAACTTGCTCTAACGCCGTTTCGATACTTGTGGTGTTTTTATTAGCAATTAAACTAGGCTTTAACACTTCCATCGAAACCGTTAATTCTTCGAGTTTTTGTTCAAATTTACCAGATGAAACAACTACTGTTTCAAGTGTTTTTGCGCTTTGTTTTAAAGCTAAATTTTTTTGGAAAATTTCATTCTCTTTAATTACAACCGAAAAGGTATCGCTTTGTAAACCTAAATAACTACACAAAATTTTGTACTTACCAGTATCTAAAACCAACACATAATTACCTTCTATATCAGTAGCTGTTCCTTTAGATAAATCGCTTAATAATTGAATCGTAGCACCAATAATAGGTTCTTTACTATCCTTATCGGTGATATTGCCTTTTAAAACTCCTGTGCCTGTTTGGCTATATAAAGAAACTGAACTAATAAATAATCCAATTAATGCAAGTAAACGAAATTTATACATATAGTTAAAATAAAACCCTAACTGATTTGGTTAGGGTTTTAAAAATAGTGATTAAAACTTATTAGTCGATAAATAATTTACCGAATTTTCCTTGAGATTTACCAGAAACTTTATACATGTAAATACCTGATTTAAATGAAGAAACATCGATTTTGTTAACTGAATTGTTTTCGATTTGCTGAGTAGAAACTAATTGCCCAGTAGCATTATAAATATCAATAGTTGAACTTTCGTTATTCTTGTTTAAGAAATCAACGTAAATTGTTTTATCATAAAAATACACTTTTACATTTTTATCAAAATCATTTTCTTTAACCGAAACAGGGTTATTATAAATTAAATCTAAATCATCCACCCATAATTTACTTCCATTACCTGTAAAACCTGGAGCAACAGTTAATTGGTTGTTTGATGAAGTAATATTAACCATTATAAATGCAGGAATATTTGAGTTCATATAGTTAAAAGGAACAGAAAAACGTTTCCAAGAAGCTTGATTTGAAGCAGGAGAAACATATAACGCATCTCCAATTTTATTAGCAGATAAATTAGCATGGTTACTATTTACGGGTGTTGGCGGATCAAAATAATCACCAAAATGCAAAATAGCATATACTTTACCTTGTTCTGCCGAAGCACCAGTTCCAGTAGTTGCTTGTGTATATTTATACCAACCCACTAAACTATCTGGGCGACCAGTAAAAGCAATTTTATTAGCGCCAGTTGCAGCAAGAAATCCTTCCGATTTATTTGAACTAGGAGCATTAACTTGCCCAGTTGTTACATTTCCGTTAACTACCGCTACGATATAATATTTAGTTTCAACTCGAACACTATAAGATCCTGAATGCGGAGAAGCTGTTTCCCTGTAACAAGTTTGCGGACCAGAAGTGGCTAAACCTGTACCGGTTTTATTTGAATTCCAAGATGTTGGTTCTTCTGTAGCAGAACCAATATTTTCCCAATTCTCAAAACCAGGATTTGGAATTTGAGTTTGAGCAAAAGAAAATAAAAAAGCCGATAAAGAAAAAAATAAAGTAAATGTTTTATTCATAGTATTTTGTTTAATCATTACAACTATATAAATCAAAAATTTAATAGCTGGTTTTTTATAATTGTTTAGATGTGTAAAATTACAAATAAAATACAGTTTCAGTATTATTTAATAGTTTTTTATTTAACAGTATAAACCTAATAACTCATATCATTAATAATCAAAAAACGCCCTAAACCATTACAGTTTAAGGCGTTAAAATATTTTAATTTAGTATGTTACTTAATTAAAAACCATTTTATTTATTTTCAGGAGGCACCAGAAGTCCTTCAGGCTCTTTTGGTTCTTTTTTTCTATTCGTTTTTTTAACGCCATTCTTATCTATCACTACTTTCGTCTTTTTGGTATTAATATTTATACCGTTGCTATCAATTTTTATTTGAGCATCGTTGGAATTGATATCTACACCATTCACGTTTATTTTGACATTTTTTTCGACATTAACTTCGTCGTCTAATCCATTAATATGATCTCCAACCGAAATTAATCCATCACAATCCAAACATCTTAATCCATTTTCAGTCATCATCCAACGGCGATTAACCATATCTCCATCATACGTATTAGTTACGTTTTCGATATCATAAATCATATTTTCTAAAGATTTATCTAAGTAAATCACTTTTCCAACAGGCAGTTTTAAAATCACTGATAAATCTTGTACTCTAAATTTATCAGCATTATTTACTTTAAATAAGTTATCAAATTCAATTAAACTATCGGTTTGAGAAACAACATAAGAAATATTTTTTGCTCTATCAGATGCGCTAGCTTTATTACTGCCTTTAGCTTCTTTTACAATCACTATTTCAATTCTATCGGTTTGAGATTTGATGATATTTAATTGTGCGTGACCAAGTAAATATTTTACACCGTTATTTTCACCAATCATATAATCATTATCACCTCTGCTGTAACGGCGATAATTTTTCTCACCCTCTTCATCGTCATCACTCTCATGTAATTCTAATGAATTAACAGGTGTTTCATGCATTTTCAAATACAAGATATCTTTTTGAACTACAGTAAAATTCTCTCTTACTTTGGCTGTTTTATTAAAATCACTTCCTGTTTTAATACCAACCATTAACAATAAAAAGAATCCTATTAACCAAATTATACCAGCAGATAAATTAACCCAACGATTAGAGTATCTGATTTTAAATAAAATCTTCACTCCACCATAAATCATCATGATAATTGGTGTTCCAATAAAAATAGCTATTCCTATTAATCCTAAGTAAAAATCCTTTCCATCTAGTAATAACAAATCTATCCACTCTTTTCCATCTACATTATTTGGAAACAAGGTCATCCCAAACACTGAGGTAAATAATCCAAAGAAAAAAATAACTCCAAAAACGACCATGAATATTCCTATAATTTTTAAAAGCACTCTTCCTATATTCAATAAAATATCGCCTATAAAATCAACTATTTTTTCAATTGTATTTCTAGGGACATCCTTATGGGTTGAAGCCATATTTTTAAATTCGTCTCCGTATTTCTCCATACGCTTTTTTAATTGCTCTGCTTCTTCTTTTACTGCTTTAGAAATATTATTAATATCCGCTTTTTCGCCTTTCATTGATAATTTTTCAGCAGTCGTTTTAGCTTCAGGAATTGCTATCCATAATATTAAGTATAACAAAAAGCCCGTTCCTCCAAAAAAGAACATTAAAAGCAAAGCAATTCTTATCCAAACTGGATCAATACCAAAATAGTGTCCAATACCCGAACAAACACCACCTAATACTTTGCTATCACCATCACGGTGTAAACGTTTTTTAATTGGTTCGCCATTATCGGTTGTTGTATAATTTTCTGACGTATTTTCTGATGAAGTATTACCTGCGGCTTCTGCATCTCCAGCAAACTCCTCAGGTTTACCCATACTTTCCATTACAAAATCCACATCACTCATCAATACTACTTGTTTAACTGGGCTAGTTTTACTTTGTAACATTTCAGCAATACGAGCTTCAATATCGCTCATAATTTCGCTACCACCATCTGCTTTGCTAAAATAGCCTTTAATAGTAGCTAAGTATTTACTCAACTTATCAAAAGCGTCTTCTTCTATATGAAAAATAATGCCGCTTATATTTATGGTTACTGTTTTATTCATTTTAATTTGTTTTAATATTTTTAAACTAATTTTTTTTATTTAGTGTTTTGTACAGTTGTGTTTACGGCATTTACTAATTCTAACCAAGATACTTGAAGTTCGTTAAGATAAGTTTGACCTATTTCGGTTAAAAAATAATATTTACGTGGTGGCCCCGAAGTGCTTTCTTCCCAACGGTAAGACAGCAAGCCGGTATTTTTTAATCGGGTTAACAGCGGATAAAGTGTTCCCTCTACAACTACCAACTTTGTTTCTTTTAATTTCTCAATAATTTCGGTAGGATAAGCCTCACCTTGAGAAAGTATAGAAAGTATGCATAGTTCGAGAACGCCTTTGCGCATTTGTGCTTTAGCATTTTCAGAATTTACCATGATTTATATTGTTTTAAAATTAAATACTACACTATAAGCATTATTAGCTTTTAGATTACTAAGTTTTAGTTTTGCGAACTGAGTTTCGATTGATTTTTTTAATTTATCGTTTGTTGTGTTTGCAACAACTAAATTTATATTTCCTGTTTCGTTTACAGTAAACACCACATTTACTTTTTCTTCTTTATTAAAATCCATAAATAAGTTAGGGAATTTAATTTGTTCCTTAATCGTTTTATTAGAGTCCTCAACAACTACTGTTTTTGGAGTTCCTTCTACTTTAGCAGATGTATTAAGACTAAATAATATACCTACAGCTAAAAAAGCGATTGATTTTTTAAGAGATGTATTACCAATTGTATTTTCAATACTTGCTTTGAATTGGTTAATTTTTGTTTTCATTATATTAATTTTTTTGTGATTATTTTCTGTATTAGTTATTTCCATTTTAGATGATTTAGCTTTTTTACTATTTCTGATCTCCTCGTTCGTTTTGGTTCAGATTCGCGTTATCTTTATTAAACTAGATTTGATGTACTTCACTCTTTTTTAGTCTGCAGAATTAAAAAATTGATTAGTTAAGTTATTTAGTACTATGCCATCTTCATTATTGGGCTACACAAAGATACTTAATTATTTTAGTACCTTGCACAACATAGTACTATAATAAAACATAACTACTTGATTTTCAATATTAATATTTTTTAGGTAATGCTTTAAAAAGCCCTTATATTTGTACTTTATATAAAAATATGCACAGTTTTGCTTCCGATTTAACAAGTTTATTATCCCTAAATGGACTTATAACTTTACTGACTTTAACCATTTTAGAGATTGTTTTAGGTATAGACAACATTATTTTTATTTCTATCGCTGTAGATAAGCTACCTCGCGAGCACCAATCAAAAGCCAGAACTATTGGTTTATTGTTAGCATTGGTAGTTAGAACGGTTTTATTGTTTTTTGTGGGCTACATTGCTGGTTTAAAAGAGCCATTTATGCACCTTGGAGCTTATGGTATTTCTGGAAAAGCTTTAATTTTAATGGGGGGTGGTTTGTTTTTATTGATAAAAACATGGCAAGAGATTCAAGAACACATTCACGGTGATGAAGATGAAATTGGGCATGGAAAAAAAGGAAAATCCACTTTTAATGCGATTATTATGCAAATCATCATTATTGATTTTGTTTTTTCTTTTGATAGTATTTTAGCAGCTGTTGGTCTTTCGGGTGTTGTGTTAATAATGGTATCTGCGGTTGTAATCTCCATGATTTTAATGATTTTATTTTCGGGTGTTGTAGCGGATTTTATTAATAAAAATCCTGGCATTAAAATGATTGCCTTATCTTTTTTATTGGTAATTGGAGGGATTTTGGTGGCAGAAGCGTTAATTGACAGCTACAACTCTACCCTACCTCATGAACAACACTTTGATTTAAATAAAAATTATGCATACATCGCTTTAGCCTTTGCCATGATGATTGAGTTATTTAACATTAAAGAGCGTAAAATTAAGCGTGCTAAAG
The DNA here is from genome assembly GCA_903893815.1 of uncultured Bacteroidota bacterium. Classification (GTDB taxonomy): domain Bacteria; phylum Bacteroidota; class Bacteroidia; order B-17B0; family Aurantibacillaceae; genus UBA4416. The sequence continues at coordinate 10,134 of CAITNS010000070.1, forward strand.
ATTTTACTCAACAAGACGAGGAGTAATTTACATATCGTTTACCATTTCCTGCATTACTCTGTACGATTTGAGTTCCATCAATCCTGGAATCTGCATTTTGTAATAATGTAATAAACAATCTAAAAGAGCTAAACGCTCGCTTCTATTTATTTTTTTTTGATTGGATAAAGAATAAGAAAATAAATCAGCAAACAATTGAGATTGCCAATGATCAAAACCTAATGGAAAACTTTTGGTTGTGGAGAAAAATTTACCTTCTAAAGTATCAAAATAAGCTAAGGCTTTATCTCTATTATTAATGGGATAAAAGCCTAAATGCTTAGTGAGCTCAAATAAAAAATAAATATGTGTATCTGTGTAATTATCATCCGCTTTATCTAACCACTGATAGGTATGGCATATTAAATCAAATAAATCATCGTTTGGAATTTGTTCTTTAATACACTTATACAATATCTCATTTAAAAACTGTGCAATACATAGTTTACTAAAATTAGATTGTAAATCGGTGTAAACAAAAAGGCATTTTACTTCGCTAATTTGTTGTACATCTTTATTTTCTTTTAATGACAAAACGCATTCAATTTGCGTGAGAGGTTGAATAACGCCTGATTTGATTTTAGCTTTGGGGCCATTACCAACATTGATGTTGGCTGATATTAATCCAAAATCTTTAGTATAAATTTTTGAAATAATTTTTTTATCGGCATACTTTATATTATGCAAAACAATGCCTTGTGTTGTATAAAGCATTAATTTACAATCAATAATTTAGCTGTAGCATAACTTTCACCTTCACCTGTAGCGCAATAAATCATATAAGTTCCGGTACTTGCTTTTTTTCCACTAAAGGTGCTCATATTCCATTCTATTTGTCCACCTTGAGATTTAGCAGTCCAAACCAAATTACCGCTAAGGTCTGTGATTTTCACATCCGATTCGTCCATTAAGCCTGTAATCACAACGTTACCTGTATAACCAGGTTTTATAGGGTTAGGATAAGCATGAACTTTAGTAAATTTTTCAAACCCTTTTATAAAGGCTGTTCTATATGATTGTATACCAATATTAGTAGCCATAAAAACATCACCAGTTGTTTCATCAGTTACAATATCTTTTATATAATTAGAATACAAGGGGCTATTTTCTGCTGTAAAATGAAAAATCTCTTGCTGTCCATCAGGCGAAAGACAATAAACACCCGAACTTTCAGTACCTATCCATTTTCTATTAACTCCATCAACTGCTATTGAAGTAATTGCATCGTTTTCTAATAAGATTTGCACCTGTCCGTCTTGTTCAATTAAAATTTGTTGGCTATCAAAATTATTATTTGTGAAAACGTTTTCAGGATTATAAACTACCGAAATCCCTTTTGCTGTTCCTAACCAAACATGCCCATCTTTATCCGAACACATAGATTTAATATCAATCGAAGGTAAATGTCCGTTACCTATGGCTGTACTTAATAATTTTGTATTTGACGTATTAGGTTGTGACAATCCGTTTACATCTTTGTATACCATTAAACCATAACCTCTTGCTAAAATTATCCATGCTTGATCAAAATCATCAAAAATAATTTTAGACATATAAGGCTGAACAACAAACTGTTCAAAATCTAACAATGTCCAAGTATTATTTGGTTTTTTAACCGCAACACATTTTTCCCCTAAGGTAATAGATGCCCATAAATTAGAATTTTTATCAAAATTAATCCCTGAAATTCGAAGGTCGCTACCACCATTTAAACCAATAAGAGGGCTATTACCGTAGCTATAAACCCCTTGAATTTGATCATCTTTTACATCGACTACTCCAAAAGTCATGGCGGCAAAAGCAATATGATTCTTGTCGTTTGGATCAATTGAAACCGCATTTAAATCCCCTATGGTATTTGGGATCACATTTCTCATGGATTTCCATTCTTCTTCTTGATACACATTTGGTTTATCTCCCATATATTGAGGATTGAATGTTTCTCCTAAATAAATAGGAGCAACAATCAACTTTCCATCTTTAATATCAATATCATTTACTAAATTATTTTCCGGTCCATTTAGGGTAATGTTATTGTATGGAGCCCAAGAAGCTCCGCCAGACTTAACCAAACCTATTTTCTTATCTGCAACCCAAAAGTTATTATTATTTTCATAAAAAACTTCACCAATAAATGCGGGAGTAGATCCATAAATAGTTAAGTAATTCAAGAATGATCCGGTTGAGTTGTATTCCTTTAAACCAAATTGGTCTAATATCAACAACTTATTATATTTAGAGTAGTCATATAATCTTATATTTTCATTATTTATATAATTACTATTTATGGAATATTTAGTCCAACCTGTTGGTGTATATTGGTATAGAGTATCTTTTTGAGAAACATCTGATTTTAATCTTTCAGAATAATTGGTTATTAAAGTCCCGTTGTAATTAACAATGCCATTGTAAGGTCCTGGAGCTAAACCTACATTTAAAGGTTTCCAATTTTGGTAAAAACTTAAATTTGTATTGAGTTTTCCATAAAACACACCGTTGGATGTTGCTGCAAATAAAGCTGTGTCATTTTTAGTAACTTGATGTACTTCATAATTTGTTGTTACTGTGCCTATGTAATAAGTATCTTTTATTTCTAATTTGTCGGTATCAAAAATAACAATGCCAAAGCCACAAGCTATATAAGCTAATTTACCGCTAAAATAAACCTCATTAATAACTTTTTTACCTGTGATAATTTTCCTTTTGATATCAGCAATATTTACAATTTCATCTTTTTCATCATTAGGCTTTATTACATCAATATTGGTATTTTCATAGATAACCAGTAGTAAATTATTATTGTCATTTTTCCTAAGCAATTTAATGCCTACATCAGATAATCCATCAATTTTAGTTAATTTCCTAATTCGATTATCTCTTTCATCAAACACAGCTAAACCAACACCGTTAGAAACATAAACTTTACTTTCAACTTTCGAAACGCTATTAGTATTGCTGTATGATAAATGATCTAACCATTGCCCTATTTTAACTTGAGAAAAAGAAAACAGAGAAAAAAAGATAAATATGAATGAAATAATTTTTTTTGATTGCATAATGTAGTAACGTGGCTTAAAGTAAAATATTGTAATAACCAAGCATAAATTTAATACTTATATTTGTAATTATATAAGGCTTTGTAGTACAATGGATAGTATTTGGGTTTCCGAAGCCTACGATCCAGGTTCGATTCCTGGCAGAGCCACTTTTATAAGACCTTTTTAGGTCTTTTTTACAAAATTTATTAAAAAAATTTGAAATCTTAAATATTCTGTATATTTGTACTGTTGAAACCTAAATTTAAAATACTTTTTTCATCACTTTTACTTGCCGTTGTATTATTTGCAGCAGTACCTAAAGTATATATCCATTCTTTACTTGGCCACACTCATAACATTATAAATAGCATAAGTGGTGATGTTAATGTAAACGAGCAAGAAGGTAATCAAGATTGTAATTTTGAGAAATTTGATACTCCTGTTTACTATACCGTTTTTAAATTCATATTAAACTTTTTGCCTTTAAAAGAAGCGAAACAGACCTCTTTCTTTTACTATCAAAAATCAATACCAAAACTTCATTACAATACGTCTCTTTTAAGAGGTCCACCAATGGCTTAATTTATTTGATTAAATAAATGAGTTATTAACCTATTAAAACAAAAGTTGAAGTTTATACCCTTAGCGATTATTCGCTTTTATCAATACGCAATTTCTCCCTTACTAAAGCCGTCGTGCCGCTTTACTCCTTCTTGCTCGCAATACGGATTAGATGCTGTAAACAAATACGGTGCTTTTAAAGGAAGTTGGATGGCTTTAAAACGAATTTTTCGTTGTCATCCTTGGGGAGGAAGTGGTTACGATCCGGTAAAATAAACTTCTTTAAATCACAAAAAACAAAAATTCCTATCTTAATAATGAGACAGCTTTTCTGCGCATATACTTATTTTATATTTTTCTTGTTATTCATGATAGGATTTTCTATGTATTCACAAAATTCATGTTCCTTATCATTTAGTGGTAGAATTATTGATTTAGATGATGGAAAAGAATTAGAAGGCACGTTTATCATTCATAAAGCAGACGAGCAAACGCAAATTACAAACGAGCATGGCAGTTTTAAGTTCACCAATTTATGTAGTGGAAATCACCAATTTATTTTGCGACATGTTGGTTGCCATGACACTGTTGTTAGTGTTGATTTAAAAAAAGATACAAAACTTACTATAAAATTACCACACAGTGCTGTCGAATTAAGTGAAATTGCTATTATGGATAAGCAGCCAGATATGATAAAAACACAAACCGTTAATGATATTACTGCAAAAGAGTTAGACGGAACACGCGGGCAATCTTTAGGTGAATCACTGAAATTAATAAGTGGTGTAACAACTTTAAATACAGGAAGTACTATTAGTAAACCTATGATCCATGGTATGCAAGGTTATAGAGTATTGATATTAAACAATGGTATTAGGCAAGAAGGGCAACAATGGGGTAATGAACATGCTCCAGAAATTGATCCCTTTATTGCTCAAAAGCTTTCTGTAATTAAAGGAGCAAATGCCGTACGTTATGGCAGCGATGCAATGGCTGGTGTTATTTTAGTTGAACCTAACGATTTACCTGATACAGCGGCCATTACTGGCGAGGTTAATTTAGTTGGCATGAGTAACGGACAAACAGGAGTGGCCTCAGGAATTTTGCAAGGTTACTTTGATAAAATAAAGGGCTTTAATTGGAGAATTCAAGGAACTTATAAAAAAGGTGGGACAATTAAAACACCAACCTACTATTTAAAAAATACTGGTGTTGAAGAACTCAACTTTTCGTATGCGCTTGGTTATCATCGCAAAAATTGGGGAATAGAAGGCTATTACTCACAATTTAATTCAAAAATTGGCATATTTAGTGGAGCGCATATTGGTAATTTAACCGATTTAAAAAATGCTTTTAATGCAAATAAACCACAAGATAGCTTGGCAACATTTAGTTATGATATTGATAGACCGTATCAAGACATTTCTCACGAATTAGCAAAAGGAAAATTTCACTTACACCTAGCTCCTCGATGGATTGCCAACTTACAATATGCGTATCAATATAATATCCGTAAAGAATACGACAAACATAAACCATTAAATAATGCCTTAGCTGCGCTTAATAAACCTGAATTAGATTACAGCATTACATCACAAACAGTAGATTTAGTAATTGAACATCTGAATATCAAATCGTTTAGAGGGCAATTTGGAGGCAGTTATATGAACCAAAAAAATGTATACTTAGGTCGTTTTTTTGTTCCTAATTTTATTAATAACACATGGGGAGTATTTGCAAGTGAACGCTATGTAAAACAACATATTGAATTTGAAGCAGGTGTAAGATATGATCAAAAACACTTACAATCCTTTTATTATATAGGTAATGATTTACAAAAACCAGATTTAAATTTCAATAACGTTTCCTGGAATGTTGGAACTATTATTAAGCCAAAAACTAATTTAAATTTCTTTATTAATGCTGGTTCAGCATGGCGTGCACCAGCCCCTAACGAATTATATAGCAGCGGTGTTCATCATGGTGTAGGCTCTATTGAACGAGGTGATGCCAATTTAAAAACTGAACAAGTTTATAATATAACAGCAACAGGATTATATCATTTAAAAAATACAATAATTGAAATTACTGGGTATCATAATCAGTTTTCTAACTTCATTTATATGAATCCTGCTGCTCAACCAGAGTTAACTATCAGAGGTGCTTACCCTGTTTTTAATTATAAACAAGCCAATGCACGTATTAGTGGTATGGATGCAAAACTTCAAACTACACTTTTTAATCATTTATCAATTACTACCAAAGCAATGATTTTAAGAGCTTGGAATTATTCTATTAATGATTACTTAGTATACATGCCATCTGATAGATATTCATTAGATATTAAAGGCTTTACTAAAACATCAAGCAACATGAATGAAATTTATATACAAGCTGGTTATCAATTTATTACCAAACAATGGCGTGTACCTAAAAATACAGATTTTGCACCACCACCAAAGGAATATGGACTATTATCAGCAGAAATTGGTGGAGACTTTGATTTTGGTAAACAAAAATTACACGTAAGCATAACAGCCAATAATTTATTAAATGTAGAGTATAGAGACTACTTAGATAGGTTTAGATATTTTGCAAACAGCCAAGGACAAAATTATACGTTAAGAATAAAAGTACCATTAACCATTTACGATAAAAAATAATTAACCAAAAATAAATAACAACCAAAAACCAAAAACAAATGAAATCAATTATCACAACAATTGCAATGCTTGCTATGTTAGCAACAGCATTTACATCATGTAAAAAAGACAGAAAAAATGAGCCAACACCTGAAGCACCTGCGCCGCCATTAAATGAAGGCGAATTAATTACAACAATGAAAGTAACGCTTACAGATACTTTTACAAATGTAAGTGCAACTTATGTATTTAGTGATTTAGATGGTGCCGGTGGTAATCCTGCAACATTTGGAAACAGTGGAGCAGACTCAGTAATTAATATCACAGCTAATCATGTATATGAAACTACTATCTTATTATTAGATGAATCAAAAAGCCCAATTGATACAGTATCAAAAGCTGTATTTAGTGAAGGTGTAGACCACCTATTCTTTTTTAATAGTATAGCACCAACTGGTACTCCATACACTACCTATTTAGCTGGAAGTATGACCAATATTAAATACCTTGATTTAGATGCAAATAATAGAGGGATTGGTTTATCGACTTTATGGACTGCACCAAGTATGATGATGAATAAATCACCTTTAACTATTGAACTTAAACATCAACCGAGTGTAAAAGATGGGTCTTATGCGCCAGGCGAGACAGACATACAAGTTGATTTTAAATTGAAAGTAAATTAATGTTAGTTTTTGGTTGTTAAAAAAGGTTGTATTATAAGCATACACCTACAACACAACCTCTTATCAATTAGAAAATTTAATAACCAGATTTGGCGATCTGAGCGAATTAAAAATTCGCACGAGGTTTTAAATACTAATTAACAAGACAAAATTAACAAATAAAGAGGTAGTAAATACTACCTCTTTATTATTTAGAAATCTCATTCAAAAGCGAAGCATAATCCTTAGCGCAGTTTTCTCGAGAGTATTTATCAATAGATGATGAATTAATAGAAAGTTGATTTGATTTATATTTTTGATACAAGTCTAAAACTGCTTTCTTTGTTCCTCCATAATCATCAAAATGAACCATTGTTCCAGCTTGTGTACTTTTTAAAATAGCTGCTGCATCAGCATCTGGCAGACCAATACCAAAAATTGGTCGTTTAGCTGCCAAGTATTCAAACAACTTACCGGATAGCACTCCAGCGTTATTTGGTGTATTATTTAGTGCTAATAATAATACTGGCGATTGCGCCATCAATTTTACAACATCGCTGTGGGGTAAATAATCTGTTTTTTGAGAATTATGTAAAATTCCATTTTGCTTTAAACTTTCAAAGGCAATCGCATCTGTTTTTCCAGTAAACTTTATTACTAAGTCTTTTTTTAAATCAGCATGCTCTTTACATAAATCACCTAATACTTTCCAAAGCGTATAAGTATTTCTATCTTTATTTAAAGCACCTATGTGATGAAATAAAAAACCATCTAAAGGCTTTAAATCAGAACTAAACTTGAAATCATCTGTATCGAACCCATTGGTAATCACATCTACCTTCCTTCCACCTAATTTCTCCAAATCTTTACCACAAGATGGACTAACAGTCACCACTTTATTAGCTTTAGTTAATACTTGTCGCTCTAGCTTCTTATGTTTATTGTCTGCCCAATTAGATAATTTTAATTGACTATAAAAATCTATTTGTGTCCAGGGATCTCTAAAATCAGCTATCCAAGGTAAATTAAATTCTTGCTTTAGTCCCATGGCAATTAAGTGCATACTATGTGGCGGCCCAGTGCTTATGACTGCATCAATTTTGTGTTGCTTGATGTATTCAGATAAATAAGAAATAGATGGTTTAATCCAAAATTTACGCGCATCAGGAATAAAGAAATTACCGCGTACCCAAATCATAGCGGATTGCAATAAGGTATTTTCTTTTCCTTCAGATAAAAAACCTTGATTAACTGTTTCTGTTTTTTTCTTACGCATAATCTTGCGATAAATATCATAAGGCTCTGTAATTTGAGTTTTTAAAACTGTTAAGTCCGCAGGAATATCTTTTAAGAGTGTATCGTCATTAATGGGAAAATCAGGATTTGAAGGTGTATAAATAATAGGTTCCCAACCAAATTTACGGAAGTACTTACTAAACTTTAACCAACGCTGCACGCCTGCTCCACCTGTCGGCGGCCAATAATAGGTTATGATGAGAACTTTTTTCACAGACTAATTTTTACTCTTAATTAATTTTAATTTAATCATATTAAATAATTCGGGTGCCAATTTCAATTGATAAACTGTAATTATATATAACAATGATACTACTCCTCCTTTATATATTAAATTTATAAACGAATTTGAATTTATTTCTGGTAAAAAGTAAGTAATAACACTACAACAAATAATAAGTAACATAATATACAGTGATTTTAGAGTATAAGGCTGAAATTTAAATTTCTGATAGATGAAAAAGAACTTCACAAAATTAAAAATAAACGATGCTGATGCTGAAGCAATAGCTGCTCCGTAAATACCATATATTGGAATCAACAATAGGTTTAATACAACGGTAATAGCAAATGTGATTACTAAAAAAATTGTCCCCAAAATATAATGTTTAGAATAAAACACAATAGCAGAATTGACACCAGTAGAAATATTAATCAATGCACCTATTCCGACAATATAAACAACATCAATGCACTGAATATATTCAGCAGGTAAATGACCGATTTGATAAACATATTTTGTACAAGCATTAATTCCTAAGAATAAAAGCCCACCGATTAATAACAAATATTTAACTGAGTCTTTATAAATCTTTTCAATCTCAAGGAAATTCTCTTTAGCAAAATTATCAGCAATTTTTGTATGGCTGATCCGTTCCAAAGCTCCTAAAGGCACTTCAATAAATGAAGCAATAAATATAGCGGTTGTATAAACAGCAACTAATCCTAATGAAGTTGTTCCTAAAAATAATGCATCCACTTTTCTTAACCCAATGGACGAAAATGATGCAAGACATAACAATAAACCAAATTTGAGCATTTTTGAACTGGAATATTGCTTAAATATTTTTTTATCTGGTATAAATGAAATCTTATCTATCAATAAAATATATCCCACAATAATAATTAGTTCAATGGCATACAAGCCCATAAAAAAATAAACATATGTATCTAATGATATTAACTTATTAAAATACAGGATAGTAATAAGTATAGTGCCTAATCTTAAACAAATATCATTTAAAAAAGAGGGAATAGTTGATTTAAAAAGTGATTGACAGTAAGCGGTTGTAACAGTAATAGCGGCAACAATAAAGGTGAAAGGAATAATAAAACTAAAATAATCAACAAATAATTTTGATTTCTCTATATAATACCCAACAATACCAGGTTTAAAAATTAAAAGGCAAAGGGATGATATAATAAATCCTACAAAAAAAACAACTAATATAAATCCAGCAAAACCATTATGCTTTTTTTCGGAATCTTTATAGAAAGGAAAATACTTGGCAATGATATTTGGCAAGCCTAAAGGAATAGCAATCCCTATCATATAAGAAAATTCATAAAGAAGTCTCGTTAAACCAAGTTCTTCTGGTGTTAATAATTTAGGTTGAATGAAAATAATATTAATGGCACCAATTAATATACCTATATAAGTAATAATTGTATTTTTTATGCCTTGTCGCTTAATTACTCCCACTCTATATTAGTTTACTAACTGCTAATAATAATTGTTCTTTTCGGTTTTCGAAAGTATAATTCTCAACTACTCTTTGTCGTGCTTTTTTACCAAGTCTATCTATATCAAAGTTATTTAAAGCACTACTTACCAATTCATAAAGTTCGTTAATATTTTTATGTTTTAAAATATAACCACAATCAGCAACTATTTCAGGTATTCCACCAACATTAGAGGCAATAGGTGCGCACTCGCAAAGCATTCCTTCTGATAAGGCATTAGGAAATCCTTCCGACATGGATAACTGCATATAAAACTGCTTGTTGCTAATAAATTGTCTCAACTCAGCATTAGGTATTTTATCTAACAATTTAATATTAGTTGGTGTTGGCTTATTAATTCCTAAACCTCCTACAATGTAAAACGTACAATCAGGAAATTGAGGGGCTATTTCAAAAATTAAATCAATGCCTTTTAAATTAAATCCAAATCTTGAATCTAATCCCGCACCTATAGTTACAAAACTATTTTTTTCTTTTGTAGAATCACAAAACCATTTTTTTGAATCATAGCCATTATGGATGACTTGATAAGGTGTTTTAATTTTTGGAATAAAAAATTGATAGCCTTGTTTTTTGAAATCATTTGGCTGATAGGTATAATCATACTCTACCAAAGTTTGATGAACTGGTAAAATTAAATGACATGACTTAAAAGAAAAAGCCGTTGTAAGCCCTAACAGCTTATTACTAAAATTGCCATAACCAATAGAGGGAAACGAAACACAATCCGTTCCTCCAGCTACAACAATAGATTTTTTAAAGAAGATTTTAGAGAATAAAATTGGTAAAAAGGAATGATGTCCAGCAAACTGACAAACAATTAATTTAGCACCAAAAATATGTTTCAATAGAAATAATTTCTGTTTAATAAACAGCATTAAATATTGTTTTTTGTTACTAGTATCAAAGAAAAAATCAACTACAATATATTGTTCCTGTAAAATCTCAATATCCTTTATAACAAAGGAAGATTTACCAGCATGAAAATATAATAGTTTAGCTTTCACTAATTTTAAGCCAACTTACTTTTAGTGTTTTCTATCGCGCGAACAATTTTACTTTTTACATTCACATTCTTCACTGTCAAGTCCTTTTTCATCACAATAGCCAAGTAATCATTCACATCAAAGTGCAAAGAATATGGATTCATAGAATATAATTTAAATCCATAAGGATATGAATTATTCAATAAATCTTGCATTGATAAGGATTGGTCAATGATTTGAAGCTTACTAGGATCATTAGCTCTTACCCAATTTAAATAATTAGGTTCTGGAATATTTATAATAACCGTTGCATTAGGAGTAGTTAACTCTCCAATAGTTTTGAAAATATTAGCATGCTGTTCAACTGGAATGTGCTCTAACACATCAGGAAACACAACAAAATCAAATTTAGTTTTATGGCTAAAATTACTCATATCGTCCACAAAAAACTCTGCTTTTTTGTGGAATGAATTAAACTGTTGAGCCATTTTAATGCTTTCAGCACTAATATCCAAGCCCACAAAACTACCTTCAGTAATATATTTTAAAATTAAATGGCTAACAGTTCCAATACCACAGCCAATTTCTAAGACATTAGAATTAGTCTTTAATCCTGCATTTTTTAAATTTTTTAAAATTGTACGGTGTCTGATATTAATGCCTAATTGCTTTTGGTGTTCTTTAAACGTATCGTAATACTCTTTTACTTCTTCTTTAGTTGCCATAATAATATCTTATTAATTCTATTTACTCGCTAATTTATTCTTTACCATAGTTATCAAAATAGGCAATACCGATAACCCAATAATACCAAGGCAAACTAAGTCAACATGTTTTTTAATAAATTCAACGTTTCCTAACATATAACCAGCTGTAGTTAAACCACCAATCCATAAAACACCACCAATCACATCAAACAATAAATATTTTTTATAATTCATTTCACCAATACCTGCTGCAAAAGGCGCAAAGGTTCTCACAAACGGAACAAAACGCGCCATGATGATAGCTTTAGTGCCGTACTTTTCGAAAAACAAATGAGTTTTATCTAAGTATTCTCTTTTTACTAAAACTCTGTCTTTGAATTTCAAATCAAAAATTTTCACTCCTATTTTTCTACCAATCCAATAGTTACAATTATCACCCAACACTGCTGCTATAAATAATAATATAAATAAATACGAAAAACTTAAATCTCCTGCACGAGCAGATAAACCAGCCATAAACAATAAGGAGTCGCCTGGCAAAAATGGCATTGCAACTAATCCAGTTTCAATAAATATTACTAAAAATAAAACAATGTATATAGCCGTTTGATAATTAGTAATTATCCAAGGCAAATCTAAAGGCATTAAATGTTTAAATAATTCAATCATAAAATTATATGTGTTGTTTGAGTTGAGTTTTTAGTTTTTTGAAAAGATTATAGCGGTTATGTTATTCAAATAACAAATAACTTTTCTCCAATAACTTAATTACAATCCTATCTCGTCGATATAAGCTAAAATACCACCTTTTAAGTTATATAAGTTTGTAAAACCATGTTGACTTTCTAACGCACCAATCACTGTTGCACTGCGTTTACCACTGCGGCAGTGAATAACCACTTGTTTATCCTTCGATATTTTATCAATGTTATCCATTACTTCTCCCATTGGAATTAATTCTCCTTTGATGTTTGCTTCATCAAATTCGTATTCTTCTCTCACATCAATTAATTGAAAATCTTTTTTCTCATCAATTAATTGTTTTAATTCTTGTACTGATACTTCTTTCATAATTTCTGTTTTATTTTTAACCGCAAAGTTCGCAGAGTTTTTTCGCGAAGAATGCATAGTAGTTTTTTAGTCTTGTTTCTCTTTAGTCAATTAGAACGTTTTGTCTTTAGTTCCTTCAGGTAAATAGTTAAAAAATGTATCTCCACGTAAGCCAATACGCAGGGTTTCTAAAGGAATCACATCATCCACACTGATATTACCAACATTTACATTGGCACCAAATAAATTAATAAAATATACTTGTTGAGATTTTTGTGGAGTTTCCCAAATAATATCTTCTACTTTAATTTTATTGGTAATTCTGGTAACAAGCATTGAGTGTGCGCTTCCATTTTTATGAAAAATACCAACAGTACCACTTTCGCGAGCTTCTGCAATTACTTTAAACGATCCAGCTTCTAATTCGGCTTTCATCATACTTACCCATTTTGCTGGATGAATAATAATGCCTTCTTCTTTAGAGCCAACTTCGGATAATACTGTAAAATTTTTAGCTAAAGTGCTAATAAATTTACATTTGTTATCATGATCAATATTAATACTTCCGTCAGATACCTCAGCAGTATCTAATCCATAAGACTCTATAAATTTTTGGTAATCATCAAATTTACCTCTAGCAACAAATGCTTCAAATAAAGTTCCGCCTAGGTATGTTTTTATTCCTGCCTTTTGATAGAGTTTAATTTTTTCTTTTACATTCTTCGACATCACAGATGTGCCAAATCCCAACTTCACAAAATCAACATAATCAGCGTAACTTTCAACAAAATCTTCAGCGTGTCTCAACGATATTCCTTTATCCATTACCATCGTTAAACCACTATTACGTGGTCTTTCAGTGCGTTCTGGTAAGTGCGATAAGTTTACATTGTATTTAAGCATAGGTCCTTAATTATTTATAGTGGTTTATTTTTAAATGATTGTATGAGTTGCATCACCGCAACATCTTGTTCTAATATGGGTAAGTATTCTAATAAATCAGAGTGTTTGTCATAATCCATTTCTAGGGCGTTTTCTAAAAACACCATTCCTTGTTGCTTTCTTCCTAATTCCATTTGCAAGCCGCTCATGCGATAATATAACTCTGGTGCATCCGGAAATTTCTGTATGCCTTCCGCCAATATTTTTTCGCAGTCTTTGTAGTATTCACCATCATACAACAACTTAGCGTAATCTATATAGATATCGAACTCTTCGTAACCTAATTCAATAACGCGCATGTATGCTGAAGCTGCTTCTTCTAAAAAACCAAGTTTATGCTGAACTTCACCAAACACATACCAATACTCTGGCATATTAGGATTTATTTCAATAGCTTTTTTTATGTAATGAACACTTTCTGTTATTCTATTTTGATAATCCAATACAATACCAATTCCTAACCATGCATCGGCATGCGCTGCATCTAATTTAATAGCGCGGTTGTAATTTACTAAAGCGTCTTCGTATTGATTTAAATTTTCGTAACACTCTCCTATATAATAATAGGTATTTGCATCAGGCTCTTCATGCTTAAAAGTTTCTTTATACACTTCAATTGCATCTTGATATCTATCTAATTGAGCTAAGGAATTAGCTTTATTAAAATAAGCAGACGAAAAATTATCTTTAATCGCAATCGCATAATCGTATGCATCAATCGCTTTTTCAAATAAGCTTAAACGATTGTAACTAATTCCTAAATTAAACCAAGCAAAATGATTGTATGGTTTTTCTTCAATATAGTTTTCATAAAAAGCAATAGCTTCTTCGCTCTTACCTGTCATTTCAAAACATAAGGATAATTCATTTAAAGCTACATCATTGTCAGAATTTACCTTAATAGCCTTTTTTAAATAATATAACGCATCTTCAGCTTTATCATCATTTAAAAATTCAATACCAATTGCCACATACACTTCATCTTTGTATTCAGATAAAGGCAATGCTTTTTTATAATTTTCAATAGCTTGCTCGCTTAATCCAGTTTGGCTATAAATATAACCGCGGGTCATATAAAGTTCACTATTATTACTTTCTACCTGCTCTATTTCATTTAACAAATTAAGCGCATCATGCGTTTTATGCTGCGATGATAAATATTGAGCTAACTTAATTTTTAAAGATGACGAATATGGATAGTGGTGTAATGCAAAATCAAGAGCCTTTTTTGCAAGCTCCAAATTAAACCACTGCATATAATAATCAATAATTTCTTCCAGTTCATCAGCATCAAAAAACTGCTGTTTACCTGAAGATATCATATCCTCAAATCGCTTTAAACTTTTTTCGAAATCTTGGTTGCTTAATCCATCTCTTTCAAATTCACTCATACAAAAAATCTTTCTTTAATATTTACAAATTTAAGCTTAAAAAACACATTTTAGGGCTTAATTTTGAACAAAAAATAGTGTATTTTGTAGAAAAATAGTTCATTTTAGTCTGAAGGCTAATGGTATATTTGTGCGATTATAAAATTAATTTAACGTGACTTTAATAAAAAGTATTTCAGGAATTAGAGGGACCATTGGTGGTAAGCCAGGAGATGGATTAAGCCCATTAGATATTGTAAAATTTGCTTCAGCTTACGGTAGCTGGATTATATCACAAGACTCAGACAAAAAAGTAACCGTGGTAATTGGTCGTGATGCCCGTTTATCAGGCGAAATGGTTAATAACATTGTTTGCGGAACTTTAGTAGGATTGGGAATTAATGTGATTGATTTAGGATTAAGCACAACACCAACTGTTGAAGTGGCAGTAACCGAATTAAAGGCTGATGGCGGAATTATTTTAACCGCAAGTCATAATCCAAAACAATGGAATGCATTAAAATTACTAAATAATAAAGGTGAATTCATCAGCGATAGCGAAGGTAAATACATATTAGAATTAGCTGATAACGAAGACTTTAACTATTGTGATGTAAACCAACTTGGTAGCTACGAACAAAATAACACTTTACTGCAAATGCATATAGATAAGGTATTAAACTTGCCTTATGTTGACGTTGATGCAATTGCTAAGGCAAATTTTTCTGTAGCAGTAGATGCGGTTAACTCTAGCGGTGGAATTGTAATTCCTATGTTATTAGAAGCATTAGGCGTAAAAACCATTCATAAAATACATTGCGAACCTACAGGTCATTTTGCTCATAATCCTGAGCCATTGCCTGAACATTTAAGAGATTTATCGGAAGCTGTTGTAAAAACCAAATCCCATGTTGGTATTAGTGTTGACCCTGATGTTGACCGTTTAGCTTTAGTTTGTGAGGACGGAGAAATGTTTGGCGAAGAGTATACTTTAGTAGCAGTTGCTGATGCTGTATTACAACATCATAAAGGAGGAAACACGGTTTCAAATTTATCATCAACTCGTGCTTTGCGCGACGTGACAGAAAAAATGGGAGGCTCCTACTCTGCTTCGGCTGTTGGAGAGGTAAACGTTGTAAACATGATGAAATCAACCAACGCTATTATTGGTGGCGAAGGAAATGGTGGCGTTATTTTACCTGAACTACATTATGGTAGAGATGCTTTAGTTGGTGTGGCTATCTTTTTAACACATTTAGCAAAGTATGGCAAATCATGTTCTATGCTTCGTAAATCATATCCTAATTATTACATTTCTAAAAATAAAATTGAGTTGACTCCCGAAATTGATGTTGACAAAGTTTTAGTAAACGTTAAAGAAAAATACGCTAAACAGCCTGTAAATACAGTGGATGGTGTGAAAATAGAATTTGATAAAGAATGGGTGCATTTACGTAAATCGAACACTGAACCTATTATTAGAATTTATAGCGAGAGTGAAAGCGTGAGTACAGCTGATGCTTTAGCAAAAAAAATTATTGAGGATATTAAGGAAATTATTAAGAAGTAAAAATGTCCCGCAGATGACGCTGATTAGCGCAGAAAAAATCTGCGCTAGAAATAATAAGAATCTGATAATAGAAGAAAATACAAAACAACTTTGCGACCTTTGCGAAAAAACTTTGCGACCTTCGCTGTTAGAAATTAAAAACGAGAATGAAAGTATATTTAGACAACGCTGCTACTACCAAATTAGACGAAAACGTTTTAGAAGCCATGTTACCATACATGCGAGAAGAATATGGGAACCCATCATCTATCCATGCTTTTGGACGTAAAACGCGTTCTGCCATTGAAGTAGCTCGTAAAACCGTTTCTAAATTATTAAATGTTGCTCCCGCCGAAATATTTTTCACTTCAGGAGGAACAGAAGCCGACAATATGGCTATTAATCAAAGCATTCATTCGTTAGGAATTAAACACGCAATTACTAGTAAAATTGAACATCACGCTGTTGAAACCACCTTACAACATTTAGAAAAAGAAGGAAAAATAAAATTAAGTTGGGTAAACGTTGATGCTAAAGGAAATGTAGATTTAAATCACTTAGAAGAATTATTGAAAACTAACGAGCGTTCTTTTGTAAGTTTAATGCATGCTAATAACGAAATTGGGACTTTATTACCATTAGAGCAAGTTGGAGAAATTTGCGCAAAGTACGATGCTATTTACCATAGCGATACTGTGCAAACTATGGGGCATTACCCAATGGATTTACAAAAAATAAAAGTTCATTTTATTACCTGTGCGGCTCACAAATTTCATGGACCAAAAGGCGTTGGTTTTTTATATGTAAACCATACAGTAAAAATCCAACCAATGATATACGGAGGAGCACAAGAACGTAATATGCGCGGTGGCACTGAAAACACTCAGGGTATTATTGGTTTAGCAAAAGCATTAGAAATTTGTTATGCTGAAATGGATGAACATATTGCTCATATACAAGGTTTAAAAAACTATATGAAAGGGCAATTAGAAAAAGAAATTCCAGGAATTGAATTTAATGGCGAGACCTCTAATGAGAAAAGTTTATATACGGTTTTAAATTGTCGTTTTCCTGCTCACCCAGATGCCGAAATGATGTTGTTTAATTTAGATATTATGGGCATTGCTGCTAGTGGTGGCAGTGCTTGCAGTAGTGGCAGCAATCAAGGTTCTCATGTTTTAAGAGGTATTGGTGCGGATGTATCTCGCGCTTCGGTACGTTTTTCTTTTTGCAAATACACTACCAAAGAAGAAATTGATTACACGATTGAAAAATTAAAAGGAATGTTGAAGTAACTTAAATCAACTTTAACTCTTTTAATAAATCTTCGACTTCATTGTTTTTTTCTAGCAGCATTGCTTTAATACCAAGTGTTAATGCACCTTCAACATGCTGAGGAGAATCGTCGATAAATAAAGTTTCTTCAGCAATTAAATTATTTTCATTTAATACAGATTCAAAAATCTCGGCGTTAGGTTTTCGTTGATTCATTCGGCATGAATAGTATACTTTCTCAAAAAAAGGTTCTAAATTTTGATGGCCATGTGATACAAATAGTGTTTTTTCGAACTCTAATACATGACTTTCGTTTGTATTACTTAATAAGAACAAGCGGTAATTAGGTTTTAATTTACTGAGTAATTCTAATCTATGTTTTGGAAAATCCAACAACATCGCATTCCATGCAAATAATAATTCCTCATCTGTCACATCATTTTGTAACGCTTTTTTTAATTCAACAAAAAAATCTTTTTCTGTTATTTGTCCTTTGTCAAATAAATCAAATACAGGCGTTTGCTGTAATTGGTTATAAATAGATTCGAAAGGCTGGTTTGATAATTTATTAAATTCGGATATAGTTTTTGGAATATCAAGATTAATAATGACACCACCTAAATCGAAAATTATATTTTTTATTTGCCCCATATATTTTGTTATTGCGCTACAAATATATATTTTTACAGCCTTGTCTCCATTTTTGGGTTAAGAGCGCTCCTATAGCTCATTCGGTTAGAGCAACTGACTCATAATCAGTAGGTGCCTGGTTCGATTCCAGGTGGGAGCACGGTTTACCAACAAAACCACTTGATAATCAAGTGGTTTTGTGCTTTTTATATAGCTATTAATTCTTTTAAGGAATCGTAAAGTTAATTTGAGCATTAACCGTTGTTGTTCCTAATGCATTTAATGTGAAGCTTGTGTTAGCAGTGCTTAGCCAATCGCCACTATTAGGCATATTATTTCCATCAGTATCATATAAAGCATATACATAATAAGTACCTGGATGCATGTAGTTAAACAAAAAACTCGTATCATTTGCTGCTAATATAACATAACGCGAACGGTATTTTAAATTTACTAAATTAGGAACAGGGCCGCTAAACAAGGGCTGAGTCATTATAATAATGAACACCTTTTTGCTATTATTAGGCACATGAGATGCGTCGTAACTATAGTTAACAATTGTTTGTCCTACATACGGATGTGCAGTCTCTGGATATGGATCGCCAGCTGGTATGCCTGAGTTAGCGTAATAAATAGATTCGGTTTGCCCTACAAAGGTTGTAGAAAAATCTTTTGTCATTGATTTTTTAGGAAAAGCAAAATGAGTAATTGTTGCTATGGTTGATGTACTATCTTTTAATTGAGCTCTCCAAGACATGTGTGGAACAGAAGAAGGCAAGGTATTGGTTTTATTGGTATACGATTTTAAAATTAAACTATCTCCTTTTCTTATCACTTCCGAGTATGCTCTCGCTTTTCCTTGCACTACTTCCGAAAAACGATAAAACGACTGACTCGCCGTTTCCGAAACACTATCCGCTAACATATAGGATGAGCGCTTCATGCCAACAAAAGAACCTCCGTTTCTAAAAGCTACTTTATAGGAGTTGTTATGTTTTACAATAAAAAACGACATAAAAATATCATTCAATGAATCTAGTTCGTTTTTTGCAGAAACTTGATTTTCTGATATAGGTCTAAAATCAACAATCCATTGTGGGTAGCTTCCTAAACCAGTGGTTGAGGAAACTGGTCCGTCCCAAATACCATTAACCTTAATTAACACGCCAAAACCTATGGTATTTTCTACACTTGGTAAATCAACAGGAGTATTTGGTGTTTCAGTTTCTTCCGTTTTTTTATCCTTGCACGATTTGCATGAAGGTAACATTGCTATTAAAAATATAATAGCAATTAGTTTAATGTTATTCATCAGAAGAAATTTAAAGATTATTATTTTCTTCTTTTATAAATCTTGTTTTTTGCTAAACCTAATTTATTAAAGAAATGTGAGAAAGAAACGCCTAATACACCCATCCCATATTTTGCACTTCTTCTGAAGTTAATAGAACTTGCTTCGGGGAAGTATTTTGTAGGGCAGGTAATTTCTGCTATTTGAAACCCAGCATAAAATATTTGAGAAATCATTTGATTATCAAATACAAAATCATCTGAGTTTTCGTGGTAACTAATCGTTTCTAAAATCTCTCTATTAAACGCTCTATAACCTGTATGATATTCGCTTAACTTTTGATTAATTAAAATGTTTTGAGTTAAGGTTAAACAACGATTAAAAATATACTTATACATTGGCATACCACCTTTTAAAGCACCTTTACCAAGAATACGTGAACCAAATACCGATGGATATAAATCATTGGCAATGATATAACTCATACTATGAATTAATTTAGGGGTATATTGATAATCAGGATGTAACATAATCACAATGTCTGCACCAATTTCAAGGGCTTTATCGTAACACGTTTTTTGGTTTCCACCATAACCTTTATTTTTTTCGTGGCGAATAACATGCTTAATACCTAGCTGTCTTCCAACCTCAGTTGTATTATCCGTGCTGTGGTCGTCAACTAAAACAACATCATCCACTATATCAAATGGGATTTCATCGTAAGTACGTTTTAAAGTTAATGCCGCATTATATGCAGGCAATACAACCACTATCTTTTTTCCATTAATCATATCCTACAAAAATAACAAAGTTTATATAATTTGTGCCTTTCTGCTTAAAAAATATAATTAAATTAGTCCTCTAAATTGGAGTTAAAAGTATTACATAAACATTTGTTAAAGGCATATTTACCGCCATTTTTCCTTACCCTATTTATTGGTGTGTTCGTTTTTTTCTTGATTCATGTATTTACCTATATGGATGATATTGTAGGCAAAGGAATGGGAGCATGGATTTTAACGCAGTTTTTTGCTTATTCGTTTATTACTTTTATCCCCGTGGCTATGCCTTTAGCGGTTCTACTTTCCTCTATTATGACTTTTGGGAATTTGGCCGAAAATTATGAATTGGCTGCCATGAAATCTTGTGGATTATCCCTTTTCCAAATCATTAAACCCATTTTTATATTCATTGTTATCTTGTCGGGACTAACTTTTGTGTTCAATAACTTTTTACTGCCCGCAGTTACCCTCAAATCTGCTCGAATGCTCTGGGATATTCGACAAGCTAAACCAACCTTAAGTATAAAAGAGGGTGTTTATTTTGATAAATTAGATGGTTACAGTATTAAAGTAGGCAATAAAAGTAAAGATGGTCAAACACTTTATAATTTAAGTATTTATGATCACTCTGATGGGTTAGGAAACAATATTCAACTTTATGCTGATAGTGGTAAAATGAAAACCTCTCCCGATACTAATTACCTGCAACTTCAATTAAACAATGGTTCTCGTTATGAAGATATTATGCAGGAGGAAGCTCATAAAACAACCCGCCCTTTAATGCAACTACTTTATAAAGAACTCAATATTAATGTGGATATGAGTAGCTTTAAAATGAAGCAAACCGAAGAAGAGTTATTTAAAGGTCACCACGAAATGATGAATATTTGGCAAATAGCCATGGAAGTTGACACCTACAATTTAGAAATTGGAAAAAAATACGAGAATTTACAAAATCAATTTAATAATTACTTTTTAGCCCGCACCCTTCATTCTTCAAGCATATCAAAAAACCAGCAAGCCATTTACGCGTTTTACAATAGCTTAACGCCTGATGAATTTAAACGTAGTGTTGAGAATGCTCAAAATTTAGTGCGTAGTTCTAGCAGTTTTATTGATTCGGTAAATGATGAGGTAAGTGTGAAACGATTTAACATAATCGATTATACTGTTGGCTGGCACAAAAAAATAAATATCTCCTTTGCCTGTATTGTTTTATTTTTTGTAGGAGCTCCTCTTGGTGCTATTATTAGAAAAGGAGGCATGGGTTTACCTGTAGTGGTGGCCGTTCTATTCTTTTTATTGTATTATGTTGTTTCAATTATTTATGAAGATTTAGTTATTGAGGGTGTATATAGCATCGTATTTGGTACCTGGTTTCCTCTGATCTTATTTTTACCATTAGGTATTTTTTTAACTTTTAAAGCAGCCAAAGATTCTGCTTTATTTGATATGTATGCTTACACCGAGCCTATCAAAAAATTATTTAAACGCACACCAAAACCAAATAATGAAAATCCTTCAGCTTTGTAATAAAGCACCATATCCTGCTAACGATGGAAGTTCTATTGCCATTAGCACATTAGCCGAGGGATTAGCCGACAATGGCGTGGAGTTACATTTGCTACCTATTAACACTAAAAAACATTTTAAACCTGAAGAAAATATTGCTACTGAATTTAAACAGAAAACCAATTATCAATCCGTTTATCGTAATGCAGATACTAGTATTTCTGGCGCTTTTTTAAATTTATTTTCATCTCAATCCTATTTTGTAAGTCGTTTCTTTTTTAAAGAATATGAAACGCAACTGATCAATAAATTAAAAAATAACACCTTCGATATTATTCAAATAGAAGGTGTATTTATGGCAACATATATTCCTACTATTAAACAATATTCAAAAGCAAAGATTGTTTTAAGAAGCCATAATGTGGAACATCAAATATGGGAACGTCATTTAACCAACGAAAAAAATGGAATCAAAAAAACGTATTTAAGTTTACAAAACAGTCGTTTAAAATCGTTTGAAATAAATGCTTTTAATCAAGTGGATGCAATTGTTACCATTACTAATGAAGACAAGAAAACCATTGCTAGCCTCTGTCCAAATAAACCTATTCATACTTGCTTAACGGGTATTAATTTAAATAGCTACAAGCAAGTAATTGAACCAACTCATCCCAACACCTTGTTTCATTTTGCTTCGATGGATTGGATACCAAATATTGAAGCAGTAGACTGGTTATTAAAAGAAGTTTGGAACGATGTTTTAAAACACCAACCTAATTCAAAATTAGTGTTAGCTGGCCGAGGTATGCCCGATAGATTTAAAAAATTAGCTTCGACAAATATTATAATTATTGATGATGTAAAAGATTCGGCTGAATTTTATAAAACATACGATGTGATGTTGGTTCCTTTATGGAGCGGTAGTGGCTTAAGAATTAAATTAGTAGAAGGCTTGGCTTATGGCAAAGCTATTATTACTACGAGTATTGGGGCCGAAGGTATTCCCTACTCTTCTGAGAAAGATCTATTAATTGCCGATTCGGGAGAAGATTTCACTAACGCAATTATTAATCTTTTAACTAATAATGAAAAAAAACAAAGCTTACAATCAGCGGCAAGAAAATTAGCTGAACAAACTTTTGATTACAAATCAATCGCCGAACGACTGATAAGTTTTTACGAAGGGATTAAATAAAAAATCCCCTACTAAGAGCAGGGGATTTTTAAATCTATATAAAAAGATATTATTTTAAAATAATGTCTTTCGTTACTGTTTTACCTTCTTCTAATTTAATAATCCCCAAACCACTTAACCCAGCAGATGTTGCTTTAACATCCATAATGGCTGGTAATTTAAAAGTATATGAACTTGAACCACCACCATCTGATTGGCCTTCTGCTTTTAAATCAGCTTCAACCGTTGCGCCAGATGATGTTTTAACATTTGCGTACAATTTTACAGTTGCTCCGCCAATGGCATTTCCTAAGGCATCGTGAGTTGTAATAATTAATTTACAATCAGTATTCTTTTGACATGAACTGTTCAAACCTAAAGTAATTAGACCAAAAGCTAATGTTGCGAAAAATAATTTTAGTTTCATTTTTATATTAATTATATTGGATTAATATTTGTACCCCAAATATAAATAAAAAAATGATTAGAAAGTATCTAAAACACATTATATTGAGTATAATCCTTATTTTGGTTATTAAACTAGGATTTTCTCAAACATTTTCTCCAGAAAAAGTAATAATTTCAACACCTTATGGCAACATGAAGCTTAAATTATTTAACGAAACTCCTAAACATCGTGATAATTTCTTGAAGCTTGTGAGAGAACATTTTTACGACAGTTTATTGTTTCACAGGGTAATTGAAGGATTTATGATACAAGGTGGCGACCCCGACAGTAGAAATGCCGAACCTGCAAAATTATTGGGCGATGGAGATTTAAAGTATACCATTCCAGCTGAATTTATATCCACACTTTGCCATAAAAAAGGAATGTTATGCGCTGCCAGAAATGGCGATGACGTAAATCCTGAAAAAGCATCCTCTGCCGCTCAGTTTTATATTGTACAAGGCAAAAAAAGAACCGATGAAGATTTAATATCTTACGAAAAACGCATTAACAAACCTATCATAGCAAAAATAAAAGAAGAGGTTTTAAATAAAACAGAAAACAATTCATTAAAATTAAAAATAGACCTTGCAAAAAAAGAGCAAAACAATGATAGCTTAATGGTTTATTTTAAAACGGTAAATAAATTAGTAGATGAAGCTTATTTAAAAACTCCTCATTACACTTTTCCACCAGAACACCAAACCATTTATAAAACCATTGGAGGAACGCCTCATTTAGATAGCCAATACACAATTTTTGGTGAAGTAATTGAAGGGTTAGATGTGATTGATAAAATAGCAGCTGTTGGTAAAAATAAAGATGATAGACCTTTGATTGATATTAGAATGAAGATAAGTATTATTGAATAAAAATAAAATATATTTACAATACAAAAAAGGATAGATAAAATAATGCTTATAATAAAGTGATTAAAAATCAAAGCAAAAAAATAACTATTACTAATCGCACTTAAATTTAGTTGATGTATTCAACTTCAGTATTTTTAAACAATGGCGCTTCGCAAAAAACAGATTTATATTCTTTGTAAATGTTTAATAAACATGTAGATTTGTATTAAGATTTTCGGTAGATATTGTCTCGATCCCAAAATAAAACATTCTTCGAAATCGTTATAGGTCCTTCTCGTAAAACTGATTATAAACAATAGAATATTTTGAATAATAAAATTAATATAGGCTTATCTAACTTTTTGGAAAAACTTTATTACAAACTTCTTTCAAAAAAAACTAAAGAAAAGAGTGAACGTGTAATCTTATGGATTGCTTTAGTGAGTTTTATAATTCACTTATTAATGATTGGATTGATACATTTTAATATTATTACAATTAATGAACCATCAAACTTATTAAAAAAATCCAATCGCTGCCATTTACACCCCTTTTTCTTTTATATTGGTTTACGAGGTGTATCTTTTAATTTACTACCTCCCAAAATCAACTTCTACTTATATTTCAAAGCAATATGAAATTATTGCACTCATTATTATTAGACGATTATTTAAAGATTTGTCAGATTTATCACTTTCGTCTAATTGGTTTAACATTAAAAATGATTTGCAGTTTACCTATGATTTATTAGCATCGGTCTTATTATTTTATTTAATTTATCTATTCCGGGTTCAACGAACCGGAGGATACAGAACTATTGAAAATAGTGAAAACCATTCGTCAAGTATTTCAAAATTTATAAACGCAAAAAAATGGATAGCAACAGCCTTAGTTCCTATATTATTAATTATTGCAATTTATTCATTTTTAAACTGGAGTATTGGTATTTTTCAACCACTAGAAAGTAATACTATTTCTTTTAAGAACATCAATAATATTTTCTTTGAACAGTTTTTCAATATTCTAATTATTGCTGATGTTATATTATTATTATTTTCATTTTTCCACACAGACGAATTCCACAAAGTTATTCGAAATTCAGGGTTTATTATTTCAACCATATTAATTCGACTATCTTTTTCTGTAGATGGTATAATTAATAATATCCTTATTGTTTCTGCTATTTTATTTGGGCTATTAATACTTTTGATACATAATAAATTTGAAAAGAAGTTAGAAAAAGAATTCCAAGAAAATAATGAAATTGAAGAATGAAAAAATAATAGCGAAATTATAATTTTTAAAAATACAAACTGATAACCAAATACTGAATCAAAAATTCATTAAAATAAAATAAACTTCATTGCTTCACTCCATTCAAATAAACACTTTCAATTAAATTACTTCCAAACGAATAAGGAATAAAACTATATGAACTAATTGGTTTAGTGATAAAGAAATTAGCTTTTTTTCCAGGTGTTATACTTCCTACTTCGTGAGATAAATTCATAGCATAAGCCGAATTAATTGTGCACGCATTAATGACTTCTTCGGGTGTTAATTTATATTGCACACAACCCAAACTCATCATAAAATTCATATTACCACTTGGGCAACTTCCAGGATTAAAATCACTGGCAAATGCAATTGGTAAACCCGCATCAATCATTTTACGTGCCGGCGGTAAAGGTAATCCCAAAAAGAAAGCGGCACCAGGCAATACCGTTGCCATCGTTTCAGAATTTTTCAAAACTTCAATATCGGTGTCGTTACAAAACTCCAAATGATCAACGCTAATTGCACCACAAGCAACACCTGCTTGTATGCCGCCAAAATGACTCATTTGCTCCGCGTGTACTTTTGGTATTAAACAATGCTCTGTACCTGCTCTTAAAATATATTCGGTTTCATCGGGAGTAAAATAATTTTGCTCACAAAACACATCAATAAAGTCTGCTAATTTTTCTTTAGCAATTTTAGGTAACATCTCATTTACAATTAAATTAATGTAACCTTCTTTATTATTTTTAAATTCTAACGGCAAAGCATGAGCTCCCAAAAATGTTGCTCTAACAGGCAGTAAATTCAAATCTTTAATGCGTTTTATAACGCGCAACATTTTTAATTCACTCTCTAAACTTAAACCGTACCCACTTTTAATTTCAATGCTTCCGGTGCCTTGGCTTATCACTTCTTTTAAACGAACCATTGCTTGTTCAAACAATTCGTCTTCAGTTGCTTCACTTAACTTTTTTGCAGAGTTTAAAATACCTCCACCTCTTTCAAAAATTTCCTCGTAGCTCAATCCATTAATTCTATCCACAAACTCCCCTTCTCTATTGCCTGCATAAACAATATGCGTGTGGCTATCTGCATAACACGGCATAATAATTTTGCCTTCACAATCAATAATTTCTAATCCTTTCCAATCTTCAATACCCGGAAAATCATCCATCGAGCCATAATCTGCTATCAAACCATTATCAACAGCTAACCAAGCATTTTCAATACAAGGCAATTCTTTCATCTCCGCTCCGCTTACTTTTAAAATTCCAACTTCACGAACTTGAACTAAGGTTTTTATGTTTTTTATAAGGAGTTTACTCATGTTATTTAATTAGAAGTGCAAGTTATTTATTTTACAACTAACTTCATTCATTTTTTTGGAAAGATTTGGGCAAGTCCCTCCTTTGGTCGGGTCGGGCTTTTCGTTACAAGTCCTCGCCATTCGTACCTCATAGCTGTGGGCTTTTCACTGCAATCCCTCTTGCAAACTTCCATTCTGTCATAATTTTTACTAATTTTGAAACTTATGGCAAGTAATACTTTTGGAACCTTATTTAAATTAACAACCTTTGGCGAAAGTCATGGTGTGGCTTTAGGCGGCATTATTGATGGTTGCCCTGCGGGATTAGAAATTGATTTAGAGTTTGTGAAATCAGAATTACAACGTCGTAAACCTGGTCAATCGCATATTACCACGCAACGTAAAGAAGAAGACGAAGTGAAATTTTTGTCAGGCATTTTTGAAGGCAAAACAACCGGGCATCCAATTGGCTTTACTATTGAAAATACGAATCAAAAACCAACAGATTACGAGCATATTAAAGATACCTTTCGTCCCTCACATGCAGATTACACATACCAAGAAAAATATGGTATTAGAGATTACCGTGGCGGCGGACGTTCATCTGCCCGCGAAACAGCCTGCCGTATTGTAGGTGGCGCCATTGCTAAGTTATATTTAAAACACCTCAACGTTTCTATACAAGCATATGTAAGCCAAGTAGGAAATATAAAATTAGAAAAAACATATCAAGAATTAGATTTATCAAAAACCGAAGAATCGATCATTCGTTGTCCGGATGCAGCAACCGCTTATAAAATGGTAAGTTATATTGAGGACATTAGAAAAGAAGGTGATACTATTGGAGGCATTGTAAGTTGCGTTATAAAAGGGCCTCCTATTGGTTTAGGCGAACCTGTATTTGATAAATTACATGCAGATTTAGGAAAGGCTATGTTGAGTATAAATGCTGTAAAAGGTTTTGAATACGGCGAAGGATTTAACTCCATTAACTTTAAAGGTTCTGAATTAAATGATGATTTTGTCAGTTCGAGCGAAGTCGAGAATAACAAAAAAATTACAACCTCAACCAATCATAGTGGCGGCATACAAGGTGGTATTAGTAACGGACAAGATATTTACTTTAACGTGGCATTTAAACCAGTTGCTACTATTATGCAAGATCAACAAAGTGTTGATAAAGATGGAATCGAAACCGTTATAAAAGGCAAAGGTCGTCATGACCCTTGCGTGTTGCCAAGAGCAGTGCCTATTGTAGAAAGTATGGCTGCGCTGGTTATTGCAGATGCTATTTTGAGAAATAAAACTTCTAAATTAATTTAATCCAAACAACTATACTCCAAAAACAAATAACTAAAAAGTATGTTCAGTAAAAAAAATAGATTAATCAGTATTATCATTATCGCAATGATTATTGGAATAGTAGTCGGATATGGTATAAATAAATCTATCACCAATAACGCACCTAAAATTGAGCAATCCTATATTCAAAAAATATCTAAAGGAAATGCTGAAGTTGAAAAACAACTAATTGTTGCTTGTGCTAAAATTGATAAAACAAATTTAAAACAAGCAAAGAAAAAAGTTGCTTCTAATTTTTCAATTTTAAGTGATATCTTTTTGCGACTCATTAAAATGATTATTGCACCACTTGTGTTAGCCGTTTTAGTTATGGGTGTAGCAAAAGTTGGCGATTTTAAATCCGTTGGACGTATTGGAGGTAAAACATTATTGTATTTTACATTTGCTACTTTGCTTTCTTTAAGTTTAGGATTGGTTTTAGTTAATCTATTTGAACCTGGAAAAGTAATGCACCTCGACCTTCCTGAAAATACAGCAGATGCAGGTATCAAAGCTAATTCGCAAACTGCTTCAAATTTTATTGCACACATTGTTCCTGATAGTATTATTAGAGTAATGGCGGAAAATGAGATATTACCAATTGTAATTTTTGCGTTGTTTTTTGGAATTGCAGCGGCAAGTATTGGCGAGCAAGGTAAGCCAATGATTAAGGCAATGGATAGTTTATCGCATGTCATGTTTAAAGTAACTAACTTTGTAATGAACTTTGCTCCTATTGGTGTTTTTGGTGCAATTACGGCAGTTGTCATACAGCAAGGTTTAGATGTATTGAGTGGCTATGCGTATTTAATAGCATGCTTCTTTGGAGGTTTGCTGTTTTTTGTATTTGGCGTTTTATTTACAATCTGCACCGTATTACGAATCAAATTTTTCTCTTTATTATCACATATTAAAGAGCCTATTTTATTAGCTTTTAGTACAGCAAGTTCGGAAAGTGCTATGCCAAAAACTATTGAACAATTAGAGAAATTTGGTATCAGTAACCGTATTGTATCATTTGTACTACCATTGGGTTATTCATTTAATTTGGATGGTTCTATCATGTACATGACATTTGCTACTGTATTTATTGCGCAATCATACGGGATTGATATGAGCATGGCTGACCAAATTCAAATGATGCTAATTTTATTAATTACCAGTAAAGGTGTTGCTGGTGTGCCAAGAGCTTCCTTAGTTGTTATTGCAGGAATGCTAAGTATGTTCAATATTCCGGGAGAAGGCTTGTTGTTATTACTAGCAGTTGATCAAATATTAGATATGGGACGCTCTGCTACTAATGTTGTAGGAAATGCCGTAGCAAGTGCCGTAGTAGCGAAATGGGAAGGCGAAAAATTTAAACATACAGAACGGATTTAAATAAATGAACACACAAGAAATTGGTTACATCAGTAAAACACATGGTTTAAAAGGACACGTGATTTTACGATTAAATGAATTAGTAAACATCGATGAAAATATAAAATCCATATTTTTAGAATTAAATGGCTCTCAGGTTCCTTATTTTATTGAAGAGTGCAGACCTAACAATGCGGGCTATATTATAAAATTAGAAACGATTGATGTAGTTGACATGTCAAAAAAATTAATTGGAAAAAAAGCTTTTGCGTTATCAGACTTTATTTTAGAAGAAGATGAGTCGTTGAAAGAATTTATCGGTTATGCCATTATTGATTCGAAATTAGGAAACATAGGAAACATTGCAGATGTGGATGAAAAAACGGATAATGCTATTATTAAAGTTATTCATTCATCTGGCGTTGAGATTATATTACCTTTCAACGATGATTTTATCATTGAAATTGATGATGATTTAAAAACTATTGAATTTAATGCTCCTGAAGGATTGATAGAAATGTATTTGCAATCTTAATGCCTTTTAGCTTTAGGAACTTATTTCTAATCTTTTCACAAACTCAAATGTGCCATTCGTGAACTCATTTGAACAATTCACAAAATTAAATCATAAATTTACAAGTAATCCATAACTTGCTAGAATTAAAATTGTTAAGTCAAAAATATAAAGATTTTAATTAATTTTAAATTTGTTTATGAATACATTAAAACTTTAAAAATCCATAAATACTATTGCATAAATAGTTGAATTATCCACCAACACAAATATTTTAAACAATCAAAAATAAAAAACATCAATCAAAGCGTATAAATTAAAAAACTATGAAAAAATATCTATTTTTAATTTTAATAATTGCTCTAGGATTAATCCTAAATGCTCAAGTATGTTTGAACCCGTCTGTTGGTTCTCCTTTTTCTTTAGCGCAACAACCTTTTGCAATTACAAGTGCTGACTTTAATGGGGATGGCAAAGCAGATTTGGCAACAGCCGATCGCAACGTTAGCACTGTATCTGTATTTCTTGGTGATGGTGTAGCTACTTTTACATCTACAACTAGCTTTACAGTAGGGTCATTTCCTAATTCTATAACAAATGCAGATTTTAATGCGGATGGTAAAATAGATTTGGCAACTACAAATAATGGTAGCAGCAATGTTTCTATATTACTTGGAGACGGGGCAGGAAATTTTACAGTATCCACCAATATTTCAGTAGGCTCAGCTCCTTTTTCAATTACAAAAGGAGATTTTAATTTGGATGGTAAAATAGATTTGGCTGTAGCTAATAATAGTAGCGACGATATATCTATATTACTAGGCAATGGCTTAGGTAATTTTGCAGCTGCTGTTAGCTATACTGCAGGAAATGGACCTATTTCGGTAATAACTGCCGATTTCAATAACGATAGTAAATTGGATTTGGGTATAGCAAATTATATTGATAATAATGTATCGGTTTTAACTGGCAATGGTTTAGGAAATTTTTCAGCAGCAGTAAACTTTTCAGTTGGCACATATCCTAGATCAATAATCAATGCCGACTTTAATGCTGATGGAAATATTGATTTAGCTACAGCAAATGATGGCAGTGATGATGTATCTGTGATGCTTGGCGATGGCGCTGGAAATTTTACTCCATCTGTATTATATTCAGTAGGAACAAATCCTTATGCGGTAACAAGTGCCGATTTTAATTCTGATGGGAAAGCTGACTTAGCAACAGCAAATTCTAACAGTAACAATATATCTGTTTTACTTGGCAACGGAGCTGGAACTTTTTCTTCTGCGGTAAATATAGGCGTCGTATCAGTTGTAGGATCGGTAATCAGTGTCGATTTTAACTCCGATGGGAGAGACGATTTAATTTCAACAAATTTCAATAGTTTGTCTATTTTTCTTAATCAAACTCCAGTTGTTAACGCAAATGCCACAGCCACCGTTGTTTGCGCAGGAACAAACATTACCTTAACTGGAGGTGGGGCAGTAACTTATACATGGACTGGAGGAGTTAGCGATGGCGTAGCATTTATTCCTTCCTCAACTGCAACTTATACAGTTACAGGTACAGATGGGAATGGATGTATAAATACAGCTGTAAAAACTATAATCGTAAATCCAGTACCTACTGCTACTGCAGGATTAGATCAAATTTTAACGTGTTCTTCACCTACAGTTGCTTTAAGTGGTTCTTCTTCACCATCAAGCTGCACGCCAGTTTGGACAGGTGGCGTTGCTTCAGGCTCTAACTCATTTAATGCTACTGCTTCTTCGGCTGGCGAATATACATTAACGGTTACCAATCCAGCGGATGGTTGTTCAGCAACGGATGTAGTTCAAGTTACAGCAAATGCCTCTATCCCAACAATTACAATTAGCGTAAGTAATACATTAACTTGTGCAAATACAACTGCAACTACTTCTGCAAGCTCATCTGCAGCATTGCCTAACTATTTATGGTCGGGACCAAGTGTTGTTTCAGGAGGTACTACAGCAAATGCAATTGTTGATCAACCTGGCAACTATACTATTACCGTAACTGATATTCCAACGGGCTGTTCTGCGACATCTAATATAAATGTTACTCAAGACATTACATTACCAAGTGTTACAATTATATCAAGTCCTTCTGTAATATGCTCAGGTAATAGTTCAACATTAACAGCAAATGGCGCTGTAACCTATACTTGGAGCACAACTCAAAACACAACTAGCATTTCTGTATTACCAGGTACAACAAGTTCATATACTGTTTCAGGAACTGGAACAAATGGATGTGTAAATTCTGCAATAGAAACTATTACAGTAAATGCAACTCCAACTTTAGCAATTACAGGAAATACCAATATTTGTAATGGTTCAACATCAACATTAACAGGAAGTGGCGCAATATCCTACACTTGGGATTCAGGTGCTAATACAACAACAATTAGCGTTACACCAACAATCACAACAACATATACCTTAACTGGTGATAACGGAAATGGATGTTCTAGTCTATTACCAGTAACTGTTTCAATTATTCCTAACAAAGCAATTAGCGGAGTTGTAACAAGCACTAATGGAGCTACTGGTGGAGATATTATTATTTACAAATACACAGGAGCTCTTAGTCAGTGGGTTCAATTAACGCTTACACCAATTAGTGGGACTTATGCATTTAATAACGTTGATAGTGGTTTGTATGTTATTAGGGCAATTCCAACTGCAACCAATATCCAAGTAACTTATGCCCCTAATTCTATTAGTTGGCAAGGAGCAACAGTTATTAATCACGGCTGTACAAATAACACTACTCAAAATATAGATTTAATTGGATTCGCACCATTTGTAGTTGGTCCAGGTGTGGTAACAGGAAATATTGTTGAAGCTTCAGGTTTTGGTGCAAGAATGAGTAATGATGAATCTAAACCTGCAGTTCCTGGAACTCCAATAGGCGGTATTATTGTAAAAGGAGGTAAAAATCCAGGAGGTCAAATGTATGTTCAAACACTTACAGATGCATCAGGAAATTATACACTAACAGGCTTTCCAATTAATACTTTACCTGATGATTATTTTGTTTTTGTAGATATTCCAGGTTTAGACACTAATAGTACATACTATCATATTTCGTTTGCAGTTAATGACACTGTCGTTAATGGCTTAGATTTTAATGTAGATGCTCAGTATATCAATCCTATTGGTAGTGTAACTGCAATTTCAAATGATCAAAGTGTTTTGGAAAACAAAATCACTTTATTCCCAAATCCAGCAAATCAAAAATTTACATTAGAATATGAATTAATAAAATCTGCTAATGTATTAATCGAATTATTTGATGTCGTTGGTCATAAAGTGAAAACGATTGCTCCAAATTCTTTTGAAGAGAAAGACAAACATTCTCATTCAGTTAATATAGAAGATTTAAGTACTGGCGTTTATTTTGTTAAATTGAAAATTAACGACTCAGAAACAACAATTAAACTAATCATAAACTAGTTTAATTTATAATAACAGATTAAGGGTATGCTTACACAAATAATCATACCCTTTTTATTTACACTAAATCATTAATTAATCGACTAAAAAAGTTAGATTATCGATTGTTTTATCTGATAAATCGGTAAAATAAATTTAAATATTGTGAAAATAATCTATATTTTTGAACGTAGTAACATTTATTACTCAAATTTAAATATATAAAATCAATAATGAAAAAAAATTACTCAATAATTGAAACAATTAAATTCAACACCTTTTTTTGTTACTTTATCCTTTTAACTTCATTAGTAATATCAAGTGTTAAGGTTAATGCTCAAACAACTTATTGCGTTCCTAGCTACGCAACTGGAACTGGCTCAGGAGATTATATCTCTTTAATAGAAATTCCTACAACATCTTTAAATAGTGCATCTGGACCGTCTTCGAATCCATTTTACACATTCTTTCCAAATACAGGTTCTACAACCGCTACATTAAACATTGGTTCTAATTATGCGCTAAATGTTGCAGGCGGAACCTATGGCACTTGCTATATTTCATGCTGGGGAGATTGGAATCATGACACTATTTTTGATGCGTCAGAGTTTATTGGTGTTTCTCCTAATGTTGGTGCATTATTAGCTGTAGGATTTTCTTCAGGGATAACAATCCCAAATTATGCATTAAGTGGTTCAACCCGTTTAAGATTTAGATCTAGCGACACATCACCTGGACCAGCAGTAAACCAATCATGTAACAATACAAATTCTACTTATGGAGAAACTGAAGATTACGAAGTGTATTTAATGCCTTTACCTCCATGCTCTGGTTCACCAATAGGTGGTAACACAATCTCTACTAATACATTAGTTTGCGCTAACACTCCATTTAATTTGAGCTTAGCCAACAACTCGCTTTCTTCAGGAATTTCATATCAATGGCAATCATCTCCAAATGGAAGTGTTTGGTCAAATATTGGAACTGCACAAATAAGCTCGCAACTAGCTATCAATAATTTAACAGCTACTACTTATTACCAATGTGTTTCAACATGTACATCCTCTGCTCAAACCTCTACTTCTACTCCGATAATAGTAACATTAAATCCTTTAATCAATTGTTATTGTACTCCCAGTTTCGCTTTAGATTGCACTTCAGATAAAATTTCTGATTTTTCGATTGCTAATGTTGTTTTTCAACCAAGCAACTGTGATTTAAATGGTTATTCAGATTCTACATTAAGCGCTTTTACCGTAATTAATTTAACCGCTGGTAATACCTACTCTTTACAAGCGAATATTTCTAATAGCGGAAATGGTGGAAACATGGCTGCTGGTGCGTGGATAGATTATAATCAGAATGGAATTTTTGACTCATCAGAATTCATCTATTTAGGTTTCGGTGGCACTCAAATTTATTCAAATACGTTATCAGTTCCAATTACTGCACCATCTGGTTTTGTAAGAATGAGAATAAAAATTGATGCAAATTATGCAAATGCTAGTACTACATTAGACCCTTGTAACAACAATAACTTTAGTTCTTACGGTCAAATATTAGATTATAAAGTTAACATTACGGCAGCCCCAGCTTGCTCTGGAACTCCAAATGCAGGTAATGCCATTTCAACAGAAACAGCGGTGTGTTTAAACGTTCCGTATATTTTAAATATAACAAATAATAGTGTTGCAAGTAGTATCAATTACCAATGGCAATCATCTACTGATAATGTTATTTGGACAAATTTAGGAACCGTTCAAAATACTATACCTTATTCTATTTCCTCTCAAAGCGTAACAACTTACTATCGTTGTGTTTCTACGTGTACCATCAGTGCATTAAGTAACACCTCAACTCCTGTAACAATTAATCAAAATTTACCAACAGTTTGTTACTGTACTCCTGAAAATAATTATTGCACTAATGCCCAAATAACTAATGTATTGTTTGAAACAATTAACGATATACCTGTATGTGGTACATCTGGTTATACAGATAATACTTCAACTATTGCCACTGTTAGTTTAACTGCAAATCAAACTTACAGTATTACCAATACAATAAATACTCAAGTTGGCATTGGATATATTGTTTGTTGGATTGATTATAATCAAAATGGAATTTTTGACTCAAGCGAACGTACTGATTTAGGAAATACAATTTCTTCCTTTACGATTTCTTCAAATATTAATATTCCATTCACCGCTATTGGAGGAAACACAAGAATGCGTATTAAATTATCCTCTTCATTTAGTACAATTACTAATATTGACCCATGTTTAACAAATGGCTTTGATGGTCAAATACTAGATTATCAAATTTATATTAATCCAGTTACCCCTTGTACAGGCGCTCCAAATGCGGGTGATGCAACGGCACCTGTTTCAACTATTTGCGAAAATGTTCCAGTGACTTTAAATTTAGTAAATAACGATATTGTAAGTAATATCTCTTATCAATGGCAATCATCTACTGATAATGTTATTTGGACAAACATAGGAAGTTCTCAAACAAACGTTCCATATACCATCACAAGTCAATCCATTACTTCTTATTACAGATGTTTAACCACATGCACAACGAGTGCGTTAACATCAACATCAACAGTATGGACTGTGACTCAAAATTTACCAACAACTTGTTATTGTATTCCTGATCCAACAGATTGCGCAGGAAGCTATTTTATTAAGCAAGTATCCTTTGCAACAATGACAAATACCTCCTCATGTGGAGCTAATGGTTATACTGATTATACAGTAAGTGTGCCGTCAGCAACCACAACAGCTGGTCAAACGTATACTTTAACAACTGTTTTAGGATATTATAATAGCGGGGATGTTTATGCTTGGATTGATTATGATAAAAATGGGGTATTTGATTCTGCCGAATATACATATTTAGGAACAAGTATTGCAAGTGACACTATTGCTGGCGCTATAACTATACCAGTAACGGCAATCCCTGGGATTACAAGAATGAGAGTTCGAAATATTAGCGGAAACTCTTTAGGGGCTTCTGATGCCTGCTTTACGCCTACTTTTGCACCTCGACCTATGTTTAATTCGGTTATGAGCAGCGGTTCAATTGGAGAATCGGAAGATTATTTAGTTACTATTTTACCTCCAGATTGTAGTATTATCAACTTTCCATCGAAGGTTTCAGTATCTGGCAATTTAGATATTTGTGCAGGAAACTCAACAACTCTTGATTTAACAAACCCTCTTCCAATTGCAACAGGTATTACTTATCAATGGAAAGCATTTAATGGAAGTGCTTACGTTAACGAAGGGTCAGCATCAAACTCTTCAAGTTTAACAGCTTCTCCAACATCTAACACTCCGTATTATTGTGAAATTTTATGTAATGGAAATCCTGTTAGAAATACAGATACCGTTTTAGTAAAATTTCAAACAATTACAACATCACCAAATACAACCAGTGTAACTTGTAATGGATTATGCAATGGCTCTGCAACCTTAAACGCATCTTCTTTTGGAGCTACTTTAACATACTCTTGGACTAGTAATGTGAGTACAAGTGATTTAGCTTCTAACCTTTGCGCAGGTTTATATACAGTTTCTATTACTAATCCAACTGGATGTGTAATTACAGAAACTATTACAATTACAGAGCCTGCTGTATTATCAGCAACCCTTTCTCAAACAAACATTAGTTGCTATGGATTAACAGATGGTGTTGCTTCTGCTACTGTTACTGGTGGGGCTGCTCCATTAAATTTTTCCTGGTTGCCAGCTGGCGGTGCTGCTTTAACAGCAAATAACTTATCTATTGGAAACTATACTTTTAATGTTGCAGATGGAAATGGTTGTACATTAAGTCAAACAATTTCAATCACAGGACCTGGAATATTTTCCGCATCCATCAATACAAACAACACTTCTATCTGTGAACAATTAGAAGACACTATTTCATCCACAATTGTTGGAGGAACTGCTCCTTATTCTTATAATTGGATTGAACTACCTTCCACTACAGTTTCAACTAATCCAAACTATACTTATACAACTTCCGTAGGAACTTATTCTTATAATTTATCAGTAACTGATAATAATGGATGTGTAGCCAATAGCAATACCGTTACAATCCTTGTTAATCCTTCAAGTAATTTCTCAGGAAATGTTACGACTTTTGGGGGTACTCCAGTTGCCGGAAGAGTCGTATTATATAAGTACTTACCTTTTTATACAAAATTCGATTCAGTTGCAGGACAAAATATTGGCGGTGCAGGTGATTTCTTATTTACATCCTTCACATCAGGAACTTATATCATTAAAGCAATTCCTACGGCAACAAATATGCAGATAGCCTATGGAGCTGCTGTTGGCGATACAGCAATTGCATGGAAAGATGCTAATCAGATTAATCACGGTTGTGCGGTGAATGATGTACAGGACATTTTCGTGAAGCCATTAACTGTTCTGCCAACAACTACTATAACAGGTTCTTTTAGTGGAACTATTTATGGAACACCTCAATATTTTCAGAGAATTGGTGATTTTGGTCAAAAGCCAACTGTTCCCGGAACACCAATTGGTGGCATTATTGTAAAAGGCGGTAAAAATCCTGGCGGACAAATGTTCGTGCAAACAATTACATCCACAACACCAGGATCAGAAGGTACTTATACTTTAACTGGAATTCCAATTAGTTCTACTGCTAATGACTATTTTATATTAGTTGACATACCCGGATTAGATACTAATGGGACGTATTACCGAACAATTTCAACATCAGGTTATGATTTCCAAGGCTTAGACTTTTTAGTAGATACTGCTAAGATTAATCCGATTCCTTTTAATTTAGTTAGCGTAAATAATTTCTCAGCTATTGAAAATCAAATTAAGGTATTTCCAAATCCTGCCTCTAATAATGTAAGCATTCAATATAATTTAAAAGCTAACGCATTAGTTAAAATTGAGTTGTTTGATATGGTGGGTAAATCAGTAAAACTACTTTTACCAGAAACTCAGCAAAGTATAGATACTCATAAAAAGTCATGGCAAATTAATGATGTAAGTGCTGGTTTATATTTTATTAAAATAATAATTAATGGCGAAGAAAGTACTATCAAACTTTCTGTAACCCATTAATACAATTTTCACTTATTATAAAAGCCATCCGCTAGTTAACGGATGGCTTTTTTATTATATTTGATTTGCTAAAATAAAATTATTTATCTTATCATTTTATTTAAACTTATTTATTATTTGTTTAAACTCTTTACAATAAATCCATTAAAATTTAAAATATGAAAAAAACAAAATACTTTTTTTACTGCTTTATAATAATCTCTTTATTAGGAAAAGCACAAAAACCTTTATTCCAATATGTTAAAAACATAGGAAATGCAATAAGTAATAGTGGAGATCCTTTGATTGCAGTTGACAAATCTGGAAACGTTTATACGACTAGTTTTTTTGATGGAACATTAGATTTTGACCCTGGAGCAGGAGTTAATAATCTAACTGCCTTAGGTACTAAAGATACTTATATTTCGAAATTAGATAGTGTTGGTAATTTAATTTGGGCTAAAAGTTTTGGAGGTACTGGTGCTACTCATAGTAGTGGTATTTCTTTAGATGTGTTAGGAAACATATACATAAGTGGTGATTTTAGTAATACTACCGATTTTGACCCAAATGCCACGACTGCAAATTTAATATCGCTTGGTGGAACTGATGCATTTATTACAAAATTAGATGTTAATGGTAATTTAATTTGGGCCAAAAGTATAGGCGGTATTAGTGATGAATACGGAAAATCTATTGCTGTTGACGCTCTGGGAAATATAATTGCAACGGGTACTTATTCAGGGACGGCTGACTTTGATCCGAGTGCTGCCATTTTTAATTTAACACCAGTTGGTGCTATTGATATTTTTGTTGAAAAATTAGATGCAACCGGTAATTTTGTTTGGGCTAAAAGCATAGGAGGCGTTTCTAATGAATTTGCTGGTTCTATGAATGTTGATGTTTCAGGTAATATCTATACAACAGGTGAATATTCAGCAATAGTAGATTTTGATCCTGGAGCAAATATATTTAATTTAACATCTGCAGGAATGGAAGATGTTTTTATTTCAAAATTAGATGCCAATGGTAATTTTATTTGGGCAAAAACTATTGGAGGAAATTCTACTGATATTTCCTATGGTATAAAAATAGATGCACTTGGTAAAATATACACCACAGGTTACTATTCAGGAACGGTAGATTTTGATCCTAACGCTGGAACTACGAATTTAACATCTGTTGGAGGAGACGATATTTTTGTTTTAAAGTTAGATAACAATAGTAATTTAATTTGGGCTAAAAGTATGGGAGGTAGTTCCCTTGAATATGGAAAAACATTAGTTTTAGATAATAGTAGTAATATATATATTTCTGGCTTATATAAT
This sequence comes from uncultured Bacteroidota bacterium, assembly GCA_903893815.1. Classification (GTDB taxonomy): domain Bacteria; phylum Bacteroidota; class Bacteroidia; order B-17B0; family Aurantibacillaceae; genus UBA4416. The sequence continues at coordinate 50,368 of CAITNS010000070.1, forward strand.
GGCACTGCCGATTTTGATCCAAGTAGTGGAATTTACAACTTAACCCCAAACGGCATCTTTGATGTTTTTATTTCAAAAATAGACTCTTCAGGTAATTTTGTTTGGGCTAAAAGCATTGGTGGTACTGATATGGATTATGCAACTGCAATTACATTAGATAAATATAATTCGATTTATACTGTAGGTAAGTTTGGAAATTCAGTAGATTTTGACCCTAACACAGGAGTAAAAATTGTATCAACAAGTATAGCTTCACAAGATGCTTTTATTCAAAAGATGATACAATGTAATATTAAATCAATGTCAGGTTCTATTTCAGGATCTAACTCAGGAAATGTAGTTTTATATCAATATATTCCTACTTTAAGCAAATGGGATTCGGTTGCTTTTACACCCTATTCATCAAACTATTCATTTGGATTAATAGACAGTTCTTCCTATGTTTTAAAAGCAGTACCCACAGCTACAAATGAACAAGTTACTTATTTTGGTAATGCCATTAGTTGGCAAGGTGCAACTGTTGTAACCCATGGATGTATGGCAAATACTACCAGTGCAATAGTAGTTTCTTCGTTTGCAAATATTGGTAGTGGCACAGGTTCCTTTAGCGGAAAAATAACAGAAGGAGATAGTTATGGAAAAAGAATGTGTAGTGAATTTAAACCTACTGTTCCCGGAACACCAATTGGAGGAATTATAGTAAAAGGTGGGAAAAATCCGGGGGGGCAAATGTTTGTTCAAACAACTACCGATGCATTAGGCAATTATACCTTATTTAGTTTACCAGCAAATACAGGAAATGAATCCTATTTTGTATTAGTTGATATACCTGGCTTAGATACAAACAATACGTATCATGAAGTAATTTCCTTAACTAATAATCAATACATAAATCTTGATTTTGTGGTAGATTCTGCTAAAATTAACCCAATACACATCTCTGATGTTAGTGTTCATACTATTTCAGCAATTGAAAATCAAGTAAAAGTATTCCCTAACCCTGCATCAAATAATGTCAGCATTTATTATAACTTAAAAGCTAATGCATTAGTTAAAATCGAGTTGTTTGATATGTTAGGTAAATCAGTAAAACTACTTTTACCAGAAACTCAGCAAAGTATAGATACTCATAAAAAGTCATGGCAAATTGATGATTTAGGAGCTGGTTTATATTTTATAAAAATGACTATTAATGGAATGGAAAGCACTATCAAACTTTCTGTAACTCATTAATACAATTTTCACTTATTATAAAAGCCATCCGTTAGTTAACGCATGGCTTTTTTATTATATTTGGGTTGCAAAATGAGCTTTATACAAAAACATATACTTCCATTTTTAATCTTATGTTTCATAAGTTTCTTTTCTTTTTCTCAAACTTATAATTTCAAAAACTATAATACGCCGCAAGGCTTGCCTCAATCTCAAGTTTTAACCATCTTTCAAGACCATAAAGGTTTTATGTGGTTTGGCACTAATGGCGGAGGTGCAGGAAAGTTTGATGGAAACAAATTCACGACCGTTTCTGATAACGATGGACTTATCAGTAATATTGTTTTTTCAATAGTTCAAAATCAAAAAAAGGAAATCGTATTTGGAACAAGTAAAGGTATTAGTGTTTACAATGGTTATAAATTTAAAAACTATAACGAAAAACATGGCCTTAACAATAGCTGGGTTTTTAAAGTGTTGCAAGACGAAGACAAAACATGGATTGGAACACAAGAAGGTGTTTATATTTTACAAGGCGACAAAATTAGACGTTTTTCATTTGATAAAACATTAGACAAGGCGGCTGTTTTTTCAATCTTTATTGATTCAAAAAAAAGAATTTGGTTTGGGACTATTAATAATGGCGCTATTTGTTACGATTCAAAAAACAATAGTTTCACAAACTATAATACATCAAATGGCTTACAAGGTAATTTAGTTTTTTCATTTGAAGAAAATCGAGCAAACGAAATACTAATAGGTACTGTAACGGGCGTTAATATCTTGAACGCAAATAATGTATTAAGAAACTGCGAATATATAACAAGGCAATTTTATGTTGCCTTTAGAAGCATGCTGGTTTCATCGCAAAATCAACAATGGTATGGCACAGCTGACATTGGACTATACAGGTATTCTAACAACTATTTAAAGCCTTTTAATCTTTCAAATGGGTTAACCAATAACTCAATCATGTGTTTATTTGAAGACAGAGAAAACAATGTTTGGTTGGGAACAGATGGCTCTGGAGCGTTTAAATTTCTAGGCGAACAATTTACCAGTTATACAAAAAAAGAAGGCTTACCAGAAGATTATGTAAATGCTGTTGCTCAAGATAAAAATGGAGCTTATTGGGTTGCATTAAGAAATAGTGGTCTTTCAAAAATTGAATCTGGAAAAATAACAAATTATAAATTTGACAGAGCGCAGCCAGATGCTATTCCTGACAACGATATTTTAACCATTCTGCCGCTAGATGATGGAAAGTTATTTTTAGGAACTAGAGATGGCTTATGTGTTTACGATAAAGGCTCTTTTAAAACAATTAGTGATTTTGATTTCAGACATAAATATATTTTAACCTTATATCAAGACAGTAAAAAAAACATTTGGATCGGAACCAATGATGGTTTGTTTAAATACACAAATGGAATAATTACTGATATCAAATATGTAAACGCATTAAAGCAATCTGACATTGATTTCTCTATATTCTCAATTGTTGAAGATAAAAACAGCGATATATGGATTGGCACTGAACATGGAATTATTAAATATTCTAATAATGGCGTAACTACTTTATTTAACGAAAAAACCAACTTCATCAACAAACGAATTTTATCATGTGTTATTGATTCGCGAAAAAATTTATGGTTAGGAACCGAGGAAGGTTTGTTTCATTATGATTACAATTCTTTTACTAAAATTTCTCAAAAAAATGGATTATCGTCAAATGCCAATAATTTTTTACAGTTAGATAATCACGATCGCTTGGTTATTGGATTAAATACAGGTATTGATATGCTTGATCTGAAAGAATATTATAACGATAAAATTAAAGTAACTCATTTTGGAAAAGACGATGGATTATTAAACCTCGAATCAAATGGAAATGCTGTTTTTAAAGATAAAGATGGCAAAATTTTAATTGGTACCATTAGTGGATTAGAAATTTACGATCCGAAATTTGATAAAAAAAATACTAAAGAAGCAATTACAAATATCAATTCTATTAAATTATTTTTTGGTCAGGAAGATGTTTTAAAATATGCAACGGGCACTGATTCAGCTTCTATGCTTCCAAGAAAATTACAATTGCCTTTCAATAAAAACCACATTACTTTTCAATATATTGGTATTAACTTAACCGCTCCCGAAAAAGTGATGTACCAATACAAATTGGAAGGTTTAGATGACGAGTGGACTCCTCCTACTGCCAAAACAGAGGCCACCTACTCCTCTCTTCCTCCAGGCAATTATAAATTCATGCTAAAAGCTATGAATAATGATGGCATATGGAATACCGAAGCTGTAACCTATGAATTTACTATCTCACCACCATGGTATAATACTTGGTGGTTTTACACACTTTGCGTGATTGTTTTAATTAGTGGTATTTGGCTTTACAATTTTTACCACACAAAAAAACTAATTGCTGATAAGCAAAACTTGGAACGTGTTGTTGACGAAAGAACTCATGAATTAAGAGAGGAAAAAGAAAAAGTTGAAATCATCAACAAAGAGGTTATTGAACAAAAATCAGTCATTGAACACCATAATATTGAAATTATGGATAGTATCAAATATGCTAAAAATATTCAGGAAGCCTTATTACCAGGTTTAAGCGAAGTGAATAATTTATTTAAAAATTGCTTCGTACTCTACATGCCTAAAGATATTGTGAGTGGAGATTTTTATTGGTTTGCTCAAAATGGAGATACACGTTTTATAGCAGCAGTAGATTGTACAGGCCATGGTGTACCAGGAGCCTTTATGAGTATTGTAGGTAACACCATCTTAAATGAAATTGTAAACGAGAAAAAAATAACTGTTCCAGGTGATATTTTATTGGAGTTACACAAAGGAGTTAAAATTGCATTAAATCAAAACGCTAAAGAGTTTGAAAGAAGAGATGGAATGGATATTACCTTATGTGCCTTTAATTCTAATTCAAACGAAATTCAATATGCTGGTGCCAACCGACCATTATGGATTTACAGAAAAAACAAAAGCAATGAGTTAGAAATTATTAAAGCCACTAAATTCCCAATTGGTGGTTTAGAATTAGAACAAAACAGAGTTTACCAAAACCATGTGGTTAAGGTAGATGAAGGTGATTGCCTCTACTTATTTAGTGACGGTTACGCCGATCAATTTGGTGGTCCAAAAGGCAAAAAATTCATGTTAACTAATCTACAACGATTATTACTAGAAAACCTTAATAACCCAATGGACGTTCAAAAAGAGAATTTAACAAATGCCTTCTTAGACTGGAAAGCTGATGCTGAACAAATTGACGACGTTTTGGTAATTGGTATAAGGATTTAATCACATTTTTTAAATTTTTATCTATCGTTTTTTTACTTAAATTAGTGCTTTATTTTTTTTATGAATTAGTTATGTCGCTATTAGCACACAACAATCAAAAATAACATAACTAAACCATATGACCATAAAAAACAATAGTATCTTCATATGAAAAATCAGTACTGTATTATAATGGCAGGTGGTGTTGGAACTCGTTTTTGGCCAATGAGCACCACAGGGCATCCAAAACAATTTCTAGATATTCTTGGAACTGGCAGAACTCTTATTCAACAAACGTTTGATCGTTTTAAAGAATTGTGTCCTGCACAAAATATATACGTTGTTACCAGCGAATCTTATTTAAATTTAGTTTCTGAGCAATTACCAGAACTTCCTAAAGAAAATATCTTAACCGAACCTTCTCGTCGCAATACCGCGCCTTGTGTTGCTTATGCGTCCTATAAAATTCATCAATTAAATCCAAAAGCTATTACAGTAGTTGCACCATCTGATCATTTAATTACCAAAGAAGATACGTTTACAAAAGCTATAAAATCTTGTATAACAAAATCTAAAAGCGAAAATTGTTTAGTAACTCTTGGTATTAAACCATCGCGTCCTGATACTGGTTATGGATACATTCAGTTTGTAGATTCTCCGATTGAGGAAAAAGACAAACGTATGTACAAAGTAAAAACTTTTACAGAAAAACCTGATTTAGATACAGCCAAGTTTTTTATTGAAACTGGCGAATTTCTTTGGAATAGCGGTATTTTTATATGGAGTACAAAAAGCATTATTGATGCTTTTCAAAAACATGACCCTGAATTAGCTTCCTTATTTAAAGAAGGAAATGAATTTTATAATACACCAAAAGAAAAAGAATTTATTACAAAAGCCTACAACGTTTGCAAAAATGATTCTATTGACTATAGCGTGATGGAGAAAGCAAAGAATGTATATGTTCGTTCTTCTATTATTGGGTGGAGTGACCTTGGTACTTGGGGATCTTTGTATGGACATATTAAACATGATAAAGGTAGTAATGCTTTGGTAGGTAAAAATATTATTCAGTATGGTTGCAAAAACTGTATTGTGCATGTACCAAAAGATAAATTAGTTGTATTACAAGGTTTAGATGATTATATCGTTGTTGAATCAGATGGCGTTTTAATGGTTTGTAAAAAACAAGATGAGCAACAAATTAGAAATTTTGTAAACGACGTAAAAGTTCAAAAAGGAGATAAGTTCGTTTAAAGAGAAAGAAAAGACCGAAGAGATTAAAGAGACAAAACACAATAAATCAATATCGATTCTGTCAGTCTGAGCGAAGTCGAAGACTTTTAATTAAACAAAAAGGAATTCAATATATGCCAAACGCTCAGCAAACTAAAAACCTCAACAAATTAATAATTGTAGCAGCGCTTGGTTACTTTGTAGATATATATGATTTATTATTATTTGGAGTTGAGCGTACAGAAAGTTTAAATTCCATTTTACCAATTCAATACCCAGGCATTTCCGATGCTGTATTAAAAACCTTAAACGGCATTTATGGTAAATTATTACTAAACTGGCAAATGTTTGGAATGCTCATTGGCGGAGTTTTTTGGGGGATTTTAGGTGATAAAAAGGGTCGTTTATCTGTTTTATTTGGTTCTATTTTAGTGTACTCAATTGCCAATATTTTAAATGGAATGATTGAAAGTACTGACGCTTATATTGTTTTACGTTTTGTGTCGGGTTTTGGTTTAGCAGGCGAATTAGGAGCAGGTATTACCTTAGTAAGCGAAAGTATGAGCAAGGAAAAACGTGGTTACGGAACAATGATTGTAGCTACGGTTGGTGTATTTGGTGCAGTAGTAGCAGGTTTTATGGGAGATGTGATTACTAACTGGCGGTATTCATTTTACTTAGGTGGCGGTATGGGATTAGCATTATTAATTTTACGTATTGGTGTATTTGAATCTGGTATGTTTGATGCGTTAAAGAAAGAAACTCATATCAAAAAAGGAAATGTATTGCAATTATTTTCTCATTTACCAAGCCTCAAAAAATACCTCTGTATAATTTTTGTGACTGTACCTGTTTGGTATGTCATGGGAACCCTAGTTTTATTTTCACCTGAGTTAAGCGAATTAATGGGACTTCCAGAAAAATCGATCTCTGCTGGTAAATCCATCATGTTTGCGTATGCAGGAATAACCGTTGGCGATATAGCTTCTGGCTTAATTAGTCAATTATTAAAATCTCGTAAAAAAGCATTTGCTATTTTTTTATCGTTAACCGTTATTGGAGTTATTCTTTACTTTTTATATGGTGGAACTTCCGTTACGGTGTTCTACTCTATTGTGACGTTTATTGGTTTTGCAACAGGTTTTTGGGCCGTATTTATTAGTACCGCCGCCGAATTGTTTGGTACAAATATTCGTGCCACAGCCACTACTACAGCACCAAATTTTGTAAGAGCTTCTACCATTTTAATTTCCTTGTTATTAAATTTAGTAATCTCTGTTTTAGATGTAGATAAATTACTAGCCACTAAAATTACTGGAGCAATAATCATTAGCATTGGATTTATAGCCCTTTATTTCTTAGAAGAAACCTTTGGTAAAGATTTGAATTATGTTGAAGAATAAACCAACCGTTGTTATTGGAGCATCACCCAATGCCGATAGATATAGTAACAAAGCAACTTTAAGTTTGCAAAAATATGGTCACACCGTTTACCCTGTAGGTATTAAAACTGGCAAAATAAACGGGCTTGATATTATCAAAGATAAGCCTCAAATTGAAAATGTAGATACTGTTACTCTATATGTTGGGCCAGATAATCAACCTGAATGGATAGATTATATTTTATCTCTTAAACCTAAACGTATTATTTTTAATCCCGGCACCGAAAACCCTAATTTTGAAGCCTTAGCGGAAAGTAAAGGAATTGAAGCTACTGAAGCTTGCACATTAGTTTTATTATCTATTAATCAATATTAAATGATTTCATTTACTACTAAAACCTTTAACGAATTAAGTAATTTAGAGTTATACCAACTCTTACAATTACGTGCTGAGGTTTTTGTGGTAGAACAAAACTGCCTGTATTTAGATATGGATGATAAAGATCAAAAATCTTTTCATGTATTAGGTTACGATAATGGGAAGCTTGTTGCTTGTACTCGTTTAGTTCCTGTAGGAGTATCTTATGATTTAGAACCATCTATTGGTCGCGTTGTAACTCACCCATCTGTAAGAAGTTTAGGTTACGGAAAATTATTAATGGAATATAGTATTGTCGAAACAAAAAAACGTTTCAATAGTTCGGTTATTGTTATTGGCGCTCAATGCTACCTCGATAAATTCTATCAAAATTTAGGCTTTGTTCCCGAAGGTGAAATGTACTTAGAAGATAACATTCCTCACATGACGATGAGGTTAGGTAAATAATAGGAACGCGGATAAAACTGATGAAGCTGATTCACACGAATATAATTAAGTCAGAATAATACATATATTTTTTTACCCTTATGATAAAAAATCAGTAATGCGTAAGCACTATCCGTCCAATCCGCTTCATCCGTGTTCCCATTTCCAATGACTAAAAAACAAAGGTTCCATAAACAAGCTTTCACTTATTTACAGAACCATGTCAACAACTAAATCTAAAAATTAACAAAAATCTTTTACAAACTTACTACTTAATGTAGTATATTCGTGCTACAAATTGTAGCAATTTAAAATTATGAGCAAAATTTTCAGTAACTTAAAATTCTTGCGTTTGCAAAAAGGCTTGTCGCAAGAGCAAATGGCAGAGAGCCTAGGAATTACTCGTTCTCGCTTAGGTGCTTACGAAGAAAATCGTAATGAACCATCTATCGATTTATTAATTACCATTTCTGATTTTTTTCACATTGCTGTGGATGCCTTAGTACGTGGCGATTTAACCAAAACTAATCTTGATGGATTAATGAAAATTGGTAAAAATCGTATGTTATTTCCTGTTATGATTGATGAAGATGGTAGAGATTCAGTAGAATTAGTGCCATTAAAAGCTAGTGCAGGTTACTTAAGAGGTTATGCCGATCCTGAATATATGGAGCGCTTACCTCGTATGAAATTGCCATTCTTGCCTTCTGGTAAACACCGTGCTTTCCCAATTAAAGGTGATAGTATGCCTCCAATTAAAGAAGGGTCTTTTGTGGTTGCTAAATATTTAGATAGAATAGAAGACATTAAAAACGGACAAACCTATATTGTAGTAACAAAAGAAGACGGTATTTCTTACAAACGTATTTTCAATGTCAATACCAAAAAAGGCTTTATGGAATGCCACTCAGACAATAAAATATATCCTCCATTTAACGTCAACTTAAGAGATGTATTAGAAGTTTGGGAATACACTTGCTGTATAAATATGACAGATTACAGAGAAGAGGAATTAAATGTTGGAAGTATTATGAGCATGTTGCGCAATCTACAAGTAGAAATGGAAGTGATTAAAAAACAAGGAAAGAAATCGGTATCTTAACTCAGGAATATCATAAAACGAAAGAAGGCTGTAAATAATTTATAGCCTTCTTTCGTTTAATTAAATTTATAATTCACGAACTTATTTCGGTTTTCTTGCAGAAGGAACGTTTTCTGTATTCACCGGAGGCAGAGCTTCACTTTTATTTTCTAAAGGGACCTCGCGAATGATAGGATTACGTGAACCCGAGACAAGGGTTCCAGTTGTTGGTACCTGAACAGGCGTATTTAGTGAATGATTGGGCTCAGTAACCTGTGCTTTTTTTTGAGATGAAACCGACTGAGCGTTCATATCAAAGCAACACAACGAAGTGAAAAACACAATGGATATAATAACTTTCATGATGATATTTAGTTAATAATTAAAATAGTTAATTCGCCCGGATTTGTATCTAATGCTGCGTTTCCGCCAATATCTACAGAAGTAGTACCATTAGATCGTGCCGTGCGAAGATTAATCGTATGAGTTCCAGCTGGCAAAGTTATCATTGTATTAATGGCACAGGTGTTAAATGCATTGGCTGCTGCACTTGAGTTTACTGTAGAAAAACGATTCCAGCCACCATTTGGTAGGAAATTACCATTTAAATAAATAATCATATCTACGTTAGACCAAGCTCCAGCAGTTGTTACCGTATTTCTTGTTCCAATAGTTGCCCATATAATTACAGTAGCAGGCGCAGTAAGGTTAAATGTTTGCGTAAGGCCAGGTTGAGCTGTTGCAGAAGTACTTGTAACAGCCAGTCTTCCTGCCGTTCCATATACATGGTATTTTTGAAATACGCCTTGAGGACCTTGTGGACCAGTTGCTCCTGTAGCGCCTGCGGGACCTGTAGCGCCTATTGAGCCAGCAGGACCAGTTGCTCCTATTGGACCTGCAGGGCCTGCAGCACCTATAGCTCCTTGGCAATCTAAATTATTAAAAAAAGTATCACTATTAGTATCTTCGGATGGGTCATTCACACCATTTCCATTGGTATCCCAACAATTAACACCATTGGTTCCATTAGAGCCATTAATTCCTGCTGCTCCTGTTGCACCAGCAGTGCCAACTGCACCTTTACAATCTAATGCATCAAAAAGACCATCTGCATTTGTATCTTCTGAAGGGTCATTCACACCATTTCCATTAGTATCCCAACAGCTAATGCCGTTTGTTCCATTAATTCCCGCTGCTCCTGTTGCACCAGCAGTTCCAACTGCACCTTTACAATCTAATGCATCAAAAATACCATCTGCATTTGTATCTTCTGAAGGGTCATTCGCACCATTTCCATTTGTATCCCAACAGCTAATGCCGTTTGTTCCGTTTGTTCCATTTGTTCCATTAATTCCCGCTGCTCCTGTTGCACCCGCAGTGCCAACTGCACCTTTACAATCTAATGCATCAAAAAAACCATCTGCATTTGTATCTTCTGAAGGGTCATTCACACCATTTCCATTTGTATCCCAACAGTTAATCCCATTGGTTCCATTACTTCCTGCAGGACCTGTTGCTCCTACTGAACCCGTTGAAGCCGAACATAAATTTTTCCATGCGGCTGTCGTCGTTTCATAAAAGAAAAAACAATCTACATCTATATCGTATACCATTAATCCTTCTGTTGGAACAGCAATAGCTAAACGTTGAACGGAAGTCATTCTGGGAACAAGAACTCCTTGTGTAGTTGACTGTAATTCAAGAATTGAATTTGCATTTGGCGCAGTTGTACCAATACCGACATTGTTTTGTCCGCTGAGAGAACTATTAACTAAAATTGCACTTAGTGCAAATAGAAAATGGATTTTATTTTTCATAATTATCAGATTTGAAGAAGTAAATTAATTGAATACAGATACATTACCGTGAAACTCTAATTGTTTATTTGATGTGCTTGCATTTAATATATAAAAATAAACTCCATCGGATACAGGTTTACCATTTTCCTTTCCATCCCAATACTCATTGGCATTAGATGAAGTGAAAATCTTGTTTCCCCAACGATTCAATATAGTAAGTTGAAACTCTTTTAATCCTTTGGTTTTAATTACAAAAAAATCATTGGTACCATCACCATTTGGCGTTATAACATTAGGAATAATAATATCATCCATTATTTCAATAACTTGTACTGACGAATTACTACAACCAGCTGAATTTATTACATTTAATACTACGGTATAAGTTCCACTAGCTGAATAAGTGTAAGAAGGGTTTTGAGAATTTGAACTACTTCCATCTCCAAAACTCCAATTCCATTGAGCGGCATTACTTGTTTGATCATTAAACGAAATATCCGTAAAATCATCCTCATGAGTAAATAAAACTGTAGGGGGTGGAACAACGGTAGGGGCGCAGATACCTGGTAAAGAATTACAACCTCCAAATCCAATAGCAATAGCCGATACCGAAGAAGTTCCTGTGGTCCAATCAGCAGTTACTGTTGACGTTCCCTGACCACTTATAAGAGTACCATTGCTAGGAAAAGTCCATTGATAAGAAGAACTGTTACCTGTAAGTGTAAATTGGTTATTACTTGAATTTTCACAAAGCGAGGGGCAATTTAATACCGGTGTTTGTGGTCTTACGTTTGTAAGTATGTACGGATCACCTGGGTTTACAAAATTCCAGGCAGAACGTGTACGTGTATTAAAAACACCTGATATTCCGTTACCTAAAGCATTCATGTTATTCCATTGTGTGTTTCCAATTTGCCATTGTCCCATTCCCGACCAATCAGCATCGGAAGCAATGATATAAAATAAACGAACATCTGTAGATGATGAACCTGCAACACGATTAATTGAGTGAAAAAATAATGGATTCAAATCACATTCATTACCATCTGTTATTGTCCTGTCAAAACCCACTGTACTAGCATCCGTATTATTTAAACGTGCTACATAGGTATTAGCATTAGCACTTGTTGGTGTTAATTCAACTGGTCGGTAACGCAATATGCCAACACTTGAACCTGTTGGGAACAAATAAACAGAGGCCGAATTCGTTTCTCTCGAAAATGTTCCTGGATTGATACTACTTACAAAACCTTCGCTACCTGGTGTAGTAATATTAGTAACAGCGTTCACATTTGTGTTTAAAACAAAAAAAGTTTGGGTTTGTGTCTCAAGTTCCCTATCACCGATTACTAAATTTCCATTTATTCCTGTTGTTGCATCAACTGCTTGTAATGTTTTTTTTCGATTAATTCCTACGCCTGTTCCTAATAACTCGAGATTATTAAAGGTTGTTGAAGTACCATTATTACTAGTAATAAACTGTTGAGTATTTCCAAATAATTTCACACTAGAGTTTCCTGCATTAAATGTTGCACTATTTACCCAGTCCTGTTCTATACTATATGTTCCATTTCCTGAAACATTACTACTATTTTCAATATTAAAAGAACCTGCAATAGGAAGAGTAGAATTTTTAGTGACAGTGATGTCACCATCATTTGAAAATGATGAGTTATTAGAAATATTCATTCCACCATTTACCCACATAATAGCTCCAGAATTTACGTTAACAGTTGCCCCATTTGTATAAACTATTTGAGCTTGCGAAAGCAAGGAAATTAATGCATTAATAAAAATAAAATAGAATTTTTTCATGCTGATTTGTAATGAAAATTTTAACTAATATAATAACAAAACTATAACTACCAACTATTACTTGTTTAAAATCTAGGCAAATAACTATTATAATGAGTGAAGACAGCTATACACTTATTAAAAGAGAATCCTATTAACAATTTTCTTTAATTACCTGTTAGTTAAAAAACCAAAAAGATCTTTTAAATTAACTCTTTACAGTATAATTTAGAGAATTAGTTAAATCACCTATTTGTATACTTTGCTTTGACTTAGTGAGCATTGCGGTTAAATAAAAAAATATGAAAAAATTCTTCGCATCAAAAGTATTTCGCGCAATATGGTCATTAGGCTTAGCAGCGCTATTATATTATATCACGCCTTCTTGCTTTAGTAAAACCACCATTGGTGTTATTTTAGGAATACTGGTTCTCATCGTCAACGGTTCTAGTTTACTTAATAAATTCCCCATCATTACGCATATTTCACGAATTGCTGTGGGTGGTTTATTTATTTTTTCGGGATTTATTAAAGCCAACGACCCGTTGGGTTTTAGTTATAAATTACAAGAATACTTTGAAGTGTTTAAAGCTGATTCTGGTCTTGGTATCTTCGAAAGCTTTGCTCATATCGCCCTACCCTTAGCCATTTTATTGTGCGTAAGCGAAATGGCTTTAGGTTTTATGTTATTAGTTGGCTACAAACGTGATTTAACTTTATGGTTGCTATTTACTCAAATTGCATTCTTTACGTTCTTAACTTTTTATTCGGCATGCTATAACAAAGTAACGACTTGTGGTTGCTTTGGCGATTTTTTAGTATTAAAACCTTGGACAAGCTTTTGGAAGGATGTTGCTTTACTCATATTAATTGCACTTTTAATTTCGGGAAAAGAAAGTATTGACAATTTGTTTTCAGAAATGATTACAATGTCGCTAACAGCCATTGCAATCATTCTGTCTTTTGCTTTCCCAATTTATGCTTACCGTAATTTACCTCCTTTAGATTTTAGAGCATACAAAATTGGAGATAACATTAAAACTAATATGCAGGCTGGCGCAGATTATAAACCTGCCGAATATGAATCGGGCTTTATTTACGAAAATTTAAAAACTGGTGAGCAGAAACATTTCGATATGAAAAATTATCCTTGGGCAGATACTCTTAACTGGAAATGGATTGCTACTGATAATATTTTAATTCATGATGCTATTAATCCTCCAAAAATTGTGGATTTCTCTATTACTAATTTAGATGGAGAAGACATTAAAGACAGTGTTTTAAATAATAAGGATTATATGTTTTTATTAGTTTGCTATGACCTAACAAAAACCGAAGATGATGAAACTCTAAACGCTAAAATAAACGATTTATATAAATTAGCAGATGGTGAAAACATAAAAATGTTAGCCTTAACAGCTGGTGATGCTAAACAAATTGATGATTATAAACATAAACATCAAGCTATGTATGACTTTGCAAATGCTGACGGTATTGTATTAAAAACCATGGTAAGAGCTAATCCAGGATTAATTTTAATTAAAGATGGAACGGTTATTATGAATTGGCACCACAATAATTTTCCAACTTACAGTGATGTGAAACAAAAGTTTATGAAGTAAACATTCCAAAAGAATTTATTGGATAAATATCAAACAAAAAAACAATGGTCTAAAAGTTGCATTTAAGACTTCAATCCGCCATCATATTATTAAAAAGCTATAGAGTTTTTAAGCAAAGACTGATTATGATTCTCCTATGTGGTTAAAAAAACTACAACCCCATCAACTTCTCCAAATAATGAGAGCCAATACCAAAATATTTTTTTGTTTCTTTTAGCTTATTTAAAATCTCCTGCTTTTGAGATTCTGATTTCGATTTTTTCTCAGCAACAATCATTACATTTTTTGGTGTGTGCGCATCCGAAATAAACTGAAATACTTTTGTGCTATAGCCACAGTATTCTAATATCAATGATCTTAAACCATCTGTCAACATTTCGGCATGTCGTTCTAAAAATATACCATGCTTTACTAAAAAATCCAAATCGTTTTTAGTTTTATGTTGTTCTAATTCTCTTCGTATTTGTTTGTGACAACAAGGTGCAACCACAATTAAATCAGCATTTGATGTAATGCCTTTATAAATAGCATCATCCGTAGCGGTATCGCAAGCGTGCAACGCAATTAATACGTTAGACTGCGTTGTATCTGCATCAATAATGGTTCCTTGCTGAAATTGTAAAGATTTGAAATTTGATTTTTTCGCAATATCATTACACAAATCCACTAAATCTTTTCTGTATTCTATACCCGTTACTTTAGCATTTAAGTTTAATACATTGGTTAAGTAATCATATAAAGCAAAAGTTAAGTAGCCTTTACCTGCTCCCATATCAATAACTTCAAGAGTTTGGTGTTTCGGTAAATTCTTAATCAACGGGCTTAACAATTCCACATAATGATTAATCTGCTTGTACTTATCTTGAGCACTAGGAATGACCTGTCCGTTTGCATCCGTTATTTTTAACTGCTGTAAATACGATTTACCTTCCGCTGCAATCAATCTGTTTTTTTGAATGTTATGTTCTAAAGTTGGTAATTCAGTTTGAGTAGCTTTATTTTTTTTAAAAGAAGTTTTATTTTTATTTATGCATTCAAATACAGCGTCAAATTCTAATGTAAATAAAGTAGCATGTTTAAATTCAGCAGTCTCTATAAAATTCTGAATGATAGAAACACCTTCCTCCATCGAATAATTTTTAACGATATCTTTAGTTTGGTAGCGATAAGTAAAACTCAGTTTATCTTCTTGTTTAATGCGAACTATCTTCACATAACAGTTCTTTAAGCCATCTGCATTACCTTTATAATTACCCAACGATAATTTCACAAAGGTATTATCCTCAAGCGATTGAGTTAAAGCAGTTATAAATTCTTTTAAATGGCTCATAGGGATAAAAATATCAGATTTATTTTTTTGTAAAGATAAGTTTGTATATTCGTTTAAGTACAAATGACTAAACTTTTTTTCATATTTATACTGATAACAAGTATTTGTTATGCGCAACATAATGAGTTTGATAAATATGGCCCTTTTGGCTCACAGGTGTTTACTGACCTGAAAGTAGCTTTAGACGTTGAGAAAAATGTGTATAAAATGGATTTGAGCTACAAAAAACTGGAACCAAAACTATATGCAAAACTCAGCAAACTCAAAGATTTGCAAGCTCTTAAACTAAATGGGAATGAAATAAATACATACCCTCCAAACTTTGGCGACTTATATAACCTACTCTATTTTGCAAGCTACAATAATGAGTTCACAAGCTTTCCATCCGATTTAAAAAAATTAGGAAACTTAAATTACTTAGAATTTTTTGGAAGTAAAATCGATAGTATTCCTGCAGACATTGCTTATTTAAGCAAATTAAAAACATTTAAGTTTTCTTCTTCAAATGACACATTAAAACTTCCTACTACTTTAAAATGGTTAAAGAATTTGAAAGATGTGACAATCGAAAACTGCGTATTGGATAGCTTTCCGAAAGAATTATTTAAGATACCAAACCTTACTTTTTTAAATATTACCAATGCTAATGTGTTTTATATCACTAAACATTTTGAGCGCTTTACAAATTTAGAAGTGTTGGTTTTAGATGGTAATCAATTACAGAGCTTACCTTTTGATATTTACAAAGCAAAAAAATTACGATTCTTATCTGTAAAAAATAATCACCTGCAAAAAATGCCTGTTACGATTTGTCAGTTAGAAAACCTAACCATTTTAGATATAAAAGGAAACGGTTTTAGCAAAGCGTATATTGAGGAACTAAAAGCATTATTACCTGGTTGCGAGATTAGGTTTTAAAACCTAACCGCAAAGAAATCAAAATTTCAGCGCAGAGTTCGCAAAAATAATTTAAATATTTCTCAGCGCACTTTGCGAAAATTCTCCGCCCCTCTGAGTTTAGACAACAAACTTTTTCATAAATCCTTCCATAAACCAAGCTGGCGGTTGCATGGGTTTATTTTTTTGTTTATCGATAAACACAAGCGTCACAGAACCTGTATTTAGTAGTTCATTTTTTTGATTAAAACATTCGTAATGAAATGTAATACGAACACCTGGCATTTCTTTTACTGTAGTTACAATTCTTACTTCATCATCATACTTTGCAGGCTTTTTATAATTAACCGTTAAATTAATGACTGGCATCAAAACACCACTTTCTTCCATTTCGCGGTAACTAAAACCTAAACTACGCATCGCCTCTACCCTCCCTACTTCATAGTATTGTGCATAAACCCCATAATACACAAAGCCCATTTGATCGGTTTCTCCATAACGTACTCTTAACGTTGTTTCTGTTTTAATCATACAAATAATATATTATATTTAAGAAGTCTAATTTAGCTTTCTGTTTATGCAATTACTATTTAAATTACTTTTTTTTTCAGCACTCATTAGTTTATATGCTTGTTCTAAAAAAACATCTGTCACTAATATTTCAGAATCACACATTATTGTAAATAACTCAAAAATTGATAGTACGATTTACAAAGCTATGCTTCCTTATAAAAAAACGCATGATGAGCAAATGTATGCCGTTATTGCTAAAAGCGAGGACGCTTTAGTAAAGTCAGATGTAGAAAGCACCTTAGGAAACTTTTTTTGTGATGCGGTTATTTATGAAACAAAAAAAATACTTGGAAAAGATTCTGCCATGTTGGATGTGGCCATTTTTAATAAAGGAGGTTTACGGAATTCATTACCTAAAGGAAACATTACTATAGGAAATGTTTTTGAATTAATGCCTTTTGATAATGAAGTCGTTTTATTAAAATTAAGCGGAGCGCAGTTTAAAGATATGTGTTATAAAATTGTAGAAAAAGGGGGTATTCCCATTGGTGGCATGCGCTTAACGATGAAAGGAACAACACCTACTGATATTACTGTAAAAGGAAAAGCATTTGATGAAACAAAAGACTATTGGGTTGTTACTTCCGATTACCTTGCAAATGGGGGTGATAGCTACAACTTTTTTAAAGATGCTAAAGAAAGAAAAATTATGAATGTGCTTTTAAGAAATATGATTATTAATTATTGTGAAGATATTACCAAATTAGAACAAACTATAAAACCCAAGCTAGATGGCAGAATTCAATTATCAAAATAGACGAGATTTTTTGAAATATTTTGTAGGCACTTCGGCTGTATTAGCTGGTTTTCCTGCTTTATCCAAAGAAGTATTATTAAGTAAAGATTTATCTCGCTTAACTATTTTATATACGAATGATATTCATAGTCGTATAGAACCATTTCCTGAAAACGACCCTAAATTTGCAGGAAAAGGCGGTTTTGCTAGAAGAGCGGCAGTGATTGATGAATTAAAAAAAGAAAATGATAATGTATTATTATTAGATGCAGGAGATATTTTTCAAGGCACGCCTTATTTTAATTTATATAGCGGTGAATTAGAGTATAAGTTAATGAGCATGATGGGATATGATGCCACAACAATTGGTAATCATGATTTTGATTTAGGTGTAGATAATATTACCAAACAAATGCCTCATGCCAATTTTGCTTTTATTAATTGTAACTATGATTTTAGTAACACAAGCTTGCACGACAAAATAAGCCCCTATAAAATATTTGAGAAGCAAGGCATAAAAATTGGAGTATTGGGTTACGGAATTGAATTAAAGGGCTTGGTGGACAAAAAAATGTACAAAGAGACCATTTATCAAGATCCATTACCTATTGCTAATGCAACGGCTAAATTATTGAAGATGGATTTAGGCTGTGATTATGTAATTGCTTTATCACATTTAGGTTTTTCGTATCCAGATAAAAAATTAAGTGATATGAGCATGGCGCCATTAACAGAAAATATTGATTTAATCATTGGAGGACATTCTCACACTTTCTTGGAACATCCAGTAAAATTAGCTAACAGAGTGGGCAAAGAAGTTTATGTAACTCAAGTAGGTTGGGCTGGAATTTGGTTAGGGAAATTAGATGTGTATTTTTCTTATAATAAGAAAAAAATCTCCCATAATTCAAATAACAGAAAAATTTAAAAAAGCAAGCCCAAACCGAAAATTTTCCAAAATTATTTATTCATTTTTTTCTTGCGAGATTAAATAATCGGTATATATTTACAAACTCGTACTTGTTAATAATACCAAACACTATATATTTAATAACTTATTTAAGACTATGAAGGAAAAGACAGCGGAAACCGTGTGGAAGAATTGCCTAAGAGTAATTCAGGATAATGTAAGCCCTCAAAATTTTGCAACTTGGTTTGAACCAATTAAGGCAATTAAAATTCAAGATAACGTTTTAAACATACAAGTACCATCTCAATTTTTTTATGAATGGTTAGAAGAACACTACATCACAATTATTAAAAAAGTAATTCGTAAAGAATTAGGTGCTGAAGGAAGAATTGAATATAGCATCGTTATGGATAATGGAACTGGTAAATCAGAAAAAGCAGTCATGCTTAAAGTTCCAAACATTAATACTAACTTAAGAAATAATCCAGTTTCAATGCCAATTGATAGTGGATCGATTAGAAACCCATTTATTATCCCAGGTCTTAAAAAAGTATCTGTTGAATCTCAATTAAACCCTAACTACTGTTTTGATAATTTTGTAGAAGGCGATTGTAACCGTTTAGCTCGTTCTGCTGGTTATGCTGTTTCTCAAAAACCAGGTGGTACTGCTTTTAACCCATTATTATTATATGGTGGTGTTGGTTTAGGTAAAACTCACTTAGCGCAAGCTATTGGTATTGATATTAAAAAGAACTTCCCAAACAAAACGGTTCTTTACGTTCAATCTGAGAAATTTATTGCTCAATTTATTGATTCCATCAAAAATAATAATCATAACGATTTCGTTCATTTCTACCAAATGATTGACACGTTAATTATTGATGATATTCAATACTTAGCAGGAAAAGAAAAAACTCAAGATGTATTTTTCCATATCTTCAATCACTTACACCAATTAGGAAAACAAATCATCTTAACGGCTGATAGAGCTCCAGTTGAAATGCAAGGAATTGAGCAACGTTTATTATCTCGCTTCAAATGGGGATTAAGTGCAGATTTACAAACACCAGGTTTAGAAACTCGTATCGCTATCTTAGAGAAAAAAGTTTATAACGAAGGAATTCAATTACCAAAAGAAGTGTGCGAATATTTAGCATACAGCATTACTTCAAACGTACGTGAATTAGAAGGTGCCTTAATTTCATTGTTGGCACAATCTTCATTAAACAAAAAAGTAATTACTTTAGAATTAGCTAAGCAAATGATTGACAAATTTGTTAAGTCAACTGCTCGCGAAGTTTCTATTGATTATATACAAAAAGTGGTTTGTGATTATTTCGACTTAAACATCGACTTAATGAAATCTAAAACCCGTAAACGCGAAGTTGTTCAAGCTCGTCAAATTGCGATGTATTTTGCTAAGTGTATGACTAAATCTTCTTTAGCAACCATTGGTATGCATTGTGGTGGTAAAGATCACGCAACTGTTTTACACGCTTGCCGCACAGTAAACAATTTAATGGATACTGATAAACGTTTTAAAGCTTATATTGAAGAATTAGATAAAAAAATTAGTATCAATAACTAATTGAAAATAATACCTTATTAAAAATCCTTCCGCCACTTGCGGGGGGATTTTTTTTTACCACTCATGCTCTCACCTAATCAAATATATTTATTGTTTCCTGTTTGTGGGGCTGTTTGTGGTGCTTTACTGTGGATTAATTTCTTTCAAAAAATAGATATTTTAGAGCCTGAACGTTTAAGAGATGTTATGCTTGCGTTTTGTATTGGATTTTTAACGCCAACTATTGCTTTATGGACATATCGCGGTTTAGATTCAATAGGATTCGATTTTAATGGAGATCTTTTTAATGATTTAATGTACTCAATTTTTGGTGTTGGTTTAACAGAAGAGTTATCAAAACTACTGGGAGTTGGCATCGCATTTTTTCTACTTAAAAAAAGAATAAATGAACCAATTGATTATTTAATTTTTGGGGGGATCGTGGCATTAGGATTTTCCATTAGAGAAAATTTTATTTACTATTCAAACTATGGGTCATTGGTTATAACAGGTCGTACATTAATTTCGTGCTTAGTTCACATCATTAATACTAGTATTTGTGTTTATGGTATATATAGGTTCAAAATTTTTCAAAAAGGAAACTCTTATTTGAATTCAATTATAGGAATTTCAATTGCAGTGGCATCCCACGGGCTTTTCGATTTTTTTTTAACGCATCAAATCATTGGGTTTTTTACACCTTTTTTAGCAACTATTGTTTATTTAATTGGTGTAAATTTCTGGATTCAAATGTTTAATAATGCTATCAACTACTCACCATTTTTTAATTACACCAAACTATTTTCAACAACAAAATTATATCAAACCATATTACTTTGGTATGGGGTAACAGTGGTTATTGAATTTGCCTATGCCAATTTTTATAATGGGTTTGACATAGCAGTTAGTAAAACGTTGGCTAACATTTTTAAAGAGGGTATTTTGCTTACTATTGTAGCATTAAGAACTAGTCGTTTAAAAATCAGTAAACGAAAGTATTTTCCTGTTAAAATCCAATCCCCTATTTACATAACGAGAAATGGTGATGAAGATTATAAGATTCTAGGGATACCATTAAAAATTAGAGGGGAAAACGAAAAAGAATTTCGTTTTTTAGAATATATGGCAAAGGATATACAAGTTTGCCCAACATCCAAACAAAATTCAATCTTTAAGGGAAATCAAAAAGCTCGATTGCTAAAAAAATATTTTCTAAAAAATGATGTTGTAGCCTATTTAATCGAAATTTACTATCAGGACGAAACGCCAAATCAAATTTATTTATTAAAACCAAAAACTAGTGGAATTACAATATTTAGTGGGTTATACCCTATTGGAACTTTAATGAATTACGATAATCCTTCAGCATTTCAAAAAGGCCAAAATAACCTTTCTATTAAAGATTTAAAAAAAATAGAAGAGGTATATTTAAAAGTTTTATAATTGTAAAAGAATAAAAGTAATATTGTAAAATAATTCTATTAATAAATATCTAGGTAATATGATCAAAAAATTAAATCAATTTTAAACCACTTTACTTATTTAAAAACACAAATTGTTTATCAATAACATCTAAAACAATTTCTTTAGATTTATCTACCTTATCGGATAATAATTGTTTCGACAATTCATTTAACACTTGTTTTTGAAGTACACGTTTAACAGGTCTTGCACCATAATGAGGATCGTATCCTAATTCTGCTAACCATTCAATCGCTTCATCTGTAGCCGTAATCGTCATGTGTTGTTCAGCTAATCTTTCCGCAATTTGTTTGAATTGAATTTTCACAATGTCAGCTACGTCTTCTCTATTTAAAGGTTCAAACATAATCACTTCATCAATACGATTTAAAAACTCAGGACGAATCGTTTTTTTCAATAATTCAAATACCTCTGATTTAGTTTTAGCTAAAACTTCGTCTTTATTAATCTCTGTTAAATGGTCAAAATTTTCTTGTATTAAATGCGAACCAATATTAGAGGTCATAATAATAATCGTATTTTTAAAATTCACCGTTCTCCCTTTATTGTCTGTCAATCGTCCATCATCTAATACTTGCAATAAAATATTAAAAACATCAGGATGTGCTTTTTCTATCTCGTCTAATAAAATCACAGAGTATGGTCTTCTTCTTACTGCTTCTGTTAATTGCCCTCCTTCATCAAAACCTACATATCCTGGAGGTGCACCAATTAAGCGGCTCACCGCATGGCGTTCTTGATATTCACTCATATCAATACGAGTCATTGCATTTTCGTTATTAAATAAATAATCCGCTAATGCCTTTGCTAGTTCTGTTTTACCAACACCAGTTGTGCCCAAAAATATAAATGAACCAATTGGTTTTTTCGCATCTTGTAATCCTGCTCTACTTCTTCTCACGGCATCGGCAATACTTTCAATAGCTTGATGTTGACCAACCACACGTTTATGTAATTCATCTTCTAAAAACAATAGTTTTTCTTTTTCGCTTTGCATCATTCTCGAAACTGGAATACCAGTCCAAGCACTAATCACATCTGCAATATCTTCGCTATCTACTTCTTCTTTCAATAACTGAGAACCATTTGCTTTCGCCTCACTTAATTTATCTTCCAATGAGGTTAACAAAGCTTCTGCTTCTTGAATTTTACCATAACGTATTTCTGCTACTTTTCCAAAATCGCCTTGTTTCTCATAATTAGAAGCTTCTTGTTTGTAATCTTCAATTTGCGCTTTCACTTTTTGAACACCTTCAATCGCTTCTTTCTCACTTTGCCACTTAGCTTTCAAAGCAATACGCTTGTCGCTTAAATCAGCTAACTCTTTATTTAACGTTTCCACTTTTGCATCTTCTTCTTCACGTTTCATCGCTTCACGTTCAATTTCCAATTGCATAATTTTACGTTCCAACTCATCTAACTCTATTGGCATAGAGTTAATCTGCATGCGTAATTTCGATGCAGCCTCATCCATTAAATCAATAGCTTTATCTGGCAAAAAACGATCACTAATGTAACGTTGAGATAATTCTACTGCTGCTATAATGGCTTCATCTTTAATACGCACTTTATGATGTGCTTCGTATTTCTCTTTAATACCACGTAAAATAGAAATCGCATCTTCTTCAGTTGGCTCATTCACCATTACTTTTTGAAAACGACGTTCTAAAGCTTTATCTTTTTCAAAATACTTTTGATATTCATTTAAAGTCGTTGCGCCAATAGCCCTTAATTCGCCTCGAGCTAAAGCTGGTTTTAAAATATTAGCAGCATCCATCGCTCCTTCTCCTCCACCGGCACCAACCAAAGTATGAATCTCATCAATAAACAACACCACGTCGCCATCGCTACCAATCACCTCCTTAACAACTGACTTCAATCGATCTTCAAATTCACCTTTATATTTTGCTCCCGCAATTAATGCACCCATATCCAATGAATACAATTGTTTTGACTTTAAATTTTCAGGAACGTCGCCTGCAATAATACGATGTGCTAAACCCTCTGCAATGGCCGTTTTACCAACACCAGGTTCACCAACTAAAATTGGATTGTTTTTAGTACGACGAGATAAAATTTGTAATACTCTTCGTATCTCTTCATCACGGCCAATAACTGGATCTAATTTACCATTACGAGCCTGTGTATTTAAATTAACAGCGTATTTATTTAACGCATTGTAATTTTCATCTGCCGATTGACTCGTCGCTGTTGAACCTTTTCTTAATTCGGTAATAGCAGCATTTAGCTCTTTCTCTTTAATTCCATTATCTTTCATTAACTGAGCAACAGAATCTCCACTAGCTAAGATCCCTAATAATAAATGTTCAATAGAAACGTATTCATCCTTAAACTCTTTCAAATAGCTAGTAGCTTTTGATACTGTTTTATTGGCGTTGTTTGATAAGTAAGGCTGACCTCCACTTACTTTTGGATAAGAGATAACAATGGCATCAACCGTTTTAGAAAACATAGATTGATTAACCCCTAATTTTTTTAATATAAATGGCGTTACATTTTCATCTACCTCCAAAATAGCTTTTAAAATATGTCCATTTTCGATTGCTTGTTGACCATTAACGGTTGCAATTTGCATTGCCTGTTGAATGGCTTCTTGTGATTTAATTGTAAAGTTATTTAAATTCATAATAATGTTTTTTTTGTTAGAGACCTCAAATTATAGTCCAAGTGAAGTTATCTGAAATAAAGTCTTAAAAAGATGATTGAGGTGGACGTATTGACTGATTTTAATCATAAAAACTGACGATTTGTGCATAAAAATTAACCACATAGGCGCATAGAATATAATATTAGGCTGTGCGTAAAGGTCTCATAGAATTGAAGCATCGCTTCAATTGACTATGTCTATCTCAGCAACTTTTTACAATAAAATCATAATAAAAACTATATGTCTATGTGTTTAAAATAACTAAATTAGTACATGTTTTTTATTCTATCTAAAATATTAGCGTTCATTATTGCGCCCTATACTTGGCTATTTTTTGGGTTACTATTTATACTAAAAAAAATATGGAATACACCATTTAAAAAATGGGTATTAGGCTTAACTATATTTACTTATGTGATATCCAACTCTTTTTTAATGGATGAAATTGTAAGAGCTTGGGAATATTGTGATGATGACATTTACTTAAAAAACACTCAATACGATATGGCAATTGTATTAGGAGGTATGAGTAGAATTGATGAACGTCAAAACAAAGCTGATTTTAATTTTTCGGGAGATCGTTTGTTTCAAACCTTAGAACTGTATCATAAAGGGAGAGTAAAAAAACTATTTATTACTGGAGGCTCTGGTAGCATTAATCATCCCGAACATAGAGAAGCCGTTTACATCAAAAAATATCTAAAAAACATAGCGATTCCTGATAGTAACATTATTATTGAAAGTAACTCCAAAAACACCTACGAAAACGCTGTATTTAGCAAACACCTATTAGATAGTATGCAATTTAAAGGGTCGGTTTTATTAGTAACTTCTTCTTTTCATATGCGAAGAGCCTTAGCTATCTTTAATAAAGCTGGCTATAAAAACATAACTCCCTTTGTTACTAATAAAATTACTGGGGAACGAAAATTTGAATTTGACTATTGCTTCATACCAAATGTAGAAGCTATTTTTAGTCTTAACCTTATTTTACATGAAATGGCCGGTTATTTAACCTATAAATTGAAGGGTTATTTATAAAAAATAACTTTTTATGGAATTAGTTCATCACTAGCATCTAAACATTAAAATTTAAATTTTATGAAGCTTAAAAAAATCACTAACCTTGCTTTATTGTGTATCGCCAGCACTTTAATTTCGTTGGGTTACTTTTCAAACGTGTTTACCAAACCTTCAGAAACTCAATTGAGTTTTAATAAAGGAGATAGTTACGAAAAGCTATGGAAAAGAGTAGATAGTTGTGAAAACAAGGGCTTAACAGAATCTGCTTTGAAAATAGTAAATGGTATTTATACCAAAGCAAAACTAGACAATAATGCATCTCAGTTTGTAAAAGCTATTTTACATCGTATGAAGTTTGAAAGTTATAAAGAAGAATTTTCTTTAGAAAAATCCATTTTCAAATTACGCGACGAAGCCAATGAAGCAAAATATCCTATCAAACCAGTTTTACAAAGTTTATTAGCAGATGCTTTTTGGCAATATTTTCAAAATAATCGCTGGAAATTTTACAATAGAACAACTGCTGTTAATTTTAAAAACGATGATATTGAAACCTGGGATTTAAAAGCTATTACCAATGCTGTAATTAGCAACTACAAAGCATCATTAACAAATGTAGATAGCTTAAAACGAACCAAAGTTGATATTTATGACGATATAATCAACAAGGGAACAGTTGAATGCCGTGCATGGCGACCAACATTATATGATTTTTTAGCACACCGAGCTTTAGGTTTTTTATTGAGTTCGGAACCAGATGTTTCAAGACCCGCGAATCGTTTTACCGTAAATAGCGATGATTATTTAAAACCTTATGTAGATTTTGTAAATCTTAATATTACCAATCCATCCGATTCATTAGAGACAAAATATTACGCCTTAAACATTATGAAAGATTTAACCGTGTTTCATAAAAATGATGCCAATCCAAATGCCTTAATTGACATTGAATTATTTCGCTTAGATTACATCTATGCTAATTCTCAAAATACTAAAAAAGACACATTGTATTTTAATTCATTAAAAGCATTACAAACTAAATTCTCAAGCAACGAACGTGTTACCGAAATTGATTTTAGAATTGCTAACTGGTACTTACAAAAAGCTTCAAAATATAAACCATTGGAAGGCGATAGCTATAAATGGTATAAAAAAACTGCCAAAGAAATTTGTGAATCGGCTATTGCTAAGTTTCCAAAATCGTATGGTGCTTTAGAATGTAAAAACATCCTAAATGCCATTCACTCAAAATCGTTTAATTTAATCATTGAAGAAGTTAATGAACCCAATAAACCATTTAGAGCATTAGTGAGTTCTCAAAACATTAATAAAATTTATTTCAAAATTGTAAAAACTTCTAGTCAAGAGTTACGCGAGTTGTCGAGACAAAAATACGGACAAGAGTTATATGCAAAATATAAAACCTTTCCAGAGGTAACCACTTTCTCGCAAGATTTTATTAATGATGGTGATTATCAAAATCATTTAACGGAAATTAAAATACCTGAATTAGCAGTTGGTTATTATGTGATCTTAACTTCATTAACCGAAGATTTTAAATACGCCAATAACATTACGGCTTATAGCACTTGTATAATGTCAGATATGGCTTCAACAGAAAGAAGAAGAGATAATGGATCTTATGACTTTTACACTTTACATCGTCAAACTGGTGAAGCTTTAAAAAACATCACCGCTCAAGTATGGTACGAAAATTACGATTATAAAGTGAGAGAGTACGTTGTAAAAAAAGGGCCGTCTTACAAAACAGATGATAAAGGTTTTTTAAACATTAGTTACGAAACCATCGAAAACAAAAGTTTTTTTATCGAATTTATTAATGGTAGTGATCATTACTTTAACAACAATAGCTACTATACTTACAAACCTTATGAAAAGAATTATAACGTTGTTAGTTCTCATATCTTTACAGATAGAGGAATTTATCGCCCTGGTCAAACAGTCTATTTCAAATCTATTGTATTAGAATCCATTAATGGAAAGAACCATCAATTAAAAACAAATTACCCTGTTACGGTTACATTCTATGATGTAAACTATCAAGTGGTAAGTTCATTGCCATTAGTGACAAATGAATTTGGAACAGTTAGCGGTTCGTTTACAGCACCGCAAAATGGACTAAACGGACAAATGCATATTACGGATGGACATGGCAATGCATATATTTCAGTAGAAGATTATAAGCGACCTAAATTTGAAACTGATTTTAATCCTGTAAAAGGCAGCTACAAAATTAATGATGAAGTTACTGTTACTGGTTTAGCAAAAGCTTATGCAGGAAATGTGATTGATGGCGCTAAAGTAGCCTACCGTGTGTTACGAAATGTAAATTATCCATATTGGTATTGGTGGTACAGACCTTATAATGTAGGCTCAACCGAAACTGAAATTACCAATGGAGAAATTACAAGTAATGATACAGGAACATACATTATTAAGTTTAAAGCTTTGCCTGACGAATCGGTTTCAAAAACAAGTTACGCAACTTATAATTATAAAGTAACAGCTGATGTCACCGATATTAATGGAGAAACCCATAGCACCGAAACAAATGTAACCGTTGGTTATCAAGCATTACAATTAGCGATTTCGAGTGATGCTATTGTTGAAGTGAATAATACAAAACCAATTTACATCACCACAAATAACTTAAATGGTGTTAAAGAAAATACGAAAGGAAATTTCTCTATCTACAAATTAAAGCAACCTAATAAAGTTTTCAGAAGTCGTTTATGGCAACAAGCTGATAGACATAGCTTAACTAAAGAAGATTACTACACAACTTTCCCAAATGATTTGTATGCTGACGAAAACAATAAATACAAATGGGAAAAAGAAACCAAAGTATTGGATAAAGCATTTGATACAGGCTTAAAAACGGACTATGATTTATCAGCTGAATTCAAATCATTTAAACCGGGTGTATATGTGATTGAAGCTAATTGCAAAGATAAATTTGGTGAAGACATTAAAGCTTTTAGCTACATTACTGTATTTAATAAAAACAATAATGAAATTCCTGAGCAAACAGCGGATTGGTTTTACTATCCTAAAACCATGGCTGAGCCTGGAGAAAAGGTAAATTATATTTTAGCTTCTGGTTACAGTAACGTGAATTATTTATTTGAATTTGAGCATCAAGGTAAATTGGTTAGTTCAAAAACAGAACAAGCTTCGATGAAATCCAATGAATTGCAAGTAGAAGAAATTCACAGAGGTAACTTTGCATTTCACACGAGCTTTATTAAAAACAATCGCTTTTATTATCATAGCAGTATTGTAACAGTGCCATACACCAATAAAAAATTAGACATTGAGTTTGAAACCTTCCGTAATAAATTATTACCAGGACAAGCTGAAGAATGGAAATTAATTTTAAAAGATAAAAAAGGAGAAAAAGCTGCAGCAGAAATGGTAGCGACCATGTATGACGCCTCCTTAGATGCTTTTAGAGCAAACAATTGGTATTTTAATATTTTACAAAGTTATTATGCTCGTTTAAATTGGTCGTCACGAATTTCGCAGACCGTTAATTCAAATGAACTCAACAATATTTCTGTGGATTATTATTCTTTACCTACACGCCAATATGATGCTTTGAATTATTTTGGTTTAGGATTCTATAATGGTTATGGAGAAGGCACTGGCTCTGGCCCTATACTTTCTTATGCTCAAAGTGAATTATATGACAGAATCGAAGCCGATGAAATGGCTGTTGGTCAAACTAAAAGTGCTGCCGCTCCTAAGTTGATGAAAAACAAAGAAGAAGCAGAAAAGAAAGGCAATATAATATCTTATCAAAATGCCAGGTTTTTAGATGGAGATGATGATAAAGATGCGACAACAATTTCTGCTGGTGAATCCATGAACGGAAAAGGTGGAAGAGAACAAACAAATAAGCAAGCTGATTTATCTGCTGTAAAAGCACGTTCTAACTTTAATGAAACTGCTTTCTTCTTCCCTCAATTACAAACCAACTACAAGGGAGAAGTTGAAATTAAATTTACAGTGCCAGAAAGTTTAACGAAATGGAAGGTGATGGGTTTTGCTCATACCAAAGATTTAAAATATGGTCAGTTTGAAAAAGAAGTCATCACCCAAAAAGAATTGATGGTTCAACCTAATGCTCCTCGTTTTTTCAGAGAAGGAGATAACATTACTTTTATCAGTAAAGTATCAAACTTATCTGTTAAAGATTTAACGGGTAATGCTGAATTAAAATTATATGATGCTTTAACCGATAAAGAAATATCTGCCAGCATAATAGAAGCCATGCATGGCAACTTCCCTACTATTGGCTTTAGAGAATTCACCGTTAAAAAAGGATTAAGTACTTCTATCGAATGGAATTTACACATCCCTGAAGGTTATTCTGCTATTAAATATAAAGTAGTAGCAAAAGCCAATAATTTTACAGACGGAGAAGAAACAGCAGTTCCCGTATTAACGAATCGAATGTTAGTAACAGAGAGCATGCCAATGCCAATTAGAAGCAATCAAACCAAAGAATTTAATTTCACAAAGTTTACGAATCAAAATAACAATTCTACGACTTTAAAGAATCATTCTTACACCCTAGAGTTCACGGCCAACCCAGCTTGGTATGCGGTGCAAGCGCTCCCTTACTTAATGGAATATCCTTATGAATGTGCAGAACAAACCTTTGCTCGTTATTACGCCAACAGCTTAGCGACTTATGTGGTTAATTCTAAACCAAAAATCAAAGCTATTTTTGATGCTTGGAAAACGGCTAGTCCTGATGCTTTTTTATCAAACTTAGAAAAAAACCAAGAATTAAAAGCAGTTGTGTTAGAAGAAACTCCTTGGGTATTGCAATCTAAAAGTGAAAGCGAAAATAAAAAACGCGTTGGTTTATTATTTGATTTAAATAAAATGAGTAACGAACAAATTCAAGCCTTTAAAAAATTAAAGAAAAAACAATCTTCTAATGGCGGTTTTGTTTGGTTTGATGGTGGCCCAGATGATTGGTACATTACTCAACATATTGTGACTGGTTTTTCTCACTTAGATAAGTTAGGTGTGATTAAAGCCAGAGAAAATGGTGAAGTTTGGAGCATGATTACTCAAGCTGTGGAGTATTGCGATAATCGCATGCGCGAAGAATATGAATGGGTTAAAAAATATAATCCAAAATATAAAACAGAAAATCATTTGAGTTATATGGCAATTCAGTATTTATACATGCGTAGTAATTTCCAAGATATTAATTTAGACAAACGTCACAAAGAGCATTTTGATTATTATAAAAAACAAGAGCAAACCTACTGGCTGCAAAATAGCCGCTATATGCAAGGTATGATTGCTTTAAGTTTACACCGATATAAAGATGCAACTCTTCCAAAAGACATTTTAAAATCATTGAAAGAAAACAGCATCAATAGCGAAGAAATGGGAATGTATTGGAAAGAGAATTATGGTTACTCATGGTACGAAGCTCCAATTGAAATGCAAACTTTAATGATTGAAGCGTTTGATGAAATTAATAACGACACCAAATCGGTAGATGATTTAAAAACATGGTTAGTGAAGAGTAAACAAACCCAACATTGGGGAACCACTCGTTCAACCACCGATGCCGTTTATGCTTTATTATTAAAAGGAACAGACTGGTTAGCGACTGAACCCAATTTAGAAATTACCGTAGGCGATATCAAACTAGATCCTAAAAATGATAAATCATTAAACTCTGAACCAGGAACGGGTTACTTTAAAAAAGTATGGAGTGGTTCTGATATTAAACCATCAAGCATGGGGAAAATTAAAGTAGAGAAAAAAGATGTGGGTGTAAGTTATGGCGCTATGTATTGGCAATACTTTGAACAATTAGATAAAATTACTCCTCACGAAACACCTTTAAAACTCAAAAAACAATTATTCTTGCAGAAAAACACAGCAAGCGGTCCAGTAATAGAACCAATAACCTCAGCTACCAAACTAAAACTAGGCGATAAAATAAAAGTAAGAATCGAATTACGAGTTGACAGAGACATGAGCTACGTCCACATGAAAGATATGCGCGCTTCTGGCTTTGAGCCAACCAACGTGATGAGTGGTTATAAATACCAAGATGGATTAGGTTATTATGAAAGCACCAGAGATGCGGCGACCAACTTCTTCTTCTCATACTTAAATAAAGGTACTTACGTTTTTGAATATCCTTTGGTTGTTAATCATTATGGAGATTTCAGTAATGGCATTACGACTATTCAATGTATGTATTCTCCTGAATTTACCAGTCATAGCGAAGGCATCAGAGTGAAGGTGATGAAGCAATAGACTTTAATAGTTTGGGCGTGCCCCTTTGGGTCGGGCTGTCGCTTCAATCTTTTGTTCGTGCCTCTCAAAAGGATTTTCGCTTGCATCCCTCACGCAGTTTGCAAATTTAAGTCCGCGTTAGGGATTGAACGAAAATCCTTTTACGAAACGGAGTGGAGTAAAAGATTGCAGTGAAAGCCCGGCCCGCCAGCTGGCGGGAACGCCCTAATTACAAGAATAACAATACTATATCTAAGACAACACTTACAAAAAACAAAAAAGGAGATAAAATATATCTCCTTTTTTGTGTAATTAAAATAAACGTAACCAGTACTACAAATTCTTCTCTAATTGTTTTAATTCTTGAACCTTTTCAGCATAACCCATTTTATCGAATGAATAAATTAAGTTATTTAAAATTCGTTTGATGATATCTAAGTTAGAACAAGGTAAATAGTGTTTCGTTTCAGGCTCTACATTTAATTGTTTAATAAAAGCATCTACATCTCCTCTATTAAATATCAAGCCTTTACTGAATGGATTTACATAAAATAAAATATTATCTGACAATGTTTTATCTGAAGGGTCAATTAAATTAGCGAAATCATTCACGTAAGCTAGTACAAAATGCTGTGGCAAGTTTACACCGTAAATAGGAATAGCGAGTTCTTTGCAAATTAAAGCGTAAACCACGCTTAACATCACAGGATTTCCTTTTTTAGTTTCAAGTACAACATTGATAAATGAGTTTTGAGGAGCGTGGTAGTTGGTGATGTTACCACCAAACTGATGCACTTCAAATAAAATATGATTGATGATTTTTACTTTTTCAATAGCCGTTAAATCATCATGTAACTCCAACCACACATCTTGCTTAATTTGATGCAGTTGTTTTTTTAATTTGTTTTCGTCTAAATCAGGATATTGGTAACGAGCTATAATAGCACATCCTTTAAATAAATCATCCTGTTCGTTTTCTGCCCAATGTTTTAATGCATTTTGTAAAGCCTTAAATTGAATGGTATGAATAATCCCTTCAATGCGTTTTTGCATTAAGGCATCAAAGCTGTTTTCCCATGCCGTTTCTAAATGCGGAATAGCAGGCGGACCTAATATTATAAACCTATTCTTTACCTCAGAATAAATTCCGTCATCCGGATCATCTAATAAAGTAATTAAGGCAATTACTTCTTTCAGGTTCATTTCGTTTTTCTTAGGTCTCATACATAACAAAAATAGCCCCGAATTGGAGCTATTTTAAGGTTCAAATTATATTTTCTTAACAATTAGGCTGTTAATCGTTGTAAACTTTCTTGTATTAATATCTCTACACTCTTCGTGTAATCGTTGGTAAACTCTTTACGGACGCGGTTTGCGATAATTACACAGGCTGTTAAACAATTGTGGTTTAATAACTTTCCTAAACCGTATAAAGCCGAAGTTTCCATCTCGAAGTTCGTAATACGATGTTCACCCATTTTAAAATCCGTTAAAAACTCGTTTAAATTAGGCATTGCTGCTTTTAGGCGAATTTGTCGCCCTTGAGGACCATAAAAACCTGGTGCAGTAGCTGTAATGCCAATATGAGTACCTTGTTGAAACTTAGAAATCAAATTATCCGAAGCTTTCACACAATATGGATAAGGCAAATTCGATTTCCAGCCTGTATGTTTGATGAAAGACTCGCTAATGGGGTTTTCACAAACGCTTTCCCAATTATCGTAGAAGTTTAATAAACCATCTAAACCTAGTCCATGAGAGCTTACCACAATTCCGTTTACCGGAATATCAGCTTGTAAAGCGCCACTAGTTCCTAAACGAATCACATTTAAGGAACGGTGAGTTGGATTTAGCTCCCTTGTTTCTAAATTAATATTAACGGCTGCATCCAATTCATTCATCACGATGTCGATATTATCCGTACCAATACCAGTTGATAAAACCGTAATACGTTTTCCATTAAAAATACCCGTATGAGTTACAAACTCACGATGCTCAGTTTTAAATTCAATTTTACTAAAGAATTTAGAGATTTGAGCCACACGATGCTGGTCACCAACAACTATGACATCATCTGCAATATCTTCGGCTTTTAAATTGATATGATAAACACGATTTTCTTTGGTAAGAATTAATTCGGTTTCTGGAAATTGAGACATGATATTTAGTTTTCAAATAGTAAAGCTAGAATATATTTTCCAAATATCATAATTCCAATTAACGCCGAAATAATAGAAAACACAAGCACTGCGCCCGCAGCTAAATCTTTAATGGCGCCTGCTTTTGGATTATAATTGGGTTCTACTAAATCCACCAGATGCTCAATGGCAGTATTAATCATTTCGAGAGCAAGAACAGCTCCAATACAAATTAAAATCACAAACCATTCCATTATCTCAATATCAAATAAAAAGCCTAAAGCGATACTCAATGCCGTTGCTACTATATGAATTTTAAAATGCTTTTCATGCCAGGCCAATTTCAAGCCATTAACGGCAAAGGAAACAGATTTAAAAAAACTAGGCTTCATGGTGTTCTGACTTTAATAATGGTTTTGAAATATAGTACAAGAACGCTAAAAAAATTGAAAAAATAAAGGTAAAAGCAATGGTATCTTTTTCAAAGAGAATACCAAAACTTTGACGCATTAATTGAAAAGGATGATTGATCACATTCCAACTATTAAAGCGAAGGTATCTTCCTAAATACAAGCCAAAGGAAATTAACCAAAAGATAAAAGGTATAATGATAGCTAAATAAACAGGCTTGATATATTTCTGCAACATACCAAACATGTCTTTCAAAGATTTCAAAAATACCATCATTCCAATTAGAGCAAAAGACAATACCAGCACTAAGTCGTACCATAAGGGAAAATATTCTCTGGGACGTAAATGAAATAAATCCGTTAAGATGTAAGGTGAGTTTGGTAAAAATAATAACCATAACACCAATAATGGAATATGAACAAACCCCAGACGCTCTTTCTTTTTCAAATAATTACTAATCCACCAAGGAATGAAAGCGAGAAATAAATTCCACGCTAAAAATATAAAGCTAAATCCTTCGCTTTTATAAATACGATATATTAATAAACTGGTGCAAAAAGCCGTGAACAAATAGATGAGTTGTTTGAATGATAATTTCATATGGTTTAGTTTATTGAGTTGGTTTGTCACATGGTATAGCCAGTTTAACTATTTGTCTTTATAATTGAGGCGAACATGGCTATTTCATGATTTTATAATTTTTGAGTTAAAGAATGATTGATTTCTATTGTGTTTTTACGTTTTACAAAAACAATCTTGATGCAATACCAAATGGCGATGCCCCATGCTGCGAATACCCAAAAGATAAGTGCAATCATTAAATAAGTGTACCATTGAAATCTTTCATGATAATTATCGTTAGCAGATAATGTATCTAAACGAAATGCACTGATGACAAGATACTGAGCAAAATACAAACCGAAGAATAATAAAAAATAAACCCCAACTATAATCCAATAGGTTTTTAATTTACCTATCGCTTGTTTATTATTGATGCAAATGATCGTTCTTATCAAAGCACCTAATACTTGAATAGCTGCTACAGCAATTTCTAATAAAAATATTCCTACAATTATCGAAAAAATTAAATCTCCATAACCAGCGGGTGAAT
The DNA here is from genome assembly GCA_903893815.1 of uncultured Bacteroidota bacterium. Taxonomy (GTDB): domain Bacteria; phylum Bacteroidota; class Bacteroidia; order B-17B0; family Aurantibacillaceae; genus UBA4416. The sequence goes on from CAITNS010000070.1 coordinate 85,748, forward strand.
TATCTTCCATGTATTTACTTTTTAATTATTATCAATACTAACACTATCCTCTTTAGGAAGCACTATTTTGATGCAATACCAAATGGCAATTAGCCAGGCAAATGGAATCCAAATTATAATATTCCAATGATTGTAAAGAAAAAGTTCCCAAATAGAAAAGTAAACCAAAACCATTGCCCAATAGATTCCTAATTTTTGACGGTCAGTTTTATCAAATAATGATATAATGGTTCTGAAAATTGCCCCAATAATTTGAATAGCGCCAACCATAAACTGGAATAACCCAATCAAAAAATACCAATCGTCATCATTACTCATATTTGCTTCTAAAAATAATGCTGTCATATCCTTATTTTTTATGATAAATACTTCTTACAATTTCCTGATCCCTTAAATCAAAACTTCGCCAATCATTATTATAATCTGAGATAAAATGATACACCTTATCTCTTAACTGCTGCACAAATGTTTCCGTATGATATCTGCTCTCCAAATCACCTGTGTAATTCTTTAATCTTGAATCTGCTAAATTAAAATCCTTTCGTTTGGTAACAGCCAACAACTCAGGTAAATTGGCATCTGACAAAGAAAACAAATAATAAAAGTCAACTTGCGCTAAAGGTTTGTTTTGAATATTGTAATTGGTAATTAGTTTATCCCAATTCAAAGTACTTGATAAAACCAATACCGAAAACCAAAGCGCCACATTAGTTCTAATTAAATACCAATTAGATTGTTTTTTATAAATTTTATAAAATAATACACATAAACCAAAGGCTGCTAATACCAACCATACATACACGCCAATACGTTTGTAAGTGAAATTAAAATCGTGGATATAAATTTGGTTTCTAAAAGCGGTTGACGATAACATCAATACGTTTTGAATAATCCACAAATAGGCAAATGCCATTAAGGCTTTATTATTTTTGGTATATGTAAATTCACTTCTAAATAAATACATCATTAAACTCGTGGCAATGATAATCGACAAAATGATAATCCCTACTCCACCGTGCACAAAATCAGAATGCGTAACATTTTTTGGCAAGCCTCCGTTAAAATATAAGGTTTGAATATCACCTATATTTAAAATCACCAACATTAAGTTCAATAACACAAACAATAGCAAGCCTGCGTATCGCTCTGTTTCAAAACGCTTTTGATTTTGTTCGTCTTGGATAGCTTCTGCATTTGCTAAAGGCAACTTGTTTTCCCAGGCTTCAATGGGTGCAATAGTTCGGTGATAGAAAAACGCATAAGCCAATAAAAAGCCACTGATTGTAAAACAAATCCAGGTGAAACTAATGAAATCAAAATTGATCCACTTGGTGTTTTCGGCGAACAAAGGATTAGAACTTTTGTACATATTGAAAAACAAAATGCTCAACAATAAAACGCCTGCCGTTGCAATAGCTTTGTGATTTTTTTTATTACCAGACGCATCTGTTTTTGGTTGCAATCGTTTAATAGAATCAATGGCAATATACACCACACACGATGTTACCGAATAACAACTAAACGCAAAAGAAAACAAACTCGAGGTCGCTACATTAAATGATACTGCCGACAATAGCAATAAACTGGCAACGTTTGCTATAATACTCAATGCACTCGAATGCACAAAAATAGCAACAGCACTTATCAAACACATCAGCGCACTCCAAATCCATTTTTTGTTCTTGAGTAAATTAACATTCTTGAGAATTAATACCACAAGCAATACGATATTGAATAACAAGAAATTGATTCCTGCGTTTTGTTGGTAAAATAAACCGCTGTAAGCTCCTGTGGCTGCTAGCAATAGATAATCATTTTTTTTCATGGTTTTATTTTTTAAGGTTTTGTCCCGCAGATTGCGCTAATCTTCGCGGATTTATTTTTTCATTGTCCTAATCTGTGTCATCTGCGAAATCAGCAGGAAATTTTCTAATTAAACAAAGAAGCTTTTACTTGATTCAAATCTTGATTTAACATGGATTTAAAATTGTTGACTGAAATGTCTTTACATGTTTTACCTCTTTCGTAGGCTGCTTTTAAGTATTTCCACTCGGTTGGTAACAAACACCAAGCACCAATGAGTGTAATGATGGAGGCAATAGATTTATTGCCATTACCATGTAAAAAAAACTGCAAGGCTACTTCATCTTTAAACGAAATAGAGTAATCAAACAATACATGATGTATATCGTGGTACTCCGCTCCTACTAACAATTCTACTTCATGTTGCTTTAAAAATTCGCCCAAGGTTTTACCGAGACTCCCTTCAGGATATTGAAGCAACTGAGCGGTACTAATATTCCAGTTCATATCCTTTGAACCAAAATTAAATACCATGGGTCCTATCATTCCCGCTACCCAAGATGATGTTTTATGATGTATCCAAAACGCATAATCGATGATGGTTTTCGGTTGTTTGTTTATTGTTTTCATATTTATTTATTTTTTGTCCCGCAGATTGCGCGGATTATCGCTGATTTTTAATCTATATTAATGTGCAAGATTTGCAGGGATTTATTTCAAGTGTTTAGTTAGGTTGATTTTATACTGTTCTTAAATCTGCGAGATTTGCGGGAACCTGTTTTTCTAATTGCTTAATCTTGTGTTTGATATAGAACAGTGGAATCAATCCCAACAGCCCAAAGCAACAATCAATGACTTGATGATAAAAAGGAATATCGCGAATTGGTCCGCAGATAAAGGCTAAAGGAAAAACTGCTACACAAGCAGCGATACCAACGTTAATACTAAACTTATTTCTGATGGGGTCTTGGTAAACCCCAACAAAAAATAAAGAAATAATAATGTGTGCAAAAGCTAACCAATCGGTGCCATACAATACAATAGAAGGTGTTGCATGAACGGCATCATAGACCTTATAAATCCACACATGAAAAAAAGTTGGGAAAGATTGAATGTTTGCTACCATCCAATTCACTTCCGTGACTAATGGAAAAGCAGTGACTCCGCTTAACACTAATAACACAATAAACACTAAAACAACTTGTCTGATTTTTTTGATTTCTGTTTTCATGGTTTCTATTTTTATATATTTATTTTAAAAGTACTTTGCATTTCAAAGTTTAATAACAAAAAAAAGGTTTATCGTCCTTTCAGTAATATTTCAAGCGCATCCAAGTGATCGTTAAAAGCTTTCATCCCCACTTTAGTAACCGAATAAGTGGTCAAAGGTTTCTTCCCAACAAACTCTTTCTTCACATGAATGTAGCCTTCTTTTTCTAAAGCTGTAATGTGACTGGCAAGGTTTCCATCAGTAATGTCTAAAGTTTCTTTCATCGCACTAAAGTCCACACTATCGTTCACCATCAACACACTCATAATACCCAAACGTATTCGATTTTCAAATGCTTTATTTAAGTTATGTATGTATGTTTTCAATTCTTAATTTTGATTTATGATAAAAGATGAATGATACAAGAATCGCTTGTCCATCTTCTATCCTTTGTCATTAATCTTTTATCTGTTTTCGCTCGTACTTAAACCACATTACTGCTCCATAAACAATATGCAATACTCCAAATCCAAGCGACCAATATAGTAAGCCATTTCCTAAATTAAAAGCATTTATTAATCCCAAGATGATTTCGCAGATACCGAAGTAGCGAATATCATCGTAAGTATATTTACTCGCATTAATCAAGGCCATGCCGTAAAACAACAACATACAAGGGGCAATAAAAACAATGGCGCCATGATATAATAAAGCCAAGCAAAATAAACCACCAGCTACTAATGGAATACATAAATTAATTAAAACACGAATAGCGGTATGATCAAATAATTTATGTCCTTCTCTTTTTGCCTTGCGATTGGAGAAAACATATGCGGTTACAATGGAGGCCACTAAAATAGCAGCAGCTAATAATACATAATCAACATACAAACCAAACAGCCTTTCCTTTACACTCATTCCAGCATCTCTACTAACATCATCTCTAAATGACGCCGCAAATTCGCCTAACATTATATAGGCGATATAAGCTCCAATTAAAGCATATATACCGGCAAATACACCCGACAAACCACTCAGTGATAAAAAACGGGTTGATTTTTTCATCATGTTACGAATATCCTGTATCGCTTCGAGGTGTTGGCTGTTTTCCGTTGTCATATTAAAAGCACTTTGTGATACAAAGTTATAATATATTTTAATACCTGCAATTTATTTTAACGTTTTTTGATAAATATTATATCAACACTAATTTACTTACCTTTACCACATGGCAAGAATTTTAGCAATAGATTATGGGAGCAAACGCGTTGGTTTAGCGGTTACTGATCCTTTACAAATTATTGCCAGCGGTTTAACTACCGTGCACAGTAAAGATTTAATTGCCTACCTAGAAGAGTACTTAAAAAAAGAACAAGTAGAGTGCATCGTCGTCGGAGAACCAAAAACCTTACAAAACGAAGCCTCTGATAGTGCCCGTTTTATTGATCCTTTCGTAACTCACTTAACACGTAAATTTCCTCACATAAAAATTGCGCGTTACGATGAGCGCTTTACCTCTACCCTCGCCCACCAAGCGATGTTGATGGGTGGTTTGAAGAAGAAAGCTCGTGCTAATAAAGATACAGTGGATATGGTGAGTGCCACCATTATCCTTCAGGATTATTTGAGTTTTATGGGGAAGTAATCACCCTACGAACGCTTCGACTCCGCTCAGCGTCGGCAATTTTCAATCGGTAGATGATGGTGGCTGAGCGGAGCCGAAGTCACCGATATAAAAAACTAAGCCTCTTTCTCCGAAAAAATAATATTCAAACTCTCCAATTCAGAAAGCATTGGTTCGTAAATTTCTTTTACTAAAGGAATTTGAACACCATATAATTTGAATTTCCCGGTTAAGAAATTTTTAATGGTAATAGCTAATGGCAAGCCTACAGTTTTGGCCATCGCTGTATGAACCTCGTCATCACCAATAACGACTAAGGAAGAATTTAATTTGTGTTTAGCGCCTTTCAACTCGTATTCAAATTGGTGTTGCATCACAATCATATCTTTATCGCCTGCTTTCAATAACCATTTTTCTTCCAATAAATTTTGTAATAACTCTGCTGGAGAACCTTCTTTTAATTTAATAGCTTTGTTAGAAAACAATTCTAAATATTCTAACTTCGTCATTACCTCAGCATCTAGCTCAGTTCCCATAAAGGCGGCTAATTTTTCTTTTACAGCATCATTTCCTTTTGGCAAAAACGATGATAATAAATCGGTATACGTTAATGTATTGGCATTTTTAATTTTATAGGAATCGTCGGTTAAACCTAATTTTACAAATACATTCCATGCTTTGCAATAGCCAGGGAAACGCAAGGTTCCACGCAACATCGTTTGCGCATCATTCAAACCATAAGGTTCTTTGTAACCAATACTATCGCGGTTAGCGTAAGCATCAAATTTACCGTAACCTTCGACGTCGATGGTTTCTATTTGTGTGTACACACGGTTGTATGGAATGAATTTTAATTTGCCTTCTTCAATAAATTGCGCAGTGCCTTGTCCTGCTAAAATAACGTTACGTGGGTTCCAACTAAATTTATAACCCCAAGGATTATCGTTACTTTCTGGCGCTACCAAGCCTCCACAAAAAGATTTGAAGCTGGTGATTTTTCCACCTTTATCTTGTATCTCGTGAATCACTTTCATAGCTGAAGCATGATCGATACCTGGATCTAAACCACATTCGTTTAATAAAATTAAGTTCTTTTGTTTGGCTTCTGCATCCAAGTCTTTCATATCCTGACTCACATAACTTGCCGTAGCAATATGTTTCCCTAAACGCACGCAATCTCTTGCCACATCACCGTGCATAAATGCTGGCAACATGGATACCACGAAATCAGAATTCTTAATCAACTCTTCTCTTAATTGCGCATTATTTACATCAAACTCTACTGCTGCAGCCACATCTTTATACTGAGCAATCTTAGATTCTACTGCTACTTTATTAGCATCGGCAATGGTAATATGCCAGCTATGGGCTTTAGCGTTTGATAATAAATAATCAATTAGGCTTGAAGAAGAGCGTCCAGCTCCTATAATTAATAGTTTGCTCATAATATAAATTCTACGCAAAAATAACCTTAAATTTGAAATCAAAACAGATAATATGTTGCTAAAAATAAAAGTCCTTATTTATTTCCTTTTTATGGGTTTTGCTGTTTTAGCTCAAAACAATTCGTTGGTGATATTTAGTGCTTCAGGAAATCCTTTTTATGTGACTTTTAATGGGGAAACTATTAATTCGGTGGCTCAATCTAATGTCAAAATATTTGATGTCAATGCAGGCTGGAACACAATTGAAATAAAGATCCCTAGTGTTATTAAAGAATTAAGATTTAAAGATTCAATTTTATTGAGCAGTAAATCAAAATTCGTCAACAAAGAATTTACCTATGTATTAATTGAAAAAGGAGAAAAATTAGAACTTGAATTCAAATCGGTTTCAGAATTATCAGGACCAAAAACACCTCCTGTTCCGCCAGAACCAAAAGAAGCAGCGCCATTAGTGGATAATAGTATTTATGGAAACTTATATCAAGCGGTCAATAATAAACCTAAGTTTTATGAAAATTATGATAAAGAGACTTCTACTTGTAAAGTAGTATTAACCGATAAAGAAATAAATTATGCGATTAAATTAATGGCAAAGGCAAATGATAAAGAAGCTGCTTATCGTTACCTCACACAAATTATTGATTTGAACTGTTATAATACAATGCAATTAAAAGAATTGCTGGAAACAGCACCCATTGATATGGATAGATTGAATTCGGCAAAGAAAGCTTATACGCATGTAACCGACCCGCAAAATATCAATATGATTTTATCGGTGTTTAAATACCCAGCCATGAAAGAATCGTATGCGGCCTTTTTAAAAGAAGAAGAAAATACGATTAAGCAAAAGAATTTGAATTGCAAGGAGCCCGCTAGTGAAGAGAAGTTTAATACAGTTTATACAAAAATTAAAAATACACCTTACGAAAACGAAAAATTAAATATCTCTAAAAAACTTTTGGTGGATGTGTGTTTATCGAGTGTTCAGATAAAAAAAATAAGTGAGCTCTATACGCATGATAGAGAAAAATTAGAGTACATGAAATGTGCTTTAAACATTTTAACCGATAAAGAAAATAATAAAAATTTGGTGGATGAATTTCAATTTCAAGGCACTAAAGATGAATTTTTAAAACACATTTCGAAATAAGATGAACAACAATAAATTAATCACCATTGGCTTATTAGGCGCTATTGCGGTGGCATTAGGAGCACTAGGCGCACACTTTTTAAAAAGTAAATTAGATACAGGATTAATTACTCCTGACCAATTAAATGGTTTTGATACGGCTGTTAAATACCAAATGTATCATACGCTAGCGATGTTGGGATTGTTTTTGTTTTCGAAACAACACCCTCACAAATATATCAATTGGGCATTCAATAGTTTTTTAATAGGTATAGTGATGTTTTCGGGTTCTTTGTATTTTTTATGTACTCGCAATTTATTGGGAACAGAAGGGCTGAAAGTACTAGGACCAATTACACCTATTGGTGGTTTGTTTTTTATTGCAGGCTGGATTTTTATTGCATTAATCGGTTTAAAAAAACAATCTAACTAGTGAATTTAAGTGGAGAACTGATTGCGCTAATCACCACACTTTGTTGGAGTTTAGGCATTTTTCTATTTACAGAAGCCGCTAAACGTATTGGCTCTGCTCCCTTAAATCAATACCGTTTATTATTAGCGTGGATTATTATTTCTATCATTTTATTTTTTTGGAATGATTTAAATTTTGTTGAACTATTTACCGAACCTCAACCCTATCATTTTATCTTTTTAGGATTATCGGGTATTATTGGCTTTAGTATTGGTGATTATTGCAGTTTTAATTCTTTTAAATTATTAGGTCCTAAATTAGCGAGCTTATACACAACCTTTGCACCAGGAGCCGCTTTACTAATCGGGTACATTGCTTTAAACGAAAGTGTAAATCTTATTGGCATTTTTGGTATTTTAATTACGGTGTCGGGTGTTATTTGGTTAACCTTATCTAAAAAAGATTCAAATGCTGCCACGCAAGTTGGATATACTAGAGATAAAAGAGGAATTATTTACGGCATTATTGGAGCTTTATGTCAAGGAACAGGCTTAGTGCTTTCAAAATACGGCATGGATTATTATGAAGTAAAGCTACAAACCATGCACGCTGTTTGGATCCGTTTGTTATTTGCATTTTCGGCAGCATTTATTGTTTCGTTATTGGCAGGGAAATTAAAAGCTAACAGCAAACCAATTTTCACAAACGAAAAAAACAATTTACCGTTTCTATTTTTTGGAACCATTTTAGGTCCAGTAATGGGTGTTACACTTTCTTTATTTGCAATTCAAAAATTAGAAGTAGCAGTTGCTCAGACCATTTTCGCTCTTTTACCTCTTTTTGTATTACCAATTAGCCTAATTGTTTACAAAGAAAAAATAACCCTCCAATCTGTTTTTGCTTGTCTACTAGCATTATCGGGGGTATTGTTATTGATTTGGAGGAATGAATTTTAATTAAATTAAGATTCTGTTAATTTTCTGAATTTTGCGGTAAAAAAAATAAAAAGTCTTATCTTGGAGAGTTCAAAAAAATCAGAAAAATGAAAGTTCTATATACTATTACGTTGCTTGTATTAAGTTTAACTATTTTTTCTCAAAAAGGAAAAAACGGATCATTAAGCGTTTCAACCGCGAATGTGAGAATAAATGAATTTACTACCTTAACATCGAATGCAAGTACTGGAAATACTACTATTAATGTAGCTGCAAGTTCCTTAAATGCTAATTCACGTTTTTCCTCTCCATTGGCGCCGGGAGATTTGATTATGATTATCCAAATGCAAGGAGCTTTAGTGAAATTAAAACCTTACAATCCTTGGGAAGCTTATGTAACTGATAGTCTTTATGGACAGATTTACAGTTATCAAAATTGTGGAAACTATGAATTTGCTCAGATTAAAACCGTTATTTCTGCCACTCAAATTGAACTAGAGTGTGGGCTAACTTATGACTATTCGGCAACAGGTAAAACACAAATTATTCGTGTGCCAAGGTATAATGCTTTAACGGTAAATGGAACGGGCACATTAACCACCGATTCTTGGAATGGAACAACTGGAATTGGAGGCGTTTTAGTTGCAGAAGTAGATGGCAATACAACAATTAATGGCCTTATTACCGCTACTGGCTTAGGTTTTAGAGGCGGTTTACCAGCAGCTTCTGGTGGAACTGATTTTTTTCCATTATCCTCTGCTACGCCAACCAATAAAGGCTCTGAGAAAGGAGAAGGAATTGGAAGTGATCGACTCAATAACTCTATTGATTCACTAGGAAGATATTGTAAAGGAGCCCCAGGAAATGCAGGTGGTGGTGGAAATGCCAATAACTGCGGCGGCGGGGGCGGCGGTAACGGCGGCGTTATTACAAATTATAATGGTCATGGAAATCCCGGAGCTGGCTTCAATACAATTTGGAATTTGGAATGGCCTGGAAAAGCCTCTGTAACATCAAGTGGTGGCGGAAAAGGTGGTTATGGTTCTTCAACAACTACCACTACAAATATTAATTCTGTTGGTCCAAATAGCACATCATGGGGAACATTCAGACGTATTAGTGGAGGTGGATTTGGCGGAAGACCTCTAGACTACTCAATAGGTAAACTATTTATGGGCGGCGGCGGCGGCGCAGGGCATACTACTTCAGGACAATCTAATGGTGCTGGTGCATGTGCTGGCGGTGCAGGTGGGGGACTTATCTTCTTATTAAACTACGGTACAATTTCAGGATCTGGATCCATTGCTTCAAATGGAGCTAACGGAGGTAATGCTTTTGGAATAGGAAATTTTACTAATCCACAGCAAGGTATTGATGGCGCAGGCGGTGCAGGTGCTGGCGGAACTATTGTCTTAAAATCTAATGGAGCCATTTCAGGTATCACAGCCAATGCAAGCGGAGGTAACGGAGGAAATCAGATAAAATCAGGTACTACTAATAGTGAAGCTCAAGGACCAGGTGGTGGTGGAAGCGGTGGTTATATTGCTGGAAACGGAAGTGTGTTTACCCAAAATGTAAATGCCGGTGCTAATGGTACAACTAACGCAACTGCTTTTGCTTCTTTCCCAATGAATGGTGCAACTTCTGGAGGTATTGGAACAAGTAATCAAGTTATTACTCCTTCATTTTCATTAACAGCATCAGCTAATCAAACCTTATGTACTAACCAATCAACAACCTTAACAGCTACTTCAACTAATAGTACAACAACGGTGCTTTGGTATAATGCAGCGGCTGGGGGAAACTCTGTGGCTTCAGGAACAGTATACACAACTCCAACATATACAGCAACTGGAACTTATACCGTTTATGCAGGTTCTTGTCCAGGTTTATATCGCTTACCAATTATTATTACTGTTGGAAGCGGTGCCACAATTACAGTTAATAGTCCAACTATTTGTCCAGGACAAACAGTTACTTTAACAGCAAACGGCGCTACAACTTATACATGGAACACTGGGCCAACAACTAATACTATTTCAGTTTCTCCTTCCTCTACAACTATTTATACAGTAAATGCAACAAGCGGTACCTGTGCAGGAACTCAAACTACACAAGTTTCCGTATCCCCTACTCCAACTGTTTCCGTTGCAGGTGCAACTATTTGTTCTGGAAATTCTGCTACTTTGACAGCTACTGGAGCCACTAACTATACTTGGTCACCTGGCGGGCAATTAACGACAAGTGTTGTTGTAACTCCTACAAATAATACAACCTATACCATTACAGGTGCCAATGGAACTTGCACCAATTCGACAACTGCAACAGTTAGCGTAACATCCACACCAACGTTATCAACTAGCTCAGTAACAATTTGTGCAGGACAAGTAGCGACCTTTACCGTTAGTGGGGCAACAACATACACTTGGAATCCAGGAAGTGTAACAGGATCTACTTATACAACCAGCCCTGCTTCATCAGGAACCGTTTCAGTAATTGGTGCTAATGGAACTTGTACTTCACAAGTCACCACATCAATTACCGTTACTCCAAATCCAACAGTTGCAGTAAGTAATCAAACAATTTGTTCAGGACAAACTGCCATCTTAACTGCTACTGGCGCAACAACTTATAGTTGGAATACAGGAGCAACAACCAATACGATTTCAGTTTCGCCAACATCTTTAACTATTTATACAGTTGTAGGCACAACAAATGCTTGTACAAATACAATAACTGTTAGTGTAACGGTTAACTCTCAACCTACAGTGGCTGTTGCTAATGCAAGTATTTGTTCGGGTAACTCAACCATTTTAACTGCTACTGGAGCGACCAATTATACGTGGATGCCAGGTGGACAATTAACGAATACAGTTTCTGTAAACCCTGGTTCTACAACTATTTATACCATTACGGGAGCAACCGGAACTTGCAGTACTTCAACAAATGCAACAGTTAACGTAACCTCCACTCCAACATTAGCTGCCAACTCAGCAACAATTTGTCCTGGACAAACAGCAACATTAACTGCAAGTGGCGCAACAACATACACTTGGAATCAAGGAAATATTTCAGGAACTACGTATACAATTGCTCCAGCAAGTAATACAACGGTTTCAGTTATAGGCGCTAATGGAACTTGCACAACAGCAGCTACGGTTTCTGTTACTATTGGTACAGGAATTTCAATCTCAGTAAATAATCCAACTATCTGTTTAGGCCAAACTGCTTCGTTAACAGCAAGTGGAGCAACTTCTTATACTTGGAGCACTGGACCAAATACAAATACATTAAATGTATCACCTGCAACGACTACAACTTATGTTATTTCTGGAACAAGCGGTGCTTGTACAGGAAGTAATACAGCAGTTGTCAGCGTTGTTTCAGTTCCTTCTGTAACAGTAGCCAATGCATCTATCTGTTCTGGAGGTACTGCTACATTAACTGCGAGCGGTGCTCCTAGTTATACGTGGATGCCTAACGCACAAACGACTCCTAGCATTACTGATAGTCCAACATCAACCACTATTTATACGATTACTGGTTCAAATGGAATTTGTTCTAATACTACTACAGCAACTGTTAGTGTAACAGCTACTCCTACTTTAGTTGTTGCATCAACCACTATTTGTCCAGGGCAAACAGCCACTTTAACAGCAAGTGGAGCTACAACTTATACTTGGAATCCAGGAAACGTAATAGGAAATACATTTACATTGAGTCCTGCGAGTAACACTGTTGTAACCATTACAGGTGCAAATGGAACATGCACTAGTTCTACAACAGCATCTATTACTATCGGTTCGGGACTTTCAATTACGGTTAATAGTCCAACTATTTGTACTGGCGAAACCGCTACATTAACTGCTAGTGGAGCAACATCTTATTCATGGAATCCAGGAAACTTATCTGGTTCATCTGTAACGGTAGCACCTACATCAAATACAACTTATACAGTTGTTGGAGTAAATGGAGCTTGTTCCGGAAGTAATACAGCTGTTGTAACAATTGCTGCTACTCCAACATTAGCATCTAACTCAACCACTATTTGTGCAGGACAAACAACAACCTTAACAGCGAGTGGAGCTACTACTTATACTTGGAATCCGGGTAACTTATCGGGCGCATCTGTAACTGTAACACCTGCTTCCAATACAACGTATACAGTTGTTGGAGCAAATGGAACTTGTACTAATTCGGCGACGTCTTCTATAGCTTTAATTAATTGTAATAACCCTTGTCAGTTTAGTTTAGGGCGAGATACAGCATTTTGTTCTCCAATGAATTATACTATTAACGGACCTGCTGGTTACAACTCTTACTCTTGGACACCAGGAGGAGCAACTACACAAAATATTACTGCTATAACAACTGGCACTTACATTTGTACAGCAGATATATTAAGTAATGACTTAGTAGCTAATGGCGATTTCAGTTTAGGAAATACGTTATTTACAAGCAACTATATTGTACCAACTGTGCCAGGAGCTTTCGGTTTATTAACAAACCCAGGCACCTACTTAATAACAACGAGTCCTAATTTAGCTCATAATAATTTTATACCATTTGGAGATCATACTGCTGGAACAGGAAATATGATGGTTTGCAATGGTTCGGCTGTAGCTAATGACATTGTTTGGAGTCAAACGATAGCTGTTTCTCCAAATACGAATTACAATTTCTCGGCTTGGGTTGCCTCAGTTTATAACACAACAGCTGGTAACGAAGCTCAATTACAGTTTTCTATAAATGGAAGCTTATTAGGTTCTACTTATAGCGCTCCATTCACAGGTGGCGTATGGGCAAATTTTGCCACAAACTGGAACTCAGGGTTTAGTACTTCAGCTGTTATAACGATTGTTGACCAAAACTTTACAGCGCCAGGAGCTAATGACTTTGCGTTAGATGATATTTTCTACCAACAAGTATGTTCTCATTCTGATACAATTATTGTTACTGAAAATGTAACACCAACTGTAACAGCTAGTTCTACTAACTCAGTTATTTGCAATGGAAATTCAACAACATTAACCGCAAGCGGTGCTGCTACTTATACCTGGACAAGCGGTATAATTAATGGCGTTAGTTTCACACCAACAGTAACTACTACCTATTCTGTAATTGGAACATCCGCTGAAGGTTGCACAAATACAGCCATACAAACTGTTACGGTAAATTCTACTCCAACAATTGCTGTAAATAGTGCAAGCATTTGTTCGGGTCAAACTGCTACTTTAATTGCTACTGGAGCAAGTACGTATACATGGTCGAATAGTGTAAGCGGAAGTATTCAAACAGTGAGTCCTTCAGCAACAACAATTTATACCGTAACAGGAACTGATGTAAATGGCTGTGTTAGCACATCTGCTGCATCTGCAGCCGTTGGCGTTTCTGCTACTCCAACAATTACAATTAACTCGGCATCAATTTGTGCGGGGCAAACAGTAACATTAACTGCAACAGGAGCTTCTAGTGTTACTTGGAATACCTCAGAAACAACTGCTAGTATATTTACATCACCAGCTTTCACAACCACGTACTCGGTTGTTGGAAATAATGGAGGCTGTTCATCTACCCAATCAACAACTGTATCGGTAACACCTTTACCTACGATTACAGTAAGTGTAGCATCGCTTAGTGGGTGCGCACCTTTCTGTACAACTTTTAGTGATGTAGTAAGCGCTTCTGCAACAGAAATTACTTACAACTTTGGTGATGGAAGTACTGCTAATATCAATAACCCAAATCATTGCTATTTAACTGAAGGTAGTTATACAGTTACTGCAACCGCTACAAATTCAGTATTAGGATGTTCTAGCACTTTTACATTGCCTGTAATTGATGTTATAATAAGACCAACTGCCAACTTTAATATTTCAGAAGGAAACGTAGTAAACGTTGGCACACTTGTAAATTTTGTAAATACAAGTACTAATGCCAATACCTATTTATGGAATATATCATGTAATGGATCTTCTTTAACAAGCCAAAATTTTGCTGCAACCTTTGTTGATACTGGAAGCTGTTGCATTAATTTAGTAGCTGAAAACACTGCTGGTTGTAGCGACACAACTTACAAGTGCATTAATGTAGTTAGAGAAGCGGTTGTTGTTATTCCAAATGTATTTACTCCAAACGGTGATACTAAAAATGATGTGTTTAAAATTAATTCGACCGGATTAAAAAGTTTACGCTGCGTTATTTTTAATCGTTGGGGATTGAAAATGTATGAATGGGATGGCTTAAATGGATTCTGGGACGGAAGTGCTCAATCTGGAAAAGCACCAGACGGAACTTATTTTTATATCGTAGATTACACCGATTTATTAGACAATAAAACCACCGAAAAAGGATACTTAAATTTATTTAATGACTAAAATCACGTAAAAAAAAAGCAAACAAAGATTATTCGAGAACTAAAAATGCTTGCTATCTTTGCATTGCAATTTATTTAATAATTCATGAACGAATTTAGAGAAGAACTTCTTGTATTAATTTCTATACCTATTTACACAATTGTGATAGGAATAGAAATTTTATATAGCTTTTTAAAACACAAAGGATTTTATAGTACTAAAGGAATTTTATCAAACTTATACTTAACCTCTCTTAATTTATCTTTGGATGTATTAGTAAGAGGTATTTGCTTGGCTGTGCTTTGGTATTTTTATCAGTTCAAATTTACAGCTATTAATAAATCTATTCATCCAATACTATACTGGAGTGTGTTAGTTTTAGCAGAAGATTTTATGTTTTATTGGATGCATCGTGTAGATCATTATTGTCGTTTTTTTTGGGCAGTGCATGTTACGCATCATTCATCTGAAGAGTTTAACTTAACCGTTGGTTTCCGTTCTTCGGTGTTTCAGCCATTATATAGATTCGTTTGGTTTATTCCAATTGCACTAGTTGGTTTTGACCCATTAGATATTATGTTTATGTATGCTGCTACTCAAATTTATGGTATCTTAATTCACACAAAAACAGTTAGCAAATTAGGTCCTTTAGAATGGGTTTTATCAACTCCTTCACATCACCGTGTTCATCACGCTAGTAATATTAAATACTTGGATAAAAACATGGGAATGATTTTAATTATCTGGGATAGAGTATTTGGAACCTTTGCTAAAGAGGAAGAAGAAGTGGTTTATGGCTTAACAACTAACATCAAAACTTATAATCCCATTACGATGGTATTTCACGAATGGAAAGCCATCTATGAGGATTTAAATAAACAAACCTCCTTTAAAAACAAAATCATGTATGTATTTGGTCCTCCGGGATGGAGTCATGATGGCAGCCGCAAAACTTCTAGTCAACTAAGAGCTGAATTAAAATCTAAATAAGCCATTTAAAATCTACTTAGGATTGTTTATATTTACACTATTATGGCAAACGTAGTTACTCTTTTTAAACGCATCTCTCATTTTTTGAACCATAACCTATGGAGAGTACGATTAGATAAGCTTGAAAAAAAACAAAGTATTTTCATCAGACAACTTCGAATTTTTTCATTGGCTATTAATGGCTTTAACGAAGATAAATGTTTATTAAAAGCTACAGCCCTCACCTACTATACTTTATTTTCTATTGTTCCAATCATTGCGTTAGCATTTGCTATTGCCAAAGGATTTGGTTTTGAACAATCGCTCCAAAAAGATTTATTATTAAAATTTCAAGATCAAAAAGATATTTTAACTCAGGCCTTTGTTTACGCTGATAAAATGTTAGCCAACACTCAAGGCGGTTTAATTGCTGGAGTGGGTATTGTTTTATTATTATGGTCAATTATAAAATTATTAAGTAGTATTGAGGATAGCTTTAATGAAATTTGGGAAATAAAACGTGACAGAACTTGGACTAGAAAAATTACAGATTACTTATCCATCATGCTCATTGGGCCCATTTTTATTATTTTATCTGGCGGCTTAACCGTTTGGTTAAAAACAGGATTAGATACAGTTGCGTCAAATGTAGAAATCATAAGCCCTGTGACTGTTGTATTTTTAAAATTCTTTGCCTTTGGTTTAATGTGGAGCATGTTTATTTTTTTATACATGGCTTTGCCAAATACCAAAGTCACATTAAAAGGTGCAGCCATGGGCTCATTGATTGCTGCTATTTTATTCGAATTATTGCAATGGGCTTATGTATCATCTCAAATAGGTGTTGCCTCTTACAATAAAATTTATGGAAGTTTTGCAGC
Organism: uncultured Bacteroidota bacterium; assembly: GCA_903893815.1. GTDB lineage: Bacteria > Bacteroidota > Bacteroidia > B-17B0 > Aurantibacillaceae > UBA4416. Next base: position 102,512 of record CAITNS010000070.1, read on the forward strand.
TTTACCATTATTTTTAATTTGGATTCAGTACTCGTGGTTTGTTGTATTATTTGGAGCCGAATTAACTTTTGCTCATCAAAACGTTGATCATTACGAATTAGAAAGTGATATTACAAATATTAGCGATCGTTACAAACGTGTTATTGCATTATTAATAGCCAATATGATAGTGAAAAATTTTAACGAAGGAAAACCAGCTTTAACTTCTGTTGAAATTGCTCATAAATTAGATTTGCCATTGCGACTAGCAAGAGTCATCATTAATGAATTTATTGAAACAGGAGTATTCAATGAAGTGAAAATGGCTACTGACAATGAAATAGGCTATCAACCTGGTATTACAGATTCTAAACTAACCGTGAAATTCATCATTGATAAACTGGATGAAAAAGGAGTAAATGTATTACCAATAGACGATAGTAAAGAATTAGCTACTGTCAATCGATTAATGAAAGATATGGACGAAGTTTTAAATACTTCGAAAGGAAATACATTAGTTAAAGATTTAGTGTAAATTATAGAGTTGAAAAAAATAAACATATTTATTTTATGCCTTTGTTTAATTTCAACTAAAACATATTCAAGCGATTCTCTTTCTATTTTCAAAAAAAGAAAGCTAGCATTAGGTATTTCATCTTTAGCATTAACATCTGGTTCTCTGGTTTACTTAAATCAAGCCTGGTATCAGGAATATAATACTTCTAAATTCCATAGCTTTGATGATAACGATGAATGGTTTCAGATGGATAAATATGGGCACATCTTAACCACCTATCAAACTGGGCGATTGATGATGAATGCCATGGAATGGGCAGGCTATACTAAAAATAATCAATTACTCATTGGAGGATTAAGTGGCTTTGCATACATGAGTGCTATTGAAGTCATGGATGGCTACAGCTATGGATGGGGCTTTAGCTGGGGCGACATGCTTGCTAATGCTTTAGGTACAGGCATGGCAATAGGACAAAAGTTAGTATGGAAAGAACAACGCATTCAATTAAAATTTTCATTTTATGCTTCTCCCTATGCTAAATACCGACCAAATTTATTAGGCGATGAAATTTACCTGCAAATATTAAAAGACTATAACGGACAAATTTATTGGCTGAGTGTTAATCCCTCAAGTTTTATGAAAAAGGAAACTAAATTTCCAAAGTGGTTAAATGTTGCTTTTGGTTATGGTGCCAACGGAATGATTGGAGCGAGATACAACAATATAGTCATTCAAGATGAAAGCGGAAATGTAACATCCTTTAATCGTTACCGACAAGGTTATTTTTCGTTAGATGTAGATTTAACAAGAATAAAAACTAAATCTCGTTTTCTGAAATCTGTTTTTTCGTGTTTAAATATTATTAAAATTCCTTTTCCAAATTTAGAAGTGAGTGAAGGAAAATTGAAGTTTAATTATTATTAAAATATTTAATAGAACGCTGATTACGCATATGGTTATGATAAATATTATGATCTTGATTAAATAATTCCTAAACAATAATAATCATTATTTTAAAATCATAAAAAATCAGCGTCATCTGCGTTCTATTCTAAAATTCTCTTTATCTTTAATTCATAAAATCACTAATCAATCATGCAACTATACTCTATAAACACCGGACATTTTAAACTAGACGGAGGCGCCATGTTTGGCGTGGTTCCAAAATCTATTTGGCAAAAATCAAATCCTGCAGATGATAACAACATGTGTAGCTGGGCCATGCGTTGCTTATTGATACAAGATGGCAAACGTTTGATATTAGTAGATAATGGTATGGGCAACAAACAGGATGATAAGTTTTTTGGATACTACTTTATGCATGGCAACGATACCCTAGATTTATCTTTAGCAAAATATGGTTTTCATAGAGATGATATTACGGATGTATTTTTAACGCATTTACACTTTGATCACTGCGGTGGCAGTATTGAATATAATGCCAACAGAACAAAACTAACTCCTGCTTTTAAACATGCAAAATACTGGTGTAACGAAAAACATTGGGAATGGGCAGTCAATCCTAATCCTCGTGAGAAAGCTAGTTTCTTAAAAGATAACATCATGCCCATTAAAGAAAGTGGGCAATTGAATTACATTGATACAAGCAAAGACTTTATGGATGGTTTTAAAATGTATGAAGCAAACGGACATACAGAAGCCATGATGTTACCCTTATTAAATTATAAAGGAACAACGGTTGCTTTTATGGCAGATTTAATTCCTTCTGTGGGGCATATTCCATTACCTTATGTGATGGGTTATGACGTTCGCCCACTAAACACAATAAAAGAAAAAGAATATATTTTAAAACAAGCTGCAGAAAATAATTGGGCTTTATTTTTTGAACACGACCCTACCATTGAATGCTGCACGGTTATTCAAACAGAAAGAGGTATCAGAATGGATAAGCGTTTTGGATTAATAGAATTGTAATTAATTTTAATGCCAACTATTCAACTAGAAACTATTATCGATGCTGATATCAAAATTTGCTTTGATTTATCTAGAAGCATTGACTTGCATCAAATATCAACTGCAAAAACTAATGAAAAAGCTATTGCAGGTGTAACAGCAGGGTTAATTAATTTAAATGACACTGTAACATGGGAAGCAGTTCATTTTGGCATTAAACAACAATTAACATCAATAATAACTCAATTTGAGAATCCAATACATTTTAGAGATGAACAACAAAAAGGTGCTTTTAAATATTTTTTTCACGACCATTATTTTAAATCTCAAAATGGAAAAGTAATCATGACTGATCGTTTCGAATTCTACTCACCTTATGGAATCATAGGGAAATTGTTCGATAAACTAATACTAACCAGTTACATGAAATCATTTCTTTTAGAAAGAAACCAAGTAATTAAAGAATTTGCAGAAACGGATAAATGGAAAAAGGTTCTTAATTCATAATCAATTCAGGTAATCCCATTGGAGCTGAATCGAAGAATGCTAGTTCAAAAATCTCCACTTTCACATCCTTGATGATAGGGAAAGTCGCTAATACATCCATAATCGTTTCTTGGTCTTTAGCCTGCATGGTTACCCATAAATGGCTACGTTCCATGTCCAAGGCGTAATTTAAAATCACACGCTCTTCTAATAGCTGATTAACGCGCTCACGTTGCTGAGGAATTAAAGCGGCAAAACGACGGGTAAATATATCGGGTAATTTTATATGAACCTGAAAAGTGTTGATGATATGCATTGAATTCATTTTTTGTTCTTAATTTATAGTAAATGTAGTGAAGCTATTGGGATTTTGAGTTAAATTTGTCGAAATTTAGATAATTTAAGATTTAACACATATGGGACGTATTTTTCAGACCAGAAAAGCAACAATGTTTAAACGCTACGCTAAAATGGCGAAGCAATTCACTAAAATCGGAAAAGAAATTGTGATGGCCGTAAAGCTTAGCGGTCCTCACCCGGAGCTTAATCCACGTTTGAGAGCGTGTATTGCCAATGCAAAAGCAGTTAATATGCCTAAAACAAATATTGATGCAGCTATTAAACGTGCTTCCGAAAAAGATACTAGTAATTATGATGAGGTGATTTATGAAGGATATGGTCCTTTTGGAGTTCCCGTTTTAGTCGAATGCGCTACCGATAATCCTACTCGTACTATTGCTAATTTACGTTTATATTTTAGTCGTGCAAATGGTTCTGTTGGTACAACTGGTTCTGTAAGTTTTATGTTTGAACGTAAAGGTTTATTTAAAATAGACTCTACAGGCTTAAATCATGATGATGTTGAATTAGATATTATTGATTACGGCGCCGAAGATTTAACTTGGGATGATGAAGCCAATGAATTAATTGTACAAGTTGCTTTTACTGATTTTGGAGCCATGCAAGCTGGTTTAGAAGAAAAAAAATATGTTGTAAAAGAAACCATCAAAACATTTATTCCAACAACTACTAAAGAATTAACCGAAGAACAAGAAGTTGAATTTCAAAAAATGTTAGATAAAATGGAAGACGATGATGATGTGATGGCGGTTTATCATAATATTGGGTAATACTATTGAAAGTTTAGAATTTAAAATTATTTTATTAGTGGAGAATAAATGGAACATACATCAAATACAAAATGTAGAAGAAGTTTCTTCATTGCAAGCTGTATTAGCCGTTGATAAAATAATTGCCAAATTATTATCATTAAGAGGTGTTAAAACATTTGATGACGCCAAATATTTTTTTCGTCCGAGTTTGGACATGTTGCACGATCCTTTTTTAATGAAAGGAATGGGTGTGGCTGTCGACCGCATTGTACAAGCCATTGCTAATAAAGAAAAGGTATTAATTTTTGGAGACTATGATGTTGACGGAACCACCTCGGTGGCTTTAGTATATAGCTTCTTCAAAAAATACATTCCCGAAATGCGTTATTATATTCCTGATAGATATGCCGAAGGTTATGGTATTTCCTTTAAGAGTATTGATTATGCTGCCGAAAATAATTATTCGTTAATCATCGCTTTAGATTGTGGAATTAAAGCCAATGATAAGATTGATTACGCGAATTCTAAAAACGTTGATTTTATTATTTGTGATCATCACTTACCTGGCGATGAAATTCCAAATGCAGTTGCTGTTTTAGATCCCAAACAACACGATTGCCCCTACCCTTACAAAGAACTAGCCGGCTGTGGCATTGGCTTTAAATTAGCACAAGCTTTTTGTATACAAAATGGTATTGACGAACAAGAAGTGTTTGAATACTTAGATTTAGTAGTGACGAGTATTGCGGCTGATATCGTTCCTATTACTGGCGAAAACAGAGTGTTGGCACATTACGGATTAAAAAAATTAAATGCCGATCCTCGTCCGGGTTTAAAAGCATTATTAGCATTAAACAAACAACAGGATAGAGAATTAGATATTAATACTCTAGTATTTACGATTGCACCTCGTATTAATGCCGCAGGACGTATTGAACATGGTTCTAAAGCAGTAGAACTTTTAATAAGCGATACGGATGAAGCCACGGAGTTTTCAAAAAAAATAAACGAAACCAATTCTCAACGCCGCGATATTGATATTAGTATTACCGATGAAGCCTTTGAAACCATGGATTTAGATCCTATTACCCCTTTCAAAAAATCAACAGTATTATTTAATCCTAGTTGGCATAAAGGCGTAGTTGGTATTGTTGCTTCTCGTATGATAGAGCGTTACTATAAGCCTACTATTATCTTAACTGAATCAAATGGTATGGCAACAGGTTCGGCTCGCAGTGTAAAAGATTTTGATGTGTATACGGCTATTGAAAATTGCAGCCATTTATTAGAACAATTTGGCGGACATAAATTCGCCGCTGGTTTATCATTAAAAACAGAAAATGTAAAAGCTTTTATTGAAGCTTTTGAAAATGAAGTATCTAGAAGTATTAAACCTGAGATGTTGATTCCAACTGTAGAAATTGATTTGGAAATTGCTTTAGACGACATTAATGATAAATTAATTCGTATTTTAAATCAGTTTGCTCCACATGGCCCACATAATATGACACCTGTATTTGTAAGTCGCGCCGTGTTAGATACTGGCTTTGCCAAAATGGTGGGTGCTAATCATTTAAAATTAGAAGTGTATCAACCCAACACACAACTTACAAAAATAGAAGCCATCGCTTTTGGTAAAGGTGACTTTTTAAATTTCTTTAAACGCAACATCCCTGTTGACATTGTTTACAAAATAAAAGTAAATGAGTTTAGAGGTGTTACTTCTATTCAATTGATAATTGAAGAAATAAAGGCTGCTTAATTAAAAGACCTTGATTGGTGGTTATATCTTGTTGCATAGATCAATAAGTTAAATTAGTATTATTTGCATTTTTTTGCAAATACCTTGATTTTGGTTAGGAAATATCCCAAGACATCCATTTTAAAAGCGTTGAAGTATACTCTATTTGCAAATTGAGCCACAATGCCAGTTACGGCTGCTAGAAGCAATTATAAAAACGCTTGCCTTGTCTCTAATTTTGATGAAGAAATAAACATTAAAACCAAAGACAATGAACAAATACCTCTTACTCATTCGATTATTTTTAGCAGGTCCTTTCGCTTTTTCTCAAAACTACGTCGACTTATTAAAAGTAAGCGCAAGCACTACTCAAAATAATACATTTGATTCGAGTGATGTTAAAACAAGAATAAATAATTTGTTGGCTGACTTTACAGTTCCAGTAAAAATAAACGAAAACTTTTCTGTTTTAACGGTTGTGATTTATAAAGATATGCAAACCAAATTATTTGCAGATGGCATCGTAAAAAACTTTGGTTCTACGACAATTAAATTAGGTTTCAATAAACAATTGACTGAAAAATGGTCAACCACGGTTATTGCATTACCTAAAATAGCTTCTGATTACAATTCATTTACTAATAAAGATTTTCAAGTTGGTGGTATTGATTTATTCAAATACAAAAAACGAGATAACTTAAATTTCAAAACAGGTTTATATTATAACTCCAAATTATTTGGTCCTTTATTCGTTCCCATGCTAGGGATGTATTACCAAAATCCTAATAAAAAATTAGAAGCAAATGTTATTCTGCCCTTACAAGCAGATGTGAATTACCAAATATTACCATTTATGAATATGGGATTTAACTTTAATGGACAAATTCGTTCTTATCATTTAAACAATCTAACTTATGCCAATCCTAATACTTACGTTACAAAATCCACCAACGAATTATTTGCTTATGTAAATTTCACCGTCACAAAAAGTATCTGTCTGCAAACTAAGCTTGGTCAATCGTTTGGGAGAACATATAAAGTTTATGATGAAGCAGATAAAGTGAATTTTGGTACCAGCAACATTTATTGATGATAAACGCCAAAAGTTAAATTCTAATTTTTCAAATGGAATGATTTTTCAAGTGACTTTGCTTTATCGATTGCATCTTAACTAAAAATAGGAACACGGATTTAACAGCTTGGGTTGATGTTCACTGATTTTTTTTATTCGCATTAATCTGTTATATCAATTCTATCCGCGTGCCTATTACAAAAATAAAATTAAACTCTAACGCCTATTAAACACACATCATCGACTTGTTCGTTATTGCCTTTCCATTCGATAAATAATTTTTCGAGTTGTTCTTTTTGTTCGTGCACTGGTAAATGAGCTATAGACGATAATATTTCGCGCAAACGTTTACTCATAAATTTTTTGCCTTTATCACCACCAAACTGATCGGGGAAACCATCTGTTAAGGTATACACCATATCGTTTTCTTGTAAATCAAACTCATGCTGAGTAAAAGAGATATCTTGCTTATCGTGTTTACCTACCGGCATTTTGTCCGCTTTAATTTCAATAGTTTTATTTCCTCTAATTATCCAAACTGGATTGTTTGCAGACGACACAGTCAATTTTTTATTTTTTAAATCATAAATCGTCAAGCTAGCATCCATCCCATCTTTACCACCTTCTACACTTCCGTCTAAAGCAAGCGTATCAATAATCAGTTTACGAGTACGGTTTAAAATTTCTGCAGGTTGTAAAATACCTTCCTTTACCGATTCTTTTAAACAAGAAATATTTAAGATACTCATAATAGCACCAGGCACACCGTGTCCAGTGCTATCAGCAGTTAATAAAGCAAAGTTTCCATTACTTAATTTAGCGGCTCTATAAAAATCTCCACTAACCACATCTTTAGGTTTAAATAAAATAAAATAGTCTTTTAAATTTTCATCTAGCAATTCTTTAGTGGCTAATAAACTTCGTTGAATCCGTTCTGCATAATTAATACTATCTGTAATTTCTTTATGCTTCTCTTCAATCATGTGTTTTTGTTCCACCACTTCGGCTGTTCTTTCTTCAACTGTTTTTTCGAGTTTTAATTTTTCGGAAACTAGTTTGCGCTCTCGACTTTTGATAAAATACCAAACAGAACCAATTATCACTAACAGCACTAAAATTCTAAACCACCAAGTTTGCCAAAACGGAGGACGAATAGTAAAGACATATTCTACAGGCTGACTCCAATAGCCTTCGCTATTCATCGCTTTTACTTTGAAAATATAATCGCCATGTGGTAAGTTACCATAAGGTGCCGAGTTACGATTACTAACCGCACTCCAGTTTTCATCTAAGCCTTCTAAAATATATTGATACTTTACCTTCTTAGGTTGGTTCATAGTAACACCAATAAAGTTAAAGGTGATATAATTATTATTGTAAACTAAGCTCAATTTTTCGGGTAAATTATTCCAGTTGGTAATCCCATCAAATTGAAAATTGCCAACTCTTACACCATTTCCTAAAAGAAAACTCGTATCTTTTTTATTTTCGAAATTTGCCCAAGAAATACTTTGGTTAAATAACTCAATATTACTTAACTGAATACTTGGCGCATTGGTGTCTGGTTTTTCGCCACCTACAGGTGGATGATACACCATCAATCGATCATTAGCCGCCATCCAAATACTTCCATCTTTTGATTCTTGCATGGTTTTACCGCCATTTACACCTGCACCTAAAAACCCATCCTGGTATGTATAGTTTTTAAAAATAACATCGCTTTCTGATAAAGTATTGCGCTTAATTTTTTTGATGACTTCGTTCAATTTACTTTCGGTAAGTTTACTTACACCAAAACGAGTTCCAAACCAAATGTTCCCAATTTTATCTTGCAAAATACTCCAGACAACATTATGACTCAATCCATCTTTCTCTGTAAAATCAGTAAAGTTAAAACCATCATACATCGTCACACCATCAAACGTAGCAAACCAAATATTTCCTGTTTTGTCCTCAATCATGTATTTTACATCGTTATTAATGAAACCATTTTTCTCATTAAAATTAGTAAAACCTTTACTGTCATATTTCGAAACACCACCACCCGCAGTTGCAAACCAAATACAACCTTTACTATCTTGCAACATGGCGTTAATAAAATTACTAGCTAAGCCTTGCTCCTCCGTATATTTTGTAAATGATCGTCCATCAAATTTACAAATTCCACCTCCTTCTGTCCCAAACCATAAGTTTCCTTTTTTATCTTCGATGATAGAAAACACAATATTGTTACTCAAGCCATCTTTTTCAGTATAGTGTGTAAAAGTATAACCATCAAATTTGCTCACTCCTCCTCCATAAGAACCAAACCAAATATTTCCTCGTCTATCTTGAATAACCGTTTTTACATCGTTATTATTTAAACCTTCTTTATCGGTAAAATGTGCAAATGATTTTCCATCATACTTGTTTAACCCCATATAAGAGCCAAACCACATATTCCCAGATTTTTCTTCTAAAACAGAAAACACTAAGTTGTTACTTAAGCCTTCTTTGTCTGTAAAATGCGTAAATGTTTTTCCATCATACTTACTTAAACCACCTGCATTTGTTCCTACCCAAATGTTACCCGACTTATCTTCTAGTAAAGACAAAATTTCGTTACTATTTAAACCTTCTTGTTCTGTAAAGTGTGTAAAACTTTTACCATCATATTTATTTAAACCACCACCCGAAGTTCCAAGCCATATATTGCCTGTTTTGTCTTGTAAAATACAACTCACGGCTTGGTTACTTAAACCTTGATCTACACCCAAGTGATTAAATGATTTGCCATTATAAACAGTAACACCTCCTTGATAGGTTCCAAACCACAAATGACCTTGCTTATCTTTTAAATTACATAATACTGTATTATCACTTATACCCTGACTAGTTGTATAATTTGAAAAGGATTTTCCGTCAAATTTACTAATACCAGCTCCTGTTCCAATCCATAAATTATTAGCATCATCTTCGATGATACTATATACCACACTATTACTTAATCCCTCTTTAACTGTGTAATTTGTAAATTTTTTTTCATCATACTTAGAAAGTCCATCTGCAGTTCCAAACCACAAAATTCCATTATGATCCTGAAAGATACTCGTCACATATTTATTACTTAAACCATCTTGTTCTGAAAAATGAGTAAAGAATTTACCCTCGTATTTACATACACCACCATCTACAGTTCCAAACCAGAGATTACCAGCTTTATCTTCAAAAATAGTATTAACTGAATTACTATTCAATCCTTCTTCTACAGTAAAGTGTGTAAATGATTTACCATCGTATTTTGTGATGCCTCCACCAGCCGTTCCTAACCAAATATTTCCACGATTATCTTCTAGCAAGCAATTAATACTACCATGTTTTAATCCTTGTAATTTACCAAAGGTGCTAAAGTTGTTAGGATTTTGATCTTTTGTAAAAGGATCTTTCGCGATTACTTCCTCAGGAATACCAACTCTATTTTTTACAACAGCTTCCGTTTTAATTTGAATAATCTTAGGTAACGAAAACGTATCCTTACCAGGAACAAATACTTGAGGATTACCAGGAATAACCATTTTTTCTTTACCTAATACATGAACATTAGTGTTAGTAGGAAACACCATTGGTTTACCAACGGGTACTTTCAACAACTTGCTTTCATCAATAAAAACAATAGCAGGTTTTTCCATACTATCTTTAGCAACCACATAGCCATTTGCTTTATGAACTTTTATGGAATGTATACGCACGTTTTGATTGTCTTTTTCTTTACAAGAAATAAAGGCAAGCAATACAAAAAAATATAGGTATATAAATCTCACAGCAAATAAATATAGGAAATTTATCCGAAAAATAAGCTCATAAATTTTCAGGAAATTATTCTCTTTTTTTTGAATCCATCAAAATAGTCACAGGGCCATCATTTACTAAACTCACTTTCATATCAGCACCAAACCGCCCAGTTTTAATCGGTTTATTGAGGAGCTGAGATAATTGTTGAATGCAGTACTCGTATAAAGGAATTGCTACATCTGGCTTCGCAGATTTGATGAATGAAGGACGATTACCTTTTTTAGTAGAGGCAAATAAGGTAAACTGAGAAACTAATAATACATCACCTTTGATATCTTGTAGCGACAGATTCATTTTATCATCTGCATCCGAGAAAATGCGCATCCCAATCAATTTTTGACAAAGCCAATCTGCATCTTCCTTGGTATCGGTTTCTTCAACGCCAACTAGTACTAAAAAACCTTTTTCAATCTCGGAATAAATAGTTCCATCAATTTTCACAGAAGCTTCAGAAACTCGCTGAATAACAAAACGCATGATTTACTTTTTGTTTTTGAAATTAGTTAAACCAGAGTTTAACCATGCGGCAAATATTTTTTCATCCTTTTCGGTTCCTATTGTTCCTGGCGTTGCATTAGATTCGTCGTGATTAAGAATAACGTATTGTGGTTGCGAACTTGAATTATACTTTGTTATTTGCAGGAACGCATTTTTATTTCCTACAGTTTCCAGCATACGTTGTTTACCCGACCATAATACTTCTTTTTGTTCACTCGCTGGTAAATCAACTCTACTATCAACATATAAAGAAACAATAACTACATCATTTTTCAATATTGGTAATACTTCGGGAGTAACCCATACATTTGATTCCATATAGCGGCAATTAACGCAAGCATTACCTGTGAAATCAACAAACAACGGCTTGTTTACTAATTTAGCATATTTCAAAGCACTTTCGTAATCATCTTTAAAAAGTTTAATACCATCTGGTCCAGTTACTCTTTTGCTCTCTAAAGCAGCAATTTCTGGAACAGTTGATGTACTAACAGCTGATGCAGTTACACCGACATGTCCACCAAAACCATCAGGAGATTCTGAATAATGATGTGGAGGTGGAAATGAAGATATTATTTTTAAAGGCGCTCCCCATAATCCTGGAATTAAATAAATTGTAAACGCTAAACTAATAGTAGCAAACATGATTCTACCAACCGAAATATGTTTTAACTCACTATCATGAGATGTTTTGAACATTCCCAATAAATAAAAAGTCATCATACCAAAAATGGCAATCCATAATGTAATAAATACTTCTCTAGTAATAAAGCCCCATTCGTTTACATTATCTGCATTCGCTAAAAACTTAACAGCTAATGCTAATTCAATAAAAGCAACTGTTACTTTAAATGTGTTCATCCAGCCGCCAGATTTTGGTAATGAATTTAGCATAGATGGGAAAAATGCAAACACCATAAAAGGTAAAGCTATACCAGTTCCAAACCCAGTAAAACCTGCAAGCGGACACATATAACTATTTCCTTCTGCTAAATTAGCTAATAAAGTACCTAAGAATCCGGCAGTACATGAAAATGAAATAACTACTAATGTAGCGGCCATAAAAAATATACCTACCACACCACCTTTATCAGCTTTTGCATCTAATTTGTTTCCCCATGAACTAGGCAAAGTAATTTCAAATAATCCAAAAAATGAAAGCGCGAAAACAATAAATAGAATAAAGAAAAATAAATTTAACCATGTGTTTGTTGCAATATTACTCAATGCATCTGGCCCAAATGCAATAGTGATTAACATCGTTGGAATTACAAATGTGATTATAATAAAGAAGCCATACAGTAAAGAGTTTTTAATTCCTGCTGCTCTGCTTGTGCTTCTTTTAACAAAAAACGAAACGGTTAAAGGAATTAATGAATAGATACAAGGCATTAATACGGCTCCTAATCCTGCAACTAATCCTAATAAAAATTTACTGAACGGATGACATTCTACATCTTCTTTTGTTACCGCTTCAGAAACAACTGTTTCATTAGTGTTTTCAGATTTAACATCAGTTGATGCTGCTGTTGAATTTATATTTTGCTTCAAAGCATTTGCCGATGCTAAAATAGCTTGGGTATCGCACAAACATCCTGCGGTTTGGTCTATTGCCGCAATCATATCATTAGTTGCAGCTGCTGCGTTTAAACAAACAGGTGTTCCTTGTAATTGAAACTCAAAAGTTTCGCCTGGAGGAGATACTTCGCATTTTACATCAGTACAAACCTGCCATTCGTACTTACCTTGTATAGCAATCTTTTTATCTGTTTTTAATTTTATTTTTTGAGTGAAGCTTGCCGTATGAGAATAAAACTCAACTTTTGCATCAAAAATTTTATCAAACTCAACGATAGGTTTACTTTGAGTTACTTTACCTACCAATTCATAATCCTTTGATTTATTAAAAGTAAATACTGTTGGCAATGGACCATCTTCTGTTTTATTTAAAGAATACATGTGCCACGTATCTTCAATTTCTGCATTAAACTTTAGATCATATTCGCAATCGGATATTTTTTTAGTTGTAAATTTCCATTTCACATGAGCAACTTGTGAAAATAAAGAAGTGCTAATTACAAGTAATAAAAGCAGAGAAGATATTTTTTTTAGCATAACCAATATTTATGTGGTAAAAGTAAAACTAATTAGATAATTGAGGCTTTGAGTTTACAATTCAAATCCCATGATTATATGATTCCTAAAAGCCTATTTTTTTGCTCCACCTTCAGGCACTAAAACCTGAAACTCAAGAGTGGCGGGAGGTAAGCATTGAACGTCGCTACAAGTCATGAACTCTAAAGCTGTTTTTATAGTTAAGCTTTTTTGATTTTTTAACTTAACTTTTTGCTTAAACACTGCTTTATTCGAAAACACAAATACTTTTGCTTCAAATGCTGCTACGTATTCTTCGTGCGCTTGCTCCTCTTCAACTTTACCAACTAATTCAAAATCTGCACCTGGTGTTACTGTAAAAGATGTAGGAATAGGACCAACATCTGTAGGACGTTGAGAATAAATATGCCATTTTTTATCAATGGTTGCCGTAAAGTGAATTTCGCCTTCAGTTGCATTAGTGGCAAAATAAACAGCATTCCAAGTCACAGGTTTTAAAGGTGGATTTTGAGAAAATCCAACAAAGCTTATTAAAGAGAATAAGATTAAAAAGATACGGTTCATAGGTTCTAATTTTTAGTGAAAATAGGGATTAATCTTTAGTTTGAAGGGACGGATTTCTTAAAAAATGTTACAGCTTAGGACGTGTCCGCCAGCTGGCGGATTGGGCTTTCGGCACTCGCTTTTTTATTTGCTCTTCGACTTCGCTCAGTGTCCAATAAAAAGAGCTCAAACAATGCCTCTATCCCTCACGCAAACTCTATTTCAAAAATCGAAGTTTAAGCTTCGACCTTACAGCAAGCTTGCGTGAGGGATGCAAGCGAAAATCCTTTTTATGAGTTACGAATAAAAGATTGAAGCGACAGCCCGACGGCGCCTTCTCTTTTGCGCCGGCACGCACAAAAAAGAAACGCCCTCCGTACCTAACGACTATTCAATAATCATTTCGTATGGTAAACGAGCTTGAACGCCTTTCATTTGTAATACATTTTTAATTTGTTTTACATATAAATAGGTTTCTCCTAAATTAGATTTCATAGAACGAGTTTCCATTTCTTCTTTGGTGTTTCCTAATAATTCTTGTAATGGATCCTTTTGTTTTGGTAATTCTAATAACTTATATTCATTCAATTTAGCTTGTTTAGCAGCATAAGCAATAGCATCATTAATACCACCTAATTCATCTACTAAATTTATTTTTATTGCATCTGCCCCGCTCCACACGCGTCCTTGCCCAATACTATCAATGTTATTTTTAGTGGTTTTACGGCCTGTAGCTACTTTAGTAATAAACACATCATAAATATGTTCTACACTTTGTTGAATATATTCGTATTCAACAGTAGTAGCGCCTCTTAAAATAGTTCCTACATCGCTGTGTTTATTTGTGTTTACAGTATCAATCGTAATTCCTAATTTTTCTGATAATGCTTTTTGAGCATTTGGTATCATTCCAAATACGCCAATAGAACCCGTTATAGTATTTGGTTGAGCAAAAATACGATCAGCTGCGCAACTAATATAATAACCACCACTAGCAGCTACATCACCCATCGATACAATAAATGGCTTTGCTTTTTGAGCTAAAACAGTTTCTCTCCAAATAACATCTGATGCTAAAGCGCTTCCTCCTGGTGAATTAACACGTAATACAATTGCTTTTACATCTTTATCTAAACGCGCATCTTTAATAGCTTTGGCAATACGCTCACTACCAATTTTTTCGTCATCTCCTTCTCCACTCTCAATTTCGCCAACCGCATAAATCACAGCAATTTTATTTTTAGAAACTTTAGTATCGGTATTTGCCTCCGTATAATCAGTTAAAGAAGCAAAGGTAATTTTATCCGTTTCGGCTATCTTAATATTTTTTTTGATAGCACTAAACACTTCATCTTCGTATTTTAACTCATCAACTAATTTATATTTCACCGCGTCTTGTGGGCTTCTGATTAATAAATTATTTGCCATATCATTAATATCTTTTGAAGTCATGCCTCTGCTTTTAGCCATACCATTCACCATGTGATTCCATAAGGAGCCTAAATAGGTTTCTACTTGAGCTCTATTAGCCTCACTCATTTTATCTAACATAAAAGGCTCAATAGCACTTTTAAATTTACCATGTCTAAAAATTTGAACTTCAACACCTGTTTTTTCCAACATTTTTTTAAAGAACATCATTTGAGAACTTAAACCTTTTATTTCTAAACCACCTTCTGGATTTAAATATAATTTATCAGCTGTAGTAGCCAAGTAATAGGCCTTTTGAGAATACCCCTCAGAATAAGTGTAAATAAACTTTCCTGATTTTTTAAAATCTAATAAAGCGTTACGCACTTCTTCTAAAGTTGCAAAACCGGCAACTGGATTACTAACTTCTAAGTAAATTCCTTTGATATTTTTATCAGTTTTAGCAAATTTTAAACTCTCAATAATATCACCAATACCTAATGTTTCTTTAGGCATAAAAGGACCTAAATCAACATCTCCAAAAGGATTTTCGATACTACGCTCTTTAATGTCACCATCTAAATTAATTTTTAGCACAGTATTTTCTTTAGCGGTATAGCCATTATCCTTTTTCATATTAATAGCATCAGAGAACATACTTGCCACAGATGCAATAACAATTAACGTAATTACAACGCCAGTAATTAAAATCCCTAAACATGAGCCAAAAAATGCTCCAAAAAATTGTTTCATAGTATTATTATTTAATTTATTTAGTTATAAGAATTGATATATTTTCACAACTATGACTCTAAATTAGGTTACTTTCTGTTATTTTTACCAATAATTATATGAACGTTACGTATTTATGTTTAGGCGGTAATATTGGTGATAGAGAAAAAGCTATTTACCTTGCTTTGTTAGAAATAAGCCAACTAGTTGGGGAAATTACTTCTCAATCAAAAATATATGAAACTGAAGCCTGGGGCGTTGAAAACCAGCAAGCTTACCTCAACCAATGTGTAGAAGTAAAAACTCTTTTAAGTGTAAATGAGTTAATTACAGCTTTACTATCGATTGAACAGCATTTGGGTCGTATACGATCTTTAAATGAAGTGTACGAGCCAAGAACTATTGATATTGATATTTTATTCTATAACCAAGAGGTGATAGATAATGAACTGTTAAAAGTTCCTCATCCTAGATTACATTTAAGGAAATTTGTTTTAATCCCATTAAATGAAATTTGTTCCAACTATTTGCATCCTTTATTAAATACAACTATCTTTAATTTGTTAAGCCACTGCGAAGACGAATCGGAAGTTAAATTATTTAAATCAGAGCGTTAATATGTTCATTTGTATAGAAGGTAATATTGGTTCAGGAAAAAGTACACTTGCCAAAGCCTTAGCAAAAAAATTAAAAGCAACTTATTTACCCGAACAGTTTGAAGACAACACTTTGTTGCCTTTATTTTACAACGACAACAAAACCTTTGCTTTTCCTACAGAATATTCTTTTTTAATTGACAGACAAAAACAATTAACTAATTATTTTAACTCTGTAAAAAAAGGAACCATTACTATTAGCGATTTTCATTTCGATAAATGCTTGTGTTTTGCAAACGCCAATTTATCCTCTAAAGATTTTTCGTTTTTCAAAAAGCACTTTAAGCCTTTAAAGAAAACCATACCAACACCACAATTAGTAGTGTATTTAGATACAACGACTGAATTACTCACGAAAAATATTCAAAAGCGAGGCAGACTAATAGAAAAGAACCTAAAGAAAAGTTATTTAGAGAAACTGAAAAAATCATTAGATAGGTATTATATGCTTGATGGCAAAATAAACACATTCGTTCTTATTTTAACCATAAAGGAATATAATGCCTCGGTTTTAGAAAATTGTTGCAAAGAAATTATTGAAATCATAGAGAAAACAAAAAAATAATATATATTTATATATGCTTATTCAGAGAACTTTATTTTTTATTACGCTTTTATTATGCAGCTTTTTAGCAAAAGCACAATATGATGGCGACCTTCAATTTATTGGCAGAAACTATATTAATTATAAACCTCTTACAAATACCAAAATTAAGGTTGTTAGTAATGGCAAAACCCTTTCGGAATTTGACACAAAAAAAGGTAACGATTTTAGAACCAAACTAGATTTCGGAAATGTGTATGATGTTTATTTTATAAATGAACAATGCCAAACCATGTTTATTAGAGTTTATGCGGATGGTGTTCCAGAAGATAAACGTTACATAAAAATGAATTATGCTATAGATATTCCTTTTTTCTCAAAAGACCCTAACCTAATTGATACTGTTCAATTTAATAAACCATTTCACCAAATTTATTTTAATGGTAAATCAAAGTTTGTTGATGATACGGTATACATGAATAAATTCATTAAAAACATTTATGCAAAAAAACCTGTTGTTAAAAAAGATACGACTGCTCCTATTTTAACGACTGAAAAAATAAAAGAATATTTACAACTAGCTGGTAAGTTAAGTTTAAATAACGATAAAAACACACCACTAAAAAATAAAACGGTAAAGTTATTAAATAAAAAAGGAGAGGTTATCTCTACCTCACAGACCACAAACCACGGAGCCTTTGTATTTCAGCATGTAGATGCAGAACAAGCCGATGGTGTAACAGTTGCTTTGAGTAGCACCGATAATCCAAATAATGATAAAGTTAAACTACAAAGTACCAAAGGCGAAAAAATAGATGTTGCAAGTGCAAACGCCGATCAAACATATACGTTTAAATATAAAATGGAAAATGATTTAGTTACGAAATTAACCGACAACAATTTCGGTTTCAATATTGCAGGTAAATTAATCGCCATTAATGGGGCTGACAAAATTGTAGCATCAGACAAAACAATTTACTTACTAAATGAAAAAAACACAGTGATAGCTAAAACAAAAACCAATGTTTTAGGAACCTTTTTATTTCCAAATATTTCACCAGATCGCGAATATGGCATTGCCTATGATAGTGCGGATGCGATTCCGAATTATGTGATGAGTTTATTTACGGTTAAAGATAAATTTGTAAAACGGTTAGATTCCTTATCCAAAAACAAGTTTGTTTATAAATTCATTTCTATTACCGGCAGTTCTTTTAACGACTTTGTAATGGATGATTCTGAATTAAAAATGAATATCAATGGTCGTTTATATGGTAATAACAAAAATAATCCATTAGCTGACATGAAAGTGCTATTACTAAACGATAAGTATCAAACCATTGATTCAGCAACAACAACAAAAGACGGAGGTTTTTCCTTCAAGCATCTACCTTATACTAAGCAATTACTCATTAACGCCGCCAACGAAAAAAGTATATTAGAATCGTTTGACAATATTTTAGTTTTTGATAATGCTAATAATTTAATTAAAATTGTTTCACAAGTAAAAGGACAAAAATTTAATTACAAACCTTTAGAAACAGAGCAATACAGATTTACTGAAGTTTATGTAGATGATCCATGGTTATCTATTATTGAAAAAGAAAATGCTGATAAAAACAAGGCAGGTGATCAAGCCACTATTATAGAAAATATTTTATTTGAGTTTAATAAGGATGATTTACTTGAGCAATCTAAACAAACGTTAGATAAAGTTATTTTAGCGATGAAGAGCAATCAAAAATTTAATATTGAATTAAGTGCCCATAGCGACAGTAAAGGTAGCGATGCCTATAATTTAAAACTAAGTCAGCAACGTGCCGAATCATCCAAAAAATATATTATTAGCAAAGGTGTTAGTGCGGATAGAATTGTGGCAAAAGGTTACGGAGAATCTAAATTATTAAACAACTGTGGTAATGATGTGAAATGTAGCGATGATGAACATGCTGTTAACCGTCGTTTAGAATTTAAATTGAACTTTACAAAATAACATGTTCCCTGCATCCGAAGTTATTGAGGCTACTCAGATTATTTATGAAGATAATCACTTAATTATTATTAATAAAAAAGCTTCTGAAATTGTACAAGGTGATAAAACAGGCGACATGCCTTTATCCGAAAAAGTAAAAAACTTTATCAAACAACGAGATAATAAACCTGGCAATGTATTTTGCGGCGTTTGTCATCGTTTAGATAGACCTGTTTCTGGGATTGTCATTTTTGCGAAAACGAGTAAAGCCTTATCTCGTATGAATGAATTATTTAGAGATAAAACCATTCAAAAAACATATTGGGCCGTGGTGAAAAATAAACCACCACACATCACTCAACGTTTAACTCATTATTTAATTAAAAACGAGAAAACAAATACCTCTAAAGCTTTTGTTACTGAACGTCCCGGAGCTTTAAAAGCTGAGTTATCTTACACATTGATTGCCTCTATTTCTAATTACCATTTACTTGAGATTAATTTATATACGGGGCGTCATCATCAAATCCGAGCCCAGCTATCTGCTATTGGCTGCCCCATTAAAGGCGATTTAAAATATGGTTTTGATAGATCTAACCAAACGCCTTTTATACATTTACATTCTTATAAAACGGAATTTATACATCCTATTAAACAAGAACCTATCAGCGTAACTTGCAAACCTAGAACAGATGACACGGTTTGGAATGAATTAACTAAATTGGTATAAAAAAATGAAAGCTATAATTATCGCATTACTTTTAGGACTAACCACATTTTCATGCAAAACTAATAAACAAAACACTTCTGCCTCAACAATGGATAATGGATTAATTAAAGATTGTCCAGAAGAGTTAATTAGTAATCAAATGCCTACGCTTGACAAATCAAAAAGAAATTCCAAGTACTACATTTATAAAGGCGAGCGAAAAGAGATTAATGAATTTGATTCCGTTTGGGTTACTAAAAACTGTAAAGTAAAAGTAACTATTGTTCAGTAATAGTTCTTAAAACTTTGCTTGAAAACCAAATCCAAAGTTTAC
Source organism: uncultured Bacteroidota bacterium (assembly GCA_903893815.1). Taxonomy (GTDB): domain Bacteria; phylum Bacteroidota; class Bacteroidia; order B-17B0; family Aurantibacillaceae; genus UBA4416. The sequence continues at coordinate 122,677 of CAITNS010000070.1, forward strand.
ACCACCTCCTGTTAAATCCAAAATATCGCTCTCGTTATAAAATGTATTTTGAAAATCCATGTTTTTATAACCATAATGCACATAAGCCAAATTAATAAACATACCAATATGATCTCCAAAATAAAAACGAGGCTGCAAATGTAAATCGTATACTAAACCACCTCCTTTTGCTGCAGAAATATATTGATCTCTTGCCTCCCAGCGCATTGTAGAATATCCTAAATTAAAACCTACTAGCATATCTACACGTTTAGATCTAACAAAATGGGCATTTACTAATAAAGTTGCATCTAAGGCTTTAACCGAAGGCTTTGAATTAGTATTAGTGTCTTTTTCTGTAAAATAATCTGATAATTGAAGTTTTGCACCAACTCCCAACCAATTTAAAACACCACGTTCGTAGTACAAGTTTAACATTTTATTAGCCGCTACGCTGTTATCTGAAGTAGCACTTGACGCAATTTTTGAGGTATAATTATAAATACCTAAGTCTAAACCAAAGGCAACAACATTAGCATTTTTTTCAAAACTTTTTTGTGCATTTACCTGTAAGGAAATAATAAGGACTAATAAGATTGAAATTTTTTTCATAATATTTATTTTAATATAAAGATAACTATTTTGCTGTAATTAAAAATTCAGTACGTCTGTTCTTAGCTCTTCCATCTTCCGAAGTATTTTCAGCAATTGGTTTATTTGGTCCAAAACCCTTAGCCGTAATACGTTTACCATCTACTCCTTTCTCTTCTAAATAGGCTTTAACCGTATAAGCACGATTGGCAGATAAAGCCTCGTTAGCTTTGGCAGCTCCCACATTATCTGTGTGTCCTTGTATTTCGATAGTAATACTTGGATTCTCTGTTAAATATTCTGCAAACGATTCTAAAACAACAAACGATTCTTTTTTCAAATCAGCTGAGTTAGTATTGTAATATAAATTATTTAAAACAAATGAACTGCCAGCCGCTGCTTCATTTATTTCTATTTTAACAGGCGTTGGTTGCTTTTCAAATGTCGCTTCTTTAATACTTACAACTTTTGATGAAAACGCATAATTATCTTTTTTAACAGTAATCAATAAATCATCTTTCTTTTTTAGATTAACCGCCACCATAAATGTTCCTTTGGTTGAATCAACAACGGCTAATGTTTTTTCTTTAGTTACGGTATTGGTTACTTCTACTTGAGCACCTTCAATTATATTTCCTGACTTATCTTTCACTTCTCCACTCATGAAAGTAGTTTCTTGAGGACGAGCTTCTTTATATAATTCAAACGAATATAAATCATACTTCCCTACTCCTTTGCCTTGCATTTTACCTTCATTATATGAAAAGAAATAACCCGTTTTACTATCAGTACTTACTAAAAATCCCACATCATCCGCTTCTGTATTAATAGGATAACCAATATTCTCCGCTTCTAACCAATCGCCTTTATCATTTTTACGAATAAAGAAAATATCCATGCCTCCAAATCCAAAATGGCCTCCATCTCCTTGACGGTTAGGTCCGCTACTAAAGTATAAGGTTTCGCTATCTGAGTGAATGAATGGCGTTTTTTCATCACCTCTTGTATTTATTTTTGGACCAACATTTTGTGGTACTCCCCACACCCCCGTTTTAGGATCTTTTTTAGTTACATAAATATCTATACCACCATAACCGCCTGGTCTATCACTTGCAAAGTATAAAGAATTACCATCCGCACTTAATGTTGGTTGAGAGTCCCAATACACAGGATGGTTAACGTTAGCACTTATTTTACTGATATCACTCCAATAATCATCACCCTCGTTTTTACTCATATAAATATCACAATTAGGCTGATTTCCGCCCTCAAAACGACTCATAGCAAAATACAATACTTTGTTGTCGATTGATATTGTACAACCTCCTTGGTTATCATCGGTTGTATTAAATGGAGGCGACATTTGTAAGCCTGCATTAAACAGTCCTGTTTTATCGCGAGCTGCCACCATAAACACTTCTTTTTCTCCATCTAATGCTTTTACCGTATTCATTGATTTTAAGGGCACTTTACGAGTAAAGAAACACATTTTATCATCGGGAGAAATATAGGCTAAATACTCATCTACTTTAGTAGAAATCCCTGTAACAACTTTAGGATCGAATGGAACAATTTTCTTTTTAAGTTCAGTTTCTTTCTTTGCAAACTTCACCATCTCTTTTGAGTTGTACATTTGCGTTTCATATTCTTTACTAAACTTCAATCCATCCTCATCTCTAAACTTAATAAACTGCTGTAAGTATTTTACAGCTGAATCATTTTTAGCTTCTTCGTAATAACTAAACCCAATATAGTAATATGGTTCTGAATGAATTTGCGGACAAATAGCAATGGCCTTTTTTAAGTAGGGAACAGCTGGTGCATAAGGTTTATTTTCTAATCGGCAATGAACAATAATTTCTCTGGCCATAAATAAATTAGCCTCTGCAAAATCTGGCTCTTCAGCCAAACATTCACGAATAAAAGCTAATCGTTCTGGCTTTTTGTATTTCTTTTTATCCGTCGCTTTTTCATAAAGCTTTAAGGCCTTTTTGTTATCAATTTCCACACAAAATTTAGGAGCACCTTCCTCCTCATCTTGAGCAAAGAATGAAATAGAATAAATTAAAAAAAAGGATAGTATAAGTTTGTTCATTGTTTTATGTTAAAGTTGTCAAGATAAAGTTGCAAGATAATATGACTTTATCCATACTACTTTACACTTTTTTTTAAACTTACTTAGGTTTATAAATCGCTTTTTGCTTGTTTGGCTCAGGTTTTTTAGCATCGTCATTTCTATCTTTATCTTTTCGGATATCAATAGCGGGTTCGTATACCCATGTTCCTTTTTTCATGGATAAAGCGTCAAAGCTACCATCTGGTCCGTAATACTGATGTTGACCTTCTAATGTGGGATCCAGCGTATTGGGGGCCAAATGACTAAAAATAATTTGTTTTCTACTAGAGTTATACTTTAATGACATGGCTACTTCTCCAGCATATTCAAACATGATACGTTTGGCAAATTTACCAGGAAATTTAAATACATCTTTTCCAAACATAGGTGTACCATCTGGCTTGAAATATAAAATATCAATAAACTTACGTTGCGTTAATTTATCATTGCCATCCCAACCAAATAAAGTATAAAAATCATCGTCTGATTTTATGACATCGTAATACAACATCCCAAACCATTTACTTGGATCGGATACATAATTTTCGGGAGTTTTAACGGATGCTGATTTATCCAATAATGGAAAATATTCGTACTGGGAAGTTGTTTCTTTTTTAAACATCCCTTTTTTAATGGTTTTAGTATTATTGACTTGAATAAACCCAAAGAAAGCATGTGTTTGATCTTCCTTTAACATATTCCAAGTAATGATTCTAAATTTTTTATCGGGAGCCATTAAGCGCGACACTTCCTTAATACTATCAAACGGATAGAGCATCGATTTCTCATCCTTCAAAATCACATTCCATAAAGCAATAAATTGTTTATTGGCTTCAAAGCGATTGGCTTCTTTTTTACTAAAAAAAACTCTTGCTTGAATACGCTTTAAGGAATCTTCTAGATCAGAATAATACTTGATATCCGTTTCAGATAACTGAGCAAATGCCGAAAAGCCAAATGATAGTATGACACTTAAAAAAAAGAATATTCGCATTGACCTATAACTAATTTGTGAACGGAAAGTTACAGAAAAAAACGCACTCTTTTTGAATGCGTTTCTTAAAGAATATTAAAAACTCTTCGACTCAGCTCAGAGTACAAAAATTTATGCTAAAGAACCATACAACTTCAAACGTTGTTCTTTTACACCTTCGTTTTCTAAATACTCATCGTAAGTCATTTTTTTATCAATGATGCCGTTTGGTGTTAATTCGATAATACGATTAGCAACCGTTTGCATTAACTCATGATCATGACTTGTTAAAAGAACTACACCTGTGTAATCTTTTAAGGCATCGTTATAAGCAATAATACTTTCTAAATCTAAGTGATTGGTTGGCTCATCTAAAATCAACATATTTGGATTAACCTGCATCATACGGCTAGTCATACAACGCACTTTTTCTCCTCCTGATAATACTGAACATTTTTTCATTACCTCTTCGCCACTAAACAACATTTTACCTAAAAAGCCTCGCACATAACTTTCATCTTTGTTAGAAGAATACTGACGCAACCAATCCATTAAATTCATATCGCCTGTAAAATACTTAGCGTTATCATTTGGCAAGTATCCTTTATGAATTGTTGTTCCAAACTTATATTCTCCGCTATCAGCCGTATCTTCTTCGTTAATAATATCAAACAAAGCGGTAATTGCTAAATGGTTTTTTGCAATGAAAGCAATTTTATCTCCTTTAGAAACATTGATGTTTACATTTTTAAATAAGATACCATCCGTATTTGATTTAGATAAATTTTCGATATGTAAAATTTGATCTCCTGCTTCGCGCTCTTGTTTAAAAATAATACCTGGATATTTACGGGTACTTGCAGGAATTTCATCAATCACTAACTTATCTAATAATTTTTTACGCGACGTTGCTTGACTTGATTTACTGGCATTAGCACTAAATCGACGAACGAAATCTTGCAACTCCGTACGTTTGTCTTCCATCTTTTTATTAGCATCACTACGTTGTTTTAATGCTAACTGACTCATTTGGTACCAGAAACTGTAGTTACCTGTATATGTTTTTAATTTATTATAATCAATGTCACACGTGTGCGTGCAAACGGCATCTAAAAAATGTCGATCATGGCTAATTACAACAACGGTATTTTCAAAATCTGCTAAATAATTTTCTAACCAAGAAATGGTTTCAACATCCAAATCATTTGTAGGCTCATCTAATAATAAAATATCGGGATTACCAAAAATAGCTTGCGTTAATAAGATTTTTACTTTGTCTTTTCCTGTTAAATCTTTCATTATTTTATAATGAGATTCAACCGGTATTCCTACATTCGTCAATAAAGTAGCCGCATCACTTTCTGCATTCCAGCCATTCATTTCTCCAAACTCTGCTTCTAATTCCGCAGCTTTATTTCCATCCGCTTCACTAAAATCAGGCTTTGCATAAATAGCATCTTTTTCTTTCATGATGTTGTACAAACGTTTGTTACCCATCATCACAGTATCCAACACGGTGTATTCATCAAACTCAAAGTGATTTTGTTTTAATACGCTCAAACGCATACCAGGTAAAATACTTACCTGACCTTTATTAGGCTCAATTTCGCCTGATAAAATCTTCATAAAGGTAGATTTACCAGCACCATTAGCACCAATTAAA
>CAITNS010000071.1 GCA_903893815.1 uncultured Bacteroidota bacterium
CCACTACTGCATTAAATAGTAGTGATAGATTTTTTTAAGGAAGTTGCATATGGCAACTGTTTAGTTAAACTGCTAATGTAATTTAATGATTTATCCATGACTATTCCTATAAATTTTAACTATATGGATTTTAGCATATATTAGAATTTATATGTTTTACAAAGTTTGTGTAGTTCTCAGTACTTATGATAATTGTGGCGGTTGGTTATGGATACTATCCAAGTTGGGCATGGTTACAATTAGGCTATTATATGTTTTGTATTTTAGCATTTGTGTTGAGTTTGAGTCTGTTATTGTCATCATTAGTAGTGTTTTTACGTGATGTTGGACAAATTGTTAGCATTATAATGCAGATGGCTTTTTGGCTAACTCCAATAATGTGGAATTCTGTTATATTACCACATAAATTTCTGTGGATTGTGAAGCTAAATCCGTTTGCGTATGTTATCAATGGATTCCGCCAAACAATAATTTATAACACGCCATTTTGGCTGAATTGGCCAACAACTATATATTTTTGGTGCTTAACAATTGGGTTATTTTGGTTAGGCAATAAAGTGTTTAATAAATTACGCCCACATTTTGCAGATGTGCTGTGATTAGTTTAGAGTTATTTTGTTTCTAATATGTAAACTAATATTGTGTACAAGTACATAGTATTATGTTATAATATATACTTTATAATTGATGTACATGTTAACAATTATTGGAGTATTGATGTGTCGAATAAACTAATTAATAAAAATCTATTTATTGATAGAATTAGTGAACTTGAAAAAATATGTATAGGTCTAAAAAATGGTACAGATTTTGTTTTAATTGCTCCGCGTAGATATGGTAAAACCACATTAGTTAATCAAGCGTTTAGTAGTATTAGTGGTAATCGAGATTATTTATTATTAACGATTGATATTATGCGTTATTCAGGTAGTGTAAGAAATTTAGCTATGAATATTACAGATAAAGCGCTGGGTTTACTTGGATTGTCAGGTAGACTACATTCAATGATAAGTAAGGTTGAATTATCTTTATAGTTAAAGATCACTTGGGGAGATGTAGAATTAGAACCAATTTTATCTATATTACGAGATAAGCCAAGTATTGAGGATGACTTAAGATTGCTTGAATACTCTCTGGAGTTGCTGGAGAAGATAGCAATTAAAAAAAATAAAGTAATGATTGTATTTTTTGATGAGTTTGGAGAATTATATCACCTTGGTGAGATGGTGATTAAACTATTTAGATCTGTTTTACAGCCACATAAACATGTGAGTTATATTTTTGCAGGTAGCCAAGAAACATTAATGAATCATATTTTTGTTGATAAAAGTAGTGCATTTTATCGTTTTGGAACAATCATATATTTAGGAGTGTTAGAAGAACGTGAAGTAATTGATTATTTTTCAATAGCTAAATTTAATATTGAAATTAGTCAGAGCATTCTCACAATGTTAGGGTGTCACCCTTATTATACAAGTAAGGCAATCCAAGATTTATATAATAGTCCAATGTTAGCTAAAAACAACGTAAATTTTATCCAGTACATAAACCAACTTTTAAATGATGAGCATTCCTATTTGGATATGTTAATTCAAAAGATAAATCATAAACGGTTTTCACTTGATGTATTATCAAATATCGCCAGAGGATTGCCTAATAATTCTGGTTTGGAGCATAAGTCTCGGCAATATATTAGTAATATTATTAGCTCATTGCAAAAAGATGGATATATAAGAAATATACATCGTGGAGTGTATACATTGACTGATCCACTTCTTAAAATTTACCTTAGTAATTGATGCCATGTTTGAATTAGCAATTTATTTTTAGAGTATCTACTGGTGTTGGGTTTTAGATCTCGTAATATTTGAAAAACTATTTGCAGAAATGCTGGTTGTTGTGATAGAATATCGTTCTTGTAACATAATTAACAGTACAAATACTAATTAATAGTTCAACATGGAGTATACAAGATGGCAAAAGAAATAAAAGATATTTC
>CAITNS010000072.1 GCA_903893815.1 uncultured Bacteroidota bacterium
GTTTTTTAGTTGTCATATGGTTTAGCCAGTTTATCTTCATTTGTGTTTGTGTTTTAGCAAACATGGCTATTTCACATGTAGATATTATTGTTTTTTTGTTGTCATATGGTTTAGCCAGTTTATCTTCATTTATGTTTGTGTTTTAGCAAACATGGCTATTTCATATTAATAAATTGCAAAGGGATTTCGTAATCTCCTTTTCTACACAAAGCTATAACCGCTTGCAAATCGTTAATGCTCTTGCTCGAAACACGAATAATATCATCCATTACTTGAGCCGTCACCTTAATTTTACTATCTTTTATGTCTTTTAATATTTTTTTGGAGGCTTCTTTTTCAATACCCTGACGAATTTTAATTTCTTTTTTTATTACCATCCCTGAAGGGTAATGCGCTTTACTTTCATCCAAACAACGAGGATCTAAACCTTGTTTTATCATTCGGCTATGAATGGCATCTATAATTGCCGTTAAACGCATATCGTGCTCTGTAACAATAGAAATAATTAAATCCTTTTTATTTAATTCTACTTCACTTTTTGAATCACGAAAATCGAAACGATTTAAAATTTCTTTTTTGGCAACATTTACAGCATTATCAAGTGTTTGCGGATCTGCTTTACTAGTTATATCAAATGATGGCATAATTCTATTTTATTAAATTTGTTATTAATTTCTTGTTGGATAAAAGTACAAAAAAACTTTTTGATGTTTACTCGTAAATTTCTCTTAAAAAGTTTATCCATTTTGTTTGTAACTATCTGTGTCTTTTATTCGTCTTGTTGAATATATTTGGAGTACATCACCAAAAAGACCAATAATGTTTAAGAAAATCATCATAACATCCCTGCTAATTACTTTGATTAAATTGGCGCAAGCTCAAAAAATAACACAATTCAGTACCGATTCAGTTAAATTTATTAAAGAATTAAACGATTATTTTTATGATAATTCTGCCAATAAAAAAGAGGCAGAAGAATACGTTTTAAATTTTGGAAAAGTTTGGAAATTACCTGATTTTTCTGGTAGATACAGAGCTGCTATTTACAAAACCAGTAACTTAATGCTGCAACGAAAATTAAAACCTTATCCCTATTTTATTAACTACCTAAACTCAGTAGTTAACTTTATTGATTCGAGACAAAACCCCGAAGTATTTGACAACTGGCAAACTTGTATTGAAAAAATATTCAACTCAAAAAACTTGAAAAATTATGGTGAATATTTAGAAATGAGTGAAAATATTTTCTCTAGCAACACCTTCTACAAATCTCCTACATACAGTTACAGAAGTGAACAAGCGAGCTATAAATTTGAATTCGATTCAATTCCGAAAGTTGTATTTCCTAAATTTACATTAGTAGGTTCAAGCCCAAGAGGTGACTCTATTTCCATTGAAAATATACAAGGTATTTATTATCCATCATCAGGAAAATTTGTTGGCAAGGGTGGACGATTAAGTTGGAAACGCACGGGCGTAGGAAATGATGTATATGCTGATTTAATTCGTGTTTCGCTAGAATGTAAAACTGGTGGCTATATATCTGACTCTGCAACCTTTGTAGGAAAACAATATTTTGATGTGCCCCAAAAAGGAAGAGTAACTGATAAAATTGTAACCGAAAATGGAGATCCAACATACCCTCGTTTTGATTCCTACAGCAAGCGTTTAGTTGTAAAAAACATTTATCCAGATGTAGATTACGATGGTGGTTTTGGTATGCGTGGAAATAAATTTGTTGGTTCGGGTAACGCACAAAATCCTGCTCGGTTATTATTTAAACGAAACAATGCAAGGTTTTTAGAAATATCAGCCCGCTCGTTTGCCATGACTAAAGAAAAAATAAATGCAAAACCTGCTGCCGTAAAATTTTATTTAGAAAAAGATTCTATCATTCATCCTGGATTAAGCTTTGTATACCAAGTAGACAAAAAAACTGTGACGCTTTTAAGAACAGATGACGGTCTTGAAAAATCCCCCTACTTCAATACTTATCATAAAGTAGATATGTATTTTGAACAAATGGTATGGAAGATTGACGAACCGAAAATTGATTTTAATTTCTTACCAAACAATACGCAAGGCGAAGCATTTTTTGAATCACAAGATTTTTTCTCTCGCTGGAGAATGGAGGCTATTAAAGGCATGGAGAATGTTAGCCCTGTTACAAAAATGGATGATTACTACAATAATAACGGAAATTTATTAACGTTTACTGTAGTTGATTTTGCTAAATACATAAAATATTTAGCGGTTGATTTAAGACCCATCATTTTTAAAATGGCCATTTTTGGTTTAATTTATTACGAACCAGAAACCGATTTAATCACTATCAGACCGCGTTTATTTGACTATATCCAAAATTTAAAACATAAAAAAGATTACGACATTATTACCATTCACTCCTTCTTTTCTGAAGAGTACCGAAAACATGCACCAAATCAAAATAATGCTACTATGAGCTTAGTAAACAACTCCTACGATATAACTATTAGAGGTGTTGAAAGCATTTTGTTAAGCGATACTCAAAAAGTATTTATGTTCCCTAAACATAACGAACTAGTTTTAAAGAAAAACAGAACGATGGATTTTTCGGGTGTGGTAGCATCTGGTAAGTTTGAATTTCATGGAAAAGACTTTGTTTTTGATTACGACATGTTTAAGGTAAAAATGAAAACTATTGACTCATGTCGAATATATGTTGTTTCGCGCGAACCAGACATTAATGGCAATTATCCGTTTAGAAGAGTGCAAACTGTTATTGAAAATTTAAATGGAGAACTAAGAATTGATGCTCCAAAAAATCATAGCGGATTTGGTAAAGCCACCACATTCCCTCAGTTTCAAAGCTTTAAAGAAAGTTATACTTACTACGATAAGAAATCAATTTTTAAAGGCGTTTATAATCGTGATAAATTTTATTATAAACTCGATCCATTTACTATGGATAGTTTAGATAACTTTAGAAATGAAGGTTTAATTTTTGAAGGCGAATTTTCGTCTGCTGGAATTTTTCCAACGTTTAGAGAACAACTCACGTTACAAAAAGATTATTCATTAGGTTTTATAAGACAAACTCCTCCAGGCGGATTTCAAATATATGGAGGAAAAGCAAAATTTGAAAATGAAATTCGTTTAAGTAATAAAGGTTTAAGAGCAGATGGAGATTTGAATTATGTTACTTCCACTACCCGCTCCAAAGATTTTATTTTCTTTCCAGATAGTATGAATACCATGGCAAATTCGTTTGATTTAAAAGAACAAATTGATCCAATTGAATTTCCGCAAGCTCATGGCGACACCGTTTATGTTCACTGGATGCCATACAAAGATGTTATGAATGCAACTGATAAAGCAAGTCCTTTTAAAACATATAACGGTAAATGTACTTTTAAAGGAAGATATTCTTTAAGTCCTTTAGAATTACATGGCAATGGTGTTATTGACATGGTAAAAGCCGACATTTCAGCCGTCAATATTTTATTTAAGCAACATCAATTTTTCTCAGATACAGCCGATTTTCACTTAAACGCTATTGATGAAGAAGGTTTAACCTTTGCCTCAGATAACGTCAACGCAAAAATGGATTTAGATAAACGTGTTGGAGATTTTGTGGCTAATGGTAGCGCCTCTATTGTAAAGTTTCCTAAAAACCAATACATCGCCTACATGGAGCGTTTTAAATGGTTTATGGATAGCGAAGAAATTCAGTTAGGTGATGAAAATAAAAAACTAGATGAAAGTATAGAGAACGCACTCGATTTAGAAGGGCCACAATTTATTTCTGTGCATCCAAAACAAGATTCGTTAAAATTTTTAGCACCAGCAGCAAAATACAATTTAAGAAAATGTATTATTAGTTGTATTAACGTACCATTTATAAACGTGGCTGATGCTCGTGTTTTCCCTGATTCGGGAAAAGTTATTATTTATAGAAATGCAGTGATTGATACTTTAAAAAATGCAAACATCTTAGCAAATACTGTTACAAAATATCATACCATTAGAAATGTAACGGCTAATATTTTTGGAAGATTTAGCTATTTAGCAAATGGAGAATATCAATATTTAGATGAAAATAAAAAACCATATTTAATTAAGTTTAATACTATTAAACCTGATACGGCAGGTCAAACGGTATCAGAAGGTATTATCAATGAAGATTCTAAATTTCAATTCAACGATTATTTTAGCTTTGCTGGAAAAGTATTTTTATTCGCCTCAAACAAATTTTTGACCTACGACGGTGGAACAAAAATTGTTCACGCTTGCGGCAAAATCGGAAAAGCGTATTTAAAATTTAATGGAGAAATTGACCCTAACGACATCTTAATTCCATTACCTGAAAACACTACCGATATGAATGGAAAAGCTGTGGGCTCTGCTATTATATACGGGCAAGATACCAATATGGTTTACTCATCTTTTGTATCCTTGCGCGGAGGAAGAAAAGATGTTGACGTTATTGGTGCAAGTGGGTATCTTGGTTTTGATAAAGACAGTAAAGAATACCGAATTTCGAATAAAGAAAAACTAGTGGAGCAGTCTTTACCAGGTAACTATATAAGTTTAAATACAGAAGATTGTAAAGTTTATGCTGAAGGAAAAATGGATCTAGGAGCTGATTTAGGACAAGTTAAATTTAACACGATTGGTATTGCTACGCATAGCACCATTAATGATTCGGCAACGTTTGAACTAATGAGTACAATAGATTTCTTTTTTGATAAAGGTGCTTTGAAAAAAATGGTAAAAGATGTGGAAGTGTATACTAACACCCTTGAACCAATTGACTTTAGTAATAAAGTATTTACAAAAGGTATTACCGAAATATTAGGTAAAGATAAAGGCGACAAGGTTATTGCTGATTTAAATTTAAATGGGAACATTAAAAAATTTCCTGATGAATTTGAAAAAACATTTTTAATTACTAATACTGAAATGCGTTACGATAAAGTAAGTCGTTCATTTTTATCAATGGGTAAAATTGGTTTAGGCGTTATTAATAAATCGGAAATCTACAAACAAGTGCCAGGTCATATTCAAATTCAACGTAAAAAAGGTGGCGATAACTTTACTTTGTACTTTGAGTTAGATCCTCAAACATGGTATTACTTCTACTACTTTAAAGGTGTAATGAGTGTGGTAAGTAGCAATGCCGAGTTTAATAATACCATTAAAGAATTAAAATCAAAAGACAAAAAACAAGATGTAAAAAGTGGACCAGCCTTTCAATTTAATATTTGTAGTCCCACTAAAAAAGATATGTTTTTAAGAAAAATGAAGCAAGCTAATGCTACATCTGAAGATTAAACCATATTTGCTGTATAAAAAAATGGAACGCAGATCATTATGATGATTAAGTAAAAAAAAGATAAAAAAAAGTTCAGTGGTAATAGTATCCACTTTTTTTAATATCATAACTAATCATAAAAATATGCGTCATCAGCGTTCTATTTTTAATAGCTCAATGGTTATAGAATTAAACTTTAAACGCTTTTATAGAACTCAAATAAATCAACAGCTTGTTTAGCTTCTTTTATATCGTGTACTCTTAATATTTTTGCGCCATTTTGTAAAGCAATAGTATTTAATACCGTTGTACCATTTAATGCAGTAACAGGTGATGTATGAATCACTTTATTAATCATTGATTTGCGCGAAAGACCTACTAATAAAGGGTAATCAAACACTATAAATTCATTTAAGTGTTTTAATAATTGATAATTATGTTCTACCGTTTTGCCAAAACCAAAACCTACGTCTATAATCAATTTATCAAAACCTAGACTTTTGCATTGTTCTATTTTAGAAGTATAAAAGGTAGAAATATCTTTTACCACATCATCATAAGAAGGATTTTTTTGCATGTTTTGTGGTGTGCCTTGCATATGCATTAAAACGTAGGCTATTTGATGCTTAGCTACCACATCCAACATACTTTGATCCATTTGACTTCCCGAGATATCATTAATGATATCAGCACCTAAATCAATAGCAAATTCTGCTACATCAGCTAAATAGGTGTCAATAGAAATGAATATTTCAGGAAACTCTTTCCTTAATTTCATTAAAGGCTCTCTTAACCTACTAATTTCATCTTTTGCAGAAATAGCTATAGCATTAGGACGAGAAGATGCTGCTCCGATATCAATAATAGTAGCGCCTTCATGAATTTTCATTTCGGCATCTTTAATTATATCAGTTACCGAAGAGAACTTGCCGCCATCGTAAAAACTATCAGGGGTAATATTTATAATGGCCATCACCTGAGCTTTTTCAAAACTCAATTGTTTGCCATTTGTTAAATACGTTTTGCTCATTTTAATTAAATTAGCGTTCACTTTTATGAAGCGTTACCGTTAAAGTAGTAATAAAGTTTCAAAATAAGCAATAATTTAGATAAACGACAGAATTTATAAAATGAACAAGACATCTTCACAATACGACGCCGCTATTAAGTTATGCAAAGATTTGTTTTTAAAGAAAATGAAAGATTATGGAACGGCTTGGCGCAACCTACGCCCAACTTCACTTACCGACCAAATTTTTATTAAAGCGCAACGCATTAAAAGTATTGAAGAAAAAGGTACTCAAAAGGTTTTAGACGATATAACAGGAGAGTATATTGGTATAATTAACTACTGCATTATTTCATTAATTCAATTAGAATTAAAGGACGACACTCGTGTTGAATTACCTTATGAAGAAGTTGAACAATTATACAATAAATACTCCACTCAAACCAAACAACTCATGGAGGATAAAAATCACGATTATGGCGAGGCTTGGCGTGATATGCGAATTAGTTCATTAACCGATTTAATTTTAATGAAAATTTTCCGGGTTAAACAAATTGAAGATAACAAAGGACAAACCATTGTAAGCGAAGGTGTAGATGCCAACTACATGGATATGTTGAATTACTCTGTGTTTGCTTTAATTAAGTTGAATGGGTAAGAAAAATTGAGTTTAATTGACAAGATTGCTCGAAGCATTTTTTACCAAACTTGGTAGTTTTTACTTTATCGCCATTAGTAATTTGTCCTGAATGCAAATCTTTGCAAACGCACCTATATTCTTTTTCGCAGGAAACGAATAAAAAAGCAATATCTCTCACTACAACTATTTTATTCATTCTTCATATTATTCGATATAGCAATTAGTTAAAGAATCTAATTCAATATTCATATTGTCTTTACATGATTTTGTGGCTGCTTTTTTAGCAAATACAGTTCCTTTATAGGTTTCTCTATAACTCGAAACATTTGTATTAGGCTTGGTGCAATAACATACATAATCTTTTTGACAAGAGATAAATACACCCATAACAACCACAATAAACAGAACTATTATTTTTTTCATATAGCAAATTTATTGTTTTTTATTGTCATATGGTATAGTCAGTTTAATTATTCGGATTGGATACAGACTATTTCATCTATTTTTATTCTAAATGGCAATCTTTTAAAGAGCCACCTGATACGTCGTTGTTTGCTTTACAAGATTCCTCTGCTGCTTTTTTAGTAACCACATAGGTTTTAATATTATCACCATAGCTTATATGACCAGCGCTGGCATTTGTACAAACACAAACGTAATATTTTTGACAAGAAACAAATGCGCTTGCCATCACTATAGAAAAAATAAATACTAGATGCTTCATGCTCAATTTTTTGTCAAAAAAGAGGCTTAAACAAAAGAAAACAATACCCACTAACACGTAATTTTTAATTACACGTTATTTCCCCAATTCTCTAACTCTTCTTTGCTCCATAATTCGGGGAAGAAAATACGGCGTTGGTATTTTGGATGCATGTATTTTCTCCAATCACTTCCTCCTGTTGCTTCTGCATTTCCTAAATATTTTCCAGCTGCATTGTAATGAGCCATTACCCACGATACATTTACTGTATAATCATAATGACGCATAGCTTTAATTAATCCTTCGTCTTTCTTAATATCTTCTGGTAATTGTTTAAACCTTGTCCACAAGTTAGTGGTATTGTAATCTTGCATTTTGCTAATCAATTCAGTTTTGTAACGTTTTTCAAAATTAACAAGCAATGTATTTTTTTTACCAGTAGCGTGATCTTTACCTGCTGCTTGCCAATACATATGTTCAAAAGCATGCTCGTACGGTGTGTTTCTATCAATCGTTGCTCTGAAACGGTAGTCAATTAAATTAATTAACTCTGTGGAAGCAAATTCAATTAAACGGTATTGCGCGCTTTGAAAACCGCTTGCAGGCGTTAAGGTATTTCTAAATTTCATGTATTGCTCTTTCTCCATGCCATCTCCCATGATATCAAAAGAAGAAGATAACATATCAAAATAACGACTGATGCGTCTTAATTTTTCGATAAAGAAAGGTGCAGAAACTTCGGCACTGTTACTTACTTGATTAATTTCCCAAAGAATCATTTTAAACAACAACTCATTAATTTGATGATACATGATAAATACCATTTCATCAGGTTGAGTGGTGCGTTGAACTTGAAGGCCTAATAAAGCATCAGGTAAAATATAATCCCAATAAGTTATAGGATTAGCCCAAACCAAACCTTCTAAATGAACATCTGGGTTTTGATCGATGGCTTTATATTTATCTTCAATACGAGAAACTATTTCTTTTTGTGCGTCAGTCATAAATTTTTATTTTTCGCTAAATTAACATAATTCTAGAAAAATACTAAAGAGTTCCTCTTCTTGCTTGCTCTGCTTCAATGGATTCGAATAATGCTTGGAAGTTTCCTTTACCGAATGATTTAGCACCTTTACGTTGAATGATTTCAAAGAACAAAGTTGGTCTGTCTTCTACTGGCTTTGTAAAGATTTGTAATAAGTACCCGTCTTCATCTCTATCTACCATGATACCCCATTTCTTCAAAACTTCCATATCTTCTTCGATAATACCTACTCTATCTTTTACAGTATCATAATATGTTCCTGGTACATATAAAAACTCCACACCACGTTTACGCATTTCAGAAATCGTAAATACAATATCATCCGTTGCCACAGCAATATGTTGGCAACCTGGACCATGATAAAAATCCAAATACTCTTCTACTTGTGATTTCTTTTTACCATGAGCTGGTTCGTTAATGGGAAATTTGATACGACCATTTCCATTAGTCATAACCTTACTCATTAAAGCTGTGTACTCTGTTGAAATATCTTTATCATCAAAGGTTACTAAGTTTGCAAAACCCATCACATCTGCATAAAAACTAGCCCACTTGTTCATGGCACCTAATTCTACATTACCCACCATGTGATCAATGTATTTTAATCCTGTTGGCGTTGGTTTATATTCGGTGTCTAGTTTTGCATAACCTGGCATAAAAACACCATTGTAATTTTTACGTTCTACAAACATGTGAATAGTTTCTCCATAAGTATGAATACCAGCTTTTACAATTTCTCCGTTTTCATCTTTTATAACCGTTGGCTCTAAATAAGATTTAGCTCCACGCTTAGTTGTTTCTTCATAAGCTTTACGAGCATCATCTACCCATAAGGCAATAACTTTTACGCCATCGCCGTGATTACGGATATGGTGAGAGATTTCGCTATTTGGATCAAAAGGAGAAGTTAATACCAACCGAATTTTATCTTGAAATAATACATAAGATACTCTATCGCGAGAACCAGTCTCTAATCCAGCGTATGCTAGTTCTTGAAAACCAAAAGCTGTTTTGTAATAATGCGCTGCTTGTTTGGCATTACCAACATATAATTCAACATAATCGGTTCCGTTAATTGGTAAAAAGTCTTGCGCTTTATCAAATACTTTTTCTCCACTATAATCGTAGTTTTTTACTTTAGTTAAATCTGCTACTGACATAATATTTATTTTTTAGTTAGTTGTTTTTATTTTTTATACTAATTGAGGGGTGCTCATCCATGATTTATAATAATCTTTCACTTCATATTTTAAAGCTTCTGTAGAAATTTTCAAAGGATTAAATGGGTCAATCATCACCGCTAATTCCTTGGTTTCTTTTTTACCGATACTTCTCTCGATTGCTCCAGGATGTGGTCCATGAGGAACGCCTGCTGGATGTAATGTAAATTGACCAGCTTTAATATTATTGCGGCTCATGAAATCGCCATCTACATAATACAAAATTTCTTCCGCATCAATATTACTATGGTGATAAGGTGCAGGAATGGCGTCTGGATGATAATCATATAAACGCGGCACAAAAGAACAAATCACAAAATTACGCCCTTCAAATTGTTGATGAATTGGAGGAGGCATATGAATTCGTCCTGTGATTGGCTCGAAATTAAAAATGGAGAACGCATAAGGATATACATAACCATCCCATCCTACTAAATCAAAAGGATGAGTTTCATAAGTATATGGATAAATCATTCCACGTTTTTTAATCATAATTTTAAAATCACCATGCTCATCATGTGTTTCGAAATTATAAGGTAACTTAAAATCGCGCTCACAGAATGGAGAATGCTCTAATAATTGACCAAATTCATTGCGGTAACGCTTTGGCGTGCGAATTGGACTATGAGATTCTACAAATAAAATTTTGTTTTCCTTTGTATCAAATTCTAATTTATAAACCACGCCTCTTGGAATAATCACATAATCACCATATTCAAAATCAACGGTACCATACATAGTTTTGCACCGCCCGCTTCCTTTATGAATAAATAACATTTCATCAGAATCAGCATTCTTAAAGAAATAATCTTCCATATTTTTTGAAGGACATGCCATACCAATTTGCATATCATCGTTAAAGAAAAACACCTTACGGCTTTCTAAATAATCATCTTCTGGTTCAACATCATAACCCATAAAACTTAGGGCTTTCAAGTTTTCATCAATACCAACTTCTGGCCTAGCATAATTTGCTTTTCCAATTTCCTTCACCATGGTTGGTGGATTAAGATGGTACACTAAAGAAGAAGTACTCGAAAAACCTTCCGTACCAAATAATTCTTCGTGATATAATTCGCCATTGGGTTTGCGAAACACAATGTGGCGTTTATGTGGGATTTGCCCTTGTTTTTGATATATAGACATAATGACGTTTTTTTTATAACAAAGGATGAAAAATTAACAGAAAAAAGGAATGACATAACTCAGTTTAATCACATGATTATTGTCAATTATAGTAGGAAGAACAAACCTACCTTTAAATTATAAATCAATAATACATAAAATAGATAAATCATGAATACAGGAGAAAAAATTTACACGCAACATGCCGACCATACAGAATGGTTAAGCAAATTAAAATTTTATACAGACGAAATATCTATTTTGAAAGGTCGTTTAGAAGAAATTGCATCTAAAAATAATAAGCAAGATGTGCTAGCTCAAGTAGAGCATTTTCAAAATCAATTAATCGTTCAAAAAAACAATATTGATGAAATATCTCATACCATTAAATTAGATGAAAGTGCTATTGAGAAAGAAGTTAATAAAAATCCAGTAGCTGTTGATCATAGAGAGATGCCTTCTCACTCAAAACAAAAAGAAGCTGTTGATGCTTTTGAAAAAAACTTTAATGAATTAAGAACAGAGTTTAAAATATTTGCTGCTAAGTGGATGTAAAGAATAGTCATTCTGAACTTGATTCAGAATCTTCTCTAATATACTAAAATGATATGCTGAAATAAATTCAGCATGACAAAAAAGAGGTTTGAATATTCAAGTCTCTTTTTTTTAATATAAATTTTGAATTTAAATTATTGAAATTGGTTAAATATTTTAATTAATTCTTGCGTTGGAACAACACCAGATTGTTTCCAAACTGGCTTACCTTGTTTAAACATAATTAAAGTTGGTACACTCCTAATTTGATAGATGGAAGCAACTTCTGGATTTTTGTCTACATCTATTTTAATAATAGTGGCATTTTCCTGCAATTGTGTTTTTACGTCTTTTAAAATGGGAGCCATTGTTTTACAAGGGCCGCACCACTCTGCGAAAAAATCTACTAATACAGGTTTTTCGGAATTGATAATATTGTTGAAGTTGTTCATTATTTTTGTTTTTGAGGGATTTCACAATTGCCACTGACGCAGCTTACACAAGTATTAAATACAGCTTGTCCTAATAAAAATACTCCTGCTAATATTAAAATATAATCTAGAGCAATGATACCACTAACTATAAATACTACAGATAATAATAATCGTATGATACGCCACAAACTCCAATGAGTCGATAAGCGTTGTTTAATATTTTAATCCATTATACTTTTCCGTTTAAACTCATCCAGCCACCGCCGTTGTAAACTTCTTTAAACCCTAAAGAGCTCAGGGTTGATTTGGCAGAAGCGCTGCGCATACCACTTGCACAACAAGTAATAATGGGAACATTTTTTTTAATTTTATTGACACTTGAAGATAAATCATTTAATGGAATATTAACACTTCCTTTTACATGACCTGAAGCATACTCTCCACGAGTTCTTACATCAATAATTTGAGCACCTTTTTTTACTAAGTCTTTGTAATCTACTTTTGGGCCTAAACCTAAAGCACTTTTTATAGCATCTAACATAATTTTATTTTTTAATGTTTATTATTTTAAGCGTGATGATGAGTTTGATCTTTATATTCTTTTTTGAATTTATAAAAGAAATTAAGCCATATTAATCGCGACCATCTTAATGTTAATGGTGAAACCACCACAATAAACAACATCACAAATATAGCGAAAGGCAACAAGTCCCAATTTAAAACAAAATTTTCAAGTGCATACCAAATCATAAACCAACCAGAAGAAATGGCATAAGATACATACATAGCGCCATAAAAAAAGCTTGGCTCGTCCTCATATTGTAAATGACAATGACTACATGTTTTGTGCATCTTAAACATCTTGGTTAAATCATAAGGATTTTTAGACTCAAAAACATCACCTTGATGACATCTTGAACACTTGTTGAAGAGCATCGAATAAAGAATATTGAATATTAACATAACGATTTTATTTAATGATTATACTATTATAAATAAAGTATAAAGGTACGACCTAAACAAAGGAATATTGGTGACTTTTGTTACATATATAACTGATTTTTGAAACTAATTTTGCAAGCAACAAATCATGTAAAAACACAATAGCCAATAATAAATTATTGGCTATTGTGTTAATTTTTCAAATTACTATTAGTGACACTTAAAGGCATCAAACGTTTCTTTACAATCATCGCATTTATATAATGCCTTGCATGCGGTTGATCCAAAACGACTAATTAAGGATGTGTGTTTTGAATTACATCGTGGACACGATACTATTTCAGCAGTGCTAAACAACTTAGAACATGATGAATGATTTGGTGGAGCAATGCCATACTTTTTTAATTTCAGTTTAGCTTCTTGCGTTAACCAATCTGTTGTCCATGCTGGTTTATAAGTCAATTCCACTTCAACATTAGTTACACCGTGAGACCCCAAAATTTCTTTTATTTGGTCACTAATCATTCCCATAGCAGGACAAGCTGTATAGGTTGGTGTTATTGTAACTGTATATACTCCATCTTCAACTCTAACCCCTCTTAAAATTCCTAAATCTTTAATAGTGATTACAGGAATCTCTGGATCAGGAATTTCTGATATGAGATTATACACTTCATCTGGATATAAATCAACTGTTACCATACTGCATCTGGATAAGCTCTCTGTAAATATTGCATTTCCGATAAAATATGTCCTAAATTCTCTGTATGAATACCTTTTTTACTACCTGTTTGCATATAAGTATCCTCAGGTATTAACAAGGTAGCTTTACTTAAAACAGTTTTGATATCATTATGCCATTGTGCTTTAATTGGAATTAAATCTACTGCAATGCCATCACGCATTAATTGTGCGTCAACTTCATCCATCTCAAATAATTCACCTGTATACATCCATAAATCATTCACAGCTGTTTGCATACGATTATGGCTTTCACTAGTTCCATCACCTAAACGTAATGTCCAATCGATTGCATGTTGCATGTGGTATTTAATTTCTTTAATTGTTTTTGAAGCAATAGCAGCTAATGTTTCATCTCTACTTTTTTCTAATTCAGTATAAAACAAAAATTCAAAAACAGAAACAAATAACTGACGAGCAATGGTATGAGCAAAATCAGCATTGGGTTGCTCAATTAACAAATGGTTGTAGTAATTAATTTCTGCACGACGATAAGCAATATCATCATCTGTTTTTCCTTTACCTTCAATATCAGCAGCGTATTTCAATAAAGCCTGAGCTCTTCCAATCATATCTAAAGCCACATTAGTTAAAGCTAAATCTTCTTCTAAAATGGGGCCTCTGCTACATAGTTCTGATAAACGGTGACCTAGAATTAAAGCATCATCACCTAAGCGAATTGTATATGTATATGCTGCGTCTTTTGTTGTCATAATTTTTTAATTAAATGTTTTTAGCGCCTTCTGGCATTACATAAAAAGTGGGATGACGATATACTTTATCATTTGATGGATCAAACAACATATCATTATCATCAGGATTTGAAGCTACAATATGCTTAGATGGTAACACCCAAATACTGGTTCCTTCTCCTCTGCGTGTATAAATATCTCTGGCATTTTGAATTGCCATTTTGTTATCAGAAGCATGAATGCTACCTGCATGTATATAAGGAAGTCCTGATTTACTTTGAATAAACACTTCCCATAAGTCTAATTGTGTATCTGTTGCCATAATAATATTTTTAGGCGGTTTCTAATTCTTTTTTGACATGTTTTTGTTTGTAGGCTACTGCAGCTTCTCTTATCCAAGCTCCCTCTTCATGAAACTTGATATGATGATCTACACGTTGCTTATTACATGGTCCATGACCAGCAATCACTCTATAAAACTCATCCCAATTAATTGGACTAATTTTATAGTGACCTGTCTTTTCATCTAATGAAAAATTGTTATCAGGAATAATTAAACCAATTAACTCAGCTTGAGGAATAGTTTTATCAATAAATTTTTGACGTAATTCATCATTTGTTTCGCGTTTGATTTTCCATTTAACAGCATCGCTACTATGAGGAGAATCAGTATCATGTGGACCAAACATCATTAATGATGGCCACCACCATCTATTCATTGCATCTTGCGCCATTGCTTGTTGGTCTTTAGTACCACGCATCATCTTAGTCATGATTTCGTAACCTTGGCGTTGATGAAAACTTTCTTCTTTACAAATACGCACCATCGCTCTACTATATGGACCGTAAGAAGTTCGTTGTAATGACACTTGATTAACGATTGCAGCGCCATCTACTAACCAACCGATAGCACCAATATCAGCCCAGTTTAAAGCAGGATAATTAAAAATAGAAGAATATTTAGCTTTGCCTGATTGTAAATTTTCAATTAATTCAACTCTAGAAATACCTAATGTTTCAGCAGCGCTGTACAAGTATAATCCATGCCCACCTTCATCCTGAATTTTAGCTAACAATATTTGTTTCGCTCTTAAACTTGGGGCGCGAGTAATCCAATTTCCTTCGGGTTGCATACCAATAACTTCGGAATGTGCATGCTGAGAAATTTGACGAATTAAATGTTTGCGGTAGCCTTCTGGCATATAATCTTTAGACTCAATGTGCTCTCCATTATCAATCCTTGATTGAAAATGAGTATCAGAATGTTCGTTGTGCATCGTTAGATTTTTATTGTAAATGTATTTTACAAAAAAACTAACTCACATGATAATCGTCAATAATGAGAGATGATTATTATCAGAAAAATGGCATAAAAAAACCACCGACGAATAGTCGATGGTTAAATTAATGTGACTTCGAATACGCTCAGTCACCGTAAGACCTATCCCAATAATTCTTTAACCAATTGAGACACTAATTTTCCATCTGCTCTACCTGCTACTACTTTATTTGCGGCTCCCATTACCTTTCCCATATCCGCTGCCGACGAAGCACCTGTTTCTGCGATCGCATTTTTTACAATCGTTCTAATTTCATCTTCAGATAATGCTTTTGGCAAATATTCTTCCATTACTAAAGCTTGTGCAATTTCATCTTCCGCTAAATCAGGGCGGTTTTGTTGGGTGTAAATTTCAGCCGTTTCTTTGCGTTTTTTATATTCTTTTTGAATAGACTTCGTTGCACTTTCTTCTGTTAATCCTTCAGGAGATGTTTTTAATAATAAGATTACTGATTTGATAGCTCTTACTGCTTCTAATCGTTTAGCGTTTTTTGCTAACATAGATGCTTTTACATCTGCATTTATTTTTTCTTCAATTCCCATAATATGTTTATTTTTAGTGTAAAGTTATAAAAGTTTCAGGTTTCTTGTTTAAGGTTTTATATTTACTTTTTAACCAACCAGAAACATTATAACCAGAAACTTTAAATTGAATAATATGCAATGCACCTGGCCAGCCAACGACAAGCAAATGCTTCATTATCATGATAATGAATGGGGAACTCCTTTACACGATGATAAAAAACATTTTGAGTTTATTGTATTAGATTCTTTTCAAGCTAGTTTAAGTTGGAAAACCATTTTACATAGACGAAAACATTTGCAGTATTTCTTTTATCTGTTTCATTTAAAAAGCAATGAATTAAAGCTGGCTTAGATAGAATCATTGTTCCGTTTAAATGACCATCTCCAACCATACCCAAAATATTTCTATCAGGGCCTTTGGTTTCAAACTTATCATTAAAAGCATTAGGATACAATAACACTTCGTCAATCGTTTTATACTTCCAATCAGGAAAAGCAAAGGTTGGTATAATGGCACTTGCTGCCACTAAAATTCTATCGGTATCATCTATTTTCTCATCAATACCTGTAATTCTCAACTCTGATAAAAACTCTAAAATATTCGATTCGAAACATATTTTTTCTCCATCATTTAAACTATTATAAAAAGCAACATGTTCAACCAATATTAACCGCCATTTTGGTAAAAATGCACTAACATCAAATACTTTTTCTTTAGTAAGATCTTTCCTAAACAAAACATAAATCATTACGCTAAATACCACAGCAACTGTAATTCCCATATTCTATTTTTTAAAAATACTTTGAATAAACTCTGTTTTATTACGTAATTTTAATGCTTTGAAATTTAATACAATATATTAAAATGCTTTTAAAAACAATCATTACCGAAATAGAAAAATTTGCTCCCCTCGCCTATCAAGAATCATATGATAATTGTGGTTTATTAACTGGGCATAAAGAACAAGAAGTAACGGGCGCTATATTGTGTTTAGATTGCATAGAAGCAGTGGTTGATGAAGCAATTCAAAAAAACTGTAATTTAATTATAGCACATCATCCCATTATTTTTAGTGGCTTAAAAAAATTAAATGGTACTAATTACATTGAGCGAACTATTATTAAAGCCATTCAAAACAATATTGCCATTTATGCTTGTCACACCAATTTAGATAATGTGAAATTGGGTGTCAATAAAAAAATAGCCGATAAATTAGGATTGATTAATCAACAAATTTTGTCACCAAAAAAATCAGTATTAAAAAAATTAGTAACCTTTGTTCCTGCCACTCATTTAGATATTGTTCGTGAAAGTTTATTTAATGCAGGCGCTGGAAATATTGGAAACTACGATAGCTGCAGTTTTAATTTAGAAGGAACAGGAAGTTTTAGAGGAAACGAAAACTCTAATCCATTTATTGGAGAAAAAGGTAAACTGAGTTTAGAAAAAGAAACCCGATTGGAGTTAATTTTTGAAACCGTAAACGAAGCAACTATCATTTCGGCATTAAAACAAAATCATCCATACGAAGAAGTGGCTTATGATATTTACCAACTCGAAAATACCTACCAAAATATTGGTTCGGGGATGGTGGGAGAATTAGAAAAACCAATCTCCGAAACCGAGTTTTTAGAGAATTTAAAGTCGATTTTCAAGGTAAAAGTTATTAAACATACCGCTTTAACAAATAAAAACATTAAAAAAGTAGCATTGTGTGGTGGCAGCGGAAGCTTCCTGCTAAAAAACGCAATAAATTCAAAATCAGATATTTACATAAGTTCAGACTTTAAATATCATGAGTTTTTTGATGCAGAAAACAAAATTTTGGTAGCCGATATTGGACATTATGAATCTGAGCAGTTTACCCCCGAAATTTTTTATGAGATTATATCAAATAAATTTCCTACTTTTGCAAGCTATTTAACGGAAACAAACACTAACCCAGTTAATTATTTTTAAACTATGTGCGCTAAAATCAAAGAAAAAATTGATGCATCTATCGAAGGAAAACTTCGTGCTTTATATGAATTACAAATTATCGATTCTAAAATTGATCGTATCCGTACCGTTCGTGGTGAGTTACCTCTTGAAGTTCAAGATTTAGAAGATAGCGTTGCTGGTTTAGAAACACGTGTTAATAACTTAACTCAAGAATTAACAGAGTTAAAGGATCAAGTTGCTGAGAAAACTCAAGCAATTAAGGACTTTCAAGCTAATATTAAAAAATACGAAGCTCAACAAGGTAAAGTACGTAACAACCGCGAGTACGATGCTATTTCTAAAGAAATTGAATTCCAAAATTTAGAGATTCAATTAGCTGAAAAACGTTTGAAAGAAAGCAAATTTGCGATCGAATCTAAATCTGAAATCGTTGAAAAATCTCAACACGATTTTTCTGAGCGTAAAAAAGATTTGAAATTAAAAAAATCTGAATTAGACGAAATCATTGCAGAAACTGAGAAAGAAGAAAAAGACTTAATGAAAGCTTCTGAAAAAGCTACGGAAGGTATTGAAGAAAGATTAGTGAATGCATACAGAAGAGTTCGTTCAAATACTCGTAATGGTTTAGCAGTTGTTCCAGTTGAGCGTGACGCTTGCGGAGGTTGCTTTAACAAAATACCGCCACAAAAACAATTAGATATCCGTATGAATAAAAAGATATTAGTATGCGAGCACTGTGGTCGTATTATGGTTGATCCTAATATTATTCCATCAGAAGCATAATCTTCTTATATTAAACAAATAGAGCGAGATACACATTGTCTCGCTCTTTTTTTGGCTCTATAAATTTGGTAATGGTGCCAAAAATAGTTGGTGTTTTTGATAAAAATAATTGTTATACTAGTCCCGTAAGTCAGAAGAGTAAATTAGCTCTTCTGGAGAGCAACTAATCAGCAATATGATTTAACACGAAAAATGAAAAGCCTTGTTTAAATAACAGGGCTTTTTACTTTCATTTTTTGTGAGATATGGCTAAAAAAACTCACGTTTGGTTTTTTAAATATAGATACCATTTTATAAAGTTTTTTCTGTGTTCTTTCGTAAGACCTCTGTGTAATAGAAGATGACTTTTAAGATGTCCGAAAA
>CAITNS010000073.1 GCA_903893815.1 uncultured Bacteroidota bacterium
CCAGGAAAAGACAATACTTGTGGTTTACGTTTTTGTCAGCAATTAGGTGATTTGCCAATGGGCTACGATCATAAATACATTTATTCTCGTCAAGGCTTTAATTTAAAAATCACGGATATGCAAGCTGCTCTTGGTTTGGCGCAGTTAGAAAAGCTAGATGAGTTTATCAAAATTAGAAGACATAATTTTGATGTGTTAAAACAAGGCCTAGCAAAACATACTCATAAATTAATTTTACCAGAAGCTACACCAAATTCTAATCCATCTTGGTTTGGTTTTTTAATTACCGTTAAAAAAGATGCTGGTATAACTCGTAACGAATTGGTACAGAAATTAGATGCTAAAAAAATAGCCACTCGTTTATTATTTGCTGGCGATTTGCGCAAACAACCATATTTTAAAGATTATGATTATCGTATTGTAGGCGATTTACCAAACACCGATATTATTGTAAGCGATACATTTTGGATTGGAGTTACACCAATGATAAATGATGAAATGATGGCTTATATGATTTCTATTTTTGATGAAATCTTAGGCTAAATAATTCACTTATCCTGAAAACTAGCT
Source organism: uncultured Bacteroidota bacterium (assembly GCA_903893815.1). GTDB lineage: Bacteria > Bacteroidota > Bacteroidia > B-17B0 > Aurantibacillaceae > UBA4416. The sequence continues at coordinate 571 of CAITNS010000073.1, forward strand.
CATTTAATAGATTATAGTGTGCGTTTACTAGATTGATGTTATTCTACAGATAATTTAGTTTAACTTTGAGGAGTAATTAAAGATTATATTTTATGAAACCTAAAAACATCTACTTTATCCTATTGATAAGTTTTAGCATTTTTAAGATCCAGTCGCAGGTACCTTCTTATATTCCAACAAATCATTTGCAATTATGGATGCCTTTTTCAGGAAATGCGAATGATCTAAGCGGTAATGGTAACAACGGTATTGTTGTAACGTCAACGTTAACAACTGACCGATTTAATAATACTAACAGTGCTTACAACTTTAATGGATCGTCATCCCATATCAACATAAATCATAATTTTTTTAATTGTGGATGGAATTCATGGACTGTTTCATGTTGGATAAATTCTAATTCTTTAAATAATGGGAATAATATTAATAATAACCAATGTGTTTTTAATACAATTCCATTAGAAGGCTTTGCTTTGGATTTTAATTGGGGAGGTAGTAATAAATATGCTTTATGGGCTAGTACAGGATCTGGCTGGGATGTTTTATATAATGATATATCAAACTCTAACATATCCATTAATACATGGAATCATATGGTAGTTATTAAAAATAACACTAATTATTATTTGTATATAAACGGAATTTTAGATAAAACATTTACTAATTCAATAATTGTTCCATCCTATCTTTCTAAATTTTGTATTGGCAGTACTGATTCTACAGTAACAGAAGAGACATTTAAAGGTAAATTAGATGATTTCGGTATTTGGGATACTGTATTAACAGTGTCGCAAATTAATGAGGTTTTTAATTCAAATCCATTAGGAATTAAAGAGAGTAATATGGAATCTCATTTCTGTTCAATTTATCCTAATCCTGCTTTACAAAATTTACAAATAGATATTAATAATGACCTTTTTCAACGATTAGATAGTGAAATTAAATTAACTGTTTATTCTATTGATGGTAGATTAGTTAAATCTGAAAAGTTAATGAAGAACGAACTTCAAATCAACAATAAATTTAATATTGAAAATTTATTTAAGGGGATATATCTCTTAAAATTGTCATCAGGGAATTATACACAAAATTTAAAGTTTGTTAAAGAGTAATGATGTTGTATAGATAAAGAGGCTGTCTCAAAAGTCGCAAAAACAGACTGAAACAATAGACAAAGCCCGCAATAGATTAGCCCCATCATTCAACAATACGGTAAATTCCCTTTTATTAAAAATGCTAAATTTAGCTTGTAAAATATTTAAATAATTGTCGTATCTTTCTAAGATTGAAAGACTTCAAGTTTATTTGCGGTCAGTGCTTATGAAACGTTATTCTATAAATAGCTTACAAATTGTAGGCGGTACTTTGAAAAAGCTTCCAGTTTTTTTTATCTTTTTGTTTTGTTTTGTATTTAATGCATCAGCACAAACAACAAATATTTCTGGTGTTATAAATAATTACGCTGCGGTTACTTCCTTTGGTAGTCAATTAGTAAATTTGCTTAGCGCTACTGGTTTTGCAGTAGGAGATAAAGTATTATTGATTCAGATGAAGGGAGCTAGTATTGATACAACGAATACTTCTAATTTTGGAACAATAACGTCATATAACGATGCAGGTAATTACGAAACTCTGGTTATATCTGCCATCACTTCAACAACAATTACATTTACGAATCCAATTTTAAGAACCTATAATACAACAGGATTATTACAATTAGTAAAAGTTCCAGTTTATAATAATGTAAACGTTACTGGACTTTTAACATGTACCCCTTGGAATGGTTCAGTTGGAGGTGTTTTAGTATTTGAAGCAACTGGTAATGTTGCCTTAAATGCAAATATTGATGTTACAGGAAGAGGATTTTTAGGAGGTGCTAAAATATCAGGTCAATTGGGCTCTTGTGTTGGAAATACAACAGGCTTTAAACTTCCAATCACTTCTTTATTATCTACAAATAAAGGTGAAGGGATAGCAATTATAAAGCCATCGTTTGCTAAAGGGCTAGGTGCATTAGCAAATGGAGGTGGTGCTGGAAATGATGTAAATGGTGGTGGCGCAGGCGGAGGGAATTATGGACTAGGAGGTCATGGAGGAAACACAAAATGTAGTACATCTCCAATATCATTGTGTGGTGGGCGTGAAGGAAAAAATTGTGTTTATTCAAACGTTAATAATAAAATATTTTTAGGCGGTGGAGGCGGTGCTGGTCATGAAAATGATGGTGTTTCAACAGCTGGCGTTGCAGGAGGAGGAGTTGTCATTATTAGAAGTGGAGGAAGTATAATAGGTAATGGAAATTTTATTAATGCTAATGGTAATAATAATACCTTAATTGCAGGCAATGACGGACAAGGAGGTGGTGGAGCAGGAGGAACTGTTTTAATAGAAGCTTGTTCAACATCATCATTAAATATTTCGGTAATAGGAGGGAATGGTGGTACAGATAATTTTAGTGGGCCAGATTGTCATGGCAAAGGCGGCGGCGGCGGCGGCGGTGCAATATGGACGTCTTCATCTCTGTCATATACTTCATTTTTAAATGGCGGTAATCCCGGTGTTTTTACAAATGCAGCTTCACAATGTTTTAACACAAGTAATGGTGCAACTACTGGTCAATCAGGAGGAACCTTGACAGGTTTAATGATACCTGGAGCAACTCCTTTATCTTCTTCTAGTAGTTTTTCTTTAACTACATCTTCTAACTGTATCAGTAATAATAACTCAACGGCTACAGCTTCAGTATCTTCAAATGCAACATCTCCAGTATTTTCTTATACATGGACAAATTCAGGTGGTGTTATTGTTAGTCAAACAAATAATACATCTTCATTATCTAATTCAGTGCCTAATTTGTCAAATGGTGTTTATACATTATCTGTTCAAATGAATGCTCCATGCGGACCAATCATAACTCAAACAATAAATATCAATTGTGTTATTACTCCTACCATAGCATGTTTAGGAACCATGACAGGTACTGGTATGAGTGTTTGTAATCAATTTAGTTTCAATATTACTCCTTCTCAAACGATTACCCCTTTTAACTATGGTAGCCAAAATTATTCATGTAACAATACAACCCAGCCAGATGTGTCTTTTAACATTATGGGTGGTGGTTGGAGAGTTAATAAATTTGGATGGTTTTTCTCTGCCACAACAGCCGGACAAGTTAGTGGATATAATAGTTTAGGAGTTCTTCAAACATTTACCTTTTCTCCGAGCAATACAATTACGCCTTTAAGTTATTCGGGTACATTTGCGCAAATGGCAATTAATGGTGTTGCAACTGGGCCATTACTTAGTCAAACTAATTTTTCAATTTCTTTACTTACAGATGTTTTTACAGGAAATAGTTATACTTATTGTCCTAATACAGCAGCTAGTATTGCTATTAATCCAGTTTCACCATCTACTGGAGGCCCTTGGTCTTATAATTGGCTGCCTGGAAACCTTAGCGGTAGTCCCGTTAATGTTAGCCCATCAACTAGTACAATTTATTCAGTTACTGCAATATCACCTGGGGGTTGTTCGAGTTCAACAACAGTGTCTGTAAATATAAATTGCGTTCCAACACCAACGCCGCTTTGTTCTGGAACACTAGGCTCCCCAGTGTTTTTTGAAGATTTTGGTTCCGGAAGTACATTGTATGGCCCTGCTTTACCTTCTGGAATTACAAACTATACTTATTTGCAAGGTATACCAAATAATGGAACCTATGTTATTTCAAGTTCAAGCAACCCATCTGGTACAAATGCAGGTTATGTAAATGATAATCAAGATCACACTGGAAATGTAAATGGTTACATGATGGTTGTTAATTCTGATTATCCAGCATCAGAAGTATATAGGAAACATGTGACTGGTCTTTGTCAAAATACTACTTATGTATTTTCTGCATATTTGGCAAATAATAATTCACCAGACGCAGTAACTAATGTTTGTGGCGCAAGTTATGTTTATGCAAATATTAAGTTTCAAACCGAATTTCCAGTTGGTACTGTATTAAATTCAACAACATCCGGAAATTTAGCAGTTGCATCAAACTCAGTATCATTACCCTGGATACAATATGGTTTTGCATTTACAACAGGCCCTGGGCAAACAAGTGCTGATGTTGTTTTAATAAATAATGCACCAGGCGGTTGTGGTAATGATTATGCAGTTGATGATATTTCACTTGCTCCATGCGGACCTGGTGTAAGTTTGAGTATTGTTCCAAATAATACATTACTTTGTGTTGGGCAAGCGATTACTTTACAGTCTTTATTTACTTCTGGTGGTTATACTACACCTCAATATCAATGGCAGTTTAGCAGTGATGGAGGCATTACATGGATAGATATATTGGGTGCTACTTCTCAAAATTATAATATTGCTTCAGTTGCTTCTTCACAAGCAGGGATGTACCAATTATTAGTTTCAGAAAACGGAAATATTAATTCATCTTCTTGTCGAATAGTAGCTGGGCCTTTGACTTTTTCTGTTTCTAGTAACGCTGTTTTTGTAACACCTACTGTTACTATTTGTCCGGGAGCAATTACAACTCTTACCGCAACTGGAGCAACTAGCTATTTATGGAGCAACGGATTAACATCCAATTCTATTACGGTTAATCCATCAGTCACTTCTAATTATTCCGTAACAGGCACAGTTGGCACTTGTACTAGTCAAGCTGTTTCAACAGTTAGTGTAATTCAGAGTCCTACAATTACTATTACTCCAACTCTATCTACAATTTGTTCGGGACAAACAACAACACTAACTGCAATTGGAGCTAGCACTTATACATGGAACTCGAGTGGTACATTAAATACTTCTTCTGGAAATATGGTAATAGCTTCTCCATTATCTACAACAAATTATAGCGTTACTGGAACATTAAATACATGCACAAATAGTGCTGTTGTAACAGTAAGTGTATTAGCAAATCCAACTCTTATATTGAATCCTAATGCAACTATTTGCCAGGGGGCAGGAGCTTCTACAACATTAACCGCTACCGGAGCAACGAGTTATACTTGGGCAAATGCGTCAACATTATCTTCTTCAACAGGCAGTGCCGTTATTGCTTCCCCAAATGTAACGACAAATTATACTGTTACAGGTACAGTTGGCTTATGCTCAAATACAGCAATAGTAACAGTTAGTGTGAATCCTTCTCCAACAATTACAGCTACAACGATAAATAATACATCTTGTGGTTTAAATAATGGATCTGCCACAGTTATTTCTTTACCGTCTAACAATACGTATACTTGGAGTTCAGGTGTTTCTTCTACTACTAATACAGCAAGTAATTTGGTAGCTGGGAATTATACAATTACCATTAATAATGGCGCTTGTCAGACTAATACAGTAATTAGTATTATTGGTTCAGTTTCATTATCCATAATTTCTTCAACTGTTTTACCTTCAAACTGTAATTTAAATGATGGTAGTATTTCAATTACGGATAATATGATTGGAAGTAATTATTCTTGGAGCCCAAATGTATCTGTTACAAATAATGCTACTGGTTTGCCAACTGGTAATTATGCTTTAACAATTATAAATGGAGCTTGCACAACATCAACAATTTTTAATGTTGGTTCTATTGGTGGTCCACTTGGTTTTATATCTATCACAGCTCCAAGTTGTGATAGTGATGATGGTTCTATTGTTATAGATAGTATTAAAGAAGGCGTTAAACCTTATTCCATAAATTTTAATAATAATGGATTAACTAATAATATGATTTTTGAAAATTTAAGTACAGGTAATTATACATTATCTATTCGAGATTCATCCTTATGTGAAACTGAATATGTATTGACCGTACCTAGCAACAAAACAGATTTTACGTTATATATACCTAATACCTTTACGCCTAACAATGATAAAGTCAACGATATTTGGTTAATAAAAGGTACGTGTTTGGATAAAATGAATTGTTTAATCTATAACCGTTGGGGAGAAAAAATAAGAGAGTTAAGAGATATTAATGAAGGTTGGGATGGAACTTACAAAGGCGTATCAGTGCCCGATGGCGTGTACATTTATTTAATAGAAGTAAGTACAAAAGAAGGAACTATAAATAAAGCAGGACACATTACAGTGTTCAGATAATTTATAAAAAACTCTCAAGCGCCATTTCATAGCCTTTTAGTCCAAAGCCACTAATACTGCCTTTACAATGTTTTCCTAAATAAGAAACATGTCTGTAATCTTCTCTTGCAAAAACATTGCTAATGTGAACTTCAATTACGGGTGTTTTAATTCCTGCAATGGCGTCAGCAATGGCGATAGATGTGTGAGTGTATGCTCCTGCATTGATAATAATACCATTGTAATTAAAACCAAGCTCGTGTAATTTATTAATCAATTCACCTTCTATATTGCTTTGAAAGTAGCTTAATTCAATAGTTGGATATTTAGATTGAATCGTTTTAAAGTAATCTTCAAATGATTGATTACCATAAATTTCTACCTCTCTTTTTCCTAAAAGATTCAAATTTGGACCATTGATTATTGCTATCTTTAACACGTTATATAGATTTTTATAAATCAAATTTAATCAATAAGTTGAAACTTTGGAAAACAAATATTCAAGATTTTAAATACTATCTCCAAGTAGAAAAGTCGCTGTCTGAAAACTCAGTAGTTTCATACGAAAGTGATATTCAGAAACTGATGGTGTTTATTGAATTATTTCATCCTTCCAAAAATCCTTCAGATGTTAGGTTACAAGATTTACAAGAGTTTTTAAAATATATCTCTGAATTTCATTTTACGGAAACAACGCAATCTCGAATTATTTCAGGAATTAAACATTTCTTTAAGTTTTTAATTTTAGAGAACTATATTCAAATTAATCCAGCTGAGTTATTAGAAACACCTCGTATTAAGCGCAAACTCCCTACATTTTTAAGCGTAGAAGAAATTGACTTAATGCTTTCTCATATTGATAGAAGCACGCCTGAAGGAGAACGTAATTTAGCCATGCTAGAAACGATGTATAGTTGTGGTTTGCGCGTTTCTGAATTAATTGGTTTAAAGTTAAGTGATTTACATATCAACGATAGTTTTATTAGTGTTATTGGTAAAGGTGACAAGCAAAGATTGGTACCTATTGGTAAGTCGGCCCTAAAATTGATTGATAACTACACCACACACCATCGTAATCATATTACTATTAAAAAAAATAGTGAGGATATGATTTTTTTGAGTAAACGAGGTACACCAATTACGAGGCAAATGGTGTTTTACGTGATCAAAGATTTAGCAGAAAGAGCTGGTATCAAAAAGAAACTAAGTCCGCATACATTTAGGCATTCATTTGCTACGCATTTAGTAGAAGGTGGAGCAGATTTACGTGCTGTGCAAGAAATGTTAGGACATGAAAGTATTACTACTACCGAAATTTATACACACTTAGATCAATATTTCCTTCGTGAAAATATTTTGAGTTATCATCCCCGAAATATTACTAAATAAGTTTTAGAATTAATCCTTTTTCAAAATAATTAGTGGCAATGATTTCTCTGTAATCATTTTATTTAATTGCAAAATATCATTAGTAATAATCGTATTTAATTTATTAATTTCTATATCCGCTAATTTTTCGATTTCTGCAAAAGCTTCTAAGGCCTGTTTGTTTGGTGCTGTTTCAGATCCTTCTACATAATTATATAGTACGCTAATTTTATTATTTAATTGCATTGGAAAGTTCAAAATATCTTGCCCACTTTTTAATTTTGTTTGATATAAAAACTCTTCAATTTTCGTGAGTTGCTTGTTAATACTATCACAACTGCTTTTAATATCCTTCGGACATTCTTTTCCAAGTTTATCAGTAAACGAATTTGTTTGACTCCTTAAATCACGAATTTTTAAAATACTTTTTTGTACATCGTTAAATTTGTCGCTTACTTTTACTAAAAAGTCATTTTTCAATTGGTAATCATTTGCCGAACATTTGTAAGATGGATTTGCTTTTATTTCAAATTCTTTTTCTATACTATCTTTTTCGCATTTGATAGTAGCGTAATACTTGCCAGGTGCAGCTTTTGGTCCTTTATTCATACCATCCCAAAAAATCATCCCTTCAATTTTTATTGGGTCTGGATAATACATATCCCAAACAAATAGATTTGAGCCTTTTTCTGTTTCTAATTTTTTAGGTTTTCCTGATTTAGCATCCTTATCACCTTTTGTTGAAAATGAGGTAATTGTTTTTTTATTTTTATCTTTTATGGTTATAGTTACTAAAGTTGTATCTGTTATTTGTTTAACATAGTAATTAATAACAACCCCATTTGGTGGGTTTATACCACTATTTGTTGCCTTTAAATTTTGGTATCCATTATAAGTGTATGACGAACTAATATCAAATACAAATAATTTATTTTGAGTAACGCTACTATTCATTTGTTGTAAGGGAGTTAAATCATCTAAAACCCATAAGGCTCTGCCTTGTGTAGCTACAATTAAATCATTTTCTTTTATAGTTAAATCTGTAATCGGTGTTTTAGGTAAGTTTAATTGAAATGATTTCCAATTAGCGCCATCATCATATGAAATATACATCCCATACTCAGTTCCGCAATACAATAATCCTGATCTTACATTATCGGCACGTAAACATCTTGTAAATGCCATGGATGGAATTCCATTGGTAATAAGTTTCCACGATTTTCCGTAATCTTCTGTTTTAAAAATATAGGGAGTAAAATCATCACTCTTGTATTTTGTTCCCACAAAATATGCTTTTCCTTTTTTTATAGGATCCACTTCTACACAATTCCACATCATCCATTCTCCTGCTGCTGGCGGAGTTACATTTTCCCATTTGGTACCTCCATCTTTACTGATATGTATCAATCCGTCGTCACTACCAACCCATAGTATATCTTTTTCTAATGGCGATTCTGTTGCTGTAAAAATGGTGCAATAAGTTTCAACGCTGGTATTGTCTTTTGTAATAGGCCCACCACTTGGTTTTTGCTTCTCTTTATCATTGGTTGTTAAATCACCACTAATAGCTGTCCATGAAGCACCTTCATTTTCTGTAACAAATAATGCATTACCACCTGCATATAATTTTTTTGGATTGTGTGGAGAGAAGAAAATGGGAAAGTTCCATTGAAATCTATATTTCTGTGCATCTGCTCCTTGTCCGATTGGTGAAATAGGCCAAACACTAATGGCTCTATTTTCTCCTGTGGTATGATCTAATCTTGATAAGTATCCTGCGTAATTTCCGCCATAAACGATTTCAGGATTTGTGGGATCAGCAATAACATAGCCACTTTCAAATCCTGCGGTTGAGCTCCAATCATTTTGTGTAATAGAACCATGATCTGATTGTGATAAAATTCTTACAGTGCTGTTATCTTGTTGTGCAGCTAAAATTCGATATGGATGATGGTTATCTGTGCTTACTCTATAAAACTGTGCAGTTGGTTGGTTTTCATATGTACTCCAGTTATCACCACCATTAAACGAAATTTGCGCACCACCGTCATCACCAATAATCATACGATTTCCATCTTCTGAGTCAATCCATAAATCATGATGGTCGCCATGCGGTGTATCAATAGCTTTAAAAGTTTTACCCCCGTCTGTACTTTTTAAAAAATCAACATTTAAAATATAAACCGTGTTTTGATTTTTTGGATCAACAAATACTTTTGAGTAATACCAAGCACGCTGACGAATATCATTTGTGCTATTTTGCAAGGTCCATGTTTCTCCTGAGTTTTCACTTACATATAATCCTCCTTTTTCATTTTCTATAATGGCAAATACTTTTTCTGGATTTGATTCAGAAACATTAACCCCAATAATACCGATAACCGATTTATTTGGAAACCCTTTTTTGTCATTTAATTTTACCCACGTTTCTCCACCATCTATACTTTTCCATAAGGCAGAACCTGCGCCTCCACTTTCCATGCTATATGGCCTTCTAATAACTGTCCAAGTACTTGCATATAGTGTTTGTGGATTACCAGGTTCCATTACTAAATCCACGGCACCACTCTGGCTATCGCTAAAGAGAACTTTTCTCCATGTTTTTCCGCCATCTATTGTTTTATAAACACCACGTTCGTTGCTTGGCCCAAATAAATGACCAATGACTGATACCCAAACAATATCAGGGTTTTTTGGATGAATAACGATGCGTGTAATATGTCTACTATCTTTTAATCCAATTTGTTTCCATGTCCTACCTGCATCTTCAGAGCGCCACATACCAAAGCCTTCGCTTACATTTCCACGTAAGGAGTTTTCCCCTTCACCCACATAAATGATAGTGGGATCACTTTTTGAAATGCTAATGCAGCCAATTGAACCACCAAAATATTTATCTGAAATGTTTTTCCAATTACTACCACCATCAATAGTTTTCCACACGCCGCCGCCTGTTGAACCCATGTAAAAGGTGTTTTTGTTTTTTGCATCTCCAATAACAGCACAACTTCTTCCGCCTCTAAATGGGCCGACAAGTCTATACTTTGTGTTTTTTAGTAAAATACTATCACTGTTTTCTTTTTGAGAAAATAATGAAATGGAAATGAAAAATAAAATGAATAAGTTTATTAAACGAGTCATAGTAGTGTTTTTTGTTTGGGGTATGTAAAAGTGGTTTTCAAGATAAATTTAAACAAATTAATGACTTTTCTTTCCATAAACTGAGTCTATTTTATTAAGGAAATTGACTGTTTTTAGCAACAATAGTTGGTTAGCATAATTTGTTTACTTTATTACGCGATTAACCAAAAGAATGCAAGATTGTTTACAAGTAAAGCCATTAAGTCATAAATTGCTATAAATTGTAGCAAAAACTAGCTTCAAATCGTAGTAATTTTAATCGCCGAATATATAGGTAATGGAAAGAACAATTGTACATATGGATTTAGATAGTTTTTTTATTTCGGTAGAAAGGCTAATGGATTCTTCATTAATTGGTAAGCCTGTTATTGTAGGAGGAACTTCAGATAGGGGAGTGGTGGCATCTTGCAGTTATGAGGCGCGTCAGTTTGGTGTACATTCTGCAATGCCCTCACGTATGGCAAAACAACTATGTCCACACGCTATTTTTATACGTGGCGATATGGACCAATATTCAAAATACTCAAAAGAAGTCACCGAAATTATTGAAGCTGATGCGCCTTTATTTGAAAAGGCAAGTATTGATGAGCATTACTTAGATATTTCTGGCATGGAAAAATACGTGAAAACAAGCATGTTATGGACTCATGAATTACGAGAAAAAATTATTAGAGAAACAGGGCTTCCTATTTCTTTTGGTTTATCCGAAAACAAAACGGTGTCAAAAATTGCAACTGGCGAGTCAAAACCAAATGGTGAAAAACAAATTTTGCATGGTTTAGAAAAAAGTTTTTTGGCGCCTTTATCCATTCGTAAAATTCCTGGTATTGGCGAAAAAACAAACGCTACGCTTCAAAAAATGGGCATTTCAAAAATTGAAACCATACAAAGCATGCCGATGATTGCCATGCAACGTGTGCTAAACGAAAATGGAGTGTCTATTTGGCGAAAAGCCAATGGCATTGATACAAATCCTATTGAGCCTTATACCGAACAAAAAAGTATGAGTAAGGAAACAACCTTTGATAAAGATACTACTGATGCTAATATGTTGCAAAATATGCTGGTAACAATGACGGATACTTTAGCATATGATTTGCGTCAATTAAAAAAAGTAACGGGCTGTATCACTTTAAAATTAAAGTATTCTGATTTTCAAACGCATACTTTTCAGGCGAGTATTCCTTATACTGCCTCTGATCATGTGTTATTGCAAAAGGTAACGGAGTTGTTTATGAAAAACTACAATCGCCGGGTGTTAATCAGATTAATAGGCGTCAAGTTTAGCAATTTAGTTTCGGGGTTTAATCAAATTAATTTGTTTGATGATACCGAAGAAAAAATAAATTTATATAGTGCCCTTGATAAAATAAGAATGCGTTTTGGCTCAGATGCTATTGGCCGCGCCGTTGGATTAAAAGAGAAAAGAGATGATACTTAATGGTCATTCATATTATAGCTTACGGTATGGCACATTATCTATTAACGAATTAATTGATATTGCTAAAGCTAAACATTACGATAGCATTGCCTTAACCGATATTAATAACACGTCGGGTGTTTTGCATTTTGTAAAAGCTTGTTATGATAAGAGTATAAAGCCTATTGTTGGCGCCGAATTTAAAATAGGTAACGACTTATTGTTTGTTGCCATTGCTCTCAACAATGAAGGCTTTAAAGAAATTAATGAATTGTTAACGCTATCAAATTTATCAGGTGTGCCATACCCAGATAAACCAGTTTTTGAAAACTGTTATGTCATTTATCCATACGGTAAGCCATTATTTCCATTAAAGGATCATGAATACATTGGTGTAAAATTATCTGACTTGAATAAAATTGTATTAGAAAAAAAAACTGTACAAAAAAAGTATGTGATTTTGCAAAGCTCTACTTATAAAAATAAGCCAGGTTATTTAATTCATAAAAAATTAAGGGCTATTGATTTAAACGTATTGTTAGATCAGCTAAAACAAGAACAATATGCTGGTGTGGATGAGTACATCATTCCCAAAGAAAAACTATTAGAGTATTTTGATGCGTTTCCGCACATCATTCAAAACACCAAAAAACTATGTGCTACATCAACGTTTGATTATAATTTTAAAGAAATAAAAAATAAAAAAACGTATACTGGAAATGAAATAGAAGATAAACTCCTGCTCGAAAAATTAACCTTTGAAGGGCTTGCTTATCGCTATTCTAAAACAAACCGAGTGGCGTTAGAACGTGTTAAAAATGAATTAGAAATTATTAGTGAATTAGGGTTTTGTTCCTACTTTTTAATTACGTGGGACATCATTCAATTTACGTGGAGTAAAGGTTATTATCACTATGGTAGAGGAAGTGGCGCCAATAGTATTGTGGCGTATTGTTTACGAATAACGGATGTTGATCCTATTGAATTGGATTTGTACTTTGAACGGTTTTTGAATCCTAAACGTAAATCGCCCCCCGATTTTGATATTGATTATAGTTGGAAAGATAGAGATGCTGTATACGATTATATTTTTGCAAGATACGGCAAACAGCATACGGCGTTATTAGGCGCTATGGTTACTTTTCAAGATCGTTCCATTATTAGAGAAATGGGTAAGATACATGGTTTGCCTAAAGAAGATATTGATCGCTTAATTCGTTATCCAACATCTCCATTAAATGATAACGCTATTTGTCAAGAAATTTTATCTCAGTACGATACCATTGCCGATAATCCAAGTATACGAAGTATACATGCTGGCGGCGTATTAATTTCTGAAGAACCATTAACCTATTACACGGCGTTAGATTTACCGCCAAAAGGTTATCCCACCACACAGTTTGATATGCATATTGCCGAAGATGCTGGTTTTGAAAAATTAGATATTTTAAGTCAGCGGGGTTTAGGACATATTAAAGAAGCACGCGAACTCATTTTAATTAATCAAGGAATTGAAGTTAACATACATCAAATAGAAAAATTTAAAACCGACGAAGCCAGTAATAAATTATTAGTGAGTGGCAATACAACAGGCTGTTTTTACATTGAAAGTCCTGCCATGCGCATGCTTATTCGGAAGTTATTATGTGATAATTATTTAACCTTGGTGGCAGCAAGTTCTGTTATAAGGCCTGGTGTTGCCCGTAGTGGTATGATGGGTGCTTTTATTGAACGTCATCGAAAATTTAAAAAAGTAGAATACTTACATCCTATTATGGAAGAGCAATTGCACGAAACCTATGGTGTAATGGTGTATCAAGAAGATGTTTTAAAAATTGCTCATCATTTTGGGGGATTAGATTTATCAGATGCGGATGTGTTAAGACGAATGATGAGCGGAAAATCACGTAACCAAAAACAGTTTGAAGAAATAGAAAAAAAGTTTTTTAAGTATTGCGAAAAACAAAAGTATGAAGCAGGCTTAGGTTTAAAAGTATGGAAACAAATTGAATCTTTTGCTGGGTATAGTTTTGCAAAGGGCCATTCAGCTAGCTATGCTGGCGAGAGTTATCAGAGTTTGTATTTAAAAGCACATTATCCATTAGAGTTTATTGTGGCTGTGATTAATAATTTTGGTGGATTTTACGGCACGCGTATTTATGTGAATGAAGCTCGAAAATTGGGAGGTATTATTCATTTGCCTTGCGTTAATAAAAGTATATACACTACCATGCTGTTTGGTAAAGATATTTATTTAGGCTTTATTCATATTAAATCTTTAGGGGAATCTATTTCGCATACAATTGTTTTGGAGCGAGAGAGTGGGGGTAACTACCAATCTTTAGAGGATTTTAAATCAAGAACAAATATATCCTTAGAACAATTGGTTATTTTAATTAGAATTGATTCCTTTAGATTTATTGGCCAAGATAAACGAGAACTTTTGTGGGAAGCGCATATGCTTTACAATCCAGCAGATTTAAAAAGAAAAGATGTATCGCTCAGTATGTTTAATGAACCGCTTGTAAAATGGAAGCTACCAACTTTAACGCGTAATAAAATTGAAGATGCTTATGATGAAATTGAATTATTAGAATTTCCGGTTACATTAACCGAATTCGATTTACTAAAAACAAAATCAAGAGGCGATTGCTTGGCTAAAGATTTAACGAAGCATATTGGGAAAAAACTGCGAATGATAGGGAGCTTTGTTACTCAAAAAACGGTTCGTACCTCTAACGGAAAGTTAATGGCCTTTGGAACATTTTTAGATGTAGATGGCGATTATTTTGATACAACACATTTTCCGCCATCACTCAAGGAGTTTCCGTTTAAAGGTTGGGGCGTATATTTGGTATTAGGTAAAGTTGTTGAGGAATTTGGTGTGCCAAGTATCGAAGTTGAAAAAATGGCGAAATTAGATATTGAACAAGATAAACGATTTAGTTAAGCTTCCCGCTTCAATTTTTTTGTAATGGAACACAAAAGGGATTTGTGCTCCCATTCCTAACACAAAAAAATAATGAAAACAAAAAAGAAGATTAAATTTACATCTAAATAAAAATATGTGTTATAGTATTTCTACAAAAAAAGTCAGTAAAGAAACCGAAAAACAATTCAAGTCAAAAATTGATTCATGTATTGTTATGCCTTCGCATTATCATTTATCTGGCTTTACACAACCTTTAGTTCCTATTATTAGTTCCATACAGCCGTCACTAATCACAGCATACCATTGGGGCCTTATTCCTGATTTTTGTAAAACAGCAAAAGAGGCAAAAGAAATGCAAATAAAAACATTGAATGCAAAAAGTGAAACGGTGTTTACATTACCATCTTTTAAACATTCTATCAGAGATAAAAGATGTTTAGTGTTAGTGGACGGGTTTTATGAATGGCGCACTTTAGGGAAGCAAAAATATCCTTATTTTATCCAATACAAAGATACCGAGGTTTTTGCAATGGGAGGTCTATACAATGATTGGGTGAATAAGGATACAGGGAAAACAGAATACACCTTTTCAATTATAACAACCCCTGCTAATGCCCTGATGAGTAAAATACATAACGAAAAGTTACGTATGCCTTTTATATTACAAAAAGGATTTGAACACCATTGGTTAACTGCAAATTTAAAAGAAACAGAAATTGTGGATATGATGCAACCGTTGTCAGATAATCTACTAAAGGCATATGCAATATCAAAACTCATTACTAATAAAAACAAAAATCCGGATTCTCCAGAGGTTCAACTACAATTTGAATACCCTGAGTTGGATTTTTTTGACGCCTTAAATTAATTATTTTGAGGATTGTAATTCCTCAAACAACCGAATAATCTCCTTACGGTGGTGCTCTAACGTTGTTATCAAATCAGGTTGAGAAGACTTCAATTTTAAGACTCTCAAAATTCCCCACGTTTTTTTACGGAAAGGCGATATTTTTAAGCAAAATATGCTTGTTAAAATAGAAATTACTAAAAATAGTAAAGCCCACAAAGCGTTTGGTGCAATTGCTTTTACTGCAAAAAATTGAAGGTTGTAATACAGTAAAAATAAAACTGCACCAATTCCCATATTAAAGGATGCTTTAAACTCAACAATTTTCACTTTCTTTTTCGTGATGATATCTGTGAGTTTATAGGGAGGATAACTAGCAATTAAACCTCTTAAATAAATGGGAAGTGTTGCAATAAGGAATAATAGTCTCAAAATAAAAACTCCATAATTAATGAGGTACTGTTTATGTGGACTGAATAACCAATCTTTTAAATTATGTTTTTTTAATATAGAAAAATAGTGAGCCGTTTTATGATGTAATTCTTTTACTTTTCCTGGTTGCGTTTCTTCGACTTTATTTATAATATCAACAATATCATTAGAGAAATTACAATCATGTTCTAAATTTCTTAAGCTATAATTTTTTTGTTTATAATAATCGAGTCTGCAAACTTCTTCTAAATGCTCAATTACTTCTTCGCTACGTTGGTGATTAATATGAACGATGAGTTCTTTCATGCGAGGCGTTAAGTCTGCTAAAAACTGATTCATGGTTTTTGCAGGAGCTTCTTTGTAAGCTGCCATATATTCTATCATTTTGATAGGCTTGCCTACATTGCAAAAAAGAGTACCTTGAAATTGAGAAGGATCTGTATAATTTATGCCAACTGGTACTACAATTAAATCATCTAATTTGCCCGATTCCATAATTCCCATAATCATACGAGGAACTCCTTTTTTTAAAGGGCGTAAGCGACGTTCTTGGATACATAAACCTTCAGCAAAAATCATTATTTTTTTATTTTTATTTAAAAGAGAGTTTACCCTTTCATAAGTGGCATCATTTTTCTTCAAACCTTCTTTGCCACCATCTTGTATTCTGTAAATTGGAATAATACCTAAGCTTTCTAAGATACCTGTAATTAATCCTTTTTTAAAAGCATCTCCACGTGCTAAATAACGTAATCGTGGGTAATATCCTAAGGTAGAAAGTACGATAGGATCCATGAATCCATTAGGATGATTTACAGCTAAAATTACTGGACCCTTAACTTTAAAGTGATGGGCATTTTTTATTTGACTGCGCTTAAAAAAAACAGCAATCACAAAACACATGTAATATTTAAGAATGTGCCAAAGCATAAGTTATTGTTTAAGAAAGCAAAATACTAAAAATATATCACAAAAAAATCCCCTTTGCTTTGTAAAAGGGGATTTTTAAGTTTTAGTGATTATCCAATTGGCGGCGGTGGTGGTGGAACAGCACTAAACACATCTGCTAATTCAGGTTGTGCTTCGGCTGCTAACCAGCTAGTCATACCTTGTTTCCATACTAAGCTTTGTCTATTAAATTGCCCAGAAACAGCCATTGCTTGTAATTGCTGAATGCTAAAAGGACCAGTTTGAGCACCATTAACGGCTACAAAAAATTGAACGATTGGCGGTGGAGGAGGCGTGTTTTGTCCAGTTCCACCATTAAATTGTTGATTTTGAAATGCATTACCCATTTGCCCCATCATTCCCATTCCCATACCTGCGCCTAAACCAGCTCCCATCATACCACCTGCTGGATTTTTTGCAGCTTCTTCCATGGCATTAGCTGCTTGAAACTGGGTGTAAGCACCTAAGTTTCCAATAATTCCCATGCTACTACGTTTATCTAAAGCAGCTTCCACCTCTGGTGGTAAGGATACATTTTCGATTAAGAATTTAGTTAAGTTTAATCCAATTTCATTAAACTCTGGTTTAATTTTGTCTGTAATGATTTTTGATACTTCATCTGTGTTAGAAGATAAGTCTAAAACCAAAATTTTACTTTCAGCCAATGCATCCATTCCACGAGAAACAGCAATATTGCGCAATTGCTCGTTTACTTCATCCACAGTAAATTCAGAATCTGTTCCAGCAATTTCTTTTAAAAATAAAGCAGCGTCAGATACCTTAAAAGCATAAGAACCAAAAGCACGTAAACGCACTGGTCCAAACTCCGCATCACGCAACATAATTGGGTTTTTAGTACCCCATTTTTGATTGATGAATTGCTTAGTGCTTACAAAAAATACATCTGCTTTAAATGGACTATTGAAACCAAATTTCCATCCTTTTAAAGTAGATAAAATTGGCATATTTTGAGTGCTTAATGCGTACATACCTGGTTGAAACACATCAGCAATTTTTCCTTCATTCATAAACACAGCTACCTGGCTCTCGCGAACCGTTAATTGTGCTCCCATTTTAATTTCGTTTTGAAAACGAGGAAATTTATAAATGATGGTATCATTGGTACTATCTGTCCAATCAATAATATCAATAAATTCACCTTTTAATTTATCCCATAATCCCATTGTTGTAATATTTAAAGTTTATACTAAAGTAAGTAATTTTAGAATTACTTACTTTAAAAAAGGGTTAAATAGTTGTTGAAAATTGCTGAATAAGGAATAAAACCATTATCATTGCTTACTAGTAACTAAAAACAAAAAAAACTATGAAAAAAATCATGCTATTATTAATGAGTATAATTTCATTGAACTCATTTTCTCAAAAACAAGACAAAAGTGTAGGCTTTGAAGAGCCACAAGGTTGGAGTAAGTTAGTACAGCTAAAAAACAATAACACGTTTTTTGTTGAATTCACTAAAAAAGAAGGTATAAATGTGATGTTATTTGATGCTACTAGAAAGAAAATAGCCTCTGATAAATTAACCTTAACAATGATTGATGATAAGTTAGGCTATTATATCATTAGTGGAATTTACGAAATAGGGG
Source organism: uncultured Bacteroidota bacterium (assembly GCA_903893815.1). Classification (GTDB taxonomy): domain Bacteria; phylum Bacteroidota; class Bacteroidia; order B-17B0; family Aurantibacillaceae; genus UBA4416. Next base: position 19,353 of record CAITNS010000073.1, read on the forward strand.
GAGATGTTGCCATTTTTTATCAAAAGGCAGAGGATCGAACTCCTATTTTAATTCGTATATTAATTGATGGTAAAACAGGTAAGCTTAAAAGCGAAGAAAAAATTGCTGAGTTAAATAAAATTACAACAGGTGATGCTTATGCTGCTGCTTTTGGAGATGTTGATATGCCTGATCTTAAAATTGTAAAAGATCCAGAAAGTGATTATTACGCATTAATTAGATATAATACCTTTGCCCCAGAAACTAAAGACAGAATTGAAGTTTTTCATTACAGCCCAGAGCATAAAGTGATAAACAAAGCGAATTATACCGCTCCGAATAATAAATATAAATTCACGAAATTTTTAAGCGCTTATGTACATAAAGACGACTATGTAGTTATTGGAACTTATGCTTTTAATACTAAAAAATCAGGCGGCGAAGAAGCTCGTTTTTATGTATCGCAATTAGCAAAAGGAAAAACCAGTTTTGTTCAAAAAGAATTGGCTTATTCAGAATTTTACAAAGGCTCTAGAGGTCATTTTATTTATAATAATATAAAAGGAACTATCAATATGGTATTGATAACTGATGTTGAAATAAAAGGAGATAACAGGAAGTATGATATTGTTTTTCAAAGCATAAACCCAACAACCTTACAGTTGGAAAAACCTTATAAGATAGATTATACTAAAGCAAATGAAATTTATAAAAATAAATTAAATCGTAAAGATGATTTTTTTGGTATGATACAAGGAACATTCATCGATAAAAATGGAAATTTAATTGTCTTATCCCAAAACACAACTATAAAATATGGTAATGGTTCTGGTATAGTAGGTACATTCTTAGGTGATTTTGCGTTAATTACTATTTCTCCTGAAGGTAAGGTGATTAATACAGCGGTAATACCAGCAAATGTTTATGTGAGTGGTAAGCATAAAGAGTTTAATTGTAATGATATTAGAACAGGTTATAGACCAGCTGATAGTTGGGATGATCCAGGTTTGGCAAGTGAACAATATTTTGCCATCGATGTGATTACAACAGATAATTCAAATTATATTTTCTTTAATAATACACAGGAAAATATGGAATTGCCAGAGTCGGAAGAGCCAAAATTAGTAAAAGCTATTTCGATAACTACTGCTGTAAAATATACATACAGTAATAACACCATTAAAAAAGAGTATATTTTTGGTACGCCAAAAGATAAGAAAGACAATGATTTTTGTAATTTTTCAAGCTCAGACTATAACGCATCAACTAAAAGCTATGCAACATTAGTGACTGATCCTAAAACAAAAAAGTCTTCAATTGTTTGGCTTAAATTAGATTAAACATTTTTATTATTTCTAAAAAACTCATAATTGTAATAGGCGGCGGGGCTGCTGGATTTTTTTCAGCAATCAACGCCGCTATTAATTTTCCGGAAAATAAAATCATTATTTTAGAAAAATCGAATAAGATTTTGTCTAAGGTAAGAGTGTCTGGTGGCGGGCGCTGTAATGTTACGCATCATTGTTTTGAAAATAATGAGCTAATTAAGAATTATCCTCGAGGAGAAAAAGAACTTCGTCAAGTGTTTTCTCAATTCTCAGTTCAAGATACCATTGATTGGTTTTTGAAAAGAGGGGTGAAATTGAAAGTAGAACCCGATGGAAGAATGTTTCCTGAAAGCAATAGCAGCGAAACCATAATTAATTGTTTTTTACAAGAAGCTCAAAAATATAACATTGACATTAATTTGAATGAGGAAGTGTTGGAACTTAATTCAGATAATGTCAGTTCGAGCGTAGTCGAGAACTTTAATTTACGATTCGACTCCGCTCAGCGTGACAATGTTATAGTAAAAACCTCAAAACAAACATATAAAGCTGATGCTGTTATTTGTAGTATTGGCGGACATAATCAAGAAAAAAATTATTCGTTTTTGAAACAATGCGGACATACCATTGATGAATTAATTCCGAGTTTATTTACCTTGAATTTACCGCAAAGCCACATAAAAGAATTAATGGGATTGAGTGTGAAGAGTGGAACCGTAAAAGTGATAGGAACTAAACACCAATACACCGGACCAGTTTTAATTACGCATTGGGGTTTAAGTGGACCAGCAGTTTTAAAGTTATCGGCCTTTGCAGCATATGATTTTTTTAAATTAAATTATCAGGCTGGTATTTCTGTAAATTGGACAGGAACCTTAAATGAAGAGGCATTAAAAGAAGATTTGAGTTTGCAATTAGGTTCAAAAGCATTAATAGTGAATACACCCTTATTTGAAATCCCAAAACGTTTGTGGGAGTATTTAGTGTTGAGGTCAGATATCCCTTTATCAAAACCATGGATTGAGTTAGGTAAAAAACAAATGAATAAACTAGCCCAAGTGCTTTGTAATGATGTGTATGATATGCATGGCAAAACCACTTTTAAAGATGAGTTTGTTACTTCTGGTGGCATCAATTTAAAAGAAGTGAATTTTAAAACGATGGAAAGTAAAAAAGTACCTCATTTATTTTTTTGTGGCGAAGTATTAAATATAGACGGAATTACAGGAGGCTTTAATTTTCAGAATGCTTGGAGTACAGCTTGGATCGCGGCTAAATTAGGCTCTTAATTATTCTACAATAAATTTCCCTTTTGAAACTAAATTACCATTTTGTGTAAGATGATAATAATAATTGCCGCTATTTAAATTTCCTTTTATGATTTTTATTTCTTGTCCATTTAGATGAGTATTTGTTAATAGGTATAATGGCCAAAAATAGTTGGTAATAACGTCTGTAACCTAATACAGCAAAGGGTTTGATTAAAGGATATTGAAAGTCGTTTCAATATCTTTTTTTTGTACATGGAAAAGTCAAAAAAAAGAGCTGCTGGGGCTGTAA
>CAITNS010000074.1 GCA_903893815.1 uncultured Bacteroidota bacterium
TCATCAAACTCAAAGTGATTTTGTTTTAATACGCTCAAACGCATACCAGGTAAAATACTTACCTGACCTTTATTAGGCTCAATTTCGCCTGATAAAATCTTCATAAAGGTAGATTTACCAGCACCATTAGCACCAATTAAACCATAACAGTTGCCCGGAGTAAATTTTACATTTACTTCATCAAATAAAATACGTTTGCCATATTGCAAACTCACATTAGAAACAGAAATCATCTCTTAAAAAATTTAGGCGGCAAAGATACAAAAAAGATTTTAGAGGATGAGAAAAGTTAAACCGTCAACTACAAAAACGAAACAAATTGTAGATTTTAGGTTAAGTAACCTTTACTAAATTAAACTAAATAATTCTTACAGTTGCTATTAATTAATTTCGCTTAAAATAATTTTTATGAAATCAATTAAGGCACTTATATTTTTTCTTGTTATCTCATCTCAGATAAAAGCACAACTTGCTGCAAATATGTATGGCGATTTGATTCATGCTCCTTTTATTTATGGAGTAGCATCAGGCGATCCTCTGCCTAACAGTGTTATTATTTGGACAAAAATATCAACTCCAACTAATAATCTGTCTCAAAAACTTATTTGGGAAGTATCTAATAATGCTGCATTTGCTTCTATAGTTAGTTCAGGTTCGGTTGCAGTAAATTCAAGCCGAGATTGGACAGCGAATGTAGATGCAGGGAATTTATATCCTAACAGAATATATTATTTTCGTTTTAAAGATACACTTGGTAATTACTCAATTGTTGGAAGAACACGAACTGCTCCTCCACTTGGAGATGCCAACACACATGCTCGTTTTGCAACAGTATCTTGTAGTAGTATTTATTCAGGTTTTTTTAATGCCTACAGAAGGATTTCTGAAAAAACCGACCTGGATTTTGTGATGCATTTGGGAGATTATATTTATGACTTTGTTGATGCTGATGAAGAAATAAGAGTGCCATCACCTTACCCATCTGAACCCGCAACCGTTCAAGCATGGAGAGATCGACATGCATATTATTTAATGGATCCTGATTTACGAGAAGCAAGAAGAATGCATCCATGGATTTCGATATGGGATAATCATGATTTACCTAATATGACGGACGCTAATTTATTTGGGGCAATGAAAACATTTTATGAATATGTACCAACCCGAATTACTAACAATAGCGATACCACTCAAATATTCAGAGACTATAGTTATGGCAGTTTAATGGATATTATGATGATTGATATATTAACTCGCCGAAATATAGACTCTATATCACCAAATAATGTAGGTATTTTGGGGAATATGCAATATAATTGGTTAAAAACAAAATTGAGTAATTCAACAGCTAAATGGAAAATAGTTGGTAACCAAAAAATGGTTTGCGATTGGTCTGTTATTGGGTTACCCTCTTGGTTTCCTGGAAATGGGACTGTATTGAGCACTTCTTCTTGGGACGGCTTTAATGCTAACAGAGATGACTTATTAAACTATATTAAAAATAATAACATTGATAATGTTCTTTTTTTAAGTGGAGATTCGCATGTGACTATGGTAGCAGATTTAAGCCCTGACCCTAATAATATTTTGGCTTATAATGGCAGTAATGGTAATGGCTCAGTTGCTGCTGAATTTTTACCAACTAGTATAACGAGAGGGAATTTTGATGAAATGGGAATTCCAAGTTTTTTATTAGGTTTAGCAGTAGGTTTAAGCGAGGGTGTAAATCCACACCATGTATATTCTGAGTTTACAAAACATGGCTACGGATTAATTAATGTGAGACCTGATACCATTATTGCAGAACTTTGGTACTCAAACATTCTTGCCTTAACCAATCAGGAAAATTTTCATAAAGGATTTATGTTAAAAGATGGTGTGAATCACTGGGAAAGAACTTCATTAAACGTACCGAGTAACCCAAAAGATACAACTTACTTAGTTGATACAGCTACCACGATACTTTCATTAAATTCATTGTTAAATAACAATAAAACAGTTACTATATACCCCAATCCTTCATCAGATGGGAAATTTAACGTCAAATCAGATTATGAATATTCTTATGTGCTAGTTGATATTGCAAATGGCACGACCCTATTTGAGTATGGAACGAGAGGAATTCCTTTTTCAAAAAAGCAATTTGAAATAGATTTATCAAAATTTTCAAATGGCAATTATCTTTTAAAGTTTTTTAACCCAAAAGGAGAGATTCAGGGCTTTAAGAAAATAATAAAGGCTCAATAATTTTATTTTTATAATAAATAAAAAGGTAATTTCGCTCATCTAAAAAACACACTATGCCAAAAGGAATTTATAAAGTACCCATTGCGGTTAACGAACCGATAAAAAGTTATGCTTCTGGAAGCCCTGAGCGTAAAGAGCTACAAGCTATGTTAAAAGAATTACGTAGTAAAGAATTAGATATTCCAATGTATATTGGCAATAAAGAAGTGCGCAGCGAAAACAAAACACGTTTAGCTCCTCCTCACGATCATAAACATACTTTAGGACATTTTCATAAAAGCGATAAAACCCATGTAGAGCAAGCTATTAAAGCAGCTTTAGATGCAAAAGAAAAATGGGCTAATTTAAGCTGGGAACACCGTGCTTCTATCTTTTTAAAAGCTGCTGAATTAATATCTGGACCATATCGCGCTAAGTTAAATGCGGCTACCATGTTAGGGCAAAGTAAAAATGCGTTTCAAGCTGAAATTGATAGTGCTTGCGAAATTATTGACTTTTTAAGATTTAATGTTCAGTACATGACTGAGATTTATGCTGAGCAGCCAATTTCTGGTCCTGGTGTTTGGAACCGTTTAGAATGGAGGCCATTAGAAGGATTTATTTATGCCTTAACACCATTTAATTTTACAGCTATTGCAGGAAATTTACCTACAAGTTGCGCCATGATGGGTAACGTGGTGGTTTGGAAACCAAGCAATACTCAAGTGTATAGTGCAAATGTATTAATGGAAATTTTTAAAAAAGCAGGTGTACCTGATGGTGTTATCAATTTAATTTATCCAAGCGGACCAGATGCAGCTGAGGTCGTATTTAACCATAAAGATTTTGCTGGTATTCATTTTACAGGAAGCACAGAGGTTTTTCAAAATATTTGGCAAACTATTGGAAACAATATTCATAAATACCGTTCTTACCCTCGTATTGTTGGAGAAACTGGCGGAAAAGATTTTATTATGGCACACAAATCAGCTGAAGCAAAATCTTTAGCAGTGGCTATTTCTCGTGGTGCTTTTGAATACCAAGGTCAAAAATGTTCAGCAGCTTCTCGTGCATATGTTCCGAGCAATTTATGGGAAGAAGTAAAAGGATACGTTTTGGCTGATTTAAAAGACATGAAAATGGGTCCAACTGAAGATTTTACTAATTTTATTAATGCCGTTATTGACGAAAAAAGTTTTGATAAATTAGCCAAATACATTGATGCTGCTAAAGGAGACAGTAATGTTGAAATTATAGCCGGTGGAAATTATGATAAGAGTAAAGGTTATTTTATTGAACCAACTATTATTGTAGCTAAAGATCCTAAATATGTAACCATGTGCGAAGAGTTATTTGGACCTGTGTTAACACTTTATGTTTATGATGCGGAAAAGTTTGAAGAAACTTTAGAGTTAGTTGATTCAACTTCTATATATGCATTAACTGGCGCTATTTTAGCTCAAGACCGTTATGCTATTGAATTGGCAACTAAAAAATTAAGTAACGCTGCCGGTAATTTTTATATTAACGATAAATGTACTGGTGCTGTTGTTGGTCAGCAGCCTTTTGGTGGTGCACGCGGAAGCGGAACAAATGATAAAGCAGGAGCTAAAATTAATTTATTACGTTGGGTTTCTCCTAGAACAATAAAAGAAACTTTTACACCTCCAACAGATTATAAATATCCATTTTTACAAGCAGACTAAAAATAAATAACTAATATTGATGTATGTCGAATTTTTATCAGAATGAAACATTTTCAGTTAAAGCATTAGATAATTCCTACTACGAGGTAAGGGTTTTTGAAAATCAGGAATTTACTGTGGATGATTTAAAAAATTTAGTAGCCGCTCAAAAAAAGAATATTGGCTTAGTATTACCAGTATTAGTTTTTTGTGAGAATAATGCTACGGCAGATGTTTTATTACTTTCTAAATTAAGTAAAAATGAGAATAATCCATACTCAAAAGCAGATGTATTTGTTTTAAATTCGATAGCTCAAAAAATATTGGCTAATTTTTACGTTAAAATTAATAAACCCGAAAGACCTACTAAATTTTTTAATAATCTAGATGAGGCTTTAATTTGGCTCAAAAAATATATTTAAATTCAATTATTACTTGAAAACTTTTCTAACTATATTTTTTTTTTCACCGGCTTTGTTTCTTGCACAAGGTTCTCCCACTAAAAGTAATACAAGCAAAAATGTATTTAATGTTTTATTAACTGCGGGCGTTACTCCGGCCCAAGTTCATGGCGATATGTACAGTGGGTTTCGTAAACTTGGAGGCATGGGTGGTGTTGGAGTTGAAACAATTTTTAATGAAAAGGCAAGTATGAATCTATACTTTTTATTTATCCAAAAAGGCTCTCAAAAAAACCAAAATTTAGAGAAAAATGATTTGAATTATTACTATTTAAATCTCAACTATATAGAGGTTCCCATTTTAGTGACTTACACTCAAAAAAAAATTTTATTTGACCTTGGAGTTTCAGCTGCCTATTTAATAAATTACTATGAAGCTTCTGAAGCTGGCAATTTCACAGGCATGTTTCCTTTTCAGAAATATGATTTTTCAGTAAAAGTAGGATTAGGATTAAACATTAACCCTAAATGGTTTGTTAATTTTAGAAGTAGTAATTCGTTTATCACAACTCGTCCTAACAGAGTTAAACAAGCTATTTATTACAACAATATCATCGCTCGAACGTTTAATAAAGGATATTACAATAACATATTAGAATTTACCTTAGGTTATAGAATTAAAACAAAAAAAAATACAGTTGCACCATAAACATAAAATAGTTGTAGCCATTACTGGCGCCAGTGGAAGTATTTACGCCAAA
>CAITNS010000075.1 GCA_903893815.1 uncultured Bacteroidota bacterium
ACAGTACGTTTCTTGCTCCATCCCATAAAAAATCCGCTTTAATCCTTTTATTTAAATAGCGCACTATACTGAGAACTACCCAAAATTTACCTACCCAATTGATAAATTAAATACTTTCATTAAAATTCAGTTATTTGGAAGTAAGCATGAAATCACTCACAGAGTTTGTTAAACCATTATTATCAAAATTAGGTAACAAGCCGTCCGTTAAAAAATGTATCCAATGTCCTATCTAAAATCATGCATGGTGGTGGAACAAGGTTATTTACACTTTCAAAAGATCGTAATGAGTATAAAAAAATGGTTAGAACGTTAAGTGGGGAAAACTCAAAATCCAACATGTCTCCTGATATAACAAATAACGCGTTGATGGACTTTGCCAAAGAAAAACTTAGGTCAGAAGAAGCTGTTACATTAATTCATGACCCAAGTGATATTCGAAAACCATACAGTACAGATTTAGAAGATATTGGCTATGTTAGGAGTTTAGATAACAAGATAATCCATGGATATAGCACCCATAACATCATAGCCTTACCCTCGAAATCTAAAATAGTGACCCTGCTATCAAATAAAACATACAGTAATAGAGCAGGTAATTTTTTAAGCCAAGAAACCCTATCAAAGCTAGAGTCTGGCATAGATTTTGATGGTCGAGAATCCGCCAGGAAAATTTATGAATCGGGTAACTACTTTAATAAAAAGACAATTTCTAAAGAGGAAATAAGTAGAGTAAGCCAGGCGATAAAACAGAGTAATCCTGCTATAAAAATTAGCCATGTCCTTGATCGAGAATTTGATGACGATGATTATATTGATTTAATCTCAAACATCCTCGGGGATAAATTTGTTATCAGGTCTAAAAAGTCGAGGTGCCTCGATGAGGTCGATGAGAATGGTAAGAAAGTAAGGCTAATAGTATCTTCTTTTGATAACAGCCATCAACTGTCATTTCAGAAACTATCCATAAAAAAAACTGTCATTCAAGATGGTAAAATTCTAGTTGAATGGAAAGTTTATGGGAAAATATTTGCGGTTAAGATTACCATTTTAGACAGGATCGGCAATAATGTATTTGATGAGGCGATGCTATTGCTAACCAACAAGGCGCTCTTTTCATTTGATGATGCATATGGTGTGTATAAGGAGTATTTAAAGCGCTCGAGAATTGAGTATGTTTTTAAGTTCTTAAAGGAAGGTTTGGGCTGGGAGGAAATGCAAGTTCGTGAGTTCAAAGCAATTGAGAACTTAATATCTTTATGCTTTTATGTGGCAGCTTATTTATATGATATAGGTGATCAAGAGGCATACGATGATTATGCTGTGATGTTATCAGAACTTGGTGACGGAAAAGGAATTATCAGTCGTCACTTTATTCTGAAAGGTATTCATGTTGTATCAAACCACTATAAATATCAGTATTATATGGAAAAGAAAAAAGTATCAAAAGAAAATCAGGCCGCTATAAAAGATCTATGTTTCATTGAACTTTAAATTTTGGGGAGTTCTCAGCAAAATAAACTTCTGGGCGAATAGTGCCTGTACCTTGCCTGTTTTCGCGTTTTCGCCGCAAATATCGCTGCCG
>CAITNS010000076.1 GCA_903893815.1 uncultured Bacteroidota bacterium
ATAAATGGTTGCACCGCCATCAGGCAAATAATAGCTATTGGCTTGAACTAATGAAGTGGTAGGCACAGCATCAGTCATTGTCATAATTATACTGCCAGCACCACTAAATACCTTGCTTGGATCCAATGTATATTGGCAATTTGTATTACCCGAATTGAAATAACTACCAGTGCCAAAGCCGTCTAAACCATCCGCATAGTAAAAAAATGCGGTTGAATTGTATTCAAATTCAGGAGAAAGTGTGTAGGTTTTTCCAGGCTCTATATCTAAATTATAAGTTTTAGAATTATAAACCGAATAAGGTAATCTGGTAGAAGAAATTCCATTATTTTTTATACCAGCAAATAAGGTAATTTGAGCATTGCCATTAGCTACAATTGGCATAACGCTTCCTACAGGAAAAACACCTTTAAATTCGCCGTCTACATAATACCAAATATCAACAATTTTGTGACTATTCGCGCCCTGATTAAGGCTGGCAACTGTTTTTAACGAAGCATTATCAACCACCAAAAACGATGCTTTGGGAGCTTTCAACTTATCTTTTTTACAAGAAACAAAGAATATTAAGTTACAAAACAGTAAAAAGTACAGTAAATATCGACGCATATTGGTATCAGAACGTAAATATAAAGCACTTATTGTATTAAGAGAGGAAAAATAATAATTTATTTTTTTAGTTATTTTTTGTGAGGATTGATTTGTAATTCAATTTCCTTTACTACCTGTAGGGCAATTTCAGCATCAGCCAAAGAAACTGCCAATGGAAAATTTTCGGCAATACTCTTATAAAAAATCTCTAACTCTGTTTTAATCGCGTTTACAGGATGAATAATAGGTTGATTTTGAAGCATTTCAAATTGCTGTAAACCAACTCCAGAATTTAATACGATACCTTTTTGGTTTGAATTAGAAGTAATAGGATTAATCTTTTGAATGTTAGTTGTTTTGTTTAGTAAATCAACATGTATAAAGGTGTTTTTTTGAAACACAGTCATTTTGCGCACATTACTAACCGACAAGCGATTAGCAGTTAAATTTGCGACACATCCATTGTCAAAATCTATTTTCACTTTGGCCCAATCGCTAGTTTTACTGACAATAGATGCTCCTGAAGCCGATATTTTACGAATTTTACTTTTAACGGTGTTCAATAGTAAATCAATATCGTGTATCATTAAATCTAATACAACCGAAACATCTGTTCCTCTGGAGTTGTAACACGCTAATCGCTCTATTTCAATAAATGTAGGGTTTTCAAAATAGTCTTTAGCTGCTGTAAACGCAGGATTAAAGCGTTCTACATGACCTATTTGAACAATAACGCCGGCTTCTTTAGCTAAATTTATTAAAACTTTAGTGTCATCAGGATTATCAGTTGCTGGCTTTTCAATAAAAACATGTTTTCCTTTTTTGATAGCTTTACTCGCTAATTCAAAATGAGTTGGAGTAGGTGTAATAATTAAAACCACCTCGCACAATTGCAAAAGTTCATCATAATTACTGCATACAGTAACGTCTTTTTGATAAGTTAAACTATCAATAACCTGTTTATCAATATCATAAATGGCCTTAATAGAATATTGAGGAATTTCTCCCAATAATTTTAAGTGAATTTTTCCTAAGTGTCCTAATCCAGCAATTCCAACGTTCATTAATTTTTTTTTACAAATGTAATACCTATTAAAAACTAATTGTTAGAAATCAATTTTTTATATTAAAACTGGATTGTTTATTATAATTAGATTTATCACATGTTACTTAATTCAAATAAAGAAGACGAATATTTATACCAAGGAAAGAGAAAACGATTGGTTGAACAGTTAAAAGAAAAGGGAATTACGAGTCAGTCAGTTTTAAATTCTATTTTAAAAATTCCTCGCCACTTATTTTTTGATCAATCTACTGAGCGCCCCGCCTTATTAGATCATGCTTATTCAGATAAAGCCTTAAAAATAGGAGCAGGGCAAACCATCTCGCATCCTTTTACCGTAGCTTTTCAAACCGAAAAATTAAATATTGCAAAAGGCGATAAAGTATTAGAAATTGGAACAGGCTGCGGTTATCAAACAGCGGTTTTATTAGAAATGGGAGCAAAAGTATATTCGATAGAGCGTCAGAAAGAATTATTTGATAAAACTAAAGTGTTTTTACCCTTATTAGGTTATAAAGGTGCCAAATTGGTTTATGGAGATGGTTATAAAGGAATGCCTCAGTTTGCTCCATTTGATAAAATTATTGTTACGGCAGCGGCTCCTTATATACCACAAGATTTATTATCACAATTAGTTATTGGTGGTATTTTGGTAATACCTTTAGGCGAAGGCGAAGAGCAGGTAATGAATGTTATTGTTAAAAAAAGCGCCACAGAATTTGAAAAACAAGCCTTCGGCAAATTTAAGTTTGTACCAATGCTTCAAAATAAATCGTAATAAATATTTATATTATTAACCACACAATGTTTATAATATAAATATTGGATGAATTTGGCATTTTATATTTAATACCTACATTTGTTCTACCAAATTTGATGTTGGTTTGCAACTTAATATCAGATAAAGTAAAAAAACAATTAAATTAAACTAAAAAAACAATTTATGAAAAAATCAATCTCTTTATTGGCATTAGCATTCAGTGTAACTGGTGCATTTGCTCAAGATTTAACTTCAAAAAAAGGTGAACCATTTTTGCCAGAAGCTGGTGAATGGTCAGTAGGTATTGATGCTACTCCTTTTTTAAATTATTTTGGTAACTTTTTTGGTAAAACTGGACCTAACGTTGCTCCAACTTGGAATAACTACAGCTTAAACCAAACG
>CAITNS010000077.1 GCA_903893815.1 uncultured Bacteroidota bacterium
ACTAATTAGTATGGCAGTATATAAATTTAAATTATTTATAGAAGATAACGAAGACATTTATCGAGAAATAGAAATCCTATCTGGACAAACCTTCGAGGACTTTCATAATGCTATACAAGATGCTTACAAGTTTGATAAAAAACATGCGGCAGCTTTTTTTGTTAGCGATGATTACTGGAGAAAAGATCAAGAAATTACATTACGAGAAGAAGATTTACCATTAGATGCCGATGAAGTTCGAAAGGGAGTTTCTCCTAAAAATCTAATGTCAAAAACAAAAATTGCTAAATACATTGATAGTCCGCGTCAGCGTTTCATGTATGTATTTGACCCCGCTGTAAAATGGGCATTTTGTATTGAGTTAATGAAAATTTTACCCGACAATCCAAAAGGGACTTACCCTGCTTGCGTAAAATCAATTGGTAATCCACCAAAACAATACAAGCAAGCACAAATGGCAAAAGGTGAATTAACTGCTGATCAACAGATGGCAACGATGTTAAATGATCCAGAAATTGCAGATGAAAGCGAGATTTATAAAGAAATCAAAAACGAAACCATTGGAATTGATGAAGGCGACTTAAATCATTTGGAAGGTGAAGAAGGAGAAGATGTTAGTGAAGAGGAAGATGGATTTGAAGGAGAAGACGATTTGGATAATGAAGATGATCATGAAATTCCAGAAGGTTACGGGCATGATGAAGATTAATAAATAAGTTGTTGGTTTTAGGATAAAAGTTATTAGAAAAAAAACAACAACAACAAACAAATAACAAAACACAAATAAACTATGCAAACCAAAGAAACAGCAAATGCAGCTTACCAAACGCAACTAAACGATTGGATTGTTCAAGAGAAAGCAGCGATTGAATTAATTGGAACTATTGGAAAATTATGGTTCGAAAAATCTATTGAATTAATTTTATTCAGAAATCAATTAGTAGATAGAAGTGTAAGTCAAATGATGAACTTACATTTATATGCTAAAAATATTGTCAAAAAAACAATCTCTGTAAATGATACATTAGCAATTGCAACTGCTATTAACAATGCAGATGTTTGTCCGTCTAGAATTGATATTGGAAAATTAGCATTTGAGTTCCAACAAGAAATTGCAAACTTCAAATCTGTGGATGAGTTTATTGCAAATAAATTAAAAGATTTAATTGGTGCAAAAACAACTATTACTCCTAAAGACGTTATATTATATGGTTTCGGACGTATTGGTCGTTTAGCAGCTCGTGAGTTAATATCTCAAGCAGGTAAAGGTGAGCAGTTACGTTTACGTGCTATTGTTACTCGTGGTAGCAGTGATGATGATATTATTAAACGTGCTGATTTATTACGTACTGATTCTGTTCATGGTGTTTTTCCTGGAACTGTTATTGAAGATTTAGCAAATAAAGCCTTAATCATTAACGGCCATACGGTTCATATGATTGATGCAAAAAATCCTGAAGATGTAGATTATACAGCTTATGGTATTGATAATGCATTAGTAATTGACAACACAGGTGTTTTTAGAGATGATGTAGAATTAAGTCGTCACTTAAAAGCAAAAGGTGTAAGTAAAGTATTATTAACTGCTCCAGCAAAAGGGAATGTACCAAACGTTGTTCACGGTATTAACCATGAAACAGTTGATGTTAAAAACGGACAAATTTTCTCTGCGGCTTCTTGCACTACAAATGCGATTATGCCAATCCTTTATGTAATTGATAAAGAATTAGGAATTCAAAAAGGACATATCGAAACAGTTCACTCATATACGAATGACCAAAACTTATTGGACAACTACCACAAAAAATACCGTCGTGGACGTTCAGCAGCATTAAATATGGTTATTACCGAAACAGGTGCGGAGAGTGCTTTGAAAAAAGTATTACCTCATTTAGCAGGTAAATTTACTGCTAACTCAGTTCGTGTACCAACACCAAACGTATCGTTAGCTATTTTAAATTTAAACATCAATAAAGAAGTAACTCGTGATGAGGTAAATGAAATCATTCGTAATTATGCTTTAAACGGTTCTTTAGTAGAGCAAATTCAATATGCTTTCAGTAACGAATTAGTATCATCAGATGTCATTGGAAATCCTTGCCCTTCAGTTTTTGATAGTAACGCTACTATTATCTCTCCAGATAAAAAGAGCATTGTATTGTATGTATGGTATGATAACGAATATGGTTATACTCGTCAAGTAATTCGTTTCAGTAAACATATTGCTGAAGTAAGAAGAGCTACTTATTACTAGTCTTCTAAGCTACTTCAATATAGACCATAAAAAAACCTTGTTATAAATAACAAGTTTTTTTATGTATTAAATGAAAATCACTTCACAATCTTCATCTCTACCCTGCGGTTTTGCTGCATCCCTTTTACATCAGACAAATCATTTGGAACTATTGGGGCAGTTTCCCCATAACCTTTAGCTACGAGTTTTGCTTTATCAATGCCTTTTTTAACAATAGCATTTACAACGGCTTGTGATCGTTCTTGAGATAATTTCATATTAGCCTCATCATTTCCTTTACTATCTGTATGTCCCGATACTTCAATCACTAATTCAGGATACTCTTTCATCAATTTAACTAATTCATTAATTTCTATCTCAGACTCTTTACTAAGAATTGATTGATTAGACTGGAAGAAAATATTATTTAAGACTATTTTAGATCCAACTTCTACTTTATCTAAAATCACATCTTTTTGCAAGGTAGAGAATTCGGCTACTTTAGGAATATTAATATTTTCGGAATGAAACAAATAGTCTTTTGCCTCATAAGAGATATTATAGTTTTGTCCCCGATTTACAATAAAGTAATAAGAACCCGAATCGGACGTTGTAAAGAAGGTTTCTAATAACTGCCCCGTTAAATTATCTTTTATATTAATAGTTGCACCTGGTATAGATTTACCTTCTTTGTTTCTCACCACTCCTTTTACACCCATCGTACCCAAAGTTTTACTTTCAAGGTTAACCATTTGTAACATAAATTCATTACTCAATTCTTGATACGAAGAGTTTGGTGGAATAATAATAGATACTGATAAAGGCTGATAACCATCTGCCTCGAAACTAATATTATATGTCTTCCCTTCTAATCCTGGCGCTAAAATCATCACGTATCTACCGGTTAATCCGTTTGGCTTAATATCTTGCACCAAACGATTAGTTCCTTCTTCGGTTACAATAATTTTTACATTAGAAGGCATTTTACTAGTGCCATTAAAAGTTAGTATTCCTTTTAATAAAGTTAATGGTTCAGCTATCGAACGCTCAAAATCAATTCTGTAAATATCTTTATCTCCAAAATTTCCTTTTCTGATAGATGAAAAATATCCACGTTTACCATCGGGAGATTGAGAGTAAAAAATATCATCATCAGGAGTATTAATTGGCGCTCTTAAATTTTCTGGTTCGCTCCATTTACCATCTGCATTTTTAGTGCTTTTAAAAATATCAAAGCCACCCATATTTTTATGTCCTCTCGAACTAAAAAACAGAGTTACTCCATCTGGGTGAATAAAAGGAGCTTCTTCATCATAAGGCGTATTAATGGTTGGACCTAAATTTGTTGGTAAACTCCATACTCCATTTGGTAATTTTACGCTACTCCAAATATCTTGCCCGCCATAACTACCTTCTTTTCTATCGCTTGTAAAATAAAACGTATTTCCATCCACCGAAATAGAAGCATTTGTTTCGAATGCAGGTGAATTAATATTACCAATGATAGGAGTTAAACCAGTCCATGTATCTCCATCAAATGTGCTGTAAAAAATATCTCCACCATTTACATCTTTAGACACAAATAAAGTTTGGCCATCGGGAGAAATACCAATATTTGATTCATTGGCCGAGGTATTAATATTAGGTCCGATTGATTTTGCAAGACTCCAAGTGCCATCTTTCTTTTTATGACTCACATATATATCTTCCATATACTTACCTTCATCAGTTACTTTGTCGCCACCAGTGCTACCAGTTCTTCGTGATGAAAAAATAAGTGTTGTTTCGTCTGCAGAAATTACAGGACTATAATCAGGGTATAGAGAATTTATACTATCACCCAAACTCACAATCACCACTTTTGATGAGTCTTTTGTAAACTCTTGAGCATTAGTATTGATTAATAATTGTCTATCTAAATCAGCTGTTAATTTGGTGTTTTTACCACCAACAATATCTTTAAACTTTTTAAAATTAAAGTAAGAGGCAATAAAATTATAGTCTAATCGATAGGCTTCTCCTAAATAGTAATAGGCAAACTCTGATGCTTTTTTTTGTGTCACATCTTCTTCTAAATAATCGTGAGTTGTATTTTGGACTGCTTTTTCGAGATGATAAACGGCTTTGTATTTTTCGGTTCCAGAATTTAAATAACAGATTCCTAATTTATAATGGATATTAGCAGAAGACGAATCTATAAGATATGCTTCTTTAAAATTAACCAAGGCTAATGAGTAGTTTTTCTCTATGATTAAATGATTTCCTTCAGTAAACTTTTCGCGGTAGGAAGGTTTACGGCCCTGAGATAGTAGAACACTACTAACTATTGTACATAGAAAAAATAAAATTAGTTTCTTCATAAACAAATTTAAACAACTCAGTAAATCAAATTTAATAGTTTTTATTATATACTCATAATTTATGTATATATTGTAAACAACTGATATTGAGTATTTTAAAATAATAAATTAAAGTAACGCATCTTATAAGGAAACCTAATGCATCGCAAAGCCATTAAGTTTTAGTTAAATATTAACCTTGATACATAAACATAAAATAAGTTTATTTATATTTGAATTAAGATGAAGTCATTTTTAATATTACTAATAATTACGCCAATTTGTTTACTATCTTCAAATGGCGAAGGACCTATTGGTGCCCGCTCTTCGGCCTTAGGTCATGCCTCTTCAACTTTATTTGATGTTTGGAGTGCACGCAATAACCAAGGAAGTTTAGCTTTTGTTAGAAAAACAGAAGTTGGTGCTTTCTACGAAAACCGTTTTTTTGTAAAGGAATTGAATCAATCGGGATTTGCCGTAGCTGCTCCCATTAAAAAAGGAACTTTTGGGTTAAGCTATTCTTCGATGGGTTATAACCTTTACCGCGAATCGCAAGCAACTTTAAGTTACGGTATGAAACTTAGCGAAAATGTGGCCGTGGGAGTTGGGATTGATTATATGAATACTCGAATTGCTGATATTTATGGGCAAGCACATGCTGTAAGTGGTTCTATTGGGTTAACCGCTAAAATTTTACCGCAAATGACCATTGCCACTCATATTTATAATCCTTTTAGAGCTAAAATTACTGACTATAATAACGAGAAAATTCCAACCATTTTTAAATTTGGAGCTCAATACGTTTTTTCTAAAAAAGTATTTATTGTGGCTGAAGCCGAAAAAACATCCGCCCAAAAAATAAATATCAAAGGCGGAATCGAATACAATCCTTCTTCATTAATTTATTTACGTGTTGGTGGTTCATCCTACCCTACTCAAGCAGCTTTTGGCTTAGGTGTAAATTATAATGGTTTAAAAATAGATGTAAGTTCTGCTTATCATAATGTATTAGGTTTTTCTCCGCAAATTGGTTTAAGCTATGCCTTTGGTAAGGACAAAACAAAAAAATTAAATACAACCGAAGAAGCCGAAAAACTTTAATCTATCAAATTAACCGCTTACATATTTATTTGCTTGCTATTGTGCCTTGGCATTACAACATCCTATGCTCAAAACGATAGTATTAATAACAAAAATAATGAGCAGGTTGATGAAAGTCTTAATCAAAATATTGAAATACTTTCCGAACAATTGCAAGCCGAAGATGGCGATTTATCAAGCTTAACCGATAATTGGGTATATTATAAAAAACATCCTATTAATTTAAACAGAGCCAAACGCGAAGAACTGGAAGAGCTACAACTGCTAAACGACATTCAAATTAATAGCTTAATGAAGCATCTTGCTAAAAATGGCAATTTGATTAATATTTATGAGTTACAAAGTGTAGATGGTTTTGATTTAGCAAGCATCAAAAAAATATTACCATTTGTTTACGTAAGCGATAATTTTAATTCGGCACACTTTAGTGCTAAAGAAATGTTTAAGGATGGCAAGCATGAATTTGTAACTCGTTACCAGCGAATTCTTGAACCGCAATTAGGTTACGGTGTGAATGATAGTTTAAGAAATGCAAAACCAAATGGTTATTACCTAGGTAGCGCAGATAGAATATTTGCACGATATACATTTCAATACAATAACAATGTATCCTTTGCCATTGCTGGAGAAAAAGATGCTGGTGAAGAATTTAAAATTGGCGGAAATAAAATTGATAGCATTCCATTAAACGATGGCACCAATCAAAAACGAGCTGAATACAGACAAACAAAAGGCTTTGATTTTTATACAGGACATGTTGCTATTAGAAACATTAAGTTCGTAAAGACATTAGTGATTGGTGATTATCAAGCAACTTTTGGTCAGGGTTTAACTTTGTGGCAAGGATTTGCCTTTGGTAAATCTGCATCTCCAATGGGTATTAAACGATACGGCGTTGGCATTAAACCATACCGCTCTTTTGATGAAAATCGTTTTTTTAGAGGCGTTGCGGGTACTTTTAAATTGAAACGTTTTGAAATAACAGGCTTAGCATCTTACAAAAAAATTGATGCTAATGCTACCATTGCCGATACTTTAGATAACGGAGAAATTGACGTAGTTGGCGTTAGCAGTTTAGAAATTAGTGGCTTGCATAACACCAACTCTTTAATGCAAGATAAAGGCTCTATTAATCGAACTATTTTTGGAGGTAACGTGGCTTATAATCACAGAAGTTTGCACATTGGTGCCACAGTGCAAAACATGAATTTAAGTGCGGAGTTAATTAAAACACCTTCGCTTTATAATCAATTTGATTTTCAAGGTAAAAGCAATTTTGTAGGAGGTTTAGATTACAACTATGTGTTTAGAAACGCCAACTTTTTTGGAGAATACTCGATGAGTGCCAATGGAGGAAAAGCATTTTGCCAAGGATTAATTTTAGCACTCGACCCAAAACTAACCTTTATTGCACACTACCGTAATTTTGAAAAGAACTTTCAAAATCTTTACGGTAATGCCATTTCAGAAAACACCTTACCTCAAAATGAAAAAAGTATTTATATAGGTATGGAAGCCAAATTATTTAAATCCTTAACGTTTTCGGTATACCTAGATCAATATAAGTTTGGATGGTTGCAATCTAGCAAAAGTGCTCCTTCTATTGGAAGAGATATTTTTACACAGTTAAACTATACACCAACTAAAAAAATTGATATGTATTTCAGATTTCGTCACCGCACCAAATATGAAAACAGTACCATTGATAATGCCTATGATTATTTAGTGCCTTACGCTCAATATAACTATCGTTATAATTTATCAGTACAGATTTCTCCTGACATTAAACTTAAATCTCGTATCGAATATACACAGGTAGATCATGCGCAACAAGCCAATGAAGAAGGTGTGGCTTTTGCTCAAGATTTGATTTATAAAAAAATGAAGTTCCCTTTTACATTTACCTTGCGTTATGCCATCTTTGACACTAAAAGTTTTGATAGCCGTGTGTATGTTTACGAAAACGATGTGCTTTACGGTTATTCAGTTCCTGCTTTGTATTATAAAGGACAAAGAGCCTACTTTATAGTAAATTGGGACATTACACGCAACTTTGAAATCTGGGTTCGTGTGGCGCAAACCCTTTATGATAATCAAAAGGTTCAATCTGTTGGTAGTTTAAACCAAATTGATAGTAATCATAAAACAGAATTAAAGCTCCAAGCTAGGTTTAAGTTTTAATTTATCTGACTTTTTTGCAACCTTATTGGTAATTAGCTCGTATAAATCGAAGTTGGTTAAACAAAAAATAAGACTATATGCAAACAACATTACTTAGAGTTCTTTCCATTTTTTTATTTGTAATATTGACTATGAGCGCCAAAGCTCAGATAAAAGTTATTGAAATTAATGCCTCTGCATTAGTAGAAGACAAAGCCGTTGGTGAATACACCATCCTTATTTACAGCGACGGAAATTTAAAAGATTCGGTTTTTAGTAAAAAATCAAAAGCCGTCACTCTATCTCTAGAAAGCGGAAAATTGTATTCCATCGTCTTCAAAAAAGCAACTTACAATAATAAATTAGTCATTGTTGACACTCAAATACCTTCTGGCTTAAGAGAATTAGTAGAAGAACCTTTTGAGTTACAAATTGAACTAGCTAAATTTTCAGAGACTTTAAAACTAAATTTAGCAGATTATCCAGTGGCAATACTAACCATTAACAAAAAGGAGAAATCCTTAATGGCTAGTGAAAATTATTATAAGCTGACGCATAATTAGGGGACAAACTCCAATTCGACTTCGCTCAGTGTGACAGCTCGAACCGATAATTTTCCAGACAAACTCTATTTTTTTCACATAATTTAATAGTTAAACTAAGCTTTGATAGCTACATTTGTTGCCTACTAACCAATTACTCATTTAAAATTTTAAAGATATGTATCCAGAAGCACTAGTAACACCAATGAAAGCAGAATTAACTGCTGTTGGTTTCGAAGATTTAAGAACTCCTGATAGCGTTGAAAGCGCATTAAAAACAGAAGGAACTGTATTAATGGTGGTTAACTCCGTTTGTGGCTGTGCTGCAGGAGCTTGCCGCCCAGGCGTTAAACTAAGTTTAGATAATGACAAAAAACCGTCCAAATTAACTACTGTTTTTGCAGGATTTGATGGAGAGGCTGTTAACCAAGCTCGTCAACATTTTGCTCCGTATCCACCTTCATCTCCAGCAATTGCCTTGTTTAAGAATGGTGAATTAGTTCATTTTGTTGAGCGTCACAATATTGAAGGTAGAACTGCTGCCATGATTGCAGAACACTTAAAAATGGTTTACGACGAGTTTTGCTAAACTCTAATTGCAAACAATTGATTTTTAAAAAGTCCTGAAAAAATAAAAGCCTCCTCGTGAGGCTTTTTTTAATTTTAAGCTATGACTATTTCGGCAAATATTTCTCTTAAACCATATAACACCTTCGGTATTGATGCTGAGGCAAAATTCTTTACTTCTATTCAATCCATTCAAAACATTCAAGAATTATTAAAGAGTGATGAATACAAAACCAATGAGCATTTAATTTTAGGAGGAGGAAGTAATTTATTACTCACCAAAAATGTAGATGCTTTGGTTATTAAAAATGATTTGAAAGGTATAGAGATTGTTAAAGAAACAACAGATTCAGTTTTTGTAAAATGTGCGGCTGGCGAAGTTTGGCACGAGTTTGTGATGTGGAGCATAAACCATAATTATGGAGGATTAGAAAATTTATCTTTAATACCTGGCTGCACAGGCGCTAGTCCCATGCAAAACATTGGTGCTTATGGTGTAGAAATTAAAGACACCTTTTATGAATTAGAAGTCATTCACACACAAACAGGAGAACAAAAAACATTCTCAAAATCAGAATGTGAATTTGGTTATAGAGAAAGTGTTTTTAAACGAAAATTCAAAAATCAATTCATCATTACATCCGTAACGTTTCAGTTATCTAAAGCGCCAACCTTTCATATCGAATATGGCGCTATCAAACAAGAGTTAGATGCGATGAAGGTTTCTGATTTAAGCCTTAAAGCAATCTCTCAAGCTGTTATTAATATCAGAAGTAGCAAATTGCCTAATCCTAAAGAAATTGGAAACGCGGGCAGTTTCTTTAAAAATCCCGAAGTAGCGGCAAGTGTTTATGAACAATTGAAACATGAATTTCCAAATCTAGTGGCTTATCCCTTAGACAATTCAAATTACAAATTAGCAGCAGGTTGGCTTATTGAACAAAGTGGCTTAAAAGGCTATCGTGTTGGCGATGCAGCTGTGCATAAATTGCAAGCCTTAGTGTTAGTTAATTACGGTAATGCAACAGGCAATGAGATTTATGATTTATCCACTCACGTGTTACAAACCGTAAAAGCTAAGTTTGGTGTGGATTTGGAAAGAGAAGTGAATATTATTTAAAAGGGTAATTTAGCATAGAGCAGCTAACCTATAACTCCATAAAAAAACCCTCTCAACTTTATATTGAGAGGGTTTTTAAAAATATATGATTTATTATTTTGCCACTTTAGTGCTTTTTTGGATTTTCTCGCGGATACGAGCTGCTTTACCAGTACGAGTACGTAAATAGTAAATTTTAGCACGACGAACAATACCTTGTTTGTTTAATTCTATTTTATCAATAAACGGAGATGATACTGGGAAGATACGCTCTACACCTACTCCATTTGAAATTTTACGAACTGTGAAAGATGCCGTTGCTGGCTCGTTTTTGCGTTGAATAACAACACCAGAAAACTGCTGAATACGCTCTTTATCACCCTCTTTAATTTTGTAGTGAACTGTAATAGTATCACCAGCTTTAAACTTTGGATGAGCAACCTCTGCTGCTAATTGTTTTTTTACGTAATCTAATAATAAACTCATTGTTTCTTATTTAAAATATTTATCATTTTTGGCATTCGCTGCACCGTGCAACCAGAGGCTAAAAAGTGGAGTGCAAATATAGAACATTATTGTGTATTGTCAAAAATTAATTCACGAACCATAAACAATCTATCTTTCTGAAAAACAACTATTTAACACTATCTGTTTTAAAATCTTTTAAATGATTGTCGTTAATTTGATATACATCATCTACATCATCATCGTCTTCTTTCAACTCATAATTGGGTTCTTTATCCAAATTAACATTTATAATAATTGGCGGAGGCGTTGTATTAAAGATCCAAACAGCGCCATTTCGGTAGTAATAACCTTGTCTCCAATTATCCCAATAAAAATTGTGAAGTGGGAAATATACCCAACGGCGATGATAGCCATAATTTGGGCGCCAGTGCGGGTGATACACTACTATTTTAGCTGGACGGTATTTGCTCTTTACAATAACTCTATTGCCTCGAGGATGATTTTTAACCACTACTTTTGTTCCTCTGTTGTTTTTGGCATTACCATGTCCATTTCCTTTACCGTGGCCTTGACCGCCTTTTTGAGAAAAAGCACTATTTGTTCCTATCAATAGGATACATAACATAAAAATAACTGATTTCATATGTAGATATTTATTGTTTTTTTAGTTGTCATATGGTTTAGCCAGTTTATCTTCATTTGTGTTTGTGTTTTAGCAAACATGGCTATTTCATATGTAGATATTATTTTTTTTAGTTGTCATATGGTTTAGCCAGTTTATCTTCATTTGTGTTTGTGTTTTAGCAAACATGGCTATTTCATATGTAGATATTTATTGTTTTTTTAATTGTCATATGGTATACGCCATGTATCTTCCTTTGTGCTTGTGCGTTTCGGCAGATGGCTATTTCATAAGTTGATATTTAATTTGGTTAATGGACTTATGGTATAGCCAGTTTAGTTTATCTTAATTTGCATTTAGGTAAACATGGCTATTTCATAAGTAAAAAAAATTAAAGGATTTGAATGTTGGACTCAAAGATGACTCTAAAGTTTAATCTTCTGTTGAATTTAACCAATTTTGGGATGTACGATAAACCGTACCTTTAAATAAAGCCACTACTTTTAAATCGGAACTCTTCGTGATTTTGACAGTATAAATTCCAATTTTATTAGAACATTTTTCTTCAAAAGCTTCGGCTATAATCACATCATTTTCTTTCAACGATTCTGTGTGAGAAATAGATGTTTCGATAGATACGGATTTCTGTCCATGAGAATTAGAGGCAAATGCTAAAGCGCTATCTGCTAAGGAAAAGGTAATTCCTCCGTGAGCAATTCCAAATCCATTTAGCATGTCTTTACGAATCGTCATTTGAAGTTTGCAGGATCCTTCTTTCACCTCCAAAATTTCAATACCTAGCCATTGACTAAAAAAGTCGCTGGCCATCATCAAATCAACTATTTTTTTGGGTGCAGACATTATACACGAGGTTTCCAAGGCGTTTCTGCAGCCTTTAAATCTTGAGTAAATTTGCGAGATAATACAAACAGGTAATCCGATAAACGATTTAAGTATTTATAAATTAATTCGTTTACAGGTTGTTCTTCATTTAAACGCAACACACAACGTTCTGCTCTGCGGCAAACACATCTAGCTAAATGGCAAAACGAAATGGTTGTATGCCCACCAGGAAGCACAAAAAACTTCATTTCTGGTAAGTGTTCATTCATGGCATCAATTTCTTTTTCTAATAACTCAATATCAGCATCCGAAATTTGAGGCAACACCATTTTATTTTTTTCGGGATCAGCAGCTAAAAGAGAACCAATGGTAAATAATCTATCTTGAACTTCAATTAAAATCGTTTTGGAATGTTCATCAATTTCTTGGTCACGCACCAAACCAATATTAGAATTTAATTCATCTACTGTTCCGTAAGCTTCAATTCTAATGTCAAATTTAGGAATACGTGTTCCACCAATTAAAGACGTTTGTCCTTTATCTCCTGTTTTAGTATAGATTTTAATAGCCAAGATGAATTAAAATTTAAAGCTGATATTAACGTTAGGTAAAATTGGCAACTGATTAACGCGTTTATTTTTTACACGATCAAAATAGAAAATATTTTCGCGGTTATAAACGTTAGTCGCACCAACATTTACTTCTAATTTAGTTTTCTCGCTGATATTATATAACCATTTTAAACTTACATCCATACGGTGGTAATCAGGTAAACGACGAGAGTTAAAATCGCCTGGCATGTAGCCTAAATTAGCATTTGCTGTTGAATAATCGTAATTGAAGTTGTTTCCAAAATCAACTTGTGGGTAGTAACCTTGTGTAGGTGTAAAAGGAAAACCAGAACCATAGTTCCAACGAATACTTAAATCTAAATTACGTTTTTTACCAAAAGTATAGGTTCCAACTAAATTCACATTATGTCTTCTATCAAACACTGGAGCGTATTCAAAAACATCGCCACTAGCTGTATTTCCAGTATAACGCTTATTAAACGTCAAAGAATAAACTGCCCAAAAGTAAAAATGTTTTTTCTCATATTTAGCAGTAAAATCTAAACCAGTTGCTTCACCCTGCTCCATGATAAAGTCTTTTTTATTAGCATCCAATTTGTCTGCATTTTCAGGAGTATCATCAAACAATTTATCTCTGTTTACACTAGCCATTTGAGTAAAATATTTTTGATACCCTTCGATTTGAATTTCTAAATTTTTCAATACGTCAATTTCAAATCCACCAACTAAGTGACGAGATTTTTGAATAACACCTTTCGTATTAACGGTGTTATTATTTTTGTCTTTGTAAGTAGTTGGTAAATTTTCTGGTCCGTTAATAAATCCATAAAATAAATTCACAACATCTCTATCAGAACTTGCACTCATTAAGCTCTGGCTATATAAACCGCCAGCAAATTTCATGCGGATTTTTTTAGTAAAATTAAATTTACCTTGTAAACGTGGTTCAGGAGATAAGTTTGCAAAAGACGCGTAGTATTGAACTCTGAAACTAGGTTCTAATACTATCCATTTCTTTTTATCTAACCATCTAAATTTCATATGTGCGCCAAGCTCTAATGAGTTTTTCGCATAATTAATAACTGCTAAGTTTGGATTTTGTAGAGTATAACTAGTGTTAGTTCCTACTAATTCAAAACCATATTTTAATTCATTGCGACCAAAGTATTTTAAGAAATTAAAACCTCCATTAAAACCACCAACCGAACTTGATTTTTTATCGGTTTCGGTAGCACCTTCGTAATTAATTTTGTATTGAGAATAAGCAAAATTACCTTCAATTAGTAACGAAGAACTTTGAGGAATTAAGATAAAATTAGTTCCACCACCAAAGGATGTCCAGTTGAATTTTGCTAAATCTTTGTATACTACTTTATCATTAAAGTTATATCCAAATAAATTTACTTTACTACCATTATTTCCATTAATGGAAACTTTACCATATAAATCTGTATAATAAAAAGGCAAACCATCATCGTTATTTTTATTAGCGTAAGGATATAAGGTTTTGGATGTTTGAGGTAAATACGATGTTTTACCAGATAATAAGAAAGATGAACTTCCTTTACCATCTTCTTTTAATTTTTTTAATGGACCTTCTAAGGTTAATTTTGCTCCAAATGTAGAAGCTGAAACTTTTCCTGATAAATGTTTTTTGTTACCATCGCGTGTTGTAATATCCATAATTGAAGAAGTTCTTCCACCGTATTCAGCACCGAAACCTGCACTATATACATCAGCACTTCTCATAATATCATTATCAAACACCGAAAATAAACCAATTGAGTGAAAAGGATTGTAAATTACCATACCATCTAGTAATACTTTATTTTGAATTGGTAAACCACCTCTAATATATAACTGACCACCTTGATCACCTGTAAATACAACACCTGGTAATACTTGTAAATATTGAGCTAAATCGGGTTCACCAACACTTGGTAATTTATTAATAGCCACTGGATCGATTTTTTGAACGGCAACATTTGGTGTTTCAATTTTCTCCATTTGTTCAGCAGTTACATCAACTGTATTTAAGATAACTCCACCTTTTGTAGAAAAGAATTTTTTAGTTACCAATTCGCCAGCTTTAATAGTAATATTTTCTGAAATGGTATCAAATTCAAGGTTAGTAACCATTAACACGTAAGTACCTTGGGTTACTTTATTGATGGAGAAAAACCCGTTCATATCAGAAGATGCCCCAGTTGTAGTACCTTTTAAATAAACGTTAGAAAAAGCTACTGGCTCACCATTATCTTTATTGTAAACAAAACCTCTGATAGTAGCACTTTGAGAGAAGCCAAGAACAGTTAATAATAAAAAACAAAATGTATAAAATGTACGTGTCATATTTTAATTTTAGGGGAAAGCAAATTTACCAAAATATGTGATTTAAAAAAGGTATTTTTTTGGTTGAAAACAGGATTGTTATGGGCGGTAAAAAGCAAAAAAGGTCATCCAAATTGGATGACCTTCAAAATACTAATTCAATAAACTATTTTTTCATTCTCTCACTCATTTCTTTTCCTTTAGCCTCGTTACCTGTTTTATAGTAAAGCGTTCTTAAGGCTGAGATACAGGTTTTATCGTCTGGTTTAATAGACAAGGCTTGTTCTAAATAAGGAATTGCTTTTTTGTAGCTATCCATACTTTTAGCCTCATAGCCTTTTTGATTCTTTGCCAAATCGGCAATGGTAGCTTTTTCCATCGCTTTAGCATAAATAGTGTTACCGTAGTTATTATATAAAGCTCCTAAATTGTATAAAGTGTTAAAATAACCATCTTGACTTGCTGGTTTTAAATCAACCGCTTTTTGATAATGTTCGGCTGCTTTAGTCACTAAATTTTCATAATCAGCAGGCTTAATAGTATCTTTCCCTGATTTCCCTTTAGGATTTGCTAAATTATCATATACGTTACCAATTACATATTGCAAAACAGCATTATTTGGTTCTTTAGCAATAGCAGTTTGTAAATTAGCTAGTGCTTTTGCTTGCTCTCCTTTTTGTAAAAACAACTCAGTTTCTTTATTCATTAAATACACGTCATTTGGAAACTGTGTACGACCAATTTTTAAATACTCTAATGCCGCAGCTGTATCGTTTTGAGATAATTTTAAATCATAAATTGTTTGATAATTATAAGGCGAAGCAATGTTTTCGTCAATCATCTTTTTATTATAATCAAACATTTTGGTGGTGTTTTTTGCTTTTTGAGCACACACACATGCGTTATAGAAATTAGATGTATCTTTTTTTCCAGTCATAAAGGTGTTTGAAATAGCTAATGATTCGAAGAAATCAGCTGCTTCGTCAAACTTTTTTACTTTGTATTTTCCAGTAGCTAAGTTTGCAGAGTAAACTTGCAACTGACTCATAGAGGTAAATAATTTTCCATCTTCTTCTGAGTCGGTTTCTCCTTTGGAAATCTTCTCAAACTTTTTTAAATCTAATTCTTTGATTTTGTTTAGGCTTTTACTTGCCTCATCAAATTCAGAAGTTGCTACATTGCCATAAGCAGTTTGCAATCTTTCGTTTTTATCAGCAATGCTCGTTAGTTTTTTCTCTTCTTCCTTTAAGGAATTACTAAATAAATTAATGTAAATTCTAAATCTGTAAGCATAAGTTTTTACCTGATTTTTTGTTTCTTCATTAGCGGTTGCTAAATCAATGCTTTCCTTCGCTTTTAGCAAGTACGAAACATCTGGGTTATCATTTAAAGTCGATTCATAATCACTTAACGATCTCCAAGCGCCTTGCACTTTGCTTTTTTGAGAAAAAACAGAAAATGGTAAAACAATAAGAAGTGCAATATTTAAAATTTTCATTGAGATTTATTTAGTGGTAAAAAACTATTTGTATTTATCTGCTTTTTCTGTTTCGCCTAATCTTAAAAACAATTTACGTAATTGTTGTTTAGTTGCTTTATCAGGAGATACTTCATAAGATTTCTCAAAATTAACAACTGCTTTTTTAAAATACTCATTAGCTTTTGTTTCGTATTCTTTAGCTTTAGCTGTTTCTTTTGGAGGCAAGGAACCTAGCTTATCATTCCATTCGTTAGCAGTATTAAAATACATAACACCTAAGTTATAGTTTGCAATTTCATAATCAGGTTTAATTTCTAATGCTTTTAAATATTCAGCTTCTGCTTTATCTTTATCGTTCGTTTTTTGATATAAGTTAGCTAAGATAGCGTGTAAAACTTCATTATCAGGAGATAACTCGATGGCAGCCGTTAATTTATCCTTTAACTCATTGGTTTTATTACGTGCTAAATAAATATTGATTTCTTGGTTAATTAAGTCCATGTTATCTTCAAACATTAACTTTCCTTTTCCAATATAATCTAATGCTTTAGTTGTATCTCTATCAATTAAAGACAATTTAACCATATCGGTGTAAATCTTAACGTCTTTATACTTAATGTCGATTAACTTATCAGCATACTCTTTTGTTTTTTCTTTGTTTGCTGCATATTTATACATATCAAACTTGTAGTACATTAATTTTTCTTTAGTAATGTTAGCACGCTTCATCCCTTGATCAAAATCATAAGGCAAAGCGCTTTCAATTAAATCATAACATTTTAAAGCTTTGTCGTACTCTTTAGCTTGCACATACATATTGGCTTTATTGCTGGTAGCAGCAACTGCTTGTACAATTAATCCTTTTACATCATCTTTATAAGCGTTATTATCTTTATCAAGCTTTAAGCATTTAACATAACTTTCTAAGGCTTTTTCTTCAGCTTCAGCATCTAAAGCTCTTACAGCTGCGTCTTTAGAAAAGTAAATTTCTTGATAAATTTGCCCTCTATATTTCCATAATTTAGGATTATTTACTGTTGTTTCGTGAACGGAAGCTGCATCTGCTGCAATTTTAGCTTTATCAAATTCCTTATTTCTTAAGTAATTACTAGCATTTTGAACTTGATTACTTTGAGCCATTACTACTGTAGCCGAAGCTATTAATATCGAAGTTATCGTTTTTTTAATGATCATTCTTTTAATTTTAGGTGGTTAAATCTGGGAACTTGTTTAAAATTTATCTAATCATATAGTTATGTGTCTTTTTGGCTGCAAATTCGTTAAATTTTTCGAGATAGTAGCTAACTATCTCTACAAAATTTGCCTCTTTTCGCTCAAAAATACCCAATAACAATTATCATAACATAAATTTAAACAAGCTCTTACTATTTTATTAAAAAAAACACCAAGCTTATTAAGCTTAGTGTTTTTTTATGTTTGTTATATATTCATGTACATTACTAAGACGCAAATATTGTACAATTACACATATTAATCAACTGAAATCTTCTTTAATTTAACTTTATTTAATACTTCCTTGTTTTTAACATCTTTTGAAGCTTTATCTAAAGCTGCCTCAATGTATGCTTTATCACCAACAACAACAGTTGTTAATTTATTGATATCAAAGTATTTTTTAATTTGATCGTTTACTTCATCTTTTGTAATATTTTTCAAGATTTTGTTTTGCTCAACAGTAAAGTTTTTATCTAAATTGTATCTCACAATGTTTGATAAGAAAGATGCTTTTTGATATGGCGCTTCATATTTTAAAGCTTCTTCGTTTAATAAAGAACTCTTTGTAAATTCTAATTCTTTATCAGTGATACCATTTGTTTGGTAGTTAGTAAACTCTTTAATAATCTCTGCTAAAGCCAAAGCTGTTGCTGGACGTTTTACTGAAGAAGAAATAGCAAATGTTCCTGTGTATTTTCCTCCAGAGAAACCCGAACGGATACCGTAAGTATAACCTTTATCTTCACGTAAATTTAAGTTTAAGCGGCTATTAAATGCTCCACCAAAAACAAAGTTTGCAATTCTGTTTTTATAGTAATCTCCAGTTGCATCAAATTTTAAAGAAGGGTAACCCATAGTAATTACTGATGATGGAGCTCCAAATTTATTGTAGATAAAGAATTGAGGCTCAGTAGATGGAGCTGGTTCAACAATTGGTTGCATTTTAACTTCTTTAGCTGCCCATTTTGATAAGAAACCTAATTTTGCTAAAATATCTTTTTCTTCCACATCACCAACTACTACGATGCTTGTTACAGAAGGAGAATAAAAATTATTGTAATAATCTTTTACATCTTGTAATTGAACATTTTCAATTGTTTTAATAGAAGGTTCTTGACCCATTACCGTGTTACCATATAAAGCAAAGTTAAATGCTCTGCTCCCCATTGCATTAGCACTTGTTTCATCATTTTTAACGCTTTCTTTATATTGTTTTTTAGCTAATTTAAAGTCTTCGGCATTAAAACCAGGATTCAATAATTTCTCTTCCAATAATTTTAAAGTCGCATCTAAATTTTTCTTCAAAGAATTAATTTGAATAGATGTAGCCGCTTTGCTTGCATTAAAACTAATAGAGCTTCCTAATTTCTCTAACTCAGCGCTAATTTGCTCAGTAGTGTAATTTTTAGTTCCTTCATTTAACATGCTTGCAGTTAATTCAGCAACGCCTAATTTTTTTAATTGATCAGCTGTTAATACTAAGCTACCACCATCCATTGTCATTACAATAGCAACTTCTGGAGATTCCGTATTTTTTGTACCAATAATACTAATACCATTTGGTAATTTAGAAGTAAAATACTCAGGAATAGTTACTGTTTTTGCAGGCCCTGGTGCTGGTCTTTGCTCTCTTTTAAAATTATCCGTTACTGCTTGAGGAGTTAATCCTTTGTATTCTGCAGGCGTTTCAAATTTCATATTTGCATAAGGATTGATACTTTTTACAGAATCTTTTTGATTCATAATAGGATACGTATTTAATACAGCAGCACCTGCTCCTTTAATATATTTAGTAAATACACGTGTGATATCTTCAATAGTTACTTTATTATATCTTTCAAATTCGTCAGATATTGTTGAACCTTTGCCTGTTAAGCGTTCCCATTCAGAAATTAATCCAGCTTTATCTTCAATAGTAGATAAGTAACCATACATACCAGACTCAATTTCAGCTTTTGCTCTTTGTAAACCGTCAGCTGTAATTCCTGAATTACCAAACTCATCAATGGTTGATTTTACTTTAGCATCAATATCAGAAAACAATTTTTCTAAATTGAAATCTTCTGGTGGGTAAGCAAAAATTTGAATAGAGAACTCTCCTCCCAATTCTTTAGAACCATGACCTACTGAAGCTTGTACTGCTATTTCAGGTTTTGATTTTACAAAGTTTTTGTAGAAAATAGAGTTATTACCATTACCCATCATCATTCCTAAAAGATCTAAAGCTGGTTCATCTCTATTATATCGGGGAACTGTTGGATATACTCTTAAATTTAATGGAAAATAAGTTCTGTCTTTATAAGCCGTATATTTATCAGTAGCTAAAGTTACTGGTGCAACGCGCATTTTTTTAACATCTGGGCAAGGTTTAATTCCTCCAAAATATTTTTCAATCATTTTTAATGCTTCAGGAGAACTGAAATCACCAGAAATAGTTAAAATAGCATTGTTTGGACCATACCAACGTAAAAAGAAGTTTTTCACGTCTTCTAAATTAGCTCTGTTCAAATCATCTACGTAACCAATTACTGGCCAGCTATATGGATGTCCCTCTGGATATAAAGCCTTGTTGATTTCCTCAACAAACGCCATCGCATAAGGTTGGTTTTCTACATTTTGTGACTTTTCGTTTTTAACGGCATCACGTTGATTTTCGAACTTTTTAGTTGTTAACGAATCTAACAAGAAACCCATACGGTCAGCTTCTAACCATAAAGCCATTTCTAAATTATTAGAAGGAACTGTTTCAAAATAAACCGTTCTATCTTCTGTAGTATTACCGTTCATGTTACCACCAGCAGTAGATACAATTTTGAAATGCTCTTCATCTGCTACGTGTTTTGACCCTTGAAACATCATATGCTCAAAAAAGTGAGCAAAACCTGATTTTCCTAAGCTCTCACGGTTTGAGCCTACTTTATAAGTTACTAAAACATGAACTGCTGGATCGGAATGATCTTCGTTCAATAAGATAGTTAAACCATTAGGTAATTTCCATTTTTCGTAAGGAATCACCACTTTTCCTTCTTTTGCTTCAATTTTTTCTACCAATGTAGGCTGAGCAATTAAAGATACTAAGCTGAAAAAGCTTAATGCTCCTGTTATGATTGTTTTTTTGTTCATGTTATGATTATTTGTTCAAATATAGTGGTTTAGTGTTTGCTTTTTTGTCCGTCCATTAAACGATATCGTCCGTTGGTGTAGTATTTGACTCCTCAGATACGTTATCAGGAGGTGTTACGTCACCTGTTGGAACTTCCGGAGTTATTTCTCCTTCAACCGTCGCTTCTACATCTTCTTCATGATCTACTTTTGTCACGGCTGCAATGCTATCGCTATCCTGGATGTTGATTAAACGCACGCCTTGGGTTGCACGACCCATGACACGTAAATCAGATACATTCATACGAATGGCAATACCGTTCTTCGTAATAATCATTAAGTCGTTAGCATCCGTTACCGATTTAATACCAACTAAGTTTCCTGTTTTCTCAGTAATGTTTATTGTTTTTACACCTTTACCACCACGATTAGTGATACGGTATTCTTCAATATCCGAACGTTTACCATATCCTTTTTCAGAAACCACTAATACGTTGGCTTGCATATCATCAATGCAAATCATACCAACAACTTCGTTATTTCCTCCTTCTTCATCATTTAAATCAATACCAATTACACCAGATGCATTACGACCCATAGGACGAACTTTTGCCTCAGGGAAACGACAAACCTTACCTAATTTAGTAGCAATCATAATTTCGTTGTTGCCATTAGTTAAAGCTGCTTCTAATAAAACATCTCCTTCACGAATGGTAATCGCATTAATACCATTTGCACGTGGACGAGAATAAGCTTCTACAGATGTTTTTTTAATGATACCATCTTTAGTACATAAAATGATGAAGTTATTTTGGATGTACTCTTCGTCTTGTAAATTTTTAATATTGATGAATGCTTTAATTTTATCATCTGGTGCAATGCTAATTAAATTTTGAATTGCTCGTCCTTTACTATTTTTAGCGCCTTCTGGCACTTCGTATGCACGTATCCAGAAACACTGTCCTTTTTCGCTAAACAATAATATATAATTATGTGTAGATGCAATAAACATGTGTTCTACAAAATCTTCATCACGTGTTGCTGTTCCCTTACTACCTCTTCCTCCTCTATTTTGAGACCGGTACTCTGCTAAGTTTGTACGTTTCATGTATCCTAAATGAGAAATAGTAATTACTACATCTTCATCAGCAATCATATCTTCAATTTTCAAATCATCACCAGCGTAAACGATATCTGTGCGACGTTCGTCGCCATATTTTTCACCAATTTCAACTAATTCTTCTCTGATAATTTTGTAACGCAATTTTTCGTCTCCTAAAATTTCTTTGAAGTAAGCAATGCTCTTCATTAACTCCTCGTACTCAGCATTTAATTTATCAACCTCTAGTCCGGTTAATGTTCTTAAACGCATATCTAAAATAGCACGTGCTTGTATTTCAGATAATGAGAAACGAACAATTAATTCGTCTTTTGCAGCATCAGGACTTTCGCTTTCACGAATAATTTTAATAACCTCTTCAATATTTTTTTGAGCAATTAATAAACCTTCTAAAATGTGTGCACGTTTTTCGGCTTGCATTAAATCAAACTTTGTACGACGAACAACCACATCATGCCTATGTTCCACAAAATAATGAATCATATCTTTTAGATTCAACATCTCAGGACGACCTTTTACTAATACAACGTTATTAATTGAAAATGAAGTTTGTAGCGCAGAGTATTTGTATAGATTATTTAATACAACATTTGAAATAGCATCACTTCTTAATTCATAAACAATACGCATCCCTTCACGGTTACTCTCGTCACGAATTTCGGTAATTCCTTCAATTTTCTTTTCGTTACATAATTCCCACTGACGTTTAATCATTTCTGCCTTGTTAATTTGATAAGGAATTTCAGTAACAATAATACGTTCGCGGTTATTTACAGGTTCAATACTTGCTTTGGCTCTCATTACTACTCTACCGCGACCTGTGCGGAAAGCATCTTTTACACCTTCGTGACCATAAATTGTTCCTCCTGTTGGAAAATCAGGTGCTTTAATATGTTTCATTAATTCATCGATTTCAATATTATTGTCATCGATGTATGCTAAAATACCATTAACAACTTCTGTTAAATTATGAGGTGCCATATTTGTGGCCATACCAACTGCAATACCAGAAGCTCCATTCATTAATAACGTTGGGATACGAGTTGGCATTACAGTAGGCTCTGTCAAAGAGTCATCAAAGTTTGGACGGAAATCAACTGTATCTTTTTCAATATCAGCAATTATTTCCTCAGTAATTTTACGAAAACGAGCCTCCGTATAACGCATCGCAGCCGGTGGATCACCATCTACTGAACCATAGTTTCCTTGTCCGTCAACTAACATATAACGTAAGCTCCATTCTTGTGCCATGCGAACCATTGTATCGTATACAGAAGTATCACCATGCGGATGGTACTTTCCTAAAACCTCACCAACAATACGAGCCGATTTTTTATAAGGACGATTGTGCATCACACCTAAATCTAACATTCCATATAATACACGACGATGCACTGGCTTTAAACCATCTCTAACATCAGGTAACGCACGACTTACAATAACCGACATCGAATAATCGATGTAAGCTGTTTTCATTTCCTGTTCAATATTAATTGGAATAATTTTCTCGCTCATAGTTCTTTCTCTTTATTATTAAATTATTATATTCTTTTTAATGCAACTATTGATTTTTGTGATCGTATAAGTTATTACTAAACATTTCCGCAATCAAGAAAATTTGTCAGTAAAATTTACTTCTTAAATGACTCGAATTTTCCTACTAAAAAACATTTAATAGGCCTTGAAAATAGGTATTAAATGAGTATTTTAGTTGTATAGTTATTAACACTTTCAATGTTAAAAAAAAGACCGTCAAAAACACACAAAACTGACATTATCGGTTACTTTTGATTGTGGCATTAATTATGTTTATAACCAACAAAGAACTATAAATTTATGGAAGCAAAATTTTCACAGCGCGTAAAAGACGTGATAACGTTTAGCCGAGAAGAAGCCTTAAGACTAGGGCACGATTACATTGGGATTGAACATTTGATGCTTGGCATGATTCGCGATGGCGAAGGAGTTGGCATTAAATTATTAAAAAACCTTGCAATTAATATTCAAGATTTAAGAAAGCAAATTGAACAAAGCTTACCTATATCTTTAAGAAAAGTAAACAATTTAGCTAATATTCCTTTAGTAAAGCAAGCCGAAAAAACATTGAAATTAACTTACTTAGAAGCAAAAGTGTTTAAAGCTCCTCAAATTGGAACAGAACATTTGTTGATGTGTATTTTAAAAGATAATGATAATGTGGTTTCAAAAACTTTAGGAAAGTTTGGCGTAGACTATAACGCAGTAAAAATGGAACTAGAAGGGTACATGGAAAACCCACACAAAATTGAAAACTCAACCGCTGGCGATGATGATGAAAATGAAGAATCATTTGGATCAGGCGGAGCTGGTGCATCAAAAAAACCAGGCGAATCAAAATCAAAAACACCTGTTTTAGATAACTTTGGTAGAGACTTAACTAAAATGGCTGAAGACGGAAAATTAGATCCTGTTGTAGGTCGTGAAAAAGAAATTGAGCGAGTATCTCAAATTTTATCTCGTCGTAAAAAGAACAACCCCATTTTAATTGGTGAACCAGGCGTGGGTAAATCAGCTATTGCCGAAGGTTTAGCATTACGTATTGTTCAACGCAAAGTGTCTCGTGTATTATTTGGTAAACGCGTTGTTACTTTAGATTTAGCATCTTTAGTAGCGGGTACAAAATACCGTGGACAATTTGAAGAACGTATGAAAGCAGTAATGAACGAGTTAGAAAAAAATCCAGATGTGATTTTATTCATTGACGAAATTCATACGATTATTGGTGCAGGCGGTGCTAGCGGAAGCATGGATGCTAGCAACATGTTTAAACCAGCTTTAGCGCGCGGAGAAATACAATGTATTGGTGCAACGACTTTAGATGAATTCCGTCAGCATATCGAAAAAGATGGAGCTTTAGAGCGTCGTTTCCAAAAAGTAATTATTGAACCTGCAACTCAGGATGAATCTTTACAAATTTTATCAAACATTAAATCAAAATATGAAGATCATCATAATGTAACTTACACACCAGAAGCTATTAAAGCTTGTGTAACGTTAACTGCTCGCTATATAACTGACAGACATTTACCTGACAAAGCAATTGATGCTTTAGATGAGGCTGGATCTCGTGTTCATATTACTAACATTACGGTACCTGAAAATGTATTGGAGTTAGAGAAAAAAATGGAGGACATTAAAGAACTAAAAAATCAAGTTGTTCGTTCTCAAAAATATGAAGAGGCTGCTAAATTGCGTGATACCGAAAAACAGTTACAAGCACAGTTAGATGCTGCTAAAAAAGCATGGGAAGAAGAAACAAAAATGAACCGTGTAACTGTTACAGAAGATAACGTTGCCGAAGTTGTTTCGATGATGAGTGGAGTGCCAGTGCAACGTATTTCTCAAAATGAAGGTGAGAAATTAGTGAAAATGGTAGAACAATTACAAGGTAAAGTAATTGGGCAAGATGAAGCTTTGAAAAAAGTAGTAAAAGCTATTCAACGTAATCGTGCTGGATTAAAAGATCCTAATAAACCAATTGGTTCATTCATCTTCTTAGGGCCTACAGGTGTTGGTAAAACACAATTAGCCAAAATTTTAGCGAAACATTTATTTGATAATGATGAAGCTTTAATTAGAATTGACATGAGTGAGTACATGGAAAAATTTGCCGTGACTCGTTTAATTGGAGCGCCTCCGGGATATGTTGGTTATGAAGAAGGTGGACAGTTAACTGAAAAAGTACGTCGTCGCCCCTACTCTGTTGTGTTATTAGATGAGATTGAAAAAGCACATCCAGATGTATTTAATATGTTATTACAAGTGCTAGATGACGGGCAATTAACAGATAGCTTAGGTCGTAAGATTGATTTCAAAAACACGATTATCATCATGACCTCTAATATTGGTGCTCGCCAATTGAAAGAATTTGGACAAGGTGTAGGTTTTGGAACACAAACAAGACAAGAAAATGTAGAAGAAAGTAATAAAGGTGTTGTTGAAAATGCTTTGAAAAAAGCGTTTGCTCCTGAGTTCTTAAATCGTATTGATGATGTGGTGATGTTTAACTCTTTAGATAAAGAAAACATTCATAAAATTATTGATATTGAATTAAACGGATTATTTGGCCGTGTAAACAACCTTGGTTATACTATCAAAATTACGGAAGCTGCTAAAGACTTTATCGTGGATAAGGGTTATGATGTTCAATACGGTGCTCGTCCTTTAAAACGTGCAATCCAAAAGTATTTAGAGGATCCAATGGCAGAGGAAATTATCCAAAGCAATTTATCGGAAGGTGATCAAATTGAAATTGACTATGATACTGAGAAAAAAGAAATCACAGTAAAAACAATTAAACCAAAAGGTAAAAAGAAAAAAGAAGATAGTTAAGATAAAAAGCCCTGCCGAAAATGTAAAAGAGGCTATTGTTAATATTAAAGTAACTGGCGAGCGCACCGCTATTATCACAGGCGATTTAAGCAGAATTGTACGCCATGTAAAAGAAGGTAAAGGAACTATTGGTGCTTTAATAGCTGATACGACATTTGCCGTAAAATTAAATCAAAGTATTATTAATATTAAATTGATTACGGATTCATTAGCTTTAGTGACTGGTGATTTGCATTACATTACCAACAAAGTTAAAAAAGGAGAAGGCGCCATTGGAACCGTTTTAATGGATACAACATTCGTAAACAACTTAAATGAATCTATGAAAAATGTAAGAAGCGGCACCAAAAACTTTGACGAAGATATGCAAGCTTTAAAGCATAATATTTTATTGAGAAATTATTTCAAGAAAAAAGGAAAAAAGGAAAAAGAGAAAAAGTAATTACTTCTCAAATTTAACATGAAACAAAAAAGCCATTCACATTGTGAATGGCTTTTAAAATATAATTAAGCATGCTTATAAATGCATACTGTCTTTCTTCGCTAAAAGCACATCTTCTGTTTCCACGTGATCGTCATCCTTAATACAACAATCCACAGGGCAAACAGCCGCACATTGAGGTTCGTCGTGAAAACCAGCACACTCTGTACACTTATCCGTAGCAATGTAATACACATCCATACTGTAAGGTGTTAAAGGAGCATCAGCATCAGCCGTAATTCCTGTATTCTTTCCAGTAAATTCTCCTTTTACTTTTGTACCATCAGCAAAACGCCATTCAGCGCCGCCTTCATATATGGCATTATTTGGACACTCAGGTTCGCAAGCTCCGCAATTAATGCACTCATCTGTAATTTTAATAGCCATTTTTTCGTTAGTTTTGTATTCTGTAATTTAAGACTGCAAATATAAGATTAATTTTTATGACCTTAAAACAACGAGAACAAGCTTTTGTTCAATTAGGCTTGTTTATA
This sequence comes from uncultured Bacteroidota bacterium, assembly GCA_903893815.1. Classification (GTDB taxonomy): domain Bacteria; phylum Bacteroidota; class Bacteroidia; order B-17B0; family Aurantibacillaceae; genus UBA4416. The sequence goes on from CAITNS010000077.1 coordinate 27,162, forward strand.
AACCGACATTTTGCTAACCAATGGCTCCCAAAAGAGGAGCGTTTTCATAACGACCTTCAAAAACTGACAGAAATAGCCTATGCTTACAACGGTTGGTTTACTCCCGAAAGCATTACCAAAGCTTTAAATGGCATTTCATTAATGTTGGACGAAAAAAGTTTAAATGAGTTTACTAAAACCATTAATGAACCAGCGAATCCTAAAACAGTTGCCGTTATTATGGCTGGCAATATCCCAGCTGTTGGCTTTCACGACTTAATGTGTGTGTTATTAAGCGGGCACAATGTTTTAATTAAAGTATCGAGCGACGATCCTGCCCTAATTCCATTTTTAACAGGTATGGTTATTTATTACGAGCAAGCATTTGCACCAAAAATCAATTTCTCGGAAGGAAAACTCATTAATTTTAACGCCGTAATTGCTACTGGTAGCGATAATACCGCCAAACATTTTGAATACTATTTTGGCAAATACCCAAATATTATTCGCAAAAATAGAAGCTCCATTGCTGTTTTAAGCGGAAAAGAAAGCAAAGAAGAATTAGCAGAGCTTGGTAAAGACATTTTTTACTATTATGGCCTTGGTTGCCGTAATGTGGGTAAAGTGTACGTGCCCGAAGGTTATAAATTTGATGGGCTATTTGAAGCTATTTATGACTTTAAATACGTATTGGACAACAAAAAGTACAATAACAACTACGAGTACAACCGAGCTATTTACTTATTAGACTTAATTCCTTTTTTAGACAATAACTTTTTAATGATCAAAGATAGTGAAGCACTACACGCTCCTACTTCGGTATTATTTCACGAAAGTTATACTAATCAAGAACAACTTGTTGAAAAGATAGCACCATTGCTTCCAAATATACAATGTATTGTATCTAACTTTGAAATTAAGGGAATTCAAACCGTTGCATTAGGTCAGAGTCAGGAACCAACTATTTTTGATTTTGCGGATAATGTGAACACCTTGTATTTTTTAAATAGTATTTAATTTTGTAAATTAGTTAAGTGAAATCATTCAAACACATTATACTAGTAGCATGTTTTGCATTAAGTTTAAATCAAGCTAAATCGCAGATTGTGATGTTTGACACCAATGATTCCATTTCAAATATTATTTTACCAAATGTGTTCACTCCAAACTTTGATAGCATTAATGATGTTTTTAGACCTTATTTGGATGAAATTAAAGAAGTGAATTTTAGCATTTATAACCGTTATGGTAATTTAATTTTCGAAACCTCTCGTGTAACTGGATTTTGGGACGGAAGAACCACTAGCGGAGAACCTTGCACAGATGGCACTTATTTTTGCGTTTTAAATGCTACTGGTATTGAAGGCAAAAAGTATAAAGAAAAAACTTTCGTACAATTGTTTACTAACGGATTCTATAAAAAATAAGATTATTTTATCAGTTAATAAAATATCCTTCAATTATCCCAATTCTACCCAATTTAAAGGCATTAACTCTGTTTCTTTAAAAGCAGAGCCAGGTAAAATTTTAGCCATCATTGGCAAAAGTGGTAGCGGAAAAACTACTCTTTTGAAATGTATTTATGGTTTAGAGGATTTACAAGAAGGGAAAATTACCATTGATAACAAATTAGTCTTGGGTCCTGCATATAATTTAATTCCTGGTCACCAAGACATGCGCTTCGTGAGTCAGGACTTTTATGTATTAGATAACCATACGGTTGAAGAAAACATTAAAGATAAATTAGCAGGCTACACCGATGAGTACAAACAAAAACGCGCGAATCAACTATTACGTTTATTGGATTTAACTCCATATAAAAGCCTTAAAGCCATTACGTTATCATCAGGACAAAAACAACGTGTAGCTATTGCACGTTCATTGGCTGAGTTTCCAAAAGTATTATTGTTAGACGAACCTTTTAGTAATTTAGATTTGCCATTGCGTGATAAAATCTTCACCTACATTCGTCAGCAAATAAAAAAAGAAAACGCTGCAGTTATTTTAGTAACACATCAACCTGAAGAAGCTTTGCGTTACGCGGATGAAACAGCCGTGATGGAAAATGGAAAATTAATTCAGCATGATGCTACCTTTACCGTTTACTATCAACCAAAAACAAAAAATGTAGCGGCTTTAATGGGACGTTATTTTATTATGGAACAAGATGACTTAATTTCTTCTAAAGTCAAATTGTCTAAAAACCAAACTTATATTCGTCCTAACCAACTACAAATTGTAGAAACGAAAGCACAATCGCACATTCAAGTAACAGTAACCAACGTGTTTTTTAATGGTTATGGCTTTGAATATTTTGCCGAAACCAAACAAGGCAATTCCGTTTACTTTTATTCAAAAGATAACACCATACAAATAGACGATGCTGTTTATTTGAAAGTGAAGTGGTATTAAAAGTTTTTCTTTAAGAAATTAAGGGCGTGCCCCTCCAAAAGACATTCGCCCAAATTAATAAAAATCTTGGGTTTCAATTAAATCCTGAACTTCACTAGGACTTACATTTTTTATTCTTTTCTCCCTTGCAGGAACTTGGTTATTACCTGTATTAATATTGTTTCCAATATCTGTAGAATTTAAATCTAAAGCATTGTACATATTGTAATTATTGTAGGTTGATTTTACTTTACCAAACTTAAACACCAATCCAAAATTTACAAACAACGAACCATTAATTTTTTCCTTATAAAAATAGTTTAGTTTTTGCTTATTCGTTTTATTAAAGGTTTCTGAATAAAAACTGATGTAGTTTTGAGTTGTGAATCCACTGCTTAAATAAAAACTAAAAAAACGACTAGGTAGTATATCAATTCGAGCACCTCCCAAAAATTCATATCTACCAAAATTTAAACTCTTATCATTATTCAGGTAGTAAATAGAATCGGAATTAGCAAAAGAATACATGCCACCTTGCGGCTTTGTATATAAACTTGTTCGCACATACTTTCCTATTGGTACATTAAAACTAATGCTTCTTGGAAATTGCACACTTAAATTCACACCATCCATTTTACCCACTCTAATACCTACATAAGGCAAGTTTAAACGATTACCAAATGTAAATGAACGTGCGTAACCCAATCTAAAACTAAAATATTTATTAACGGTGAAATTATAAATCAAAGCAGAAGCGATGTGTATTCTTCTGGTATAAGCATATCCTCTATCTTGCGTTACAAAAGGAGCAAACTCAGCATACAAAACAGTTCGTCTTCCAAAATTATAAATGGCTCTAACACCTAAAGAGGTTCTACTTAATTTATGATCATTTACTACGCCAGAAAACTTAGGTGTTACTGCCGAATATCCTCCAGTTAACAGTAAATGAAAGTTAGAGATAACTGTGGAATCCTTGTTATAATAGTCTTTTGTAAACAAAGGAGTGTTAAACCCTAATACAAATTGCCTAACCTGATATGTCTTTAATTTTTTGCCAACAAAATTAACATCACTTAAATCGCGTTTACCTGTTCCGTAAAAATCGGTATATACTAATGTGTTAAAATAATGTTTAGCTTGTTTTTTTACTTTTAGACTATCGTTTTTAAATGCTAAAAGCTTTGTGCTAAATAACACAAAGCCAATCAAAAGATATAACACCTTTGCTAATTGCATTATTCAGAAGAATTACCTTTTATGTTTTTAATTAATTCCTTTTTAAAATCTTCTTCTGCTCTTCTAATCAGAGCAATTTTTTTGATTGGTAAAACTTTTTTAAATTTCTCGTAATATTCTTTCGATAACTCGTATTCTTTTTGCTTCAACGTTAATTCAGCAACCAAATAAGCTTCTGCTTCTTTATCTGACACGGTGCTATAATCCACATCTCTAATAAATTGCTGACGAAATGATTTTTTAAAATTATCCGCTTTATCATTATACTCGTTATACAAAGGCCAAAATAATTGCGATTCCTGATTCGTTAACGCCACTTTAGAAGTAATAAAAGTTACACGCAAAGCATCAATTTTATCGCGTTTACTTCCAGGTTGCGCCATTGCCGACAGTGTAATGATGCAAAACACACATATAAATATATATTTAGTTACCTGTTTCATTATAATTCATCTAATAAATCGTCTTCACTAATACTATCAACATGCAATTGATCTGTTGATGTTGTCTCTTTTTTTGAATTTAATTGTTGATTTAATGTATTGACGTCAACCAAATCCATTAATTGCTCTTCATCAAAATTAGAAATCACTTTGTTGTTGTTTAAAATCTCTTGTCTTTCTAAACACGCTAATGTTTTACAATCTCCCATTTCTAGTGGTTTTTCGGAAGATTGATATAAATAAAGTGATAATGAAATAATAAAAACAATACTAAACGCAAAAGCCATTTTTTTACCAAAAATAAAGTCCAATACAGAATCAAAAACAGATGTTTTAGTTTCTTTACCTGAATAAATTTTATTTTTTACACGCTCTGCAATACTTTCAAAATATGCATCAGAAGCAATAAATGGATTTATTTTATCAAGAGCGTAAAGTGTTTTATATTCTTTCAACTCTTCAGCTAATTCTACTTTATAATTAATGGTAGATTGCAAATGAGTTGTATATTCCGCCTCCAACTCAGCAGGAAAAAAAGGTTTAATGCTCTGCAATTGAGTATAAGCCGAAAGTTCCGCTTTAGCTTCTAATTTATTTTCTGCTATAGCAAAGTAATCAGCAGGAGTTGTAAATAAATTGTTTTTTGGAATGGAAGACAGAATAGGAAATTGATTTAATTCTTCTTGCGACTCTAATTTTTTCCTTAATTTATCTTCAAACGACGTAAAATAATCAGATGGTAAACCAAAAGAATGCTTATCGTTATGATTTAACGGCAAGTTTGGGTCATCATTTAAATTATAGTCGTTGTTTTCCATTTGTACTGTTTGACCGTATTTTTCTAAAAAGGTTTAATTGGTTACTAAAAATTCTTCTACTTTCTTTGCAGCAATGTGATAAGACGCTTTTAAAGCTCCCACAGACGTTTCTAGTACTTCCGACATCTGTTCGTAAGGCATTTCTTCATAATAACGCATATTAAACACAATGCGTTGTTTTTCAGGCAAGGTTAAAATAGCTTGTTGTAATTTCAATTGAATTTCGTTACCACTAAAAAAAGTGTCACTTTCTAATGATTTAGACAATTGATATTCAATAGGATGAATAGAAGTTGTATTAGCTCTAGCTTTTTGCTTTAAAAAGGTTAACGATTCGTTTGTAGCAATACGGTATAGCCAAGTAAATAGCTGAGATTCTTCTTTAAAGCCCACTAAGCCTTTCCAAACTTTAATAAAGGTATTTTGAAGCACATCATCTGTATCATCGTGACTAATCAAAATTTTACGGATATGCCAGTATAATTTTTGTTGATATTTTTGAATGAGATGATGCAGCGCCATATTTCGCGATGATTCTTCGCGGTATAAGGCTAATATTTCTTCATCTGAGTAATGCTGCATGCGATATTAGACACCAAGATAATAAAAAGGTTTAATCTAGAATAAATAATATTTAATTCATAAATATATAAATGCTACAAAATGTAGCTATCTATTTATATAACTACTAAATAACATGAAAAGTTATTCTTAATTGTACTCCCCTATTTTTATCATTTACTCAGATGTGTAAACCGCAAGTAATAAAACAACTGAAAAGATTTTTATTTCAATAAAGTATTTTCAAGTGCTATATTATTTTAAATTATGTACTATTCAATTTCAAAATATCCATAAAAAAAAGCCTGCAACAAATTAAGTTACAGACTTTTTAAACTAAACACAAACAATTATTTTTTATGCATTAAAATGAACTTAATTATCAAAATTTATTTCATCTGTTTTTTCAGAAAATCCATGGCTATTTTGATAAAAGTCATTAATATCACTCACAATACTCATCAATAGAGAATTGTTATCTTTAAATGTTGGAATGCCATTATTAATTTCATAAGTGCTAATAAAGTAGCCTTGCAAATCACTTGGTAAATCTTTTAGCAACTCATCAGTTCCAACTTTTTCTTTAATAATATAAACTGAAAGATTTTGCTTTTTAGAAACATATATTGCAATTCCAAGCTCCAAAAAAACATTAGCAGTTAATTTAGAAATATCAACAATAACCACATTTGCAGTTTCAATGCGTTTTATAATACTATCTAGCATTGTTTTGCCCGCCGATGCGCGTAACCTTTTATAAACAACATCAAATTTTACATCTATTTTTTTATTGTTTTTATTATCAAAACGGTTTTGCAAACTATTTGTAATAAACTTGATAGCTAATTCCGAATTGGTTGTTTTTTCTTTATTGTCTATATCTGGCCACTTATAGGCAGCAGCAATTGTAAATTGACTCATTGTATTATAGTTTTATAATTTTAAATAGTTTTAGATTGTCGATTTTGGTAATTTATCAATATCGCACTTATAACTCATAATATAAGTTAGTTCCAAAATATTTCGTTTATTTTTTACCAAATGCCAAATCTAATTTATTGGCAATTTTTTCAGTCAAAAAAATTCGCCTAAATAAAATAATAATTGTAATTAATAAAAACAAAGACAATAAAGCAACCCATCCATTATTACTAACATTAAAAAGTATATTTAATATTAAAACTGTAGATATATAAGTAATTCCCGAAAGCAATATAATACCTAAAACTTTAGTAGTTAAACTGTTTTTTTTCATTAGTCTAAATGAAAAATAAAAAATTACTGCACCAAAACACATTACTACAATTCCATAACCTTTTGTATATCTATTATCAAGTAAACCCATTGACCAAAATACATCCCAAAAAGCTATGAAATATAGTAAATAACCGAAAATATGTGTTTTTTTATTTGATTTTTCATTATCAGTATTTGCTTGTGTTAAAAAGCCAGAAATATAAACATCGCATTCTTCTTTTGAAACATTAACTTCTTCTGCTTTTTTATAAATCAGTTTTCTATTTTCTATATCTACCTTGCCAGATAAGCAGGACATTTGTATTAATTCTTTAAGTTCAGTATTCATTTCAGTATTTAATTTTAATTACCCTACTCATAAGGCTTTTCGGTTAAGCCCCGTTTTTTTGGTGGTTTCTGGACTCCACATTTTTTTAAAAAACTACATATTTATTGCAATTAATTTTATAGAGCACAACTTTTTGAGCAATAGTGTGAAGGGAAAGACTCAATTTCAGAACCAGAAACGCTCATCACTTCTCCACCTCTATCCTTTATATACCCGCCACCATTGAATCCCTTGCTGCAATTACCGCAAGTATGCTGATATGAAGCTTGAGAACCATAACTACTTGAACTTTTAGATCCACAACTATTTAAAGTTACAGAAGCAAATATTATTGCTCCGAAAATTATTATTGCTTTTTTCATTTTCATGTATTTAGTTTTACTCTTATGGATTTTCAAGTTACTCCCAGTTTTTTTGAATGGTTTTCTTGTCTCCACTTTTGAAGTTTAATCCTACAAAGTGCTTTTCAGCAACCAGCAAAGTTTTCCTTGATATTGCAGGGTTATTTTATTAATTTAATGTTGTAGGATTTTATTATTCGTTTAATAAGGCTTTATTTCTTTTTATATCTTTTAAAAAATCAACAGTACTTATTTTAGAATAATTTTCTCCTATCACAACAAAGTTTTCATTGTACTTTTCAAAAGAGTAAGGATCTAAATAATCTAATTCAGGAATTACATCATTAAACTTTAATTGCTTCCCTAATTCAAGTTTATTATTTATTAGTTTCGCTTCAGGAAAAAAAACAGTATAAGTTTTCCATTTATTATTACCTGATTGAGACAGAGGATCGAACCAATGAAATTTTAATTGAACAATAGGCACGTTGTTTTCAAGCATAACTTTAAAATCTTTAATATATATGATCCGGATTTTTCAAAAGCAATTTCAAAATCATTTTTTAAAGTGTTATCTAAATTGGTTATTCTTTTTTTATTTATTTCATTATTTAATAAAAACGAAAAAATACAATCAAAAACAAAAGGTGGATTCATTCGATTACCATTTTCGTACTCATCTGTTTTAGTTATTGCTTTATATGCCCTTTTTAATATTTCTTTTTCATTTTTTTTTAATACCGTATCATCAATTTTATTATAACTTCTGCCGCAGCCTATAAAAAGTAAATAAGAAATAAATACTGGCGCTAAAATTTTTACCGTTTTTTTCATTTATTTAATGTATATATATTTACTTACTCTTTTGGATTTTCAGTTTGCTCCCTATTTTTTTAAGTGATTTCCTTGCCTTCACTTTTGTGTTTAATTTTTCTTTTATTATATGTTTTGACAAATAAATGGAACATTTGTAATTGAATACAATATCAGGAAATCACTATTTACATTTTGAAATTTCTCTATTCATTTCTTCTGATGTCATACTATTACCCAGTTTATCACATTCCTTTTTATGCGAACCATCATCTTTCAAACAATCGCAAATAGTTACTTTTGATCCACAATTTGAAAACATTGTTATAACAACGGTTGCCAAAATAATTTTGTAAATTTTCTTTTTCATAATTTGTTTTTTTAAAATTAATATCAAAACAAATTACAGAAGTTTATGCAAATAAATAGGTTTCGTATCGGTTTCAAATTGGTTTCATTGTAGTTTACAATTTGATAGCCAGATGTTTAAGTAAATTATAGTCTGGTTATTTTATAAGAAAATTGTCGTTTGTCGATTTGATCTTTAACTCTGACAATAAATCCGGGATGGTTTTTCTCTATTTTATTAAGTAATCTGTGTCGTTTTAATTTTTTGCTATCGGGCTCTAAGTGAGATATAGCAAGCAGTTCATCAAGTTCTTCGGTGCTAACATGTAATTTGCCACAATTTAATATAGCTTTATACAAATCACTTTTTAGTTCTTCTGCTGGTATATCATCTGTTTCAAGCTTCTGAGTAGTTTCAGAATCAACTATCTCATTAAGTATAGCAATGCTTTTTTTACGTTTTTTATAATAATACGCCATCATGGGTATGCTGCCAAGTATAACAAAAGCAAGCAACCAGGCTGTATATGATAAAGATTCTGTTGGCTTTAAAATTGGTAATAGTTGCAGTTGCTTGGCATTGGCACTATTTTTTTTCCAAATGATATCAAGGTTTAACCTAACAACAAACGTATCAATAAGTGAACTTCCTCCATTAGTTTTTATTAAAATAGTATTATCATTAATTGATTTCAAATAGTCAATATCGTTAAACCCATAATCCTCATTTCTTATTACTACATATTTAAATTCAGTAGGTTTAAATATTAAAGACTGAAACATCCCATATTGAAAACAGTAGTCATTTGTATATAATGAAACCCCATAAACACGAGCAGAACTATCAGGTTGCACATAGCATTCCCAAGTCATGGTTTTTAAATTAAGTTTATAACCTAATGTATCTTTTAAGCTAGGAGATGTAGCATTTCCTCCCTTTATATTATTTATACTATAAACGTGATCATTTATTTTAAAACACAACCCAGCTATAAAAGGTGGCACGTTGCCGTTAGTAGGACTATATGTCCATTCTTTTATTTGAGGATTAAAGTATTCTAAATTATTGTTTGTGGTAAAAAAGCCATAACCGCCCAACGCATAGAGCGCATCTTGGTAGCTAAAAATAAATCGTCTAAAATTACCGCCATGCCAAACGCAGCAGTCAAGTCTTTTAGCAGAATCACTCTCTAGTTTAAATACATAATGAAAACCAATTGGATTAAAAAAAGTATCTTTTCCAACAGCACAAAACGAACCTTTACCTACCTCTAGTTTTATGGTTTTATCTACCTCACCATACTGATTATGAATGGTTTGTCGTATAGCAGTTTCTTGCTTAGAAGTTAATTTTTGTGCTTTTGTTACATTAATAAACCCGTTTGTAATAAGAAAAATAATAGTACATTTTTTAAAAAAGGCAGTCATATTATATTAGTTAAGTAGTGTTATGCAATTTATTTCAACATATTTTGAGGGCCTTGTTGTTGATTTTAAAATTATCAATTAAAACAAAATAAATCACTTAAAAATATCTATTAAGATTTTTAGGTTGCATATTGGTTTCATATTGGTTTCCTTTTAAAATTAAATCTGATTAACAATTACTTATGGAATTTAGTTATAATTATTTTTTTCAATTTGAAATTATTTTCTTACATCATTGTAATTTTTTCTAAAATAATACCTTATTAAAAAACAATTTAAGGAGTTGTTTTTTTTGAGTTTTGAAATAAATTTTGATTTCAAAATCCTATAATATTAATCAAAAAAAATTGACAGTAAGGATACAAGACTACTTCCATTTTTAATTCAAAGCTACTTTTTATAAATCTATTTTTAATTAATAATAGATTTCTAATTGCTTCGTTTTTAAATTGAAGCAAAAGATCACGAGGTCATTAATTCAGCTATAATTTTGATGAAGAGTCAAATAAAATGGATAAAGGTAAGCTGATCAAAAAAAAGCAAATCAAATAGATTAAAAAAGAGGTCGGTAAAATTTATTAGGAAAAATGATTAAATAAAACCCATATAAAACAAAAAACCCCCACTAAATAAATAGAGGGGGTTTTATTGTAAAATTGGCATCGACATACTCTCCCAGGTTTTAGACCAAGTACCATCTGCGCAGGTGGGCTTAACTTCTCTGTTCGGAATGGGAAGAGGTGATCCC
>CAITNS010000078.1 GCA_903893815.1 uncultured Bacteroidota bacterium
TACTTACGAAGAAGGTATGAGGCTGTTGAGAGAATCGGGATTAGATTCGATGCCAGGCGGTGGTGCTGAGATTTTTGACAAAGAAATTAGAGATAAAATTGCTGGTGGAAAATGTAGTGCCGAAGAATGGTTAAGTATTCATGAAATTTGGCATGGACTAGGAATGCAATCTAATGCAACCATGTTATATGGACACATTGAAACTTTTGCTCATAGAGTAGATCATTTAGAAAGATTACGTCAATTACAAGATAAAACGAAAGGTTTTAATGCCTTTATCCCATTAAAGTTTAGAAATGGCAACAACGACATGTCAGATGTGCCAGAAGTAAGTGTGATTGAAGATTTAAGAAACTATGCTATAAGCAGAATTTATTTAGATAATTTTGATCATATAAAAGCTTATTGGGCAATGATTGGCAGAAGTACCGCACAATTATCTTTAAATTTTGGAGTAGATGATATGGATGGAACCATTGATGATACCACTAAAATTTACAGTATGGCTGGTGCAGAAGAACAAAATCCTAAATTAACTACGCAAGAGTTGGTTGATATTATTACGCAAGTAAAACGTACGCCAGTTGAGCGAGATACATTATATAATATCGTTAAAGATTATTCGATTAATTAATCTTGATGGGATTTGTTTTTTTTATACTTTTTTTAATTTGCTTGCTGGTTCCAGTATTTAGCTACGTGATTTTTCCGTGGTTAATGAAACAAGCGGCTTCTAAAATTACCTATTCTAAAAATGAGTATGCTAAAATTACAGAATGGCCTTCTGTAACTATTGTGTTTTCTGTATTTAATGAAGAAAAAGTAATTAGAAGAAAGTTAGAATCTATTTTAAATTCTGATTATCCCAAAGATAAATTACAGGTTTTAATTGGCTCCGATAATTCAACAGATATTACCCATTCAATTATTGAAGAGTTTGTTGCTAACAATTCTAATATCACTTTAGTTAAGAAAACATCTCGTCATGGTAAACTTAAAATTATTAATGAATTAATTGATTTAACAACAACCGAACATTTGGTGTTTACAGATGCCAATGTTTTTTTTGAACCAATAACTCTTAAAGCTTTGGTGTATAATTTACTTGCAAAGGATGCTAAAATGGTTTGTGGAAATATTTTAAAATTCTCTCCAAAAAATCAAGGCATTTCCGACCAAGAAATTTTTTACATGAATTTCGAAAATCAATTAAAGCATCATGAGAGTTTAAAATATGGTTTTTGTGTTGGAGTAGAGGGTGGTTGTTATGCAATTTTGAAATCTCATTTTGTAAAAGTGCCAGATGGTTTTTTAATGGATGATTTTTTTATTACGTTGGATGTTATTTCTAAAGGCGGTAATGTGTTATTTGAGCCAGAAGCCTTATGTTATGAGGATGTAAACGATGCGCCAATGATTGAATTTAAGCGTAAAATCAGAATATCGTTAGGTAATTTTAGAAATTTAAAGTTTTATAAACATTTATTATTCCCCATCACCAGCGGCTTCGGCTTTGCATTTTTCTCACACAAAGTGTTGCGTTGGTTCACTCCTTTTGCTATTATTTTTTCGTTTGTATTATCGGTGATATTGTCAATGTACTGTCCCTTTTTTAAATGGATTGCAGTAGCTTATACGCTATTAGTTGCATTACCAATTTTCACCATTTTTCTTGAAAAAATTAAATTAAAAATCCCTTTTGTGAATGCACTAGGCCATTTTATTTTAATGAACTTTGCTTTGTTATTAGGTTTTTTTAAATTTATTTCAGCTTCACACGAAAGTGCTTGGGAGCCGCCTAAACGCAATGTTTAATATTTCTGACTTTAAAGTCTTATTTAGGTGAATTTCCAATTGGCTAATCACCTATTTTTCACTATCTTTGCGCCCTTAAAATTTATTTTATAACTAATTGCAATGGTTTCTATTAATGGTGTTACGGTTTCGTTTGGCGGGTATAATTTATTCGACAATGTTTCTTTTTTAATTAATCCGAAAGATCGTATTGGTTTAGCAGGAAAAAATGGAGCGGGAAAAAGTACCATGCTTAAAATTTTAGCGGGGTATCAAACTCCTACTAAAGGGGAAGTATCACGTCCTAAAGATTGCAAAATTGGTTATTTGCCTCAGGATATGACGCATCAGCACGGGCGCACTGTTTATGAAGAAACGGAATCTGCTTTTGAGGAAATAAAGCAATTACAAGCAAAATTAAACGATATTAATCATCAGTTAGAAACACGTACCGATTACGAAAGTGATGCGTATATGGATTTAATTCATGATTTGACTGATATCAATGAGCGTTTAAATATTATTGGTGCTGATAACACAGAAGAGGAAATAGAAAAGGTATTAATTGGTTTAGGATTTCAACGTAAACAATTTCACATGCAAACATCTGAGTTTAGTGGAGGATGGCGTATGCGTATTGAACTTGCTAAATTATTATTACAAAAACCAGATGTGTTGATGCTTGATGAGCCTACTAATCACTTGGATATTGAAGCAATTCAATGGTTAGAGGATTTTATGGAGATATTTTCGGGAGCTGTTATTTTAATTAGTCACGATAAAACATTTTTAGATACTGTTACCAAACGTACAATTGAAATCGTCAATCAAAAAATTTACGATTACAAAACAAATTATTCGCATTATTTGATTTTGCGTCAAGAGCGTAAACAACAACAAGAAAATGCTCAAAAAAATCAACAAAAAATGATTGATCAAACGGAAGTGTTGATTGATAAATTTAGAGCAAAGGCTAGCAAATCAGCTATGGCTCAATCGTTGATTAAAAAATTAGATAGATTAGATAGAGTTGAAGTAGATGATATGGATACGGCTTCCGTCCGTTTCCGTTTTCCGCCTCCCGCACATAGCGGTAAAATTGTGATTACAGCTGAACATGCAGGAAAATCCTATGGCGATAAATTTATTTTTGGCGGTGCTAACTTCATTATTACTAAAGGAGAAAAAATTGGTTTAGTTGGAAGAAATGGCGAAGGAAAATCAACCATGATGAAAATGATTGCCAATAAAATTAAATATGATGGAACTATTCAATTAGGACATAATATTTTAATGGGATATTTTGAGCAAGATCAAGAAGAGAAAGTTGATTTAGATAAAACTGTTTTTGAAACAATTGATGAATTGGCGGTTGGCGATGTTCGTAGACAAGTGCGTAGTTTATTAGGTTCGTTTTTATTTCAGGGAGACGATATTGATAAGAAAGTAAAAGTATTAAGTGGTGGAGAGCGCGGCCGTTTAGCTTTATGTAAGTTGTTATTAGAGCCGTATAACTTATTGTTATTAGATGAGCCTACGAATCACTTAGACATTAAATCGAAAGAAGTATTAAAACAATCGCTTCAGGATTATGAAGGAACTTTGGTGATGGTAAGTCACGATAGAGATTTTATGACTGGTATGTGCGATCGTTTATTCGAATTTAGAGATGGTCATGTGAAAGAGTACTTATGTGATATTAAAGAGTTTATGGAGATTCGTAAGGTAGAACGATTAAACGAATTGGATTTAGATAAATCGGGTGTGAAAGCAGTTCCGGTTGCAGAAAAGAAAGTTGCTCCCTCATCTGATTTTGAAGCCGCTGAAAAGAAAAAAATACAGACGCAAATTGCATCTCAAATAAAAAAAGCAGAAGAGCAGATTGAGAAATTGGAAGCTGAAATAAAAAGTTTAGATACTAAATTAGCTGATCCAGCTGCTTATGAAGAATTGACTAAAAATCCTAATTTTTTTAATTCCTATAATAAATTAAAAAAAGATTTAGAAGTTGAAATGACTAAGTGGGAAGATTTGAGTGCGAGATTGGTTTAGACAATTTTAATATTAAATAAAAAACTCCCACCTAAATTGAAGTGGGAGTTTTTTATTTGGTTAAAATCCTATTTAGTGAAAAACAGAATTAATATCTTGATCTTTATTTAAACCTAATTTTTGACGTATGGTAGATGCTAAAATATTTATGGCAACAGTATTTTCTCCACCCAAAGGCACAATGATATCAGCATAACGTTTGGTAGGTTCAATAAATTGATCGTGCATTGGTTTTACAGTCTCAGTGTATCTATCTAATGTTTGTTCCACATTTCTGCCTCGCTCAATAATGTCACGTTTAATTACCCGTAACAATCGTTCGTCGGCAGGAGCATCCACAAAAACTTTTACGTTGCAAATATCTCGTATACGTTTATCTGTAAATAATAATATACCTTCTATTAAAATAACTTCCTTACTTTCAATATGAATCGTTTCAGCAGAGCGATTACAAGTGATGTATGAATAAATTGGTTTTTCGATGCTATGACCTTTTTTTAATTCATTAATGTGTTTTAGAAGCAAATCAAATTCTATAGCATCAGGATGATCGAAATTAATGTGTTTTCGCTCTTCAATCGAAATATTTGAATTGTCTTTATAGTAAGAATCTTGAGACAATATAGCAACATGATTTGCAGGTAGTATTTCTAATATCTTATTTACTACAGTTGTTTTACCTGAACCTGTGCCACCGCAAATACCAATAATTAACATAATAGATTTAAAAAAGTATGGTGTAAAAGTAGTAAATTATTTAAACGGATTATGTTGAAGAGGTAATTATAAAAAAGTTTAATTCTTCTTTTTAATCTATTAGCTAAAACTTTCCATTCTTGATTTATATGTTGTAATGGCTGTATTTTGATTGTCAGACTCCACTTTGCCATCTTTTAATCTTACAATGCGATGCGCGTGAGCCGCAATATCTTCCTCATGAGTAACAAGGATGATCGTATTTCCGTTTTTATGAATATCTTCCAATAAACCCATAATCTCAACGGATGTTTTACTATCTAAATTCCCAGTTGGTTCATCCGCTAAGATAATAGCAGGATTATTTACTAAAGCTCTGGCAATAGCAACACGCTGACGTTGACCACCTGATAATTCGTTTGGGCGGTGACTCATTCTGTTTCCTAAACCCACTTGTTCTAAAACTTTAGTTGCCATTTCAATACGCTTTGTTTTTTCAATGCCAGCGTAAACTAATGGTAACATTACGTTTTCTAATGTTGTAGAGCGTGGTAATAAATTAAAAGTTTGAAAAACGAATCCAATTTGTTTGTTTCTTACTTCTGCTAACTCATTATCACTCATTTGAGCAACCGCTAATTTATTAAGGATGTATTCGCCTGAAGTAGGGGAGTCTAAGCAACCCAACATGTTCATAAGGGTTGATTTTCCGCTACCACTTGGCCCCATTAAAGCTACGTATTCGTTTTTGTAGATGTTAAGAGTTACGCCGCTAAGTGCATGAATTTCTTCTGTACCAATTTTGTACTCTTTCTTAATGTCGCTTAATTCAATAATGGGTTCCATAGAATAAAGGTAAAGATTTTAAATTATACTATAATTGAATTATTTTATTGGTAATTATAGCAGATTAAGGGTTAATTAAATCTATAACCTAATTTCACAAAATTACCCGAAAACGAAACGCTCGCTTGTTTTAAAAATGGATCTAGGTGTTTTTTACGATTGCGATTATTTAAAATTGTCATAGCCATATCAAATACCATTAAACCTGCGCCTTGAATAATCACTGAATTCCCAAAGCCATTAAACCTCTCTTGTTTTTTTATGTCAGTTTGATTATTTCCATATTCTTTTAAATAAAAGCCACCCGAAATATAGGCTACATCTAAAATGGCATTGGCTAAAAAGAGTTTTTCAATTTTTGTTTGATTTTTTTGTAAATCATAAAGAGTAGGGGTTGGTTTTGCTTTTGATAATAATCCAGGTAAAGCAATCCCTAAATTAATAATGCCCCAAGCGCCATTCATGAGGTAAAATTCTTTTTCTTCGTAGCTGTTGGTTAGAGCATATCCTACACCACTGCCAATAATGTTAGCACCAGCCCAGGAACTTAATACAATCATACCATTATGGTTTAATTTATTTTTTCTGTTATCAAATTGCTTGATAATAGAATCGGTTTGAGCAATTGAACATTTTAGTGAAAAGAATAAAGTAAATAGTAAAATCTGTTTCATGTTAGTTATTTCTATATCAAACATACATAAATTAAAAAGGTTCTCAAACGAGAACCTTTTTTTAAGCATTTAATAGATGAAATTACTGTTTAATGATTTTATAAGCGTTTGTCACTTCGTTTTGACGAACATATAATATGTAAGAGCCTTTATCCATATTTTCTAGATTTAATTCTTTTTTTGTAGTAGTAGAATTTTCGATTGATGTTAAAACCAGTCTTCCCGAAATATCATATAGTTCAAAGGTAATTGGAGTTGTAATTTCTGAAGAAAAAGAAATATTTAATTTTCCTTCCGTTGGATTTGGAGACACTGTTAAATTGTTTGAAAAAGATTGTTCTTGTATTCCGGTAACAGAACAGGCAATATTTCCTATTACTTTTCTCCCAACTCTATCAGCTGAAGGATTTAAAATTAAAGTCATAAAATTATTACCTGCTACGCAATCATTTTTAAGTTGATGTGCTAAAAATGGTTCAATATAACTCATGTATCTATTAAAGTAAATCGTGTTACAAGAAGGAGTGTTGCAAGCGGCTTGCCCAATAGTGCATGTTCCACTAGTACCATTTCCAAAATCGCAATGTGTTACGTCTTTAACGATGGAATGAAATTTTATGGTGGAAGCAGTAGGATTATAATGACTGTTTTGAACAGTAGTGTCGGCAACGTTATCTTTTTCACCAGAAATGACTAAAGCAGGCACAGTTACTAAGTTTGCACCAGCAACCGATGAAATACCTGCTGTATTTGATGTAGCGGCTGCTAAGTTAAAAACACAAGTAATAGTGTTGTTATTTTGTGCTGCTATATATGAGCAGCCTGCGCCCATTGAGTGACCTCCAATAGCAGATTTTTGTAAAACTTTTCCGTTAAAGGTTGCTAAAGCAGTTGGCGTACTTGTTGTGTTTAATAATAAGCCTTGAGTTGCTAATAATTTCATGTCGTCAGCAAAGTTTGCATGGTTAGGAGTTGGAAAAATGGAGCTTTCTGTACGTGGTAATAAAACTATATACCCTAAAGATGCTAAACGATTATATATATTATCATAACTATCCCAAGTCATAGCAAAGCCATGCCCGAAAACCACTACGGGGAATTGACCATTTGCAACCGTCGTATTATTTCCAGCTACAGTTGCAGGATAATACACTTCGGTTCCAATATTTCTTCCAGTTCCTGGCATGGCAATTCCACCAGAGATTGAAAATCCACCGGTTCTAGTAGCATCTTTAAAATTGATACTCATGTGTCCCACTGGAAATGTTTGCGCTTGACTAACTAATGTAAAGCATGTAGTAATAAGTAGTATTAATTTTTTCATGTGATTTATGTGTTTGCTTGAAAACAAAGTAACAGATATAAAACTGTATAATAAATTCCCTAAATTTTAAAAAACAAGATGAGCGATAATGCGGTCCAACAAAAAAGCCTGATCTTTTTAGACCAGGCTTTTCAAGGCTTTCTGTAGTAATTCTGAATTATTATTCAGTAATAATTACTAAATATTTTGAGTTTGACCAGAAATCTTCTGTATTTAAAATTTCTATTTTTTCAACAGTTTTTTCTCCAACTAATTTATATGAACTTGTTGGGTGACTAGTAATGATTTTTGCTTTTTTAGCACCAATATTAATTGATGTAACTTGAGAAGCATCTACTTTAGTAAAGTATTCTTTATTGAAATCATCTTTCAATTTAGTTGATTTTCCCATTCCAATAAATCCGCCTTCTTTAGTAATCACATTTTTTTCTTTTAATTCTTTAGAAGTACCAAAAGCATAAAACGCTGTGTTTAATTTTTCTGTTTTAGCAGAACTTTCAGCTTCAACGTTTTCTAAATTCATAACGATATTGCTTAACTCAATATTTTTAGATTCTAATTGAGCTTTCAAATCAGAAATCTCGCCATCTTTTGCATCAATTTGAGCTTGAAGAGTAGCAATCATTTGCTCTAAACCAGCAATTTTTGAGTTCGCATTTTTTAATTTTTTGCTTAAAGAACCAATACGGTTTTTGTTTTTAGCCATTAAATCGTAAATAGCTTGAATGTCTTCTTTAATAGTCTCTTCTTTGCTTTTTACGTCGCCACTTTGAGAACTAGCCGTTACAATTTTTTCTTTTTCCTTAATAGCATTTAAGTTTTCTTGAATTTCGTTGAATGAATTAACAAATTCTTGCAAAGCCACTTCTTTTTCAGATAACTGACCGTTTAATTCTCCATTTACAGAAGCTAAACTATCTGCTAACGGATTTGCTTCTTTTTCTGAACCACCGCAAGAGATGGTAAATAAACTTGATGCAGCGATAACTGCGGCAGCTACTACTAATTTTAATGTTTTCATTTATATATTTATTTTAGGGTTGCAAATTTAGGTATTAATACCATAAGCTTGTAAAAGTAACCTTAAAATTCACATTTTTTTGTTTTTTAGTTTTAGCTACATTTGTTTCACAATCCTTATTAATTAATATAAACATGAATCAAACCACTAAACGCCTTTTTGCTATCGTTTTAGGCGTAGTGTTGTGTTTTCATTTTATGATGATTTTGTTTTATTGTTATCCGAATAAAATTAAGCAGGAGAAGTTCAATTTTGTAAATACTCTGTACATCTATCCTGCTTTTCATCAAAACTGGAATTTATTTGTTCCAGCCCCAAATGTTGAAAGGAAACTATTTGTTAGATATAAAACAAAAATTGGTTTTACAAATTGGCAAGATATTTTAAGTCGAGAAATTGTTCATCATAAACAAAACAGATTATTAGGAAATGAATCTCGAGTGTTATTACTTTCTAACTCCTTAATTTACGAATTGAATTCAATGGATGATAAAGAATCCTGTGTTTTTAATAATAAACCAAGTAATAATGAATTTAAAGTGTTGCAATTTGAAATTGAAAAATATGTAAGATTAGAATTTCAATTAAATGGTACTATAAACTACGAATTACTATTAGTTTCTACTGGTAAGACCAAAACCAAATCGTATTATATAAAATCACTAGCTGCAAATTGATTTGAATTATATCACTACATATTTATTTAATACTCAAAAACAAATCAAAGAAGTTGGTTGGTTTCGGAATGCTTTGTACTTGTTTATATTTTACAAGGTTATGGTGTATTTATTTCAATTTAAAGCTTTGTTTTCTGAGCAAGGATTTATTTATCATCATGTTAATCATATCAATCCAGTTGTTGATTCCGCATTTTTTCTCAATAACCATTATTCTGTTTTATTGGCATTACTTTTTATTTTTAGTGTAGGCATCTTATCTATTATTGGTTTACTAAGAAAGTCAAATTATATCAGTAACCTTACTTTGTGGCTATTGTTAATGAATTTAACCAGCTTTTTGTACCCAACTTTAACCGCTGGCGATTATTTATTAAATCAGTTATTGTTTTTTAATTGTTTTTTTATGCCTCAAGCATCCAAAAATTCAGTTTTGAATGATATGAAAACTGCTTTGCACAATACCGCTTTATTAGCCATTAAGTTGCAAGTATGTTTAGCGTATTTTTTAGCAGGCTATTTTAAAGTAATCGACGATTCATGGATGAATGGTGACGCTATTTATCAAACGTTTCAAATTCCTGAATTTTCAAATGCACTATTAGTTTCTATCCCATATTCAATAACAGTAGTGCTCACTTATTTTACAATAGCCTATCAATTGTCTTTTGCTTTTTTAGTGTGGTTTCGTCCGTTTAAAATTTATTTATTTTCATTCGGAATTATGCAACACTTGCTAATTGCTTTTGGAATGGGATTATTTCAGTTTGGAGTTATTATGTGTATTTGTTATATCTTGTTTTTGAAGTATGATAATAGGTTTCAAGCAGATTTCGCAGATGGCGCTGATAAATAAAACTGCATAATCTGTCTGATCTGCGGGCTATTATTTTTTTATCCAACAATAATTTTAACTTTGCCTCATGTTTACAACCGACCAATTAAAGGACCTTCACGAACGACATACCGCTCTGAAGGGATTTCTTTGACTATGATAAGAAAAGTCACGAGCTAAGAGAACTCGAAGAAAAAACTCTTGATCCAAATTTCTGGACCGATTCCAAAAAAGCAGAAGCCGTTTTAAAAGAAGTAAAATCACGTAAATCATGGGTAAGTGCTTATGATAAGCTAACTTCCGCTATTGACGATTTGGATACCATGTACGAGTTTTTTAAAAGTGGAGATGCAACAGAGGCAGATGCCGATGAGTTATATCAAGCTGCTTTAAAAATACTAGATGATGTAGAGTTTAAAAATATGTTGAATTCTCCTGACGATGCTTTAAGTTGCGTACTACAAATTAATGCAGGTGCAGGCGGAACAGAAAGTTGCGATTGGGCTAGCATGCTCGAGCGTATGTATATGATGTGGGCCGAAAAACAAGGCTTTAAGTTATCTGAATTAGATAGACAAGATGGTGACGTTGCTGGTATTAAATCAGTATCTATACAAATTGATGGCGATTATGCTTATGGTAATTTAAAGGGCGAAAACGGAGTACACCGTTTGGTTCGCATTAGTCCGTTTGATAGTAATGCCAAACGCCATACGTCCTTTGCCTCTGTTTACGTGTATCCTGTAGTTGACGATACGATTGAAATTAATATCCACCCAAATGATATTGAGATTCATACCTCGCGAAGTGGCGGTGCTGGTGGACAAAACGTAAACAAAGTAGAAACTAAAGTTCAATTAACCCATAAACCAACTGGCATAGTCGTAGTTTGTCAGGTAGACCGCTCGCAATTGGGAAACAAGGAAAGAGCGATGCAAATGTTGCGTTCTCAGTTATATGAGTTAGAAATGCGGAAGCGTAATGAAGCCCGCGACGCTGTTGAAGATGGAAAAATGAAAATAGAGTGGGGAAGCCAAATAAGAAGTTATGTGCTACATCCATATAAAATGGTGAATGACCACAGAACAGAATTGAAAATTACAGATGCTGAAAGTGTATTGGATGGAAACATTGATGAGCTATTGAAAACCTTTTTAATGAGTCAGGGCAAGAGGAAATAAATTATTAAAATTGGAACACAGATGAAACAGATGAAACAGATTAAAACGTTTTTTTTATACAAGTGGTAATAATTTAAAATCTGTGTTAATCAGCCTAATTCTTATTATCCGTGTTCCTATTGAATAATACAAAATGAAAAAAGTACAAATATTATACAACCCACGTTGCAGCAAATGCCGCGAAGCATTAGGTTTTTTAGAGGGCGAAAACTGCGAAATTGAAGTTAAAGAGTATCTAAAGGGAACTCTCACTAAAAAAGAATTAAAAGACATTTTAATCAAATTGGGATTAAAGGCTTTTGATATTGTTCGACAAAAAGAAGCCCTTTTTATTAAGAATTTTAAGGGTAAAAAGTTTACAAACGACGAATGGATTCAAATTTTATTAGAAAACCCCACTTTAATTGAGCGTCCCATCATCATTGATGGTTATAAAGCCATTATTGGCAGGCCACCAGAGCTGGTAATTGATTTAGTTAACAGGAAGAATTAAATTGTGAATAAATCAGTCATTTTATTCTACTAAAATGTACTTTTTGGTTTGTAATTTTAACTTTAAACCCTACATTTGCACCCGAATTTAAAAAATACATATAACATGTCTAACCAAGTTGGTAAAATTGCTCAAGTTATTGGTCCCGTAGTGGACGTCAGTTTTGATTTAAATGGTGGGAAACTGCCTAGTATTTTAGATGCATTGGAAATTGCCCGTCCGGGTTCAACTCCTTTAATTCTTGAAGTACAAAAACATATAGGTGAAGATATGGTTCGCACCATTTCAATGGACAGTACTGACGGTTTATGCCGTGGTATGGAAGTTAAAATGACAGGTTCGGCTATCAAAATGCCAATTGGTGATAAAGTAAAAGGACGTTTATTTAACGTTGTTGGTGATGCTATTGATGGTATCAACACAGTTAAAAAAGACGATGGTGTATCTATTCACCGTCCTGCTCCTCGTTTTGAGGATTTATCTACTTCATCAGAAGTATTATTTACAGGTATCAAAGTAATCGACTTAATTGAGCCATACTCAAAAGGTGGTAAAATTGGTTTGTTTGGTGGTGCAGGTGTAGGTAAAACTGTATTAATCATGGAGTTGGTTAACAACATCGCTAAAGCTTACGCTGGTTTATCAGTATTCGCTGGTGTAGGTGAGCGTACTCGTGAAGGAAATGACTTATTACGTGAGTTTATCGAATCAGACGTTATTAAATACGGTGATGCGTTTAAACATGATATGGAAAAAGGTGGATGGGATTTATCTAAAGTTGATTTAACAGCATTAGAAGATTCAAAAGCAACATTGGTTTTCGGACAAATGAATGAGCCTCCTGGAGCACGTGCTCGTGTTGCCTTATCAGGATTAACAATGGCAGAATATTTCCGTGATGGAGATGGAACTGGTCCAGGTCGTGATATCTTATTCTTCGTTGATAATATCTTCCGTTTTACTCAAGCTGGTGCTGAGGTATCTGCCTTATTAGGTCGTATGCCTTCGGCTGTAGGTTACCAACCAACTTTAGCTTCTGAGATGGGTGCGATGCAAGAGCGTATTACTTCAACTAAAAAAGGATCTATTACTTCAGTACAAGCGGTTTATGTACCTGCGGATGACTTAACCGATCCAGCTCCAGCAACAACATTTGCTCACTTAGATGCTACAACGGTATTAAGTCGTAAAATTGCTGAGTTAGGTATTTACCCAGCGGTAGATCCATTAGATTCAACTTCTCGTATCTTAACTCCTTCAGTTATTGGTGATGCTCACTACAACTGTGCTCAAAGAGTTAAATTAACTTTACAACGTTACAAAGAATTACAAGATATCATTGCCATCTTAGGTATGGATGAGTTAAGTGAGGAAGATAAATTAACAGTTCACCGCGCACGTCGTGTACAACGTTTCTTATCTCAACCTTTCCATGTAGCTGAGCAATTTACAGGTTTAAAAGGTGTGTTAGTTCCAATTGAAGATACTATCAAAGGATTTAACATGATTTTAGATGGTAAAGTAGATGAGTATCCAGAAGCAGCATTTAACTTAGTTGGTTCTATTGAAGAAGCAATTGAAAAAGGTAAGAAAATTTTAGCTGACGCTTAATATTTGCAACAATGAACTTAGAAATTATAACACCAGATAAAAAATTATTCGAAGGACAAGTGAAATCAGCTGTATTTCCTGGTGCTGAGGGTTCTTTTGGATTATTAAATAATCATGCCGCTATGATTGCTACTTTAAAAAAAGGTAACATCGAGTTAATTGAAGAAAACAATACAGCTCATACCTTTGAAGTAAAAGGTGGCGTTGTTGAGGTGTTTAAAAACAAAGTGATTGTTTTAGCAGAGTAGTTTTCTGTTAGTAATAATTAAAGCCTGTTCGTGTTTAATGAACAGGCTTTTTTTTTACATTTCTTTGAGTTATATGGAGATAACGTTTTACTGCCTTTGCCAAATTTAATAAGCGATGTGGATTTATTTTTGATCGACTTCCAGTCGTTTTTTAAACGCCTCCCAATCAAAATTCCAAGGGTCTGTTTTACGCACAGGAGCAATGTCGCTGTGGCGTAACACATATTTAATGCTATATCTTTTTTTAATGCTATTAATTAAATTTAATAAAGCTTTGTTTTGTTCTTCAGTTGGACTCTCCGTATAAGACGTCATCAATTCAATACCAATTGAACAGGAGTTTACGTTATTAGTGCCATCAGGTAAAGAACTTTTACCAGCATGATACGAATTATCTTTTTCATCTACTAACTGATACACGTTGCCATCTCGTCCAATAACATAATGTGCCGACACACCATACGTAGAAAATTGTTTGATAACTAAATCAATATCGTATTTATCTCCGCCTGAATTATTAAAAGTAGAGTGTACAATAACCGCGTTGACGTTGCGGTTACTATTAGGTGCAAAACCAAAGCTTACTTTTTTATTAACGATGTTTAATGAATCTCCAGCAAAAGCAGATAAGCTAGATGTGATTAAAAATGTAAATAGGATTACTAATGGTTTCATTGCACTAATTTTTCTTATCAAAGATAATTGTTTTAAGATAATTGAAGGATGATGTTTAGTTATATTGTGTTAACGAGATTGATCGTAGTAAGGTTTAGATCAAATATAAATAAAAAATCCCCTTCAAATTTCTTTGAAGGGGATTCAACTTTAAAAACTAGAACTGAAAAATTTATTTTACTTCTTCGTAATCAACATCAGTTACACTTTCGTTTTTGTTTCCTTCAGCGTTAGCATTTGCATCAGCATTTGGAGTTGCGTTAGCGCCACCTTGTTGTTCGTTCATTGCAGCATACATTTCTTGACTAGCTGTTTCCCAAGCTGCATTTAAAGATGTCATTGCTGAATCAATACCTGCAATATCTCTTGCATCATGAGCAGTTTTTAATCCAGCTAAAGCTGTTTCAATCGTTGCTTTTTTCTCTGCTGGTATTTTATCTCCGTAATCTTTTAATTGTTTTTCTGATTGGAAAATTAAACCGTCAGCTGCATTAATTTTATCTGCTTCTTCTTTTGCTTTTTTATCAGAATCTGCATTCATTTCTGCTTCACGTTTCATTTTCTCAATTTCTTCTTTGCTTAATCCAGAAGAAGCTTCGATACGAATGTTTTGTGCTTTACCAGTTGCTTTATCTTTAGCAGATACTGATAAGATACCGTTTGCATCAATATCAAATGTTACTTCAATTTGCGGAACCCCACGTGGAGCTGGCATAATACCATCTAAGTTAAACTGACCAATTGTACGGTTATCTTTTGCCATCGGACGCTCACCTTGCAATACATGTAATTGTACACTTGGTTGGCTATCGCTAGCTGTCGAGAATGTTTCTGTTTTTTTAGAAGGAATCGTTGTATTTGATTCAATTAATTTAGTGAACACTCCACCGTAAGTTTCGATACCTAAAGATAAAGGTGTTACATCTAATAATAATACATCTTTTACTTCTCCTGTTAATACACCACCTTGGATAGCAGCACCTAAAGCTACAACCTCATCAGGGTTAACCCCTTTGCTTGGTGATTTTCCGAAGAATTTTTCAACCGCTGCTTGAATAGCTGGAATACGAGTTGAACCACCTACTAAAATAATTTCATCAATATCAGAAGTTGATAAACCTGCATTTTTTAAAGCTGATTTACAAGGCTCAATTGTTCTGTTGATTAAGCTATCTGCTAATTGTTCGAATTTAGCACGAGTTAATTGTTTTACTAAATGTTTTGGAATTCCATTAACTGGCATAATGTAAGGCAAGTTAATTTCAGAAGTCGTAGTACTTGATAATTCAATTTTAGCTTTTTCAGCAGCTTCTTTTAAACGTTGTAAAGCCATTGGATCTTGACGTAAATCAATTCCTTCGTCTTTCTTAAATTCGTCAGCTAACCAATCAATGATTAAGTTATCAAAGTCATCACCACCTAAGTGAGTATCACCGTCGGTAGATTTTACTTCAAATACACCATCACCTAATTCTAAAACAGATACGTCATGAGTACCACCACCGCAGTCAAAAACAACAATTTTCATGTCTTTGCCTTTTTTGTCCATACCATAAGCTAAAGCAGCTGCTGTAGGCTCATTGATGATACGTTTTACTTTTAAACCAGCAATTTCGCCAGCTTCTTTAGTTGCCTGACGTTGTGCATCGTTAAAGTAAGCAGGCACTGTAATAACCGCTTCGTCAACCGTAGTTCCTAAGAAATCTTCCGCTGTTTTTTTCATTTTTTGTAAAATGATAGCTGAAATCTCTTGAGCAGAGTAGTTTCTATCGTCAATCGTTACACGTGGTGTGTTATTGTCGCCTTTTACTACTTTGTAAGTCATACGAGAAATCTCTTTTTGAGCTTCGTCGTAAGAGCTTCCCATAAAACGTTTAATTGAAGAAATCGTTTTTGTAGGGTTTGTGATAGCCTGACGTTTAGCAGGATCTCCTACTTTACGTTCGCCACCTTCTACAAACGCCACTACTGATGGAGTTGTTCTTTTTCCTTCGTTATTTGCAATAACAACAGCTTCGTTACCTTCCATAACCGCTACGCAGCTATTGGTAGTACCTAAATCTATTCCTATAATTTTTCCCATAATATATGTTTTTTAATTGTTTACTTTTTAATTGTGGCATTACTTAGTCAATGTTTATGCCAATCCAAAATACTTCGGTAATTATGACAGGCTGGCACAAACATAAAAAAACCACCTAAAATTTGTCATTTTAGATGGCTTTAAAGCGGTTTTTTGTCAGATTTATTAAGGGCAAATGAATGTATAGCGCTTAGCAAATAAAAGTGAGCTAGTTAAAGGATTATCGGAAATTTCATCAATAAAATCGCTTTTTAACTCTTTTCCTAAGGCTGTTTTAGAAATTCCAGCAAAAACACCAACACCTCCATTAATGTTAGTGTAATTGGGTTTGTCCTGTGCAATAGAATTTGAAGGCTGATTTACTTGTAAAAATGTATTCATATCTTCATTACTTGCATAAATTATATATTCTATGAAATGAGCTCTTCTTAATTTAATAGCACCAACCGTTTGTTTAGGTATTTGACTAGCAATATTTGAATAAAAATCAGGGGTACTAAAAGAAACTTCCAAAGGTTCTCCACCAGCAAGTGTGCTAGAGGTTTGAGTAGGAAAATTCATATCCACAAATCTTCTATAGCCTGTAACATTATCTGTTAAAGAATCTATATAATGAAATCGCAGGATAACTTTATAATTTTTGGCATTTACAACTGATTTGAATGATATTTTTGGTGTACCAGTTAAAACATGATAATCAATATATGCAAGTTGTTGCGTTTGAATACTAGCAGTAGGCGGAGTGTAGCCACCATTGCCAATTCCGCAGTGAACTGGATAATGACCTGGAGGCGCAAATGCAGTGTAAATAAATGGAGGAAGATTACCCGTAGCTTTCACACTATCCACCATAATAGTTTGAGAAGTAAATTCTTTTCCAGTATTTATATTTTTGATCGTTAATTTGTATTCGCCGCTGTTATAGAGTTTATCAGTAGTTTGCCAAATACGTTGTTGTGTATTAAAGTTTCCACCAGCAGTAGTAACAACAGTTTCAGTTAATACAATTTCTTTTTTGGCACCAATGGTTCCAGTTCCAATTGATGTAACGGTTGGAGTTGTGCTTCCAGTCATAAAACGCTGTAAGGTTACTTTCAATTCTCCTGGGCCATAATTAATAGTTTCTCCGTTTTGACCTGCTGTTAAACCATCTCCATCTGTTAAATAAACCTTATTGATTCTAACGTTTTGAATAGGTTCATTTGGATTAATAATTCCATAAACAGATACAGATTCTTCTCCTGGTGCTAGAACGTCTAAGTCGTTTTTACATGAATTTAAAGTAAAAGCAGTAATAAACGATAATCCAATATATAATATGCTATTTTTCATTTTATTTTTGAGTAAATACAAAGTTACCATTTTTAAGCTAACTCCAAATTAATTCAGTAATTTTACATGATTTTAAACACATAGGCACACAGTTAAGATAGAATAAAGTGAAATTTTTAGTAAACATAGGTGAAACGACGCTTCACTTCTATGAGTAGCTGTTATTTTTTGCTATTTTATTATTCCAAAACCTATGTTTCTATGTGGTTAAATTAAATATATTTTGTTATTAAAAGCATTAATTATGTCAGTTCATAAAGAAGTTAAAAAAGTTACCACTCACCAATTGCAGGAAATGAAGCGCCGTGGCGAAAAAATTGCAATGCTAACAGCATACGATTACACCATGGCTAAAATTATTGACCATGCTGGAATTGATGTCATATTAGTTGGTGATAGTGCGAGTAATGTAATGGCGGGCCACGAAACTACCTTACCAATTACTTTAGATCAAATGATTTATCATGCTTCTTCGGTAATTAGAGCAATAGATAGAGCTTTGGTAGTTGTAGATTTGCCTTTTGGTTCATACCAAGGTAACTCAAAGGAAGCATTAACTTCTGCCATTAAAATTATGAAGGAAAGTGGTGCACATGCTGTTAAATTAGAGGGCGGACGAGAAATAAAAGATTCGATAGAACGTATTTTATCTGCCGGAATTCCAGTAATGGGTCATTTAGGTTTAACCCCACAATCTATATACAAATTTGGAACGTATACGGTTAGAGCTAAAGAAGAAGAAGAAGCACAACGATTAATAAATGACGCAAAGATATTAGAGGAATCAGGTTGTTTTGCTTTGGTTTTAGAGAAAATACCTGCCAAATTAGCCACTGAGGTTTCAAAAAGTATTTCAATACCTGTTATAGGAATTGGCGCTGGTGGCGGAGTGGATGGTCAGGTTTTAGTCACGCATGATATGTTAGGCATGACGCATGAGTTTAGTCCTCGCTTTTTAAGAAGATATTTAAACTTATACGAAAGTATGAGTAACGCTTTTCAGCAATATATTAAGGATGTAAAGAGTAAAGATTTTCCAAACGAAAGCGAGCAATATTAATTAAGGTCTCCCGCAGATTTCACAGATAAGCGCAGATTTTTTTAGAAGTATTTAACTGGAAAGTCAAAATCAGATTTGCGAAAATTTGCGAAATCTGCGGGACATAATTTTATCCTATTGCCTCATTTAAATCAGGCATTTTACCAAAGCTGACAATAGCTCTAACATGAGAATTTTAATCTATCAAATTTTAACACAGAGATTTTGAGCAAAAGAGTTCTCAGAGAAAAGATAATAACTGATTTTAAAACTAAAAACTCAGAAAGTACTCTACTTAGCTAAAATAATTTTTTGAGGTAAACTTTGAGAAGTTCCAGATTTTAATTGAAAGATATAAACCCCTGAACTTAAATCGGACATGTTTACACTAACAGAACCTGATTGATTTGTAATCTTAACTGTTTTTACTTGACTGCCACCAATATCAGTAATAGTTAACTCACCATTTTGTTTATCTTTTGGTAAAGTATATTGAAACGTAAAATCACCCGAGCTTGGGTTTGGTAGCACATTTACTTTCATGCCATCTGCACTATTAGCTCCTTGGCTTATAAAACCAGTTGGCATTGAGCACGTTTCGCATGGTAAAAAACCAGGAAGATTGTAAACAGAAGTAGAATATCCAGTACTAATAACTAGTTTAGAAAAAGTACTTCCATCAGAATAGTAAAAGGAAGCAAAAATAGGATTACCATAGCAACTAGTGCCATTGGTAAAGGTAGCAAGAACGACTCCGTTTTCATTCATGACATAAGCGACAGAAGAATCTTGTGGCTGTTGGAAAGCAGAACACGGATTTAATTGGTTAGAGATACCTTGGTATTTAACAATAAATTCTATGCTGTTATCTAAATTAAATAAGTGATCAGAAATAAAAGAATTATAGCGTCCAGTGACTTGAATATAGCCTGGCCAACTAAATATTGGAAGTAGAATAGTTTTTATGGGATTTAGATTCAAATCATAAATTCGAATAAAACTATAGTTAGTCATTGATGGTGTAGTTGAATCAACACGTTGAACAAAATTATAACCACTGCTAAAATGAACCATTTGTAGACCCGATATAGCTGAGCTATAATTCAATTGTCCCGCCAACGTAATTTGAGCATTAAAACTGTTTGCGCTAATTAGGAACATAAAAATGTAAAAAAGTTTTTTCATGGTTTTTAGTTTTAGTGTAATTGGTTTTGTGTTGTTATTTTATGTTTTTATAGTTAACAAAATTTTACCCAATAGCCTCATTCAAATCAGGCATTTTACCAAAGCTAACAATAGCTCTAACATGAGATTTTAATGCTGTCCAAAATGTTGGGTTTTCTAAATAAGGTACTCCAAATTCTTCGGCTGTAGCTTTTACAATTTCAGATACTGCCGGATAATGCACATGGCAAATCGTTGGAAATAAATGATGCTCCACCTGAAAATTTAAACCGCCAACATACCAGGAAATCCATTTGCTTTTTCGAGAAAAATTTACAGTCGTATTCATTTGGTGAACCGCCCAATTATTTTCGATGGTATAATCAACATTTGGTAATGGATGCGAAGTGCCTTCAACTGTATGTGCTAATTGAAAAACAACAGTTAATACAACTCCTGAAATAAATTGCATTAATAAATATCCCCATAAAATTTGTAAAAAAGGAATATGAAAAACAAAAACAGGAAGCGCAAACATAACTGCCCAATAAAATACTTTACTTAAAAATAGTTTAAACCAAATTACACGATTTTGCTCTTTAGTACTTGTGTTTACGCCTTGTTTGGTGTATTTATTAAATTGAATAAAATCCTTTAATACTGACCAATATAAAGTTAGGATACCGTAAAATAAAAAAGCGTAAACTACTTGTAGTTTGTGATACCATTTTACTTTGGTGTGTGGATTAAATTTTAAGATTAATTTATCAGCAATATCATCATCATAATCTAAAATATTAGTGTAGGTGTGATGCATCACATTATGCTGTAATTTCCAGTTAAATACTGATCCTCCAACTAAATTTAAGGTATGTCCCAACCAATAGTTAGTTTTATGATTTGATGAATATGCCCCATGATTGGCATCGTGCATTATACTCATGCCAATACCAGATAACGAAAAGCCCATAACAGCCCATAATGCTAATGCAATACTAAAAGATGGATTGAAAACTAAAATAGCAACAAATGGTAAAATGTATGCTGATAAAAAAACAACCGTTTTTACAACCATGGTTGTATTATAATGCTTAGAAATTTTATTTTCTTTGAAGTAAGAATCAACACGTTTACGAAGCGTTGCAAAAAAAAGAGCTTTATCTTTGTCTTTATCAACAAAGCGGATATGTGAAAATGCCATAGGTTTTAATTATTAAAAGTACAAAAATACTTATTTTTTAAAATTACAAAAAAAAGCTGAGTTTTATGTAATTTTGTTTTAATATTGACTATTATCAATCACCCAAAAACATATTCTCCCATTGGAGTCTTCGATTCTGGCTATGGTGGCTTAACTATTTTGAAAGAACTGGTAGCTACTTTGCCGCAATATGATTATTTGTATTTGGGAGATAATGCCCGCGCGCCTTATGGCTCGAGATCATTTGACACAGTATATGAATATACTTTGGAATGCGTAAAAGCACTATTTGACCAAGGATGTGAGTTAGTAATTTTAGCTTGTAATACAGCATCTGCTAAAGCATTAAGAACCATTCAGCAAAAAGATTTACCAAAAATTGCACCCAATAAAAGAGTGCTAGGTGTTATTAGACCTACAACAGAAATTGTTGGAAATTATACTAAAACAAAAGAGGTAGGCATTTTTGCAACAAGCGGAACGGTAACTTCGCAATCATATGTTATTGAAATTGAAAAGTTTTTTCCAAACATTAAAGTGTTTCAAGAAGCTTGCCCCATGTGGGTTCCATTAATTGAAAATAATGAATTAGATGGAGTAGGGGCTAATTATTTTGTAGAAAAACATGTTCAGCAATTACTTCAACAATCTCAAAACATCGATACAGTTGTTTTAGGATGCACCCATTATCCTTTATTGAAATCTTTGATTGAAAAGCATCTACCGAAAAATATTCACATATTAACCCAGGGTTCCATTGTTGCTAATGGTTTAAAAGATTATTTATTCCGTCATCCGGAGATGGAAGCACGAATTAGTAAAACTAAGTCACTAAATTTTTTAACGACTGATAGTACAGAGTTATTTGATGGTCACGCTTCTTTGTTTTTTGGACAAGAAGTGAAATCTAAGCATCAGGTGTTATAGTTTTTCTTCGATTAATGATAGATATTATGACACCTAAAAAACCTACTATAATTAGAACGAATGATGCTATAAATAGATTATCACTATTTAGTTGATCTACTTTCATAACGTCAACAATAATATCTTGATGATTTGTTGGATTATATAAAATGTGAATTTTACAGCCTTCTATTAATGGAGCATTGTTAACTGTTTTTATAGCGTTACTTGTTTTAGTTATACTTGATTTTTCTTCACCATCTATGTTATAAGAAAATGTCACCTCGTCAAAAGTTGTAGAACTGGATGTTTTGCTTCCAAAATTACTTGTTCCGTTTGATATACTAGAACGATTGCATTTCGTTACAATTCCTTCAGTTGATAACCAGTTTTTGTATTTCTGATTTTTACCTTCAATATTTTTTATTACAAAAGCTGGGATTAAAACAAATAATCCAACTATTAAACATGCTATGAATAAGTTATTTTTCTTTTGTTGTTTTTTCATACAAACTAATATATAAAAAATAATTACATTTACCACGAATCTTTTAGGGGTGCTTTAAAAGTTTTGATTTTTTAGTGTTCAGTTTTTAATATTTAAAACTAAACACTTCCAACTAAAAACTATTCGAGCTGAGATTATACCCATTACACAAAAACGCCAAACGTTTATGTGTATGCACCTGATCAGGATAATGCCTGCGTAGGGAAATAGTTAACAACGATGTCGCATCCCCTTGCGATATTATTATTAACAAGAAAAAAAATAAAAAAATGAACACCAAAACAATCAAACATGCAATGGCCTTAGCCTTGTTTTCAACTTGCTCGTATATATTGCAAGCACAACTCACTTTAAGTGGCTCGGTAATTTCACCGGAAAAAACACCAATTCCTTTTTCGGTAATAGGAATAAAAAATACTTTTTTATCCACACAATCTAATTCGTTAGGTCAATTTGAATTTAAAAATTTAAAAGCCGGAGCTTATGTTTTAATTACTAAATGCGTTGGTTACAAAGTAAAAATAGATTCAGTTGAAATAAAAGATAATTTATCATTTGAAATTGTTTTAAATCAAGATGATAAATCTTTAGATGAAGTTGTTGTTAGTTCAACAAGAGTAAATAATAATTTAGGTTTTGCTTATTCAGACTTAAGTAGTGAAGAAATTAAAAAGCAAAATGTAGGACAAGATTTGCCATATGCATTAAATTCGATGGCTTCAGTTGTTGTAAATTCGGATGCCGGAAATGGCGTAGGTTATACTGGTTTGCGAATAAGAGGAACAGATGGAACTCGAATTAACGTAACGGTTAACGGAGTGCCTATTAATGATGCCGAAAGTCAAGGAACATTTTTTGTAAACATGGCTGATATTTTATCGTCAACTAATAATTTGCAAGTGCAACGTGGTGTTGGTACTTCAGCTAATGGGGCAGGGGCTTTTGGAGCGAGTATTAATATGCAAACCAATGAACTAAATGAAAAAGCGTATGCTCAAATAAATAATAGCATTGGTTCCTTTAAAACGATGAAAAATACTGTTGCTGCAGGAACGGGTATAATAAATAATCATTTTACGTTTGATGCGCGTGCTTCACAAATAATGAGTGATGGCTACATTGATAGAGCAGCTTCAAAATTAAATTCGTTTTATGTTTCGGGTGGATTTTATGGTAAAAAAACGGTGGTAAAAGCAATTCTATTTAGCGGTTGGGAAAAAACATATCAAGCTTGGTATTATGTGCCATCAGATAGTTTAAATAATGGTAACCGAACATTTAATCCAAGTGGTATGTATACCGACTCTAATGGTAATATTAAATATTACAATAACGAAACTGATAATTACCGCCAAGATAATTATCAGTTACATTTCATTCATTCGTTTAATAGTAAACTAAATGTTAATGTTACAGGGCATTACACAAAAGGTAAAGGCTATTATGAGCAATACAAACAAGGCGAATCATTAGCGGATTATAACATGCCAGAGGTTTTAGTAGATAGTAATACCACACTATCATCTACTGATTTAATTAGACGACGTTGGTTAGATAATGATTTTACGGGTGTTATTGCTAACATTAATTATAAGCCAAATACTCTTTTAAACTTTGTGTTAGGTGGGGGTTATAATACGTATTTTGGTAAGCACTTTGGCGAAGTTATTTGGGCACAATACAGCAACCCAAACGATTTTAAGCCTGTGTATTATAACAATCAAGCTAACAAATATGATGCGAATGTGTATTTAAAAACGACCATTCGTCCAACAGATAAATTAACTGCTTTTGTTGATTTACAATACCGAAATGTGAATTACAATTTCTTAGGTTTTGATACGTCGTTAATTGAAAAGAAACAAGTATATACTTCCTATGGATTTTTTAATCCTAAAGTGGGTGTAAATTATTTGCTAACTAAAAACACAAATGTTTACGCTAGTTATGGCATCGCTAATAAGGAGCCTAACAGAGATGATTTTATTAATTCAAGTAAAAAAAGCCGACCAAAACATGAGCAATTAATTGATTTGGAAATTGGAGCAACTCATCGTTTTAAAAATGTAAGTATTGGGTTAAATTTTTATGATATGCAGTATAAAAATCAATTGGTATTAAACGGACAAATAAATGATGTTGGTGCATACAACAGAGTAAACGTGAAAAGTAGTTATAGAAGAGGCTTAGAGTTGGAGTTAAATGCGAATATCACTAAATATTTTACGTTTAATGGTAATATTACTTTATCTCAAAATAAAGTAAAAAATTATTCCGAGTTTATGGATAATTATGACATTTATCCGGGCCAAGATACCATCAAACATTCTAATACGGATATTTCGTTTTCACCGAATGTAATTGCAGCAGCTAACTTTATTTTTAAACCAATTAAAAATTTAGAAGTTGGATTTTTAAATAAATACGTCGGTAAACAATATTTAGATAACACCTCTAACGGACAAAGAGCTATTCACGATTATTTGGTGTGTGATTTTAGAGTAAATTATACGATTCATACTAAATTAATTAAAGAAATTAATTTGATTGCTGTGATTTATAATTTGTCTAACACACAGTATGAAACTAACGGATACAACTACACTTATTCAATGTCGGATAGTAATGGTAATGGTGATAAACAGATGTATTCATCTAACTATTTAGCGCCTGCTGCACCAACTAATTTTATGGTAGGATTGAATTTGAAGTTTTAATGATTAAATAGGAACATGGTTGGGACAGATTGGAAAGATTAACACTGATTTTTTTTTGATTACATAGTGTTGATTTGTTACATGTATTTAATCTGTGCTCCTTTTTTATTTAGGCTTTAGGAATTGCAGTAAGAGTTTTATTGATTATACGAATTAAAACAGATTTTATTTTCATCGGTATAAATCCATTGCATCTATTTTATCCGCGTTCCTATTGTATAGGGTAGGGTTAAAGCTTCTTAACTTGTGGCCAGATATTATCTTTTACAATATTAAAAAAACATTCAGCGGCCTTTTTTATTTGTTCGGTATCGTTTTTAGGAATGCTAAATTCAACCGTTTCATTAAATATAATTTTCACCAGTCCAAAATCCTTGATATTATCAAGATAGTAGGTATTGTTTAAGTCAATGATAAAATAAGCTGAGGTTTTATCAATTATATTAAGGGTTGTAGATTTAATATAAATCTGTTTTTTTACAGATTGTAATAATAACGAACCCTTTTTTCCAAAACCTAAATCATCTTTAATGATAATTTTTAGATAATTTTTTTTGTCTTGTTTAATGAATTGAACTTGGTAGTTGTTTTTAATTTTCACTTCCATCATTTCAACGGATTCTTCTTTTCCAGGCGCGATAGCAGCAGTTGCAGCGCCTAAGTTATAAGCACAGGTAGTTTGTGCATAAGATGCGATTGAAAAAAATAACGAACAAACAATAAAAAGATGTTTCATAATTCTATCAGTTTTTCATGTTAAACAAAAAAGGATAAAGCCACACAGTACTTTATCCTTTTTTAATGTTTTGTGTGTTGAATATTATTTTTGTTTGAATCCAATTAAAATAACTGCGCAGCCAGAACCTGCATTTTTATTTGCATCTAATTGAGCTTCAATTGTACACTCTAAGGTAGATTTTACTCTAAAATCCCAGTGAGGCGCATTAGCGTAGTTTTTATTTGTAAATAATAAATGACGATCTTGATCGTAAATATTAAAAATTAAATTACCATCTGTTTTTCCGCTACACGCAGCAATACGGTATGTAGTTTCTCCAAAAAATGTTGTGTGAAACTCCGCCATTTCTTCTGAGTTTAATAATAATGAACGGTATGATTGTCCATCAGAAATAAACTTAGCAATAATGTGTTTTGAACATAAGCTAGCAATTGAATCGCATTGAGCTTTTGCTGTAGCTGATAAACCTACGACAGATAAAATTAATAGACTTTTGTATAAATTTTTCTTCATAATAATTAATTAGTTAATTAAGATTATTTTACGTTAATAATTTTATCACGGATAGCCTTAATTTTTGTAGCTATTTGACCTATTTGCTCTTCGCTAATTGTAATTTCTGTGGTACTGTTAATGTAAGTTGTTTTTTTAGCTTCGTCAGTGGTTGGTTCAACAAAATTGTATTTTGTAGTAATACCTTCATAAACTTTAGCTAAATCTTTCAAATCAGTAACTAAGCCAGCTGCATCAGCCATATTATGAGAAGAAATTAATTTAATAATGCTTCCTAATGCTTGTTTTTGTTCTGCAATACGGTATTTAACTTCGCTCGTTGGTTTTGATTTATAAGCTGATATAGAAAAATTCATACTTTCAATCCAACCACCAGTTAAAATTAAGTTACTGATTTCTGAACGTTTGTTAGTTTTTAAATAAGCATCACTAGCTCTGTAAGCAATACCTACTAATACTAACATACTATCTTTGTTAGAGATATTATCGTTGATACGTTTCATTGTACTTTGATCGAAAGCAGAAGATACGCCTAATTTATCAGCTAAATTTTTAAGAGCTCCTAAATACCCTAAAGCATCTTGAGATTGGTTATACATACATACGTAACCTAAATCAGCACCATAAATCCCTAAATTTAAAGATCTAGCATAGTCAGTAGTATATTGGCCGTTTTTATTACCAGCATTTAAAATAGCTTTATCATAAGTAACTCCAGATTTTTGAATCAATAAAGCCGTTTGAATAGGAGATGGAATACTAAATAATTCTCCGCCAACATTTAACGCAATAGCTTTAACTGTATCCGTATCAGGTAATTCTTCTCCAGTATCAATATCACTTGCCGTTGGATCGCCACAAGAATAAATTAATAAAGAAGCTAAACCTAAAGCAATTACTTTGGCATTTAACCTGAAATTTTTAGTGTTCATCGTCATAATTTAATTGTTTATTGCTAAAAAACCTATGCAAGTAAATAATTTTTAGCGACATAGCCAAATAATAATTTAGCCAATTATCGACAAATGTCTATATAATACCTAAAGCCTCTTCAATGTATTTAAAAGTAGATAAAATCTCAGGTTTTCCGTCAATTTGTGCTACATCATGT
Source organism: uncultured Bacteroidota bacterium (assembly GCA_903893815.1). Lineage (GTDB taxonomy): Bacteria > Bacteroidota > Bacteroidia > B-17B0 > Aurantibacillaceae > UBA4416. The sequence continues at coordinate 27,441 of CAITNS010000078.1, forward strand.
TCAAAATGAGCAGATGGTTTACCGTCGGCTGTTAAAATTGTCCAACCGTCTTTTAATTGCTTAATATTTCGGGTTCCCATATTAATCATAGGTTCAATCGCAATTACCATCCCATCCTTAATCTTAGGGCCATCGCCACGTTTTCCGTAGTTTGGTACTTCTGGATCTTCGTGTAGTTTTTTTCCTAATCCATGTCCACATAATTCACGAACTACTCCATATCCGTTGTTTTCGGCATGTTGTTGTATGGCAAATCCTACATCTCCAATTCTGTTTCCACTTTTAAATTGTTCAATTCCGATATAAAGGCATTCTTTGGTTACATCTAATAGCTTTTGAACTTCTGGTGCTATTGGTCCAACCGCAAAAGTATAGGCATGATCGCCAAAATAACCGTTTTTAATAACACCACAATCTACCGAAATAATATCCCCTTCTTCTAATGGTTTATTGTTAGGGATACCATGAACAACAGAGGCATTTAATGACATACAAAGCGTATTTGGGAAACCATACATGCCTTTAAATGCAGGCACTCCACCGTTATCTCTGATATATTCTTCGGCAATTTTATCCAAGTGTAATGAAGTTACCCCTGGTTTAATTTCTTTAGCAATAATACCTAAGGTGCGAGAAACGCTTAATGCAGACTCACGCATTAATTCAATTTCCTCTCTGTTTTTTAATATAACCATTTTATTATTTTTTGTTAACCGCAAAGTGCGCTAAGTTTTTTCGCTTAGAGTACAAAGAGGTTTTTGATATTTATTTTCCAAATAGTTTTTTGAAAAATGATTTTTCTTCTTGTTTGTAATTATGGTGTGCTTCTGGATTTTTTACCATGTGATTAAAATCGCCACCTTCTGGATGAAGAATTTGCCATGTAGCACTCCATCCTAAAAAACCACCAACATTTCTATCATCAATAAAAATATCTACGTTTAATTTTCTCGGAGTATCTTCTGTAATGACTTCTTCTGGATAATTTTTATTGACTGCATAAAATTCAACACCATTTTGCTTACAATACTCTACAGCCTCATCCAATAAGCTCCCTGTACGATAAGTATGTAAAATTAATTTATGCCCTTTTTTTTGCAATTCTTTAATCGTTGCAAATGCAAATAACATTTCTTTACCAATACGCGGATATTGGTGTTCCACAATGGTTCCATCAAAATCAATGGCAATGGTTTTACTGTTATTTCCTATAAAATTTTGTTCCATGTTCTTAAAGATTCTCTACTTTTAAAACTTTTAAATCTGCATCTAATTCATAGTGACGAGGAATAGCAGTGCCAATTTCAAACTCTAATATTTGTTGTGGCGTCATGTTTTCTAAATACATAATCAAAGCACGTAAACTATTACCATGTGCAGCAATAACAATATTTTTTCCTTCTTTCAATTTTGGTTCAATTTCTGTTTTAAAATAAGGTATTACGCGTGCAGCAGTGTCTTTTAAACTTTCTCCGTTTGGAGGAGCAATATCATAACTTCTTCTCCAAATTTTTACTTGCTCTTCTCCAAATTTTAAAGCAGTTTCTGTTTTGTCTAATCCCTGTAAATCGCCATACATACGCTCGTTTAAAGCTTGGTTATAAGTAGTGGGCACGTTAGGCTGATTAGAAACTTCTAAAGCTAATGTTAAGGTGTTTTGAGCACGTTTTAAATCTGATGCATAAGCTAAATCAAATTTGAAAGCTTTTAATTTTTCACCTGCATTTTTAGCTTCTTGAATTCCTTTTTCAGTTAATTCAACATCCACCCAACCTGTAAATTTGTTTTCTAAATTCCAAACGCTTTGTCCGTGACGAAAGATTACTAATGTTGCCATATAATTTTAATATTTTATTATTTTTTTGTAATTATTAATTTTATTCGCCCTCATTTTCTTTTTTATAACCTTCGTAGTAATACGATTGGTCAATACCTTTAAAAATAATTTCACGATTATCTACCTCGTTTGTTAAATTATTAATTAATAAAGTTCTTAACTCTAAATCATTTATTGGACTTCGTTCCATGGCTTGTAAATATAGTTCTTTGCTTACAAATTGCCAGTTTACAACTTTTTTTAGTGATTTTTTTAATATCAAATCTAACCAAATCCGCATTGTTCTACCATTGCCCTCCATAAATGGATGCGCAATATTCATTTCTACATACTTTGCAATAATTTCTTCAAAGGTATGTTGCGGCATTTGTTCAATCTTTATTAAAATTTCGGTTAAGTATAAAGTGTTTGCAAACCTAAAACCTCCTTTACTAATATTTACAGTACGTATTTTACCAGCAAAATCATGCAAGCCATCAAAAAGATAATGATGAATTTGTTTTAAACCGTTAGTTGTGCCAATTTCAATAGTATTAATATCTTTAGATAAAAATAATCTATAGGCGTTTTCTAAACTATGCTTATCTATGTTTTTCACGGATTATCCTATCATTTTTTATTAGTAAGCCCTCGCAAACATAACGCGCTGCGTACTAGGTTTACCACTATAAATACAAACTCCAGCTTCCTGCACGTTGTTTAAAGGAATGCAACGAATAGTAGCTTTTGTTTCTTCTTTTATTTTTTCTTCAGTTTCTGGCGTTCCATCCCAATGAGCATAAACAAATCCAGTTTTTTCATCCAATACTTTTTTAAATTCTTCGTATGAATTTACAGTAGTTGTTAATTCTTGGTTACGAGCTTTTGCTTTATTAAATAAGTTTGCTTGAATCTCATTTAATAAATTATCTACTAAAGTATCTATTCCTTCAATGCTTACTGTTTCTTTGGTTAATGTATCTCTACGAGCAACTTCTACAGTTCCGTTTGCTAAATCTCTTTCACCAATAGCAATACGCACAGGCACACCTTTTAATTCATATTCAGCAAATTTCCAACCTGGACGTTGAGAATCTCTATCATCGTATTTTACAGAAATACCTTTTGCTTGTAATTTCTTTTTAATCTCATTCGCTGTTTCAGATACTTTTGCTAAACCTTCGTCACCTTTATAAATAGGAACAATTACCACTTGTATTGGTGCTAATTTCGGAGGTAAAACGAGTCCATTATCATCGCTATGACTCATGATTAAAGCTCCAATTAAACGTGTGGAAACACCCCAAGAGGTTGCCCAAACATATTCTTGTTTGTTGTCTTTAGTTACATATTTTACATCAAATGCTTTCGCGAAATTTTGACCTAAAAAGTGAGAAGTGCCTGCTTGTAAGGCTTTCCCGTCTTGCATTAAGGCTTCAATACAGTAAGTGTCATCAGCACCAGCAAAACGTTCGTTAGCTGATTTTACTCCTTTTACAACAGGTACAGCCATCCAATTTTCAACAAAGTCAGCGTATACTTCTAACATTTGTTTGGTTTCAGCTATTGCTTCTTCTTTAGTGGCATGCGCTGTATGCCCCTCTTGCCAAAGGAATTCGGCAGTACGTAAAAATAAACGTGTACGCATTTCCCAGCGCACTACATTAGCCCATTGATTTACTAAAATAGGTAAATCACGGTACGATTGAATCCAACTTTTATACGTATTCCAAATAATAGCTTCACTTGTAGGGCGAACAATTAGTTCTTCTTCCAATTTGGCTTCTGGGTCAACAATTAATTTTCCTTTGTTATTAGGATCTGTTTTTAAACGGTAATGAGTAACAATAGCACATTCCTTAGCAAATCCTTCTGCATTTTTTTCTTCTGCTTCAAATAAACTCTTTGGAATAAACAATGGAAAATACGCATTTTGATGTCCTGTATCTTTAAACATTTTATCTAATGCTTTTTGCATGTTTTCCCAAATACCGTATCCGTATGGTTTAATAACCATACAACCTCTAACGGCCGAATGGTCTGCTAAATCTGCTTTAACAACTAAATCGTTATACCATTTACTGTAATCTTCTCCGCGTGATGTTAATTCTTTACTCATCTTTATTAACAAATGTTAAATAATAAATTTAATAATCGGGTTGGCACTTAATTTGGTAACTTTACAGTGCATTCCCCGTGCAAATTTAAACTTTTATTGGACGTTTTCGTCTGATATTTAAAAAACTAATAAAATGAAAACATTAGTTATCATATCAAGCATTGCTTTGGCAATATTATCATCTTGCGTAACTCAAAAAAAAGGGGCTTCTACCTATAGTGATGACGTGTACGCCAATCCTAAAGAAGATAGAATTGAGGAAGCTCGTTTAGTAGCTGAGAAAAAACAAAAACAAGATGCTATTGATAAACGTTACAACGATTCAATAGCCGCTGTAAAACAAGCTCAAAAAGAGAAAGACGACGCTAATCCTTATTATAAAGATAGAGAGTTTAAGTATGATGATTATTATGATTATGAATATGCTACTCGTGTAAAACGTTTCAATAATAATATTGATGGTTTAAGTTATTATGATAATTACTACACTAATTCATATTGGTATAGCCAAAACCCTTATAACTATGGAGTGAGCGTTTACAATGGATATAGCTGGTGGGGTTCTAATTACAATAACTATAGTTATAATCCATCTGTAAATTTTTATAACAGTTGGGGTTGGGGTTACGGTAATCAGTTTAACTGTTTTAATGGCTATAATCCATATATGGCTGGATATGCAGCAGGATATAATAACGGTTTTAATAATGGAATGTGGGGTAATTATTATGGATTTGGAAATCCTTATGGTTACGGAAATGGTTTTGGTTACGGAAATGGTTTTGGTTTCGGTAATTATTACGGTTATGGAAACCCATACGGTTTTGGATATAACAACCCATATAATAACGGTTGGGGATATTATAATGTTTTTGACAATAATAGTAGTTATACATACGGGCCACGCTCGTCAAATGGAGGAGGAAATAGCAGAAGAACATCAAACCCAGGAATGGATCCAGTAAAAAGAGATTTATCTGCTTCAGAAGTATACATTAGAGATGTAGCTGTTCGACAAGATGCTGCCGTGAAATTTACGGAAGTTAAACCTTTAAGACCTACTGGTAATAACGATCCAATTAGAGTAAATAATACCGGTACACCCATTGGAACTGGCGGTGTAAAGCCTATTAGAAATATTAATACTGATACAGAACCAGTTCGCAATCCAATTAGAGATCATGAAGGAACGGCCCCTATTAAGGAACCAACCACAAATCCAGTAAGAGTGTTTGAACAACCTGTTTCTGAGCCGGTTCGAAATAATCCTATCAGAAATTCGGAACCAGTTAAAAACCAACCGGAAACTCCGATAAGACAAACGCCTATTAGAAATACAGAGCCTGTGAGACAACCTACACAAACACCAAGACAGGAAGCGCCAGTAAGACAAGCACCTGTTTTTCAAACACCTAGTGTGCCAAGTAATAATGGAGGAGGAAGTGCTCCATCTAATAATGGTGGTGGACGAAGACCAAGATAAATTAAACATCCCCTATTTAATTTTAATAATACGTTATGAAACTTTTATTTAGTGTAACAACATTGAGTTTGTTATCTATATCGCTTATATCTCAAAACGACATTGATGCGATGAGATATTCCCAAACATTTTTTGGAGGAACGTCTCGCAGTAAAGCAATGGCGGGTTCTTTTGGCGCTTTAGGAGCCGATGGTTCTTGTATGGGCGCTAATCCTGCTGGAATTGGTTTGTATAAAAAAGGAGATATTAATATTTCTTTTGGATTAAGATTTTTTTCGGTTGATGCCACTCACAACGGAACATCCAACAAAAATTTTAAAGCCAATGTTCCCTTTGACGGATTAACTTTAGTGGGCGCTTGGGATAGTAAACAGCAGCCAGATAATCATCATGCTATAGGCTTATCATGCAATCAAATTGTTAATTTTAATAGTAATACAACTATCGAAGGACGATCTAATTTTAAAAGTATTGCTAATGATTTTTTATCATCAGCCAATGGCAAGGGATTATCGAATTTAGATAATGGTTATTCAGGTATGGCTTATGATAATTATTTAATTGACATGTATGATACTTTAAATAATAAATATGCTAGTATTATTAATACAAAATATGATGTTCTGCAATCAAAAACCATTGAAACAACGGGTAGAATAAACGAATGGAATATTAACTATGCTTATGGCTATAAGGATAAATTGTATTTAGGCGTTTCATTAGGAATACCAATGCTAACCTACAATCATAATTCGGTTTATTCAGAAGTGGATGATAAAGATTCGATGAGGCTTTCAACTAATTCCTCTCCTACTTATAGTTATTCGGGCGTGGGTGGTTTTAAAAGCATGTCGTATCAGGAAACCTATAAAACAACAGGAACGGGGTATAATTTAAAAGTAGGTTTAATATATCGAGCGGCCGACTTTATTAGATTAGGAGCAAGTTTCCATTCGCCAACCGTTTATAATTTATCGGACGGTTATTTATATAAAATGAATGCTAATTACGATGAGGGCGGAGCCTATACTACTCAATATCCTCCCGATAATGGTGGTAAATTTAATTATCAGGTAATTACTCCTATGAAATTTACGGGAAGCGTTGCTTTATTGTATAAAAAAATGGGAGCTATAAATATTGATTATGATATTATTAATTATAAGCAAGCCTCATTACAAAGCTCTCCACAAGTATTTACAGGTGTTAACACTACCATCAGAAATAAATACAGCCAAACCTCTAATTTAAGAGTGGGAGCCGAAGCTAATTTAAAACCTATGTTTGTAAGATTAGGTTATGCGATGTATGGTAGTCCATTTGGAGAAACTTTTTCTGGAGATTTTGTAAGAACCTTTTTTACTGGTGGAGTTGGTTTTAAAAGAGAGAAAATGTATGTAGATGTATCATTTACCAGAAGTATGAATAGCGAAAATTACTATATGTATAACCCTAATTTCGTCGATAAATCCACTTTAAAAAATTATGGCACGACAATTGCTGTTACAGTTGGCAGTAAGTTTTAGTGTAGTTTTGTTCTAGATTAATTGGTTAGAAAGTCTCGGGGTAGTGGCCGAGACTTTCGTTTTTTATAGACTTTTTTTTGTTTTTTTACCGCAACTCTTACGCTAAAGCTTCAGCGAAGGCGCAAAGAATTGCAGAGTTTTATAGCTTGATAAAATTTTATTCCAATGTTTTTTTCGGTTAACCTAAATTCACCAGCCTATTTCCAAACATCTTTAAGCATTCGTTTATGTAATTCTTTAGCGCAAATTCATCCAATTCACCATGTGTGGTTATAGAATCAATTAATAATCCATCTTGCGCCTCTTCACTCAAAGGAGTTTGACCATCTTTATATTCTAGTTCTAATCCCATAAGTGTTTTGGCATTGTATCAATTAATTCTCTTGCTTTACTTTTAATATTTTTCTCTAACCTCTTCTTAGAATTTTCCTGATCTTCTAATTTCATAGTGTTCGATGTTCTCATAACAATTTTTAATGCAATCTCAGTGGCTCTTTTTTCAATCATTTTTTCTAAACTACCTTCCTTAGGAATAAAGCCATATACCAATTGCATATCCAATGCTTGTGCTGTTTCTCTTAAAGACTTTAATGTTATAGACTGACTAGCTTCTCTTTGTTCTATTTCGCTAATACTTTGTGGAGTAATTTCCATTTTTTCTCCTAATTGCCTTAAAGACATTTTCAGAGCAGTTCTTACAGTATAAATCCATCCCTTTTTAGGAACTATTACTTCATTTAAAGCTCTAAAGCTCTTTAACTTTCTATCTACTTGCTCAATTAAGAGTGCATGTTTTGAATTATTCATAAGGTTATAGCCTGATAATTTATTTCAAAATTAAGGATATTACCTGATAAATACAAATTATTTTAAGTATATAACCTGATAAATATATAATTTTTTAAGCTTAAAACCTTAAATATGTAAATTCAAATAAATGATTTTCAAGTACTTAAATTCAATCGTGCCCGTAAAAGGTTGATTGCTCAACACCTTCGGTCCGGAAGGGACCCGAAATAATTTTAAATTTAACTAAATTACAGTAATTTCCGCTTTTTCTGAATGAAAAACTACGGTATACCGAAGTTTTTACAAATTCGTTTTATAAAATTGGAAAATTCTTACCTATTTTGAATGGTAAATCCCAACTAAAAAACAATAAATAACTACACATGAAATTTTTACAGAATGGCATCACAAATTTAATACTAGTGCATAAATGCAAACTTAAAATGAGTGAATTTGATTACTCACATAAATATAAATTTAAAGATGGCAAATGCAAACTTAAAAAAGAGAATAGTTGATTGCGTAGAGCAAATTGATGACGAAAAAATATTAGAAGCTGTTTATACGTTATTAAATGGACAAGTTGCTAATAGTGATTATGAATTAAGCGCAGAAGATATAAAAATTATAAATGCCCGAAGAAAAGCGGTCTTGAAAGGTTCAGAAAAGACTTATACAGTAGCACAAGTAAAGAAGAAATTATTAAAGAATTTAGGTAAATGATTTATTAAATAATAGTTCTCGAAAGTGTTTATCTGGAACTGAAGGAGGTATCGTCTTATTATTAATCTAAGCAAAAAGATTTAGGTATTAGGTTTGTTTTAAGTTGGGAAACTGCAATGGGACATATAAAAGAAGCGCCCTTATTATATCAAAAGAAAAACAAACAATTAAGAACAATCAAGTTAAATAAGTTTCCGTATTTATTAGTTTTTGAAATTATTGAAAATAAACTAATATCTAATAACAACTATTTTTCTCATAATAACTTTTTTGTTAGCAGTAACATAAACAGTATAGAATCCATCTTGCAAACTTTCAGTGCTTACTATAAGTTTATTATTTTCATTACTTTTCATGTTTTTCCGATCCTTTAAAACTAATTCTCCTAACTGGTTATAAACAGAAATATCAGCAAATAAACTTTTAGCTGATTTAAATTCTATTGTAAAATGAGATGACGTCACGCTTGGATAAATATTTATATTTTCTTCGTTTTCTAATTCTTTTACCGAAATGGCATTTATTGCATTGTAAATTACATCACAATATGCAGAATCAGAGTTATTAGTAGTAAAAAAAACATACCGGTATATACTTTGTCCAACTTGTCCTTCTGGTAAATAATGTCCAGAAAACGATTTATTAGAATCTGCTAATGCAACTATATCACCATGAATATAAAAAGGAGAAGATCCAGCCAAACGTGGGTTACCACAAAGAATTCCCCAGCACATATAATTAAATGTATTTGAAGTAAATGAAACCTCATACCTTTTTACTTTTACATCTAACTCGGCTTGTATGGTATTAATAATAACAATTTTATTTGCAACTAACTCCGCATCTAAAGCATTACCATTTATTGTAATCGTAGAAGCAGTAATATCAATTCCTTCTCTATAAATTTTTAATACTTGAGAAAAACCTAGCTGCTTTAGGAATAATACGATTACGATAATATAAAATGTTCGCATGATATAAATTTTTAGTTGAAAAAAATTAAAGTAACTATTTAGAAATAACTATTTTTCTTGTGTGAAATATTCCTTCTGCTTTAAAACTTACAAAGTATATACCATTGCTTAAATCACTTACATCAATTGTTGCTTTAGAAACAGAAGTATTATACTCTAAATTATTTAAAGTTTTAATTATTTGCCCTACAGAATTATACACATAAATATGTCCCACACCATTTGTAGTAGAAGAATAATTTAAAAATAAAGTATTTCCAATTGGATTAAGTACATTAAACTGCAAATTGCTTAAACTATTTTCTTGAATTCCAACTGCTGGCGTTACTAAATATTTTTTATTTGCATTAAGCACTTCTCTATTTTGAAATGCGCCATTTTTTACAACCGCGGCTACAATTTGAATGCGATTAGGCTCAATATTCATTGCTTCTGTTGTACTATTTTTAAGAGGAAGTGTAAAAGAAAAGTTTTCAGTATAATTATTACCAATAACTGGATTTGCGGGAATAATACCAGCGTTACCAAAAAAACCTGAAGGTTGATATTTTACGGGATTGATAAAAGCATATGACTCTGCCCAATTTCCAATACTATTTGGATAAGTAACTACATTGTAACCATCAAGTACACCATTTGAAGCATTTACATTTTGACCGTATGATTCTCCAGCAGGACCTTTTACAGTGTCCTGGGTTAAAACTGCGTAAATTCTTAAATCACCAGATGCAATATCACAAAAATTAGCTGTTACATTAATATTTACAGCACGCGTTGTTGAATTATATGTATTCGTGATATTAACCGAAACTGGTACATTTATGGAATTAATTTGATTATTAAACGCAATTGCTTCACTCTCTACGCCTTCAGATGTAGGTCCTTGTTGAAGCATGTAATTGTTAGGGAAAAAAGTACGATCTATCATAACCATCGATTGATATTCGAGATTAAAAATACTACCAAAAGCATAATAAGGCTTATTTTGTTCAGACCAAGAGCCAACACCAATTGGAGCTTGGTTGTAAACTACCATAGCAATTTGATTTTTATGAGCTGCGTATAATGGATTAGTATAATCGCGGATATGAAAGTAGCAGGGGCCGCAATTTTTAGCACAGGACTGTTCCATAAGCACCATTTTTGTTGCACATGGATTTTGAGCAATAAGTGAGTTAACTATAATAACTGATAAACTGACTAGTAAGGAATTTTTCATGATTTCTTTTATTTTGTTTATTACGGAAAAAGTAAAGAAAATTTTGTAACTGTGCAAATAAAATTCAATATTTTTTGAATCCTAATAGCAATTGGGATTATTGAAACCTGTTATCACGATAGTAATCGGGATCGTTTGATAGGTATTATGATTCTAAAAAGCTTAAAACTCTCTTTTAGCAGCAATTAAGGTGTTTTTTAACAAGGAAGCAATGGTCATGGGACCAACGCCACCTGGCACGGGTGTAATATAACCAGCTTTTTTAGAAACCTCTTCAAATTGCACATCGCCCACTAATTTAAAACCACTTTTTTTAGAAACATCATCCACGCGATTAATGCCTACATCAATAATCACAGCACCTTCTTTAACCATATCGGCTGTTACAAAATTTGGTTTACCAATAGCAGCAATAATGATATCAGCGTTTAAAGTATGTTCTTTTAAATTTTGAGTATGGCTATGGCAAAGTGTAACCGTGCAATTACCTAAATTGGTGTTTTTAGCCATTAAAATACTCATGGGTGAACCCACAATATGGCTTCTTCCAATAACTACACAATGTTTACCATCGGTTGGAATATTATAACGTTCTAATAATTGTACAATACCAAAAGGCGTAGCGCTCACATAAGTTGGTAAATTCAATACTAAACGACCAACGTTTATTGGATGAAAACCATCTACATCTTTACTTGGTTTGATAGCTTCAATAATTTTTTGTTCGGAAATATGACGAGGCAATGGCAATTGAACAATGTAACCATCAATATCATCATCGTTATTTAAGTCTTCAATTTTTGCTAATAATTTTTGTTCAGAAACATAAGCTTCAAAGGTTACTAATGTTGATTTAAATCCAACATTTTCACAAGCTTTTACTTTACTTCCCACATAAGTTTGAGAAGCAGGATCATCTCCCACTAAAATAGCGGCTAAATGTGGTTGCTTTTTTCCTTTGGCAATTAATTCTTTTACTTCTAATGCAATTTCAGATTGAAGTTCAAGTGATATTTTTTTTCCGTCGATGAGTATCATTTTCAAATTTTAGATTTACGAATTTAGATTTGCGAAGTACGAATTACGAAAGACGACGAAGTGTAAAATGCGATTTGTCAATTAAGATGTTCGAGTAATGAATTACGATTTTTCGAATGGCGTTACATCTAAATTCTTAAATCGTAATTCGTCAATCTTACTTACATCTTCGGCATTCCGCCTGGCATATTTTTCATCAATTTTGCCATTTGGTTTTTATCGCCCATCATACGCATCATTTTGCGAGTATCTTCAAATTGTTTCAGTAGTTTATTTACTTCCTGAATAGATTGCCCGCTACCTTTTGAAATACGCTGACGACGTGAGCCATTTAATATTTCTGGTTGTGTGCGTTCTTTTGGAGTCATAGAACCGATAATAGCTTCAATGCCTTTAAATGCATCATCATTGATTTCAGCATCTTTCATGGCTTTACCAACACCTGGAATCATACCAACTAAATCTTTGATATTTCCCATTTTTTTAATTTGCTGTAACTGACTTAAAAAGTCGTTAAAGTCAAATTGATTTTTGGCAATTTTTTTAGATAATTTTCTAGCTTCTTCTTCGTTAAATTGCTCCTGAGCACGTTCTACTAAAGTAACCACGTCGCCCATTCCCAAAATACGGTCGGCCATACGTTCTGGATAGAAAACATCTAATGCTTCCATCTTTTCGCCAGTACCAATAAATTTAATTGGTTTGTTTACTACCGATTTAATAGATAAAGCAGCTCCACCACGTGTATCACCATCTAACTTGGTTAATACAACACCATCAAAATCTAAACGATCATTAAAGGCTTTTGCTGTATTAACAGCATCTTGCCCTGTCATGGCATCAACAACAAATAAAATTTCGTTTGGATTAATTGCTTTTTTTAAATCAGCAATCTCCGTCATCATTTGCTCATCAACTGCTAAACGACCAGCAGTATCTATCAATACAATGCTATTTCCGTTTTCTTTAGCTTGTTGTATAGCGGCTTCTGCAATTTTTATTGGATTTTTTTCTTCTTTATTTGAAAAAACATCAACGCCAATTTGCGCACCTAAAACATGTAATTGATCAATGGCTGCAGGACGATACACATCGCAAGCTACCAATAATGGTTTTTTTCCTTTTTTAGTTTTTAAGAAATTGGCTAATTTTCCTGTAAAGGTTGTTTTACCAGAACCTTGTAAACCGCTCATTAAAATAATGGTTGGATTTCCACCAAGGAAAATCTCTTCCATTTTTCCACCCATTAATTGTGTTAACTCATCATGTGTAATTTTAACTAATAATTGACTTGGAGAAACTGCTGTTAAAACGTTTTGTCCTAAAGCTTTTTCTTTAACAGTATCAGTAAATGTTTTTGCTACTTTATAGTTAACATCGGCATCTAATAAGGCTTTACGAACTTCTTTCAACGTTTCGGCAACGTTGATTTCAGTTATTTTTCCTTGACCTTTAAGGGTTTTAAGGGCTCTTTCGAGCTTATCGGATAAATTATCAAACATGGGTATTGTATTTTAAGGCAATAAAGATAATTAAAATTCAGGGAATAGGGCTGTAATATTTTAACCAATTTGGCTTGTAATTTCTTGAAGAATGTCTACTTTTTCACCTTATAAATAGAATTTATTTTACTTTTTAAAACATAAAATGATTTTACTTCTTTTACTCCTAATGTATCATAATCCTTGGGGTGCCATCTATAGGTTACAATAAAATAATCGGATTTATGAATGGAATCCACGAACAAAATTCGTTTATGTTGTTCATCTGTTAACATATCAGCGTTTGCTATAATCACAGGATTGTCGGAAGAAATTTTAATAACCTCAGAAGAATCAATTTCTAAAAGCGCTTCTAAAGCTTTATTATAACTCACTCCCCAATAATCCATTTCATAGTTTTTTCTAATATAATCTTCTCCGTTCAATGAAATAAATTGATTAAAATACACATGATGAAATGGGAAATAAGTGATAATGTAAACAGAAACAGAAATGATAGAAACAGTTGTTACTGTATAAGCCGTTTTTTTAAATTTTGAATTGATACAATAATTTAAAAAGTAAATCCCTAGCAGAACAAAAGATGGATAAATGTAAAATAAATGCCTCCAAGTATCATATAGTACCGACTTTAAAACTATGATTGATAAAATTGGAGCAACAAAAGAAAAAAGGAATAATAAATTATTTTTACCTATGGATTTTAAATCAAAGTTTTTGAGATTTTTTAATAACCGAATTGTAAATAAAAGTATCCCAGAGAAACCAAGAATTAAAAATATAATAGGTGTGTTGATACAAAACCAAGTTGGAATATAATCCCATCCTATTTTTGTGGCGTCAATAATTTCGCCTTTAAATAAGTTGGAACCACCCCACGGATATTGAGATAGATTTTTAAAGGTGTAAATAAAATTGTCAATTAAATCATACCACAATAAAGGCCATGTAGCAATAGTGAAAATAATAGTGAAAAATAAATAAAGTAGTGTTTGTAGTATCAGTTTTTTTAGGATTCCTTTTTCTTTTCTGTGTGTTATAAAGTCGAGTGCTAAAAAAAAGATAACAAAACCCACAAACAATATTCCCATCAATCGAATATTTATCACAAAGGAAGTGAATAGCGCTAACCAAATAAACTGAATGTGTTTTTTATCTCTAAAAGCTAACGCAAACTGGTAAAAGCAGATAATAAATAATGAAAGAAAAGGAACATCTTTAGAATTAAAAAATGAATGAGCGTAGATTGTTGGATGAATTACTAGCATTAAAAAACCGAGTATCGCCAGTTTTTTATTTTGGTACATCAGGAATATCAGTTTATATAAACATACAGCACTTATTAAGAACACTAAATGTGAAACGAGATGGCGGCAATGATATATGTCTCTATTAGTAGTGAGACCTGTAATTTTTTCAATAATATATAAAAACATTTCAAAAACAGCTCCATGATCTCTAGCGACGTATTCTAAATAATATTGGTCATTATTAAAAATGTAGTTGTAGCAAATTACACCAATATTTCTTTGCTCATATTCATCCCAAGCAAAGCCATAAGAGTTAGCTGTAAAAACACCTATTAAAGCAAATAATATAAATAATAAGTACTCTGGGTATTTTTTTACGAAAGTCAAATGCCTATTAGTTTAGTTGCTATAAAAATTATACTCCAATCTTTTCATTTACTATTTTCAATATGTCTGTCTCTAATGAGATGGTTTTATTTTCAATGTCTTTTCCTTTAGCAATAATATCTGTAACAAAAATTTTATCATCGTAACCGCTAGCATTAATGCGAGCATTCATAAAAGCACCCATTACTGCACTGCGAGCACATAAAGCACCTACACCTGCATCCGAAACCGAATTTGGATTTCCTACTTCTGCCATTGCTTTAATGATGGCTAAACTATCGTAAGATAATTGCATCACTTTAAATGGTACTTCAATAGCAAATTTTGTAGCATCTTGTATAGCTTGTTTGCGAGCAGCTTTTTCTTCGTCGGTTCCTTTTGGCAAACTAAAAGCCGTCATGATTTTATTGAAGGCTGCTGTATCTAAATCAACTAATTTGCTTAACTCATCTTTTATCTTTTGACCTTTTTCAGCCCAAACGCTAAATTCTTCCCAACGTGCATCCCAACCTTTTTTGTGCGACGATAAGTTAGCTACCATAGTTGCCAATGAAATTCCTAAAGCGCCAACATACGCAGAAATAGAACCGCCTCCTGGGGCAGGACTTTCACTCGCTGTTTCATCAGCAAAGTCGCTTAAAGTCATGCTCACTAATTTGCTATCTGCTTTATCTTTTAGTAAATATTCAATAATGCGTTCTTCTGACTTAAATGGACCTAATTCATCTAAGCCCATAGTTTTAATAGCAATTTTAATTAATTCATTTTCCGAAACACCAGTGGAGCGTTGTTGTTTTTGTAGGAAATATCTTCCTGCATCTAATAATGATTTTAGAGGAACTAATCCTACTAATTCAGATCCAGTTACTCTAATACCGCGCTCTGTTGCTTTTTTACAAACTTCGTCAAACGCAATGTGTAAAGGTGTAATATTGATATTAGTTAAGTTCATGGAAATTTGTGCAACGCCATATTCCTCAATAAACCAGCCAATAGCTTTTACAGATTTTAAGCTGCCAGGAATAGAAACTGGATTTCCATTCGCATCATTTACTACTTTACCGTTAATTGGATCGCCTTCACGTTTTACTCGTCCAGCTTCACGCACATCAAAAGCAATAGAATTTGCGCGACGTGTTGAAGTTGTATTTAAGTTAACGTTGTAGGCTACTAAAAAGTCGCGAGCGCCAATAACGGTTGCACCGCGTTTCGCGTCAAATTCAGCTGGACCAAAATCTGGTTTCCATTCAGGTAATTTAATCTTTTTGAAAAAGCCTTCGTATTCACCCGCTCTAATAACCGAAAGATTGTTCCGTTCTTTGTTTGGTTGCGCTGATTCGTATAAATAAATTGGTATTTGTAACTCTTTTCCTACACGCTCTCCTAATTTTTGAGCCCATTTAGCCGTTTCTTCCATACTAATGTTAGCAATAGGAATTAATGGACAAACATCGGTTGCTCCCATACGAGGATGTTCTCCTTTGTGTTTGCTCATATCAATTAATTCGCCTGCTTTTTTAATCGCTAAAAAAGCAGCTTCAATAACAGCTTGTGGGTTTCCAACAAAAGTCACTACGGTTCTATTGGTAGCTTTACCAGGGTCAACGTTTAACAGTCTCACACCTTCAACAGACTCTACTTCGTTAGTAATTTGTTTGATGATAGATAAATCTATTCCTTCAGAAAAATTTGGAACGCACTCTATTAATTGTTGCATAAAAAGGGTTTTAAAATGGTGCTTAAAAGTATAAAATTTCCGCTTTGTTGAGAGAAGATAGGCTTATTCAATATTATTTTTAATTAACAATTGCTTATAAATAACAATATTTTGGGTTATGATAACGTTTGACAAAGGCTGCTATATTTGTTTAGCTAAACATTCATTTGAATCCAAACGCACATATCCTCATTTATACTCATAAAACCACACCGAGGGTTAAGTATACGTTAAACCTAATTTTAAAAGATTGTTTGGGTTTAGAGTTTACAATTATCAATAGTATTGATGATTATAAGATGTACGAGGGGAATAAATTTTCATATACAACTCAGGATGTAGAAAGTGATTTTCATATTGTAGGATGTTCTTTATTATTTGAATCTGGAATTAAGGAGCAAACGATTCAAATGCAAAACCACGAAGCTTATTTTAAATATTTTTTTAAGACGTATCATAGTGCTTTGCCATTTGATGTATTTGCTGCATCTTTTTACTTAGTGAGTAGATACGAAGAGTATTTGCCTTTTATGCCAGATTCATTTAATCGTTTTGAAGCTGAAAATAGTTTGGCTTATCAAAATGATTTTTTAAATATTCCATTGGTTAATTTATGGATTAATGAATTTGAAAAATTATTAAAGAAAAAATTTCCCTTATTAATCACTACACATAAACCATATCATTTTATTTCGAGCATTGATATTGATAATGCTTATAAATATCAAGAAAAAGGAGTGATGCGCTCCATTGGTGGTTATTTAAAATCTATTGTGAGTTTGGATAAACATGATTTAATTGATAGAACATCTGTTTTAATGGGAAAAGAAAAAGATCCATTTGATTCGTATGATTATCAATTGCAAATTCAAGAAAAATATAAATTAAAGGTTATTTATTTCTTTCTATTGGGCGATTATGGTGTGAATGATAAAAATCATCCATCTAATAATTATGGATTTCAAAAATTAATAAAACATTTGGCCGATTACTGTACTACTGGTATTCATCCGTCATTTGGTTCAAATGGTAATTCAAAACAAGTAAAAATTGAAATTAATAGATTAGCGAAAATTACACATCGCGACATTTTTAATTCGCGCCAGCATTTTTCGATGCTTAAATTTCCTGATACTTATTTTATATTGCAAGAACTTGGAATAACAGATGATTATAGCATGGGTTACGCTAATTTTAATGGGTTTAGAGCAAGTTATTGTTTACCTTTTTATTGGTATGATTTAGATGATGAGTTAGAAACAGGCTTAAAAATTCACTCTTATTGTTTAAGCGAAACAACTTTGCGATTTAAAGATAAAGCAATTCCATCTAAAGTTGCAGAAATAGCAAAGCCTATCATAGACGAGGTTAAAAAATACAATGGAGAATTAATCACTATTTTTCATAATGATACCATGGGCACTGCTCAAGATTGGATTGATTGGAGATACGTGTACGAAGAGATTGTGAAATTAGCAGCTGTAAAATGATTTTAATTTATACGCATTCCATAACATCACGTGTTACTTATACTATGGATTTAGTATTTGGTACAGTATTGAATACAGCATATAAATTAACTGATGATAAAAAGGAATTTGAAGAATATACTTTACCAAAGTTAGCCTATACAACAGAGTTAAATAAGTCACGAATTTTTATTTTATCAAATTCGTTATTGTTTGAAACAGTTGTCAATTCTACTATTCCAGTGGCGGAAAAAGAATTCTTGGGGTTCCCTAAATTTTTCAAATCAACTCAAAAAGATTTTTTAGGGTATGATATTTTCGCGATGGTGTTTTATTTTGTTTCTCGCTACGAAGAATATTTAAATTCAGAAAAAGATACTCATCATCGATTTCAGGCAGAAAGTAGTTTAGCGTTTAAATATAATTGCTTACATATTCCTTTTTTAAATCATGCCATTCAAGATTTTGCAGATAGGTTGAACCGAGAATTTCCAATTATTATTTTTAATAAACGCTCTTTCAATTTTTTATCGACTATTGATATTGATAATGCCTTTGCATATGCTAATAAAGGATTTAAACGTAATGTGGGAGGCTTAGCAAAAGATCTATTGTCATTAAAATTCAGGCAGGTTTCTTCTCGTTTAAGTAGCAATTTGAATGATGAGAATGATCCTTATAATACTTTTGAGCAGATTAATCGTTTAAGTGAGGATACTCAAACGGCTTTGCAGTATTTTGTATTAATTGGAGATTATGCAGCTTATGATAAAAATCCTCATTATCAGAACGAAGGATTTAGAAAGTTGTTAAAGGTATTGTCAGTTAAGCATACAATGGGTTTGCATCCATCTTATGTGTCCTATAATAATCTCGAGCAAATTGGTATAGAGAAAAAACGTTTAGAAGATATTATAGGCAAAAAAGTAACTTCTGCTCGTTGTCATTTTTTAAGAGTTAATCTTCCTGAAACTTATAGAGAGTTTATTAAACAAGGAATAACAGATGATTACACGATGATATTTGCGTCTCAATCAGGATATAGAACAGGTTTATGTGTACCTTATAAATGGTTTGATTTACAAAAAAATGAAACCACCAACTTAACTATTCATACAAGTATCATTATGGAAGGTACATTGAGAGATTATAATAAGTTAAGTGCAGAAAATGCAAAACATTCAACTTTATATTTATTACAAGACGTTAAAAATTTTGGGGGCGAATTTATATCTATCTTTCATAATGATAGTTTTGTGCCTGAAAAAATAGATTGGATTAAGTTTTATAAAGAATTACTTCAAACTTCTAAAATCTAAATTCTTAAATAATTATGTGCGGAATAGCAGGAATAATCTCTAAAACAAATACAGTATCTCTAAAAGATATGTTATTTGATATGAGTCAGGCTATCAAGCATCGTGGTCCAGATGGCGAAGGGTTCGCTTTTTTTTCTGATTCAAAATCAACTGCTGCATATTCATATGAAACACCTCAAGTAAATAGAGAAAGTAAATCCTATTTGTTTAATCCCGTGACTTCTTTGGAAAATTTAGAAAACGGTTATAAAATTGCTTTCGCACATCGTCGTTTATCAATTATTGATTTGTCAGAATCTGGTCACCAGCCTATGTGTGATACCACTGCTGATTATTGGATTACATTTAATGGAGAAATATATAATTACATTGAATTAAGAGAAGAGTTAAAAAATAAAGGACATGTTTTTGTAACACAAACCGATACCGAAGTAGTTTTAGAAGCCTATAAGGAATGGGGATTTGATTGCTTGGGAAAATTCAACGGTATGTTTGCTTTTGCTTTATTAGATAAAAAAATCAATCAAATATTTTGCGCTAGAGATAGAGTAGGAGTGAAACCTTTTTATTATTCTAATACTAATGATGCTTTTGCCTTTGCGAGCGAATACAAGGCATTTATTAAATCGAAATTAGTTGCATTTGAAATTAATGAAGTTCAACAATTTGATTTTATGGTGAATGGGAATCTTGAAAACACTGAGCAAAGTTTATTTAAAGGTATACATGAATTAAAATCTTCACAGTATTTAGTTTATGATTTAAATTCTCATAATTTTAAAATAACTAATTACTATAAATTACCAAGTCAATTGGTTTCTTCAAATAGCGACCAAGAAATTATAGAATTAATTGAAGGGAAATTGGTGAATGCTATTAAATTGCGATTACGCAGCGATGTTGAGGTTGGTTCTTGTTTAAGTGGAGGATTGGATAGTACGATTATCGCTGGTATTGTTAAGTATTTACAACCTAACAAGCAAATGAAATTATTTACGGCTGTTTTCCCAAACGAAGCCTTTGATGAAACTAATTATGCGAAACTAGCTTCCGAACACGTTAGTGGTAATTGGAAAACAGTTAGTCCAACTGCTGTTGAATTTTTTAAAGATATTGAAACTTTAAATTATTTTCAGGATTTACCGGTGTGGAGTACAAGTACATACTCGCAACATCGAGTGATGAAGTTGGCAGCTGAAAATAATATTAAAGTGGTTTTAGATGGGCAGGGTGCTGATGAATTGTTTGCTGGATATTCTCATCATTATATGGCTTTATGGAAAGAAGAGTTTAGTTTTAAAAAATTAAACGATTCAAAACAAACCATTCCAAACGCCTATAAATTATTTGGGAAACAATTAGTGAAAGATACATTTGGACTAAGTGTTGATTATTCTAATTATTTTGTTGAAAATAAAAAACACTTTGGAAAAAGTAAAAACGAGAAATTAGCACCTTCTTTAAATGCACAGTTGGCTATAGATTACAACGGAAAACTAAAATCATTCTTGAAATGTGAAGATAGATGTAGCATGGCTTTTGGTATTGAAAGCAGAGTTCCTTTTGCAGACGATGTTGAATTGGTTAATTATATTTTTTCTATTCAAGGAAATAAGAAAATCAAGGATGGCGTTTCTAAATACTTATTGCGCGAAGCCACTAAACAATATATTCCTCAACAAATTTATAATCGTAGAGATAAAATAGGTTTTGAAACGCCTGTTCAAAAATGGTTTGCTCCGTATAAAAAACATGTTTTGGATGTTATAATTAGTCAATCGGATTTTATTGATAAGGATTATTTGTTTTCAAATTTCGATTTGCTACTATCTAGTAAGCCTAATTTCTTATTACGACTATATTCTGTCTCTGTCTGGAAAAAAGTATATTCTCAGTTTTAATACTATTCTCTATTTAAAACTCGTCTAAGCTTTTTTTTGGTTCATCTATATTGTAGATAGTTTTACTTTTAGATTCTATCATTTGAAGCCTTACAAAATGCCTACAAAATATTTTTGGGTGAAATCTGACTATCAGTTAGTTAAGCGCGTCTTTTTTTTAGTATAAAGTTTGATGTTTCGTTAAAATGTATATATTATTGTAAAGCTAAAAAATCATTAACTCACAAATTAATGGTCTTTACTAAATGGGGTGTTACCCCTCTAATTTTTGAAAAAGATTTAACATAACATTGTGCAACAAACAATCATAACTAGAATGAAAAACTTTACAAAACTATTACTTGCTGCAGTTTGTTTAATGGTATTTCAATTTATTGGAATATCTCAAACAGACAATCATCATTTGCACAAAGATGCTAATGGCGGAAACATAGATAAGTTTTACCTAGCACTTGAATATGACGCGGATTCATTAGTTGGTTTTGACGAGGCAGCTGCTTGGGATCAGGCCAAAATGAATTACTCTGAGGAGTGGATGCAAAAACGTTTTGTTGCTGTTTTAAAGCGTAATTATATAGATTTTCATTATGGTTATCAAGTTGCAAAAGAGTCAGATCCTACAGTGCAAGCTCCATGTACAAATCCAGGTTTTGAAACTGGAACATTAGCAGGGTGGACAGCTTTAGAAGGACCGAATAACAATTCTCAGACAATGGCTGGATGTTGTGCTGCAGCCACAACTCAAGCTGTTATTGTTGGCCCTGGAAATGATCCTAACGTTGGAGCAGCGGTTCCAATGGTGCCTCCCGGTGGAGGTAATTTCGCCGTCCGTTTAGGTCAAACAGGTACAGGAGGAATTTCGTACCGTTTAAATCAAACATTTACTGTAACAGCTGCTAACTCTGTGTTTATTTACAAGTATGCAGTTATTTTACAAGATGGAACTCATTCTTGCGCAGAACAACCTTTCTTTAATATTAAATTTGAAACCTGTAATAATGTGGTTATCCCTTGTGCGCAATATCAAGCTTCTGCTGCTGGTTCAGGTTGTCCCGCTACTAGCGGTGCTGACCCTAGCTTTATTACTAGTGGAGCTTGGTTATATAAACCTTGGCAAACACGCTCTTTTGACTTATCGGCATATATAGGTCAGTGTGTAAATATTGAATTTACTGTTGGTGGTTGTGTGGCAGCTCAAGGTGCCCATCCTGGTTACGCTTATATCGATGCTTCTTGCGAACCAATGACTTTGGAATTAAATGGAGTTGATATACCTGTTGGACAAACAAATACAGCTTTTTGTGCGGTTGGAAATAATACATTATGTGCCCCTCCTGGGTTTACTTCATACTCATGGAATGGTCCTGGAGTTACAGGTCAAACCTCGCAATGTATTAATGCCGCCGCTGTGGGGTCATATTCAGTAACACTCGGAATGCAGGGTACGAGTTGTCAGAGTCCTGTATTATTTTCGAATTTTGTATTGACCCCAAAACCTACCGCAAATTTTAACTTTACAACCACGGCTTGTCAAAGTACTTTTACCGTGCCTTTTGCAGATGCATCTACATTAAATGGTGGCCCAGCTTTAACAAATTGGACATGGGATTTTAATAATGACGGCGTTCCAGATAATATTACTCAAAATCCAACTAATACTTTCCCCGCTCAGGGCACATACAGTGTAGAGTTAAAAGTTTCTAATGGCGGTTGCACAGATAGTATTACTCAAGTTGTTAATGTGTCACCAACAGTTGTAGCCAGTTTTACAAATTCAAGTGGATGTTTAAATACAGCTACCAACTTTACAGCAACCTCTACACCTTCCACAGGCATTACTAGTCATGTTTGGGATTTTGGTGACGGAGGAACGGGCACAGGAGCAACTCTCAGTCACACGTATACAACGTCAGGACCTAAGGTTGTGACATATACAGTAACAAATTCTGCAGGTTGTACAAGTGTAAATACCCAGACGATAAATGTATTTCCGAACCCAGTGATGGCGATCACTGCCAACACAGTGTGTTTGAACGTACCAACAACGTTTGTCAATACGAGTACGGTATCTGCGCCAGCGACGATAAGTACATGGGCATGGGATTTTGAGAACAATGGTTCGGTAGATAGTGGAGTTCAAACGCCAACTAATACCTATACAACAGCAGGAACATTTGTAGCAGTATTAACGGCTACAACTAATAATGGCTGTGTCAATACAACGAGTGTTAATGTTAAAGTAAACCCATTGCCAACGGCTACGTTTACACCAGCACCAGCCTGTTTAAATGCTAATGTGTTATTAAACAATACATCAAGCATAGCAGCACCAGATAATATTACAACTTCTACTTGGAACTTTGGAGTAGGAGCAAGCCCAGCAACAGGCTCAGGAACCAATGTAACACCATTGGTTTACACAACACCAGGAGTAAAAAATATTACCTTAAACTTAACTAGTAATAATAGCTGCACAGCAACGATTACACAAACTGTGGAAGTTTATGCCCAACCAGTAGCAAACTTTAGTACAACTTCGGTATGTCAGGGTATAGCAACTGCCTATACAGATTTATCAACGCCAACAGGCTCTATTACCGGATGGGCATGGGATTTTACTAATAATGGATCAGGCGATAACTTTACTAATGCACCGAGCAATTTATTTTCACCATCAGGCACTTATACAACAGGATTAATCGTAACTGATAATCATGGCTGTAGAGATACCATCGCACTACCCGTAAATGTATGGGGACATGCGATACCTGATTTTACGCCAAACAATGTATGCTTTGGCACATCCAGTACCTTCAGTAATACAACTAACACCACTACCAATGCCAACGTAGGAGGCACACCAACTTGGGGCTGGAACTTTGGAGACGGCTCAGCGCCGAATACACTGCAAGATCCAACACATACATACACATCAACAACAATTATCTCGTATAGTGTTACCTTAACAGCAACCACCACCAATGGCTGTGTAGATAATATTACCAAAACAGTAATTGTTAATGTGATTCCAACAGCCACGTTTACACCAGTAAACGCCTGTATGAACACCAATGTCTTATTAAACAATGGCTCTACAGTGCCACTGCCAGATAATATTTCGAGTTACGTATGGAATTTTGGAACAGGCGCAGCACCAACAACAACTAGTAGTGTTCAAAACCCACCAACCTTAACGTATAATAGCAGCGGTGTAAAAACAATCACTTTAACCATTACCGCTAATACATCCTGTTCGGCAAGCATCACTCAAACAGTAACGGTTTACCCACAACCCGTAGCAAACTTTAGTACAACATCAGTATGCCAAGGAACAGCAACCGCTTATACGGACATGTCAACCCCAACAGGCTCAATTAACGCTTGGGCATGGGATTTCACAAACAACGGTTCAACGGATAATGCAACCAATACACCAACAAATACTTACCCAACATCTGGAACATTTACTACAGGATTAATCGTAACAGATAATAATACTTGTAAAGACACGATTAAATTAGCAGTAGATGTATGGGGACATACCATACCAAACTTTACCCCAGACAAAGTATGTTTTGGAACGGCGAGTGTATTTACAAACTTAACGGATGAGACGACTAATCCAAATGTAGGATTAGGAACAACGTATGTGTGGGATTTTGCAGATACAAGCCCAACAACTACTATTTTTAATCCAAGTCATACGTATACATTAGGAGGAAATGCCAACGCAACGTATAGTGTCGTCTTAACCGCAACATCTTTACATAACTGTGTAGACGTTATTACAAAGCCAGTAAGTGTGTATGCTATACCAACAGCGTCTTTCACCTCTGATTCGGTATGTTTAGGAAGCCTGTCACATTTAACAGATGCTAGTGTAGGTAACGGAAATGTGATTAACGCCTATATGTGGGATTATTTAAGCGATGGCACTGTAGATGTAGCAGGCGTAGCCAATCCAAACTTTGTGTTCCCAGCCTTTGGTAACAACAATGTAAGTTATACAGTATCTACTTCACCAGTTGTAGGCTTAGTATGTAGTAACATGACCAACACAATTCAGGTGTGGGTAAATCCAATCCCGCAACCCGACTTTACATTTGTAAACAATTGTATTAATTCACAACCTAATACGTTTAATGGTTCAAGCAGTATGATTGCCATTGGTACGAACACAGCATTTGTGTGGGCTTATGGCGATGGCGCTGTATCAACACCAACATCGGCATCCACCTCTACACACACTTATGCAGCAGCAGGAGTTTACAATGCTACATTAACCTTAACGTCAAACAAAGGCTGTCAAAACATCATTGTTAAAGCAGTAGAAGTGTATGAAAAGCCAAAGATGTTAATCACTAATTCAACACCATGTGATCAATCAGCAATGACTTTTAGTGCAACGCAACAAGCAAATAGTGGTACAGTTACTAATTGGTATTGGGATTTTAATAATAGTATCACCAGTGTAGAAGGCACGGGTCAAAACACGAGCTTTACATTTGCAGGCCCTGGAGATTATACGATTCATTTAGTATCAGAGACGAATCATGGTTGTAGAGATACTATTCAGCAATTTGTATATGTAAATTATATACCACAACCTGATTTTACGGTAAATGATCCAGATGGCTGCCCTGAGCATTGTGTAACGTTTACTGATATGACACCAGCAATACCAGGACCAGCAAGTTTGGCAAACTGGACATGGACTTTAGGTGATGGCAGTAATCCAGTATCAAACACAAGTAACGCCACGGTTGCGCATTGCTATGTTAATAATAGTAGCAGTCAGTTGGCGCAGTATAGTGTTCAATTAATGGTAACTACTAGTGCTGGTTGTACTGTAGCAGTAACCAAATCAAATTATATTACTGTGTTCCCTAAACCAATAGCACAATATGTTGCTAATCCAAATCCAAGTAATGTATTAGAACCGTTAGTTTATTTTACAAATCAATCGATTGATTACACTAAATGGTGGTGGATGTTTGGAGATGGAAGTCCATTAGATTCAGTAAATGTAGATCCAGAGCATTTTTATAGTGATGAAACGGCACAGACTTATTATTCGGTATTATTGGTAGCAAATCAATATGGATGTTTAGATACGGCGTATTTGCCAGTTGAAATAGGGCCAGAGTTTACGTTTTATATTCCTAATGCCTTTACACCATCAAATGATGATGCTATTAATGATTACTTTAATGGAATAGGTATTGGTATAGCCAAATATGAGATGTGGGTATTTGATAGATGGGGAGAGCGCGTGTTTTACACGGATGATATTAAGAAAGGATGGGATGGAAGAGTGCAAGGCAAATCAAATGAGGGTAAACAAGATGTATACACTTGGAAGGTTAAACTTACAGATGTGCTTGGTAAAAAACATGATTACATAGGGCACGTCACATTACTTAAATAAAAAAATCCCCGAAGAAATTCGGGGATTTTTTTTGAAGTTTTTTTTCTTATTTATTAAACCAAATAAACGGCTTCTTTTCCTTTTTTAGAAAAATCTGTATCTATTCTTTCTTGAAGTGTAGTTGATAAGGAAAGTCCAACAAAATCAGCCTTTACAGGAAAACGAGTATGACTCCTATCAACTAAAATTAATGTATTTAATTGTTTAACAGGTTTATTTAAAAATAATTTTACAGCATAAATTAAAGTCTTTCCGCTATTTAAAACATCGTCCACTAAAATCACTGATTTGTTTTCAAAATCTTTTTCCGTAAAATCAATTTTAGGTTCAGTAGACCATGGATTTTCTTTATCCATTTTTATTTTGCCTAATTTAGTTTTGATAGTGGAAATAGAATTTAAAATAGCAACAATACGTTCCGCTACTTTGTAGCCATTGCCTTCAATCCCCACAATTAATAACTCTTTCTCTTTAAAATTATTTTCGTACACCTGATAAGCCATACGGTTTAATTTTTGATTAATTTGAGTTGAATCTAAAATCTTAGTTTTTTCCATACACAAATCTAATTTATTTTCATTTATTATGAGCTACTGTTGAAATATATTCGTGATAAAAATTAAGATAATTCATGAGCAATTAGTGTCATTTCACTAAAAATAATAGATTTGTATAACTAAAATTTAACAAATGAATTTATCTTCTAATTTCTTATTTGCGATAGCATTGTCAATTGCATTTACTATAAACGCGCAAAAACCAACAAATACTAAAGACTCAAAACCGGATCAAAAAGACGCATTAAATAAAGCGGAAACCTATTCGGCTTTATCTTTTCGTTCTTTAGGCCCTGCCGTGACTTCAGGAAGAGTAGGTGATATTGCCGTTAATCCAAATAATAAAAATCAATGGTATGTAGTTGCTGCTGCTGGAGGGGTTTTTAAAACCGATAATGCAGGTGTTTCTTTTTACCCAATTTTTGATAATCAAAATTCATACTCTATTGGTTGTATTACCATTGATCCTAGTAATTCAAATGTAGTATGGGTAGGCACAGGCGAAAATAATAATCAACGTGCGGTTGGTTATGGAGATGGTGTTTATAAAAGTGAGGATGGCGGAAAAACATGGAAAAATATGGGTTTAGAGAAATCAGAGCACATTGGAAGAATCTCAGTTGACCCAACAAATTCTGATATAGTTTATGTAGCGGCTTACGGACCATTATGGAGCGCCGGTGGTGAGCGTGGTATTTATAAAACTACCGATGGAGGGAAAACTTGGAAACAAACATTAATGGTGAGCGAACATACAGGCTTTAACGATGTGTTAGTTGATACTAAACATCCTAATATTGTTTATGCTGCTGCCCATCAACGTCGCCGTCATGAATATACATACATTAGCGGAGGACCAGAAAGTGCTATTTATAAAAGTACAGATTATGGTGTAACGTGGAATAAACTAGCTAATGGTTTACCAAGTGGAGATGTTGGAAGAATTGGTTTAGCTATTTCTCCTGCTAATACAGATTTTATTTATGCCATTATTGAAGCTGCAGAGGGTAAGGGATTTTATAAAAGTACCAATCGTGGGGCAAGCTGGGAAAAACAAAATGATTGGTCAACGGCAGGAAATTACTATCAAGAAATTGTTGCCGATCCAACAGACGAAAACAAAGTATATAGTTTAGATACCTGGGCTCAAGTAACAACCGATGGTGGTAAAACATTTAAGCCAGTTGGCGAAAAAAATAAACATGTAGATAATCATGCTTTATATATTGATCCAAAAAATACAGGGCATTTAATCATGGGTTGCGATGGTGGATTATATGAAAGTATGGATGGCGCTAAAACTTGGCGTTTTTGCTCGAACTTACCTATCACTCAATTTTATAGAGTATGTGTAGATAATAGCAAACCATTTTATTATGTATATGGTGGCACACAAGATAATAATACGCTTGGTGGTCCAAACAGAACTATCAGCGCTAGCGGAATTACCAATGCAGATTGGTTTGTAACGGTTGGGGGCGATGGTTTTCAATCTCGTGTTGATCCAACAGAACCAAACATTGTCTACAGTCAATGGCAATATGGAGGCTTAGTGCGTTATGATAGAAAGAATGGTGAAGCCATTGATATTAAACCGATGGAAAAAAATGGGGAGCCTGCTTATCGTTTTAATTGGGATGCGCCTTTAATCATTAGCAAATTTGATAACAAGCGTATTTATTTTGCTGCCAATAAATTATTTAGAAGTGACGACAGAGGAAATTCTTGGAAAGTGATTAGCCCAGATTTATCAGTTGGAATCGATAGAAATAAATTGCCAGTGATGGGTAAAGTATGGAGCATGGATGCCGTTGCAAAAAATCAATCCACTTCTATTTACGGAAATATTACCGCTTTATCTGAATCTCCATTAAACGAAAAATTATTAGTAGTTGGTACAGATGATGGATTAATTCAAGTGTCAGATAATGGTGGCGCTAGTTGGGTAAAAGTAGCAACGTTTGCAGGTGTTCCAAATCAAGTATTATTACAAAATGTATTAGCGTCTCGTCACGATGAAAATGTGATGTATGCTTGTTTCAATAATCATCGTAATGGAGATTTTAAACCGTACTTAATGAAGAGCTCTGACAAAGGAAAAACATGGACAAGCATCAGTAATAATTTACCAGTTCGTGGTTCAGTATATTGCATTACCGAAGATTATAAAAACAAAAACTTATTATTTTGTGGAACAGAGTTTGGGTTTTATTTTAGTATAGATGGAGGAAAAAATTGGATGGAGTTAACTGGTGGTTTACCTCAATCTATTTGCGTGAGAGATATTGCTATTCAGGAACAAGAAAATGATATTGTAATCGCTACGTTTGGTAGAGGCTTTTATATTGTAGATGATTATTCTGTTTTACAAACGATTAAAAAAGAAGATTTAGAAAAGAAAGCAAACATTTTTCCAATCATGGATGGTGTAGTATTTAATCAATCTCAACCATACGGACATAAAGGTAAATCATTTCAAGGCGAATCATTTTATGTAGCAGAGAATCCACCAATCGGTGCAGCCATCAGGTATTATGTAAAAGATGATTATAAATCATTAAAAGATAAACGTAAAGAATTAGAGAAAGAAAAGATTAAAAATAATCAAGCCGTAGCTTATCCATCAAAAGATAGTATACGCTTAGAAGATAATGAAGAGGCTCCGTATGTGTTATTAGTCATAACAGATGAGCAAGGAAATGAAGTTAGAAAATTAAAACAATCAGCTACCAAAGGCATGAATCAAGTTGTGTGGGATGGTAGATTAGAATTAACCTCTCCAGTTTCTTTTTACACGCCTGATCCAAATAATCCATACGAAAGTGATGAACAAGGCCCAGTGGCATTACCAGGAAAGTATTTCGCTCAAGTAGTAAAAATAGAAAATGGTGTTTTAGAAAATTTATCGGATAAGATGAACTTTAATTTAACATCATTGTCTAATTCAACATTACCGGAAGTTGATAAAGCAAAATTATTGGTGTCTAATAAATCATTAGGCGAATTTAGAAGAGTAGTATTAGGCACTAATCAATTTATGGGAAGTATGAATGAGCGTATTAAATTTTTAAAAGCAGGTATTCAAAAAGGACCATCAACTAGTATGTCTTTTATGGCTGATCTAAAATCAATTGAAAAGCAAATGAAGGACGCTGAAATAGCAATGCATGGTGATAGAAGTATAGAGAGAAGAGAATTTGAAGCACTTTCCGGTATTGTAGGCTCTGTGGAAACGATTGTTGGTGGCACATGGAATCAATCATTAGGAATGACAGGGACTTTTGAAGAAAAACTAGCGGAGATAAAACCTAAATTTAAAACTGTGTATGAATCAGTAATTGATTTGAATGCGAAATTAATAGCTATTGAAAATAAATTGGAGGAATTAAAATTACCGTCAACGCCAGGAAGATTGCCTAAGTGGAATGGTCAGTAATTTTATTTTAAGAAATTTATTATTGCTTGATTCACTTTTTTACTTTCTCTAAAGTGAGCATCATGCTTAGCCTTAGGGAAAACTAATAATTGAGTGGTATTTGGAAACTCATTATGTAAATTGTTTCCCACAGAAACAGGAACTGCTCCATCTTTTTCTCCCCAAATCAACAAAGTAGGGGTTTTATCGATGTTGTAGCTATAACCTTGATAAATAGATTGACGTTCAAATAAATAATCCATTTGCGCATCTCTTATCGTTTTTGTAGGCATAAAAAAGTGAGTAATTATTTTACGTTTCAATTTTTTGGTGGCAGGAAAGTCTCTCGACATCACTGCTTTTTTCATGCCATCAAAATCTGAAATAGTGGGAGGAACAATTACGTTTTTAATCGTTTTTACGCCCACTAAATTCGCCAAGCTATCTGCTAGTTGTCCCGAATAAAATTTTACTGGCCCGTCAATAATAATTAATTTAATAATATCCTGATGATGTAATTGATTATACATAGCCGCGGTTAAGCCACCATAGCTAAATCCCATCACGTTTATTTTTGAGGTGACACCTAATTTCACTAAGGCTTCATGAATTTGTTCTACTTGTAATTCTATCGAATAATTATTGGAAGCAGAAGTGCTTTCCCCAAAATAAATTAAATCTGGTAATATTAAATTAAAGTGTTTGGATAATTCCTTTATTTGACTTCCCCAATTGGTTCGAGCATTAGCGCCCATGCCATGAAGCATTAATAAATAAGGCTTTGTATTATCTTTGCTATAATGAAGATGTATGACCGCATTACTTGTGTTAATAAGCGTATCACATTTTACATATTTATGAATATTTTTTGTAGCGTATTTATCCTGCCAACGAAACATGGCAGGTATTTTAGTTTGAGATACCAACGAAAAAAAAGAAGAAATAAAAAGGATATAGAGAACTGTTTTTTTCATTACAATTTTTGGTGCTATGACATTTTGAATGATTTCAACCACGTAACAGCTTCTTTTTCGTTACTAAACGATTTAAATGGACGTTTTGGTTTATTAAACCTTATGTAGAAATTGGCAATTAATTTGTAGGCTAGATTATTAACGATTACAGCGGAAGCACCTACGGGGGAAATGCTTTCTAGTGAGGTGGCGTTGTCTCTGGCTTCCTTAGTAATCATTACATTTTCAGCAGCTAAAAAAATAAATGGCATTAATTTTCCACTGGTTATTTCGTTGTACAAATCTAACAAACGAAATTGTAAATCAATATCTAACACACAATCATCCTTAAATAAAACGTACACAATCCCATTCGACTTCAGAACAATATTTGCTTCTTTGGAGTCAATTTCTTTTATATTAGTAATTATAGATTTTTTAGTGACCATCATATATTAGGTTTGCAAAACCCCTACGTTATATTGTTTTGTGATAGGAGAGTGATTTGATGCTTCAATTCCCATACTGATTACTTTACGTGTATCTGTTGGATTAATAATCGCATCTAACCACAAACGAGAGGCTGCATAATATGGTGTTGTTTGCGTATCGTATTTATCTTTTGTTTTGTTGTATAATTCAGCTTCTTTTTCAGGAGTAATTTCTTCGCCTTTAGCTTTTAAACTTGCTACCTCAATTTGAACTAACACTTTAGCTGCTTGCGCTCCACCCATTACGGCTACTTGAGCAGTTGGCCAACCTACAATTAAACGAGGATCGTAAGCTTTACCGCACATTGCGTAGTTTGCAGCGCCATAAGAGTTACCAACAATAATAGTAAATTTTGGTACTACTGAATTAGCCATCGCATTTACTAATTTAGCGCCGTCTTTAATAATACCACCGTGTTCGCTACGAGAACCAACCATAAATCCTGTAGCATCCTGTAAAAATACTAATGGAATTTTCTTTTGGTTGCAGTTCATAATAAAACGAGCTGCTTTATCAGCACTGTCGCTATAAATAACGCCACCAAATTGCATTTCGCCTTTTTTGCTTTTCACTACTTTACGTTGGTTAGCAACAATTCCTACTGCCCAACCATCAATGCGAGCGTATGTACAAACGATGGATTGTCCGTATAATTCTTTATACTCATCATGCTCACCGTTATCTACAATACGTTCAATAATATCACGCATTTCATATTGTTTATCATTCAATATGCCATACATTTCTTTTTCATCTTTTTTAGGAAGAGCAGGTGTTTCTCTGTTAAAGCCAGCTTTATCATAGTCACCTACTTTACCCATTATATTGCGAATACGTGTTAAGCAATCCGCATCATCTTTACATTTATAATCTGTAACTCCACTAATTTCGCAATGTGTGGTAGCACCACCTAAAGTTTCATTATCAATACTTTCGCCAACTGCCGCTTTTACTAAATAAGAACCAGCTAAGAAAATAGAACCTGTTTTGTCTACTATCATCGCTTCGTCACTCATAATTGGTAAGTAAGCACCACCAGCAACACAACTTCCCATTACGGCAGATACTTGTAAAATACCCATGCTACTCATGACTGCATTGTTACGGAAGATACGACCGAAGTGTTCTTTGTCTGGAAAAATTTCATCTTGCATTGGTAAGTAAACACCAGCACTATCAACTAAATAAATAATTGGTAATCGGTTTTCCATGGCAATTTCTTGTGCGCGTAAATTCTTTTTACCAGTAATAGGGAACCAAGCTCCCGCTTTTACAGTAGCATCATTCGCTACCACAATACATTGTTTGCCACTCACGTAACCAATCACAATAACAACGCCACCACCCGGACAACCGCCATGTTCTTCATACATGCCGTAACCAGCAAAAGCACCCATTTCAAAACGAGGCGTGTCTTTATCTAATAAAAAATCAATACGCTCGCGCGCACTCATTTTTCCTTGTTCGTGTAATTTTTCGATGCGCTTTTTACCACCGCCTTCGTATATCTTATTTAAGCGTTGCTCCATTTGCGAAATCAGCAAACGCATCTTATCATCATTTTTATTAAATTCTAAGTCCATGGTGTTTTTTTAGGTAACAAATATATAAGTATTGTAAAATTATGTGCAGTTTTTTTACATAAAATTATGATGTTTTGGGATATAGAGGATTATTTTTGTCTGTTTGGGCGTGCCCCTGCGGGTCGGGCTGTCGCTTCAATCTTTTGTTCGTGCATCACAGGAGGATTTTCGCTTGCATTCCTCACTCAGTTATATTTATAGCCCCGATTGTAGCGGCATCCTTTTTGGTTGCCTCTTTGCCAAAAAGATACAGCGGAAAGCGGGAAATAGCTTCTAAAAATAAGTCAAATTATAAAATCGTTTTTTCTTTGTTAGATTTGCATACACCAAATTAATACATAAAATTTTGTCATCAATTACGGAAAAAGATCATCAATATGTTTGGCATCCTTTTACACATTTAAAATATGCCGAAGTTCCGGTTCAAATTGTGAGAGGCGAGGGGGCCTTTTTTTATGATGCCGATGGGAATAAGTTATTAGATTCCATTTCGAGCTGGTGGGTTAATTTGCACGGACACTGTCATCCTTATATTTCTCAAAAAGTAAGCGAACAATTACACACGTTAGAGCATGCTATTTTTAGTTCATTTACTCATGAACCAGCCGTTAAATTAGCAGAACGACTCATAGGACATTTGCCTAAAAATCAATCCAAAATATTTTACTCAGATAATGGTTCTACCGCCGTTGAAGTAGGCTTGAAAATGGTCCTACAATATTGGTATAATCAAGGAATTACTAAGAAAAAATTCATTGCGTTTGAAAATGCGTATCATGGCGATACCTTTGGTGGAATGAGCGTTGGAGCCCGAAATGTATTTAATAATGCTTTCGAGAATTTATTATTTGATGTGATTCATATTCCTTTACCCGATGCCGAAAATATTGATCAATTAAAAGATACCTTACAAAATTGGTTTACTAATCATAAACATATAGCTGGGTTTATTTTTGAGCCTTTGGTTCAAGGTGCAGCTGGGATGCAAATCTATGAAGCTCAGTATTTGGATGAATTAATTAGTATTTGCCAAGAGCATAAAGTGGTTTGTATAGCTGATGAAGTGATGACTGGTTTTGGGAGAACAGGGGAGTTTTTTGCTTCCAATTATTTAACCAATAAGCCCGACATCATTTGTTTATCAAAAGGGTTAACGGGCGGTTATATGCCTTTGGGAGTAACGAGTTGCGCCCAATTTATTTATGATTCTTGTGTGAGCCACGATAAAACCAAAACATTTTTTCACGGGCATAGCTATACGGCAAATTCTACGGCATGTTCGGCGGCATTGGCTAGTTTAGATTTGATGGAAAAAGAAGAAACTTGGACGCAAATCCGTCTCATCTCTCAATTAAATCAAGGTTTTGTATCGAAACATCAAAAACATAAAGCATTGAAAGATATGAGAAGTAAAGGCACTATTTTAGCTCTTGAAATTAATACCGAAGAACACACGCATTATCTGAACAATGCTTCCGAAAGTATCGCCTCTTATTTTCTTAAAAACGGCATTATTGTAAGGCCTTTGGGCAATATTTTGTATATAATTCCGCCTTACTGTATTACCGAAACAGAGCTAAAACAGGTTTTTGAGGTTATAGAGCGTTTTTTAGACCAATTATAGTTAATGCTTTTGAGCAATTATTTTCATAAAAAATGCTTGCTTTTACAATAAAAACCCTATTTTTGGGAGCAAATTTAGAACCAATCACTATCATATGAACATTCACGAGTATCAAGGAAAAAGTATATTAAAAAGTTTTGGTGTAGCTATTCAAGAAGGAATTGTTGCTGAAACTCCTGAGCAAGCAGTTGCTGCCGCTAAACAAGTTATGGAAACATACAAATGCGACGGTGTTGTTATTAAAGCGCAAGTTCATGCTGGTGGCCGTGGTAAAGGTGGTGGAGTAAAATTTGCACCTAATTTAGATAAAGTAAAAGAAGTTGCTACAAATATTATTGGCATGCAATTAATTACGCCTCAAACAAGTGCTGAAGGTAAATTAGTAAGTAAAGTTTTAGTAGCGCAAGATGTATATTATCCAGGTGCTAATCCAACTAAAGAGTTTTATGTAAGTATTTTATTAAACCGTTCAACTGGACGTAATATTATTATGTACAGTACTGAAGGTGGAATGGATATTGAAGAGGTTGCAGAAAAAACACCTCATTTAATTTGGAAAGAAGAAATTGACCCTAAAGTTGGATTACGTGATTTCCAATGTCGTAAGGTTGCTTTTAACTTAGGTTTAAGCGGTAACGCCTTTAAAGAAATGACAAAATTTATTGCAGCATTATATAAAGCATACGATTCAACAGATTCATCGATGTTTGAAATTAATCCTGTATTAAAAACTTCTGATGATAAAATTATTGCTGTAGATGCAAAAGTATCTATTGATGATAATGCACTTTATCGTCATAAAGATATTGAAGCGATGCGTGACGAAATGGAAGAAAATCCAGTAGACGTTGAAGCTCGTAAAGCAGAATTAAACTATGTGAAATTAGACGGAAACGTTGGTTGTATGGTTAATGGTGCTGGTTTAGCAATGGCTACGATGGATATTATTAAATTATCTGGTGGTGAGCCAGCTAACTTCTTAGATGTTGGTGGTACTGCAAATGCTGAGCGTGTTGAAAAAGCATTTCATATTATTTTAGGCGACAAAAACGTAAAAGCTATTTTAGTAAATATCTTTGGCGGAATTGTTCGTTGCGATAGAGTAGCACAAGGTGTTATTGATGCGTATAAAAATATGGGAACGATCAATGTGCCAATCATTGTTCGTTTACAAGGAACTAATGCAGTGGAAGCTAAAAAATTAATTGATGAGTCTGGATTAAAAGTTTATTCAGCTATTCAGTTACAAGAAGCTGCAGATTTAGTAGCAAAATTAATCGCCAATTAAAATTAGAAACAATAAATTATGATAATGAAACGTAAACATTTTTTAATCGCTCCAATAGCAGTTACTTTAGCTTTTGCTTCATGTGGTGGCGGTAAAACGGAAGGTGAAGATGATATGACTACAGTTGATACTGTAAAAATTGAAACTCAAACCGAACAAGTTACAGAAACATTTTTTCAAGTGCCTTCTCCTGGTGAGATGTTGACATTTATTAAATTGGTAGGGGGCAAAAACAATAAAAATGTCTCTTTCTTAAATAGCCCTGATAACCAAAAAAATTATACAGATAATAAATCTAAAGCATTAAACTTTGGTATTTACAGTTGTGATTTAAGTTACTGTAGTATTTTTGAAATTGGTTCGGAAGCTTTAAAATATTTTAAAACAGTAAAGCAGTTAGGTGATCAAATTGGTGTATCATCAGCTATTCAACCATCTGTATTAAAACGTTTAGAAGCTAATTTAGGAAATCCCGATTCATTATCAGTGATTACAGATGATGTATATTTCACCTCTTTTGAATCTTTAGAAGCTAGTAAACAAGGACCAACTTTATCTTTAGTAGTTGCAGGTGGATGGATTGAAAGTTTATATATTGCTACTAGTTTGGCAAAGTATGTTGCTAAAAGTCAGGTTGTTGAGCGTTTAGCTGATCAAAAATACACTTTGGATAACTTAATTGAATTCATGAAAAAATACCAAAGTGATGCAAGTGTTGCTAGTGTGTTAACTCAATTTACTGAATTGCAAGCTGAGTTTAATAAAATTGGAGAAAAAGATGCAGCTGCTGCAACTGATAAATCAAAAAATGTTTTAGGAGGAGGAAAAGAACTTGCTATTACTGCTGATCAATACAAAGCAATTGTAGAGAAAATAAAAGCAATTAGAAACTCTTATACATTAACTAAATAATTAAGGTTATGAAAAAAATATTTTTATCATTATTCGTATTAAGCTCGGTGATGTTATTTTCACAAGCTAGTGTATGCGGTCAATTTCACCGTAAATTTTGTACAGTAGAAACTAAAAGAGGCGGTAACGATGGATGGTTATACAATGCACAATCAAAAAGTGGATTATTTAACCAGGGTTCAACTTCAAAAATTCGTTGCGTCATTTATAAAGGGATGGATTACCGTATTAACGTTTGTTGCGAAACTGCTATTGGTGACAAATTAAATTATAAAATTTTTGATGCACGTACAAGCGAGTTATTATACGATAATGCAGCTTCTCAAAACGAACCATTATTTGAGTTTCAAAGTGCTGCTAGTCGTCAGTTAATTATTGAAGTAAGCGTACCCAGTGGTGCAACTTCCCAGGATAAGCATAAGCCAATGGAAGCAGCTTGTGTTGGTTTATTAATCGAACATAAAGTTACTGAAAAACAAGGTTTTTCTCAATACTAATAGTAAAGCTTTAGTTTAAAAACCATCGGCCAAACACCGGTGTTTTTTGTTTTTATGAACTATTATATATAAAGGAAATAAGGATTTGGCCACTTGCTGCGGTGACCGCATCGAGTTGGCACTAAAATCTTTTTTGTTTCACAAAAAAGTACTTCCGTTTGCCTGCTCGTTCCATTCAGACGGGAATCCCTAGCGTATTTACTCATATATAAAAATGAAAATTTGAAATTATTGCTGCATAAGGGATGTGATTATAAATCCTTTTACTGAGCAAAGTGAAGTAAGAGATTGAAGCGGGCATCCCAACCCGACGATAGGAGGGAAACGCACAAAGTATAATAAGTCAAAAATTAATTATAATAAAAATCCTTGGTACGCTTATAAAGCGGAAGAATCCATCCAAATCTGAAACCAATGAGCATATCAAAGCGTTTTTGAGTATCTGCTAAACCCGTATCGTAATTATAACCTCGTAAGCTTTGTGTAAAACCTTCATAAAATTCAAAACCAAAATAGCAATTGGCAATGCGGTTATTACTGATGTATTTATAACCTACAAATTGAGTTAATGCAAAACCACCTGTTAATCGGTCATAACCTTTTTTTAAATCACCATTAACTGCAGCTACTTTTTTATTGGCATCATATAAATTTACTTTATGTTGCATCCAACCGCCACCAACTGTAAAAAACACCCCTGAATTTGGATTATGACCAAGTTTAGAAATCACATAGCCAACATTACCGTAAATATTCCATCCACGTTGCGTTAATCGTAAATCGGCAGGATAGCCTTCGTTATCGGTAATTTGTCCTTTATCATTTCGGATTGATGACACCACATCTTCACGAACATTGTTCCCAAAAAAATAACTTCCTTCCACACTAAATAATAAGTTGTGTTTTGTTTTCCAAATAAAACTTCCGCCTGCACTTAAATTAGGCCCAAAGCGTTTTTCTAAATCATATTTTGGTAATTGGCCACTAAAGTGAACCCCTACCATTAAAATTCGAAAACTGGAATCTTTAACCGATTGTGCCAGTGTTTTTAATTGTAAAGAAAAACAAAGGCAAAGAATGATGTAAATTTTATATCGCATATCTTGTATCAATCGGGGAATTGATACTTCAAAAATAGAAGATAAATTTTATAAAACCTATATATTGTTTACGCTGGATATAATAAAAAAAGCTACCTCAAAGAGATAGCCTTTTTTTGAAAAAACAAAATTAATTATTTAACAATTTTGTATGAAGCCGATAATTTTTCGCTTTTAACGTTAATTAAATACATGCCATGTGCTAATTCTGAAGTATTAATGGTAACCATGTTTTCGTTTGATTTATTAGATGAAATAACTTTACCCATTACATCTAAAATAGTGATGTCTAAGTTTAGGTTAGTTTCATTATTAATTTTAACTTGATCATTAAATGGATTAGGATAAACCGAAATCACGTTTGATAAGGCATTATTTTCTTCAATAGATGTAAATGTATATAATGGAAGAGGAATTAAATTACCACCTGATGCTAAAGCAACCCATAAACCAAATGCAGGACCATTACTATTAGTTGTTGGATTTAAAAAACCACTTGCTAAAACAGTAATTACGTTTCCAGATAATCCTAATGTATTAAGTGGTGCTAAGTAACTTACAACGGTTGAAGTTCCTGCAGCATCAGTGATGTGTAATGTGTAGTTACCAGCTGCCGTATTTGAAGGTAGTTGTAAATATCCTGTAGAATTGTACGTTCCGTAAGCGATATCGTTTACAACGGTTCCAGCACCTTGAGCTTGAACATCAACAATTGGAGCATCGGTTGAGCCATGAAAAACTAAAACATCTGTATTCGTAGAGATTAATGAACGTTCTCTAACACTAGCATTTGCAACTAAATTAAAAGGAGCCATCATATTATTGGGTGTATATCCAGAACCACTAACTAAACCAGAAGCAATTAATTGATATTTATTAGCTGCAGATAAATTATAGGTAAAAGTAGCTAAGGCACCAACGACACTTGTGCTGGTTGGAGCAGCAATTGATAAAGTAATAGTTTCTCCAGCGGGTACATCAATAAATGATGAGGCTGTTCTGAAAGCGAAATTATCAATTAATTTGATAGCACTAGGACCAGAAGTTGCTGATTGAACATACACATCCACTTGAGCAGCAGCTAAATCAGCACAGTTATGAATTGCTTGTAAACGTGTTGAAGATACAGTGCTACTTGGTAAAGCTAATAAAGCACCTCCTGCTGGCGAAGCTACATATAAACCAAATGCTGGACCGTTACTGTTTGCTGCCGGATTTAAAAAACCACTAGCAATAACAGTTAATGCAGCTCCACCAAAACCTAATGTTTGGATAGGTGCAGCATATTCTGCAACAACATTTTCTGAAAATTCGTCACGAATTTGAATTTTATAGTCTGCAACAGGAAGGTTCAAATATCCTGCAAATGCACCATAGCCTGCGTTATTTACTAATATATTTGGAATAAAAGGATTTGTGCCTGTAAATGGAGCTACAATGTCAACAGTTGGAGCATCCGTGCTTCCATGGTGAACTAAAACACTAGTGGTAGTTGCGTTTGGAGCTGCAGATAGCGCAGTAGTGAATGTATTTAATGTAAATCCCG
The DNA here is from genome assembly GCA_903893815.1 of uncultured Bacteroidota bacterium. GTDB lineage: Bacteria > Bacteroidota > Bacteroidia > B-17B0 > Aurantibacillaceae > UBA4416. The sequence goes on from CAITNS010000078.1 coordinate 68,068, forward strand.
CAGTTGTATTTCCTGGATTGTATCCACTAGCACTTACAATACCATCAGCAACGACTATATTGCTTGAGCCATTGGCAAAATTCACAGTAAATGTTGCGATAGATTGTGCAGATGAAGTTGATGTACCTGGAGCTACACCTACAACTATAGGAACGCCTGCTGGAATGTTGGTAAATGTTGGAGAGGCATTTCTAAACTGCAAGTCATCTATAAGTAATGTGCTTCCAGCATAAATGTCAACAGTAGTTGCTGCTGCATCAGCGCAGTTGTGAATGACCTGCAGAGAGGCCGTTTGAGCTTTTAAGGAATTTGTAATTGCACCCAGAGCAATGACGCTTCCAATCATAAATAAGTGTTTTTTCATGTGTTTTAAATTTGAAGTTATGATGTAAAAACACACTTTATTCTATTTTGTTTAATATATTTTAAAAAAGATTAAACATAATTCGTTTTAGTTTATTCTTTATAATTAATGATGAAACAAAACATCTGAGATGAGCAAAATAATGCGCATAAAAAAGACCGAATAAATCGGTCTTTTTACATTTATAATTGTTTGCTTTTAACTAAGCATTAACTCCTTTTAAAACAGCAGCCATAGTAATACCAATAGCTGCAGGGCTATCAACCACATGGATACCACACTCGCGCATAATTTCCATTTTAGCTTGTGCTGTATCATCATGTCCACCAACAATAGCACCTGCGTGTCCCATTGTACGTCCTTTAGGAGCTGTTTGACCTGCTATGAAACCAACTACTGGTTTTTTGTTTCCATTAGCTTTAATCCAACGAGCAGCATCTGCCTCGTAGCTTCCACCAATTTCACCAATCATAACAATAGCGTCAGTTTCAGGATCATTCATTAATAATTCAACCGCATCGCGAGTTGGTGTTCCAATAATTGGATCTCCACCAATACCAATAGCAGTACTCACTCCTAAACCAGCTTTAGCAACTTGGTCAGCTGCTTCGTAAGTTAAAGTTCCTGATTTAGAAACGATACCGATACGTCCTTTTTTGAATACAAATCCTGGCATGATACCAACTTTTGCTTCGCCAGCTGTAATAACACCTGGACAGTTAGGCCCGATTAAACGACAAGCTTTTCCTTTTAAATATTCTTTAGTAGCAATCATGTCTTTCACAGGAATGCCTTCTGTAATACAAATAATAACTTTAATTCCTGCATCTGCAGATTCCATAATCGCATCAGCAGCAAAAGCAGCTGGTACAAAAATGATAGATACATCAGCACCTTCTGTATCAACAGCTTCTTTAACTGTATTAAATACTGGTCTGTCTAGGTGTTTAGTACCACCTTTTCCTGGAGTTACTCCACCTACTACGTTTGTACCGTATTCAATCATTTGTGTTGCATGAAAAGTTCCCTCTCCACCTGTAAAACCTTGAACTATTACTTTTGAATTTTTTCCTACTAAAACGCCCATTTTATTTTAATTTATTGTTTAGATACTAGTTGTTAGTCTTTTTAATTGACGCGCTAATTTAAACATAAATCTTTATTTTTTACAACTATTTCCACTTTTATTAACCCTAGCTGTATTTTATTCCCACTTTCAAGGGGGTGTCCGCAGGACGGGGGATGTTTCCTGTTTTTTTTGAGAATTTGGGCATGCCCCTTCTTAGGTCGGGTCGGGCTTTACGCTACAAGTCCTCGCCATTCGTTCCTCATGGCTTTGGGCTTTTCGCTGCAATCCCTCATGCAAACATATTTCAAAATCGGAGTATAATTTTCAAACTAGTATTAACCCCGCGCAAGGGATGCAAGCAGAAATACTTTTTGGCGAAGACAAAAAGATTGTCGCGACAGCCCGGTGCGGCTACCGCCGCATGCGCCCAAATTAATATCTTAAACATCACTCAAATATGCAATCTTATGAACAGGAATTTGCAGAAGCCGCAATTATTAATAAATTTGTTAATATGGCAAACTATACCTTGAATAATGATACGATTGCTGCATTAGCGACTCCACACGGACCAGGAGCTATTGCCGTTATTCGTTTAAGTGGAGAAAAAGCGATTGCCATTGTTGAAAAAGTATTCTATACGAAATCTTTAAAACATAAAGCACTGGCTAGCAAAGCTAGTCACACGGCGCATTTTGGACTGATTGTAGAAAATGAAGTAATTATTGACGAAGTTTTAGTTACCATATTTAAAGCTCCAAATACCTATACTGGCGAAGAGATTGTTGAGGTATCTTGTCATGGTTCGCAATTTATACAACAACAATTATTACAAGTATTTTTTAAACATGGAGCTCGTCCTGCGCAAGCAGGCGAATATACTTTGCGTGCTTTTTTAAATGGGAAATTAGATTTAAGTCAGGCTGAAGCAGTGGCCGATTTAATTGCCAGTAATTCGGCAACGTCGCATCAAGTAGCTATGCAACACATGCGTGGTGGATTTAGTAGTAAAATTGCTGTGTTGCGTGAAAATTTACTAAACTTTGCTTCTTTAATTGAATTAGAATTAGATTTTAGTGAAGAGGATGTAGAGTTTGCTGATAGAACTGATTTAAAGAAATTAATCAATACTATTTTAAGTATTATCGAAAAACTGATTTCGAGTTTTGAATTAGGTAACGTTATTAAAAATGGAATTCCGGTTGCTATTGTTGGTAAACCTAATGCCGGTAAATCAACATTACTAAATGTACTATTAGATGATGATAGAGCTATTGTGAGTGAAATTGCAGGAACAACCAGAGATACCATTGAGGAAGAATTAATTATTGATGGAGTTTTATTTAGATTTATTGATACAGCCGGTATTAGAACAACTACTGATTTAATTGAGCAAATCGGCGTAAACAAAGCTTTTGAGATGATGAAAAAATCGGCAATTGTTATTTATTTATTTGATACCCATGAGTTGAGTAGAGGTGATTTGGAAATTGAAATTAACGTAGTGAAAGATTATATCGGCACTTCACAATTATTAATAGTTGGTAATAAAATTGATTTCGAAGTATTAGAGGATTTGAAAAAAGAGTTTGCCGATATGTCAAACATTTTATTTATTTCGGCAAAAGAACAAAGTAATATTCAACAATTAAAAAATACCCTAGTAAGTTTATTTGATACACGCACCTTAAATACTACAGATACAATTGTTACCAACTCGCGTCACGTTAGTTCCTTAAATAATGCCCAACAAGCTTTAATGAAAGTGAATGAAGGTTTGAGTTCGAATATTCAAAGTGATTTTTTAGCCTTAGATATCCGTTATGCCTTAGAGGCTTTAGGTGAAATTACAGGGCAAGTTACAAATGATGATCTTTTAGGAAACATTTTTTCCAAGTTTTGTATCGGGAAATAACCGCGTTTTAATCCAGCATAATTCTCTATACTCCATCACGACTTTTTAGGCTTAATTAACTGCTTTTCAACCGATTACAAGGGTGTTCTGTTAAGAAGTATTTTGTGAACTTGCCACAAAATAGGTGAATCTTTGTCACAGTTTTGTTACAATCAAAAAAAATTGTAACAGGATTGTAACAGAAATTTAAACCTAAAAACATGAATGTAAAAATTAGAAAACGATTAACGAGTCCTGAAAAAACAAGTCTCAATCTTGAAATTACCAAGGACGGAAAAAGAATAACTGAGTCACTCGGCTTATTCATTTACAATTTTCCAAAGACCAAATTTGAAACTACGGAAAATAAAAAAACAATTGAGTTAGCAGAGCATCTTCGTGCGGAACGTTTAATCCAATTACAGGATAAACAATTCGGAACTCATCGACAAGACAATGGCAAAGAAAATTTCTTAAAGTATTATGAAGAAAAAACCAGAGACCGAATTGACTCTGCCGGAAATTATGGTAATTGGGATTCTGCGCTCAAACATTTAAAAAAATGTTATGGTGAAGTATTAACCATGGATGAAGTAACTATTGAAAATTGTTCTAAATTCTATCAATATTTAAAAGATAAAGCAAGAACTAAAAGTGATAAGCCATTATCGCAGAACAGTCGTTATTCATATTTGAATAAATTAAAAGCCTGTTTGAAGATTGCATATAAAGAGCGTAAGATAAACGAAAACGTTTCTGAGTTTATAAAAGGCTTTAAACAAGGGGAAACCAATAGAGAGTATTTAACTTTAGAAGAGGTTCAGAAATTAGTTGAGACTGATTGCATGTATCCGGTTTTAAAAAGAGCATTTCTCTTTGCTTGTTTAACAGGTATTCGTTGGAGTGATTTACAACGGTTAACTTGGTTAAACATGAGAACTTCTGAGAAACGTGGACACGAATTATCTTTTCGTCAACAAAAAACAGGCGGTAAAGAATACTTACCTATAAGCGGACAAGCCTTAGAATTGCTTGGCGAAAGAGGTGCGGATGATCAGAGAATATTTGTAGGATTAAAATACAGCGCCTATATAAATGTTGGTTTATATAAATGGATTGCTGATGCAGGGATTAAAAAGAAGATCACATTTCATTGCAGCAGACATTCGAATGCTGTGCTCCTACTGGAAAACGGAACGGATATATACACAGTTAGTAAAATGCTCGGACACCGTGAATTAAAAACAACTCAGATTTATGCTAAGATTGTTGATAGTAAAAAAGTTGAAGCAGCTAGGTCAATCCCGCTTTTAAAATTTAAGTAAAAAAAAATACAGTGTTTACAAACCGAAAATAATTGTTGATAATACGAAAGGGAAAAAAACAGCATTGTTAATATTAGAAGTTTTGTTATCAAGCACTTAAGCCTATATATCAACAATTATTTCATAATCTAATACAAATGTATTAAAACAGCAAATTGAATTTGGATTTAAACACTGTATCCTAATGATAGCAATCGGTTCCGTATATATTAACAGAAAACCGTTAAATAGTAATTTTTAGTAAGGAATTTAAATAGTCGAATTTTGTAAAAAAAACAAAGCCATGTCAACAAAACAAATTGATAAAAAAATATTGGAAGATCCATTCATAAAGGATTATTATGAATTCGCTAATCCATTATTAAGAGAGCATATGACGAATAAATGGGTTAGTTTTGGAAACAAACTAAAAGACGAATTTGAAGTTGATGTAATAAACTATAAGCACCTTGCTGCAATAGCTGACACATTGCACACAAAACGATCAGAAGATAAAGCCTTATACCTGCATGCGCTAAAACTTAAAAGTGATTACGTGGGAGCGTCAGAATTTAAAAAGTTACTTGAGCGAATAAGAAATGAAGAAGTGTTGCCATTTAAAATTTCCATTGACTATAAAACCTTAAATAAAAAGGGCGATAAAAATTCACCACGAAGTGATGAAGATGTAAAAAGTAATTCTGCAGAAAAAATCGTCATGTCAGGTTTCCATATAGTAAAAACTTTGATGGATTTAATGTCTGATCGGAAGATTGAGAACCATTTAAACTCAATGGAAATGTTTGAACTCTATCCACCAATTGACGCAAGTAAATACCCAGCAAAGAAGAAGGATTTACTGACTTCACACGCCAGAAACGGAAGCCAGATATTGGCTGACTTTTTTAGCCAATATAATTTAGAGCCAAAACAAGTGAAATTATTAAGTATGAAAACACTCTCGCTAATTGGGTTTATAGTGCCTCATGAAATATATTTAAAAAATTATGTGCCTAAAGGTCGCGCAAAAGCAAGGGCGGAAAACGAATATTACTTACAGAGATATACTGACCTTACCAAAGGTTAAGTAACAATGCCCAAGTCTGATCACTTTGTTTTTTGCGCATAGAACCGTAGTCAGATCTTGCAGTCATAAAACAAATAAAACATGACAGATTTAAATCGCCCATTGTATTCCTTATCAATCAAGGAGTTTCTGAGTCTTCAGAATGAAGCTCACGAACAAAAATTGTTAGGCTTAGTTCAAAAAGTTGCAAATGATAACCGTTTGGAAAACCAAAAGGAAGAATCAGATACAATTCATTTGTCTGACGCTAGTAAGTTAACTGGCCTTCGTGAGAAATCAATCTACAGCAAGGTTTCTCGCCTTGAATTACCATCTATAAGCAGAGGAAGACCGCTATTGTTTTCTCGCGCAGAACTTCAGTTATGGATGAAATTAGGCCGTCCTACTGTGGCTGAAATGGAACTTAAAAGAAGGAAGGGGGAGCTATGATGGATTCTGAGGAAAGACCTTTTAGCATGCACGATCCAGAGGAACGTCTATGTGAGTTTTGCACCGATATTTTTTATGCACATCATGGATTACAACGTTATTGCCCTGAGAAGTTTGGTAAAAAAGATTACTGTAAATACGAACAGAAAAAACTGTTAACTGAAACGCGCCTCGCTGAGCGAGTCACAGAGTTAGCGAAAGCCGGAATGAATGTTTATCAGGATACACCTTTAGATAGGAACAAAAAAGCAATATTTGAAATAATGGGCTCTGATTGGCAAAAAACGGTCGATAGCTCGCTTTTAGATAGCGTTGGGTATCAAATAAATCATTTTGATTCTAAGACGCTTATAAACGAAACAAATATGTTTTTGATCCACGTTGGTGATTATACACTTGAGTGGATAGGTCAAGAAGGAACAGTATTAATTTTTAAAATAACTAAAAAATGAACATAGAAGACGTAATTAAAGCTTGCGGGCCATTACCGCAAGCACCACAAAGCGGGCCTGGTAGCAATAAAAAAAACAACCTAGTTTATATCGGCGCAATACTTTTAGTTGGAGGTATAGGATATGTGATTTACCGTGAATGGAAGCGCAAGAAGGATTTAGACAAGAAATAATATGATGTCAGACAAACAAAAAATACAAATGGCCTTAACTGGAATAGTTATGATGACAGTCATTTTAATTTACATGAAAACAGTTGATGCTAAAATGAAGGAAAATAAAAAATCACCTAAGAAACCTTAGGTGATTTTTCTATTTATTTTGCCAATCGTTTGAACCTACCAGTAAATAATTTTGATGTGTTCATTTATTGTTTTTAAAGTGAAAAATAATACCCCTTCATTTTATTTGCCATTAACATTCTTCTTTCTTCTAAGAAGTTGGAATAATTAGATTCGGTCATATTTGCAATGTTTAATGGAACACAATTTGCCTTTAAGTTCTCAATTAATTCTACTTCTGTTGATATACCAGTTACTAATTTACCGCCTTCTACTTGCTTATTGATTAACTCAAAATAATCTTTAGGAGCCTTATCTCCAACTTTGATGTTTATTTCAGACTGCATGTAAACATAATTAGCGATTTGATTGTATTTCCCTCGTTCATAACCATTTTTTTTAAGGTAGTTTTTTGGAAACAAATGATGAATGTCTCCGCGCAATGAAATTAAGTCACCAATTGTAACATCTCTTGATAAAAATCCCTTATCATTTGACTTAACTTGCGCTGCCAGATATACATGAAAGTATGGACTGCTCGCAACAGAAGTGTCTAGGCTTTGTGGTAATGCTGCACTCCAAAATGCATCTGATAACTCACCTTGTTCTTTCTCTTTCATGTATTCTTCAAATGGCTTTAAGGTGATTTGTTTAATATCAAAATCAAATGTTGATTCAGGCGAACCGGAGTATCTTCCAGTTAACACAGAGTATACAAACCATCTTCTAACATAACTTTCAATTTTTACAGAATCTACTTTTTGATCTTTTAATTTTAGATAAAGTATATATGCAAAGTTTATAGCATTTTGTGAACGCACTAGCTTAGGAGAAATGAAACCAGCCGATTTAATAATCATTAAAAACCGTTTGAAATTAGTTTCATTTATAAAATTATACACTCCTGTTTTTAAAGTTGCGAATGATTGCTCAGCAATGGCATCTTCATAAGTTCGTGTTTCGAAATTACGACCAGACAATAAACTTACTAAATCAGAAAGTCTTCCACGGTTGAATTGAGAAGTAAAGGCTACACGAATTAAATCATTATAATCCGGGTCGTACAAATCTTCATTTTCAGTCTTTAACCAAGTCATTTTAGGGAAGAACTCAGAAGAAGCAAACTCTTTATCATTATCGATAATGTGTTTATAAAACTCTGGAGAGATCGTTAAATGACAGAAGTAATCAATTGCTTTACGTAATGTATTTCCATCATAATCTGTATTTGCTGCAATCTTGCTCATGACAAAGTCAGCCTGACTTAATACTACACCCTTTGAATTAATTCTTATAAAAATTTCTGTAACAGTTTCAATATCTAAGTCGGCAGCTAACTCAATCATTCCAATTTGCTTTTTTGGAATATTAATTAAGTTGGTAAAGGATTTTTCAATAAAGTCTTCATCTGCTTCAGGATTAAGTTCAGTATAGTTTCTAACTAATTTTAAAATACTAATACTACCATTTAGAGCCTCAGAAATATCAGGTAGCCATGTTTTATCTTTTAAAATAGCGGGGTTTTGTACTTCAAATTTTTCTGAAATTGGGTTGAAAGCAATTTTTATTTTTACTCGTTGATATGTTTTATCTACAACATATTGTCCAAGTATAGCCGCTGTTAATGCTGTTACTCGCTGTTGACCATCAATTAATATTTTTTTTCCTTCACTTAAACTCCCGTCCTTTAAGCGAACATTTGGATTCCGCCAGGCTATTACATATCCTACTGGGAAGCCTTGATATAAACTGTCCATCAAATCGCGAACCTTTGAACTATCCCAAACAAAAGGACGTTGAATCTCTGGTATTGCTATTTCACCCGATTTTACCCATGATAAAAGTGTTTCTATTAAATGTTGATTGACAGAATATTTTTGCATATTATTATTAAAATTCAAGTTTTATTTGTTTTTCATTTAATTTTTTTAATTCTTCTAAATCACTGTTTGTTTGCCTATTTGGGTATTTTTTAAATTTACCGAGGAGTTTATCAATATCATCTTTTAATTTTATCCTTTTTTCAATTTCTTTAGAAACTCTCTTTAATTCATCAACATCTCGTCCTCCTGCCTTAAACAATTTCTTCGCTGAAATTTTAAGTCCCTTATTCTTTCTGAGGTATTCAATTATTTTTTCACAATTAGTGTGCACATCATTTATACTACTTCTGTAAATAACTAATTCAGTACCTCTGATTAATCCATTATTCCATAACTCATGTTCTCGTATTATTACTTCAACTTCTTGTAACTTCAATTCTTTTAGATCTTTAATTTCAAATGAAAAAAACTCTACCCATCCCTTTGTTGAAATAGCCGTTCCTTCATTATAATCAGTTAAACGTCCAGAGGTTTTTCTTTTTGATCCACCTCCAACTTGCCCTATTTTTATTACCCATTTATGGGCAATTTTAGACATAACTGAATCGATGATTAGATACACCGTAGGATTATTGTTCCTTATTATTTTTTTCATTTCCTATACTTCTTAAAATTCTCTGCTTGCTCAAATATCTCTTTATATACTTCGTCACGGTCAACCGGAGGGTAGCCACTTTCAGCTAGTAGTATAATCAAGTCAACTTTTAATTCTGCCTTAAGGTCATCACGTTTGCTCCAATCAGTGTATTTAGCTTTGTCGTCAACTACATCTTTAACTTTTTGTGCTAACGGAATTAATTTTTCATCGGGGTAAGCAAAATCGTATTTTTTAGCCAGGGCTTTTAAAATATCGTAAAATGCTTTTTCTTCAAAGTCAATTCCCATGTCTTTGAATGAATCCTTTTCCTTTTTTAAAGCATAATACAATTCAATAATTTCATCAGTAAACTCTTCCAAAACTTCACTTCGTAATACATCCGACTCTTTACGTTCATTGTATTTTTCTATCAGCATTTGCATACGTTTAGAAAAATCAACGCCCATCATTTTGTTTACTTTCCTGATATCATCAATTGCCTTTGCTAATAGTTTTTGAAGGAGTTTTATTTTAGTATTTGGTAATTTGATTTTATCCAACTTAGCCAAATAATCTTCGTCAAAAATATCTACTTGGGTTTCGTTTTCTTCGCCTAGTTTAAATATTTCCTGTACACCTTCGCTTTCGATTGCTTCTTTAATCATTTCCTTAACCCGTGTATTCATCTGTGCGGTGTCGGGGGCTGTGCCTTTGGTTAATTTAAAAACAATTGAACGAACTGCTAAATAAAAATGGACATGATCTCGTTCATCTTGACTAAATGCATCACTTCCTAAACATATATCGTAAGCTGTTTTTAAACGTTTAGTTAAGTACATAAAACGTTTTTCAAGTTCTTGTGTTACCTGAGCAAACTCTGCTGCTAAATTCAAAGCATGGAGTTGTTCTAATGCAGAGCCTTTAAAGTATTTTGTTGTATCGAACTTATGAAATATTTTTGCCAACAAATCCAAATGGTCTTTTACTACTATAACTGATTGTTGTATGTCTTCAAAGTTTTGGCTATCGGCTTTGTTATATTGTGCCAATGCTAAATTCATTTGTTTTTTAATACCAATGTAATCAACTACTAAACCTTTTTCTTTTCCCTCAAATTTTCGGTTTACCCTCGAAATAGTTTGAATTAAATTATGGCGTTGAATTGGTTTGTCAATGTACATTGTATCTAAAAAAGGAACATCAAAACCCGTCAACCACATATCAACTACAATGGCAATCTTAAAGTTTGATTTTTCAATTTTAAATTGTCTGTCTAACTCCTGCCTGTCAAATTTAGTACCCAGTAATTTATAAAGAACTTCATCGTCATCTTTGCCGCGAGTCATCACCATTTTGATGCGTTCCATTGGCTTAATTTCTTTCTGTTCTTTTTCTGATAGTTCTGCGCCTTCTTCACACACTTTTACTTCCGCCCACTCTGGTCGTAGTTCAATTACATTTTTGTAAAACTCGAATGCAATTTGCCTACTACTACAAACAAACATGGCTTTACCTTTTATAGTTGCGCCTTCTGCAACACGGTTTTCATAATGTGTTACAAAATCTTTTGCTAAATCTTTTAAACGACCAGGATCACCAATAATGGCATTCATTTGTGCCATCGCTTTTTTACTTTCTTCTATTTGATGTTCATTACTTCCATCTTCAGCACAACGGTTATAATAATCTTCAATCTCTTCTAATTTTCTATTATTTAGCAATACTTTGGCAGCACGACCTTCATATACAATGCGGACAGTGATTTCATCTTTTACGGATTCAGTCATTGTATAGGCATCAATAATTTCTCCAAACACATCCAGTGTTGCATCTATGGGAGTGCCTGTAAAACCAACATAAGTAGCGTTAGGTAATGAATCATGCAAGTATTTAGCAAAGCCATAACTTTTAGTCACGCCTTTATCTGTTACTCTTACTTTTTGGTCTAAGTTGGTTTGACTCCGGTGTGCTTCATCCGAAATACAAATCACATTTGTTCTATCGGTTAATAGCTTAGTATCTTCTGTAAACTTATGTATAGTGGTTAAAAATACACCACCGCTATTTCTACCTTGTAATAGTTCACGCAATTGAGAACGACTCTCCACACTAATAACTGTATCATCTCCAATAAATCCTTTAGCATTGGTAAACTGACCTGATAATTGATCATCTAAATCTGTTCTATCAGTAATTAAAACGATGGTTGGACTAGAAAAGTATGCGCTCTTCATTAATAAACGAGTTAAGTAAAGCATCGTAAAACTTTTACCACATCCAGTAGCCCCAAAGTACGTTCCACCTTTACCGTCTCCATCTGGACGTTGATGTAATTTTATGTTTTCAAATAATTTAGTAGCTGCATAATATTGCGGATAACGACATACTATTTTTTCGTTCTTTTTAGAGCTATCAGGCAAGTAAATAAAGTTGTGAATAATATCACGTAAACGCTTACGGCTAAACATTCCTTGCACCAATGTGTAAAGCGATTCTATTCCATCTACTTCGTTTGCCAAGCCTTCTATTTTACGCCAAGCATAATAAAATTCATAAGGTGCAAAGTAAGAACCTGCTTTATTGTTAACTCCATCACTAATTACACAAAAAGCATTGTATTTAAATAATTCAGGTATATCTCTTTTGTAACGAACAGTTAATTGTATAAAGGCATCATGTATTTTAGCTTCTTCTCGAATAGCACTTTTAAATTCAAATACTACCAAGGGCAAACCATTAATATATAAAATACCATCAGGTATGCGCTTTTCGTAACCGACAATTTCAAGTTGGTTAACGAATTTATAGATGTTGGTATCTTTGCCATATAGCTCTGAGTTTTCGGCAACAATGGTATTTAAGAATTTTTCATCCGGTTGATTATAATTACCTATGTCATTATAATTAATCAATTGAATGTAAAGGTCTTTTTTGCTTCGGTCTTCGCGCTTTAATAAAAAGCCGTCACAAACTAATTTCATGAAGGCTTTATTACTATCATATAAATCAGAAGCCGGTAATCTTTCTAAATCACGAATAATACTTTCAATTTCTGAAACAGTAATTCCGTCTGCATGATATTGTTGTAGTAAAAAGTTTTTCAAATCCTCTTTAATCAACACTTCTTCTGGTGCACGTTTTATTGATTGTCCAAATAAGTGGGGGATTCCTTCCTTACCTAAAAGCTCTATAAAAGCCTGCTCTAATTGTGATTCAGTAAATTTACTCATGACCAATTTTATTATCAATTATGTATTTCATAACGCCTCCAATAGGTGTAACGAAATATTTTTGTAATGGGCTATTGGGAACTTTAGGTAATGTTCTTGCAATCGCTTTTATTTCTAGTAAAGGTTCAATATGCTTCTTAAAATTATCGTTATGTTTCTTTAATCCCAAACACTTTTCTTGAATCTCTTTATTTGATTTAGGCGAATTTACGAACTCAAGTATTTTTATTTGCTCCTCTGTTAAACTATTCGCTTGGTTTAAATATTTGTTAATTTGCTTTTCCGTAGGCTTTATGAAGAATACATCAGCCAAACTTTTAGCAAGCCTATTAAGCTCATCTTTTGAAATATGACTCAAATTGAATTTAACATTTAATGGTTTTTTAACTAGGTCGGTAACTAGGTCGTTAGCTTGGTCGGTAACTAGGTCGCCGACTAAGTCGTTTACTGGGGCAGCACTAGGAAATGTCATTCTTAAAAAGTTAGTGGAAAACTTAAAACAATCCTTTGAGTAATTCTCTAATATACGAGGTACGCCCGAACCTAAATGCTCAACCAAATTTAGGTCTTTGTAAATGCGCATAATTTCCTTATTGCGAGGAACGGAATACCCTTCAAAAAATTCATCATGACTTAAGCCTTCAGGTAAACCACCGGCAGAAGTAATTTCTATTCTATCTGCAAAAAATTCAAATTTAGGTGGAACTTCAGCGGTATAATCATTATGCACAAAAGCATTAATAACAGCTTCACGTAAAGCAATAGGATCCCACAAACGTTTATTACCTCTTTCTTTAGAAGTAATTTTAGTAATAGTTTTGTTTTCTAAATCTATTTTATCCAACACTTGTTTAGTAGCTTTTATAATAGAACAATTACCATACTCATTACTCTCAACTAAATTAACACGTGTTGTTCCTTTGTATTTTGCAACCTTAATAGAAGTACTATTTTTATCAGCCATTAAATAAGCTGCATAATTGTAATCTCCACTTTCAGTTAGTAACTCCAAATTAGCTGCAAACCGAGCGTTTAATTTAATGCCCGTTTCATCATAATAAATTTTGATTTGCTCAAACTTTAAATCTTGCTTATTGGATTTAATTTTACTGATAGAGTTACGGGTACGTTTAGCAAACAATGCATCAATCATTTTTTGTGGCATAGGATCGGCAGCTGTGCCAATGCGAATAAAACAACCGCGCTCCGACATACCTTGCCTTTTTATGTAATAAGGTTTTTCGGGGCCACTGGCAATGGTGATTTTAATAACATCTTTACCGCTATGGGTTTCATTTATTACATCAAACAAACCCATACACGATGGGTGAATGTTGTTTTTTAAACGGTCTTTTATTTTAAGCATATCGCCATCAGTATCTGTAACGCCAACCGCCTTGCCTTTTTTATCAATACCAATAAACATAACACCACCCTCGTTGTAATTTAAAAAAGCAATAGTTTCTTTTTCTAAATCTTCGGTTAGCTCTTGTTTTAGCTCTATGCGGTTTGTTTCTATCATAATATAAAACTATGGATTTGTTAAAAGTGTTTGCATACTAACTAGATCAAATTGTTTTTCATTTAATCCCAATTCAATTAATTTTTGTTTTCTATCCTCTATATCTTTGGGACTATAATACGAAACAGTCCATTTAGCACTTTGATTATTAATAGAATCAACAATTTTTACAAAATAAGGTTGATCCACATTAGATAAAGAATGTCCTATAACGAATATATTTTCAATAGCACTTAACTTAGAAAAAAAATTAGAATTACTATTAATTATTTCTTTTGTTGATTTGTGGGATCTTTCAAAGTAAGTCAATAACTCATCTTTACCGGAGTCGTATGAGTAATCATAATCTTCACCAATCCTTTGTTCCCACTCATACAATTCCTCTTTTGACAATCCTTCGGGTGGAATTGGAGCTTTGGGTTTAAATTCATTAGGATCGGTGCCATGACCTAAAATTAATAATTCATCTGAGTTAGCTCTATTGTGGATATATAGAATTTGAGAACCTTTTATTTCGTAATATTTTTCAAGTGTATTTGTATAATTAAAATTTAAGAATATAGCGTCTGTCTTAACATTTAATTTTTTATCTGAAATATCAGCAGGTAATTTCACATTCAATATAAATTCTTTAAATACTTTATATAACTTTTCCGTTAAATCATCTACAATCTGTTCCATTACTTGTTGATAGGTGTGTAAATCTCTATCTCTAAAATCATCACTTGCTATATCTGGAAGGAAATCGGTATTTTCATCTAAGATATATTCGAAGTCTAAGTTTGCTAATGCATTTTCAAAGTCAGCCCACTGCGAGTCGTAATAAGTATCGTCATCATCAGAATCTAAAGTAGGAAGTCCATAGTATTCTATTAAATTGTCATATAATAGGCTATATTTTTCCTTTAAAAACAGTCCAAATGATTGATACTTTGTATCTAAACCATGATGTAAATCAAAACCATTGCCAATTATATATAATGTTTTATTGGTAGTTGCCATTGAGTTTATTAGTTTATTATCCATAATATTTGCTTATTAAAATGGTAAATCAATAATAGGTTCAGGAATGTTTTCGTCTAACACTGCATTATCAATAAATGAAATACCGGCCTCTTTTAATTGAGCAAATTCATCTCTAAGATCTCTTTTTTCTAATACTTCATATATAAATAATCAATAATTATCAAAGTTAGGATTTATGTTATAGTGCTTCGCTTTTGTAATAAAAGGTGTAATATCATGGCCATGTTTTTTGCAGTATATATATGTTATGAGCATAAATATACAATCATCACTATTTAAAGCTTTTTCACTAATATTCTCAATACTTAATTCAAAATCATATTTAAGAGCAAAGAATACACCATAAATACAAGGTTCGAAAGAGCTTCTTGATAGTCCATATTCAATTAAATCATTAGACATATTTTTAATGTGTACTTTTTCAACGGAAAATGCACTGAAAAGATATTTATCTAAAAGTTGAACTAAGTATGGGTATATTAATACTAAATGATGTATTCTGTTTATGTATTGACTTAATGTGTATGATGTTATTTGTTTTGAAGATAAGATCTTTATAGCATAATTTAATATCTCAAGTTTACTTTCTTTATCCTCATGCATTAATTCCAATGCAATGTCTAAATAAGAAAATACTTCTCTCGTCTTAATTTTAATACTGGAGTTATTTTCATCAGAAAATAAATATCTCTTGAGGGTTCTTAACCACTTTTTTTCTGAATTTAATGGAAGGTTTAATATTTCGGTTTTCTTATGATTTAGTGTCAATTCGAATTTTTTCAATTCAACTGAAAGGTCAATTAAAAATTTATCAGCTTTATCAATACTATCTACATAACACTGATAATCATCAATGAATCTGATAAATTTATACCCTTTATCGTATAATTTTTTATCTACTACTATTAAAATAATTTCGGAAATTAAATTTGATACATGAGGCCCAATTAAAACACCATTGGTTTCACCATTTTTTATAATGCGTAGATACTCATCTAGTTTGTTATACCACTCATTTTTAAATCTAGGAGCAGTTTTAAGTTTCGCTTCGTCTTTTCCAATTAATGCCCAAGGAACTGAATGAGAATAAATACTAGGAAAACAATTAGAAATATCAGCATGAACGATATAGTTTGATTTTATTAATAAGTCATTTTCGGGCCATCCGTCATCTTCGAAATTTTTATAGTTCATCTCAAAAATCGATTCACTATGTTCCATTTTTCTAACATGAACTCTGCTTATTTTATGTCGTTGGTTCTCAGTATTTACTCTAACATGTTCCTTTACGGCATCCCAGTTGTCTTTTATGTGAGAACAAAGTTGAGCATAAGCAAATGGATTTGGTATTGCAAGTTGGCGAGGTATATTTATATTTCTTATATTTTCATATCTGATATAATCGCGCCATTTTAAACTTGTAGAAGGATTTGTTTTATAATATTCATAGAAAAATTTGCTTGTCACAAATGGGGGTAACTTGGCATTAAATAATCCGTGTCCTAATAATCCTTCATAAATCTCATTTGGATTGATTTCGTTAATATTATTAAAGTAATCCTTCATTTTAATTTTCTATAGTTGCAAGTTTAGACAAAATCAAATCTTTTAATTTCTGACAAGTGTATGTGATACTTGCTGTGTTAATTAGACTCTTGTTTATTGCCTTCATTTTTTGATGAAACATTTTTAAAACATCTTCAGTTGGCTTATATATTTTGATTATCTCAAAATCTGATTTGTTTAGCATTGGCATCGTAGATCCACCAACTGCCATGCCTTTTAAATCTTTTGCAATTGATTTCAAATGATAATATAAATAATCCGAATAAATCTCTTTGAAAACTACTATTGAATTCATTTGTTGATTAGTAATACATTCATCGCTTGCTAGAGCAACCTTTCCCATATCGGAGCCTATACATGTAACAATCACCGATCCTGAAGGCAATATTTTATTTTTCAATATGTTTACACCTGATTCGGATAAAATGCGATTTGAGTGCAAAATATATTTATAAATAGCATTGAAGTCCCCCGGAGTTACAAATTGCATTTTAGTACCATAATGTTCTGGATTTTCACTTGAAGGTGTTTTGCCCGTTACAATTCTTCCAAAGCTTTGTAATTGATAAGGCACCCAACCTTTAGGAATCTCTTTTTCCAACTCTTCATCAAATACTATTTCCCCGCCAAATGATTTATATGGGTTCCCTTCTCCGTTAGGAAATTCAAAATCGACAAACCATTGCTTATAAATTGTCTGAGCAGTTTCTTCCAATTTTTGGCAAAGCTGATCGTTTAAATTAATGCGGTTTACAATAGCGTTGTATTCTTTTACAATTTCTTTCTGTTTTTCAATACTCGGTACAGGTAATTCTGTATTGCACATTTCTTCCCATCCGAAAATTTCTCTTGCACTTCCATGTGACATAAAACGCGCGTAACGATCAAATTCTGGTCTACGAAACCACATCATTAAATACTCCGGTAATAATTGATTTATATCAACAATCTCAAAAGGAGTATAAGCTTGTGAAACAATTGCCTCCTCAAAATTTTCTAACAATGCTATGGAGATTTTATCACCATTACGTGAAGTCACTGGTCCATATGCAAATTGTTTCCGTTTAACAATTTTATAGGTCGACATATCTGTCCCAATAGTATTAGCAATGGAAGGTTTAAATTTCTTCTCAATACTAACACCAAGAAGTAAAGCAACCTTCATATTGACATCACGATTATTAACTTCTCTTATGTATTTACCAAGTTTTTTATAATTTGATTTCATAACCCAATTCTTTAAATACAGTCAGTAAATCTTTTTTCGATTGTAAATCTTCATTTAATAGACCAGAAATATCTGTTTGTAATGAGGTCATTTTATCAGAAAAATCAATATTCTCATCACGGTTAACAAACTCAATATATTTGCTTGGCACTAAGGAGTAATCTTTATTTTTTATTTCTTCTATTTTAGCCGAATAACAATACTCCGCAGTATTTTTATATGTTTTTTCAAATCCAACTGTTTGCCAATTATGATAAGTGCTTGTTATATCCTTTATATTTTGCTCAGAGAACTGAATGTATTTTTTTTCAAATGGTTCGCCCCATTGGCGTAAATCCATGAACAGTATTTCATTTACTCTATCGCGATAATTCTTTTCAACATCATTTAATTTTACTTTACGTACTTTCTTGTTGTTATTTAAAATCCAAAGAGTCACACTAATATCGGTGGTGTAAAATAAATTACGAGGCATGATAACAATTGCTTCCACTATATTATTTTCAATCAACTTTTTACGAATCTTGTATTCTTCTCCTCCGCCTGAAAGTGCACCATTCGCTAAGATAAAACCAGCTACTCCATTTTCGGAGAGTTTAGAAACCATATTTAATATCCAAGCATAATTGGCATTGCTTGTTGGTGGCAAATCATAACCACGCCATCGTGGATCATCGGTTAATTCATTAGAGGCACGCCAATCCTTTTGGTTAAAGGGTGGGTTTGCCATAATAAAATCAGCTTTTAAATCTGGGTGTTGGTCTTTGCCAAAAGTATCAGCAGCTACATCACCCAAATTAGCTGCAATACCACGGATGGCTAAATTCATTTTAGCCAGTTTGTAGGTAGTAGAAGTATATTCTTGTCCGTAAATAGAAACCTCTTTTTTATTACCGTGGTGGCTTTCAATAAACTTAATAGATTGCACAAACATACCACCCGAGCCACAAGCAGGGTCATAAATAACTCCTTTGTACGGTTCAATCATTTCGGCAATTAGGTTAACAATACTTTTTGGAGTGTAAAATTCTCCTTTACCCTTTCCTTCTGCTAATGCAAACTTGCTTAAAAAATATTCGTAAACACGTCCAACAATATCTTGTTGTTTATCTTTAAGCGTATCAATGTTGTTGATGGTGTCAAGTAAAGCTGCCAGTTTACTCACATCCATATTCAAACGAGAGAAATAATTATCTGGTAATGCTCCTTTTAAAGAAGGATTGTTTTTTTCGGTTGTATGTAACGCTGTATCTATTTTAAGAGCAATGTCGTTTTGTTTAGAGTTTTTAATGATATAACTCCAACGAGATTCTTCAGGCAAATAAAAGATGTTTTTTTGATTGTAGAATTCTTTCATTTCTACATACTTTTCTTTGCCTTCAGCAATTAGTTCTTTACGACGTTCTTCAAATTTATCGCTGGCAAACTTTAAAAAGATTAAACCTAATACCACATGCTTGTATTCGGAAGATTCAACCGTACCTCTTAATTTATTAGCAGAATCCCAAAGGGTTTCTTCAATAGATTTTTCCTTTTTGGGTTTTGCTTCCTTTTTAGGGGCTTTTTCAACCTTTGGTGCAATTACCTTTTCTTTCGCTTCTTTCTTTGCCATTTAAGGTGGTATTTACTTAATTTTTGAATTTATTAATTCTTTAGGATCTACTTGGAGTATGCTAGCAATTTCATAAAGTACCTCTAAGCGAGGTTGTTTACGATTTTGAACATAGGCATTTACAATAGCATAACTCTTACCCAGTTTTTCGCAAAGCCAGGTTTGCTTTAAGCCTTTTTCTTCAAGTACCCTCTTTATGAGGTTCAATTCTATTAGGTACGCAGTAGACATGTTTTAATATTTTAGTTCTAATTTGCTCTATCAATAATAAAACAAAAAATCGATAGATATATCATTTTACGATATATTTTTGTAAACAAATCTTTAAAAATGGGCTATTTTACAGCTATCATAGATTTCTGTTGTACGTTTATACAACTAATAAGGATGTCTCGAGATTTCTCGAGAATTCTTGATGTTTTTTAAGAATTCTTGATATTTCTTGGGACATCTTGGGATAACTCGAGAAAGTTTGAGTATTCCTCAGAAAGTTTGAGTCTTTGCTGTATTACGTTAACTAATTACGTTTTTATTGCAAAATCATTTATTAAAATAATTAAATATTCTGTTTTATAAAATTTGATTACAAATTGCTCTTTAATGATAGATACTTGTTTCTTTTTTTTTCAGAATAATTTATTTCCACGAAAGAATATTTTTCATTTTCATAAAAAATAATATCATACGTTTTTTTTGTTTTTACACTTTCACCAACAAATTTTTTAATGCTATCTGATTTTACAACTGATTTAATAATAAATTTTGAGTAAGTAGAAAAATTTATAGAATCACCAATGATAATTTCTTTACTAATAGTATCGATTATCAATTGAATTAAATCCATCTTTACTGGCAATAAAAAGATCATAGTTGTACTATCAAATACTTGCGATTCATAATAATAATTTAAATAAAAATTAGATGTTTTACTTGCCTCACCGTTTGTGTTGTAATTTATTTTCTTGTTATAACCATTCATTACTTTAAAAAATGATTCTGATTTAATTTTACCATCTGAATAATAACAAGTAATTAAACCATTTTTTTTGTCGGATTTATATTGCCCACTTTCCATCATTTTCCCATTTTCATAATTAATTATGTAAGCCCCATTTAAAGTATCATTTCGATAATTGATTTTTTGTTTAGTAATTTCATTTTCGTAATATTCAATAATTTCGCCACTAAAGCTATCGTTAATATATGTGCCAATCATTAAAGCTTTTCCGTATATATTATAATTATTATATATTCCGCTTATAACAACATTTCTATAATTTGTAGATACATCCAATTGACCATTTTCGTAGTATGATTTATAATCTCCATTTAATATGGTATCGTTATAAATCCCTGAATATTGAATGTTTCCATTTTCGTAAAACTTGGTGAATCTGCCAGAAATGATTCCTTTTGAACAAAAAGCCTCATCTAATTTATTGCCATTTTTGTAGTATGAAATACAAGTTCCTTCAGTTAATCCATCTTTAAAATTATAGAATGTTTTCATATTTCCATTTTCATAATATTCTATTAATTTGCCATCCCTCAAATCATTTTTAATATTATCACTGATTTTTAATTTCCCATTAGCATAGAATTCTTTGTATTCGCCATTTCTTTTTCCCATTTTAAAATTCTCAGTAATGAATGTTTCTTTGTTTTCGTTAAGGTTAATAATCGAGCCATTTAATTCATTATTTAAAAAATGGCCTTGCCTTTTTAGTTTTCCGTTTTGAAAAAAGATTTTAAATTGCCCATTTAATTGGTCATTTTTATAATTATAGATTCCAAATACCTGACCATTTTCGTCATATGTAATTGATTTACCATTTCGCAAGCCGTTTTTATATTTTTCTTTACAAATAAGTTTATCATTCGCAATTATTTCCCAAAGGCCATTATAATTATTTGCGGGTTTTAAGGCTGTAAATTTGGGATTTGGATTGTTTTTTAATAAAAGGCATCTGAACTTATATTTATTTGGGGATTCAACTTCGCAAACATAAAACGAGTCTTCGGTAAATACATTTATCCAACATGATAATTTACTAATGCTGTCGTAACAATCAAATAGTAAATATTCATCAGTAGAATTTTCACCTTTTATATAATATATTGTTTGGATTTTTTCAATAGTATCAGTTAAATATATTTTATTATCATAATCAAAATGAATGATAGATTGCCTTGCCATTGCTTTATCATATTTTTCTAACTCATAGTTATAATATTGAATTGTAGAATATGTTATGCGCATCCTAGCCGAGTTTTGTGCTTTTGATAATGAGAAAACACATAAAACAAAAATTATAGTTAGATTTTTCATAAGTGATATTTTTATAGCAGGATTTAATCCCTTTAATTATTAATTTCTGATTAATTTAAAAATTAAATAAATTGATATAAAGTTTTTTATTTAAAACTAAGTTTCCAATGTTGTTTTTGAATTCAACGCAATCATATAAATCCACAATTTTGTCATCTTTTATATCAAAAATCATACTTAGGTGATTATGGCTTACATTGCCAACAAATGTGTATCCAAATTTGCCTTTAATACAAGAATTACAAGCTCCTTCAAATGCCATTAAATGAGTATCACCATCGTTAATAAATTCGTTAAATACTTTAGATAATTCATCTAAAAATGTTTTTTTATCCACATCCTTGTAAGTATGTTCATCCGAAAGTATATCATCAAGCATATCAATATCCATCCTTTCAAAAAAATATTTTACAGCCTTAACTTGTGAATTTAAAGTATAGGATATAGGTTTATCAATAAGGTTTTTTTTAGAAGCAATACTTTGCATCAATAAGTCCAATTCTGATTCATTAACTTGCGTTAGATTTATTGGAAATAACTTTGGGTATTCACCATTTATAAATAAAATCTTAAAGAACTCGTGTAAGGTGTTTTCTGAAATTTCTGTTTTAATACTCTCTAAAGCATTATTAAAAGAATTGATTTGCATACTCCCATATTTACCATAAATAATTGCTAAACCTAAAATTTGCTTTGCATGATTAAAATGTAAAGGCTTTTTTAAATAAGCATGACGAATGATTTTATCATAGAAATGAAGACTTTGTTCAAATTCATGCTCCGTTTGATTTCTAAACAATTTATTTGTGTTACAAGCATCAAATAATACATAAATTGTATTTGAATATATATAATAATTTACTTGATTACGGTCATTAAAAAACTGTAACCATTTACTCAATCTAATTTTAAAAGATGGATCAAGTATTAAATTTGTATCGCTATGAAGTACTTTTAGAAAATTTTTGTTTGCTATCAACCCTTCTGTTTGAGTAATAATATTTTCTATTTCGTTTAAAGTCAAACTCATAATCGTTAATATTTAGTATTATAAAATTGTATAAAATAAGTCTCAGATAAGTGCCGGTTAATAACTATTATACTCCTGATTATTAAGCTCATTAAATTTACAAACAAGTGTATCTTTTTAGTTTTAAAGAAATAGTTATGCCTTTTATAATCTATTTACAGCTTAGAATTACTTTATTAAAAAATGTAATTTTTACTCAGGATCTAATGGACAACCATCAGTTCCGCACCAGCTATCTTCTCCGCAAACTGAACAGCCATATTTTTTTTGAGTTAAATCTAGTTGAAGATTATTTGTGCAATTTTCAATCACAATATCTGTTTGATTTGTTATTTCTGCATTATTTTCCATGATTATAGTTTTATTTAGTTTTTTAGTAAAACAAAATTAATGTATATTAGTGCAATACAACTGCACAACAAATATGGCGACAAATAAACATGCTCAAATAAGATATAAAGTACTTGATACTTGTTTTAGAAATACGGGCAGAGATTACACCTTTGATGATTTATTAAATGCTTGTAATGATGCTTTATCCGATATTGACCCAAAAAGTAATGGTATATCAGTTCGAACATTACGAGATGATATTGCATTTATTGAAAGTGAAGATGGTTGGGGTGCGGAAATTGATAGAATACCTTTTGGAAAAAAATCTATTTACAGATATAAAGACCCTAATTATTCAATTAATAATCAACCTTTAAATGAAACTGAATTATCTCAAATAAATTCCGCTCTTCAAATTATTTCAAGGTTTAGTGGTATGCCACAATTTAGTTGGGTTAATGAAATTATAACTAAAATAAATAATGGATTTGAATTGCAGGATGATAGCTCAAGTATAATTAGTTTTGATTCTAATACCTATTTAAAAGGTATTGAGTATTTAGGTGATTTATTTAATTCAATACATTATAAAAAAGTGTTAGGTATTAAATACAAACCATTTAAATCAGATAATGAAATTGATTTTATTATACATCCCTATTATTTGAAGCAATTTAATAATCGATGGTTTTTATTTGGATTAAATGATCATTACAAAACAATTAGTAATTTGGCTTTAGATCGAATTATTGATTTTGAACCATTGAAGAAAAAATTCATTAAAAACAAGGATATTGATTTTAATGAATACTTTGAAGATATTATTGGGGTAACGATGCCTGAAAATGGAAAATTAACTAAAATTGAACTCTTGTTTAGTAATGAGGAAGCGCCTTATGTTTTAACAAAACCAATACACGGCTCCCAAAAGAAAATAAAGCAAGATGAGGATGGATTATTAATTTCAATTGAAGTAATTCCAAATGTTGAATTAGAGAAACTTTTATTGTCCTTTGGAGAAAACTTAACTATTAATAAACCAGCTGCTTTTAAAGAAAAAATTATTAAAAGGCATAAGGCTGCAATTAAATAGTTTAGTTTTTTTATATTAAAATACTGAGTATATTGTAATTAAATTTGATGTGCAATTTCATTGCACAATAGTGTTTTAAATTTGTAGAAGTTCTTTGAATACTCGCTTGATGATTTTGATTTTGCTAGTTGTCGTAATGCAAATTACGAAAATCGACTAGTTGTTAGTAAAAGCAATTTTACTAACTGAAAGTACATAAGTAATTTAAAATGAAAAGATAAATGTGTTGATTTCTTTTTGTATCCCATTATTTTATTATTTTATTAAAAGCTAAATGTTTTTGATTTCTTTTTTTAACAAATTAATAAACAAAGAAAATAAGAGCGAGTATTCAAAAACTTTTAAACTAAAATGGAAATAGATAAAAAACATATAAAAGCAATTGTAACTCAATTTGAGGAAATGAAATCCAAAGAAGAGTTGTTAGCACTATTGAATGATGCTAAAGTGGTTTTGTATGGAGAAAAAGCAATTCCATTTTCTTTAAATCAGTTAAATTATCATTATACCCCAAAGGCTAATCGCAAACGTTATATTCAGTTTACTGTTAAGAAAAAATCTGGGGCAGAAAGGGTAATTTCATCACCTAACAATGGCTTGAAGGAAATTCAAAAATGCCTTAATCTGGTTTTTCAATTAGTACATGAACCTAATCCAGCTGCAAATGGTTTTGTTCCTGGTAAGTCCATAGTTGATAATGCATTAATTCATGCAGGAAGTTTTTATGTTTACAATATAGACTTGAAAGATTTCTTTCCAAGTATAGATCAGGCACGTATATGGGGTAGATTAAAAAAACCTCCATTTAATTTAAATGAGACTCAGAAAAGGTTAGATTTAGCTAACATAATTGCCTCCTTATGTTGTCATGAAATGGAAGTTGAACGAATGGATAACAGTGGCGCTTTTTTAAAAGTACTAAAGGCTGTTTTACCGCAAGGCGCGCCTACATCACCGGTTCTATCAAATATTATATGTGAAAGGTTAGATATTAGGTTATCCGGAGTTGCAAAAAGATTCGGTCTTAAGTATTCCAGATATGCTGATGATATCACATTCAGCTCAATGCATAACGTGTATCAAAAGAATAGCGAATTTCTTACCGAAATAAACAGGATAATAACAGATCAAAACTTTCATATTAAAGAAAGTAAGACTAGGTTACAAAAACAAGGGTTTCGTCAGGAAGTTACTGGACTAATCGTAAATGACAAACCAAATGTAAACAAGAGGTATATTTCAGAGTTAAGAATGTGGATTTACTATTGGGAACAATATGGTTATGAAAAGACAAGTAGTTTCTTTAAATCTAGGTATATTGCCGATAAAGGTCATATAAAAAAGGGCACACCTAGTTTAGAAAATGTTCTAGCTGGTAAGTTAGAATATTTAAAGATGGTTAAGGGTAAAGATAATTCAATTTTTATAAAATTATTTTCACGATTTAGTAAGTTAATTTATAAAGTGAATCCTATTAATAATATTTTAAAAATTTGGGAAAACGAGGGGATAGAAATAGCTATGAAAGCTTTTTATAATAATGATTAGAAAAATTAAATTTAAATCAAGACAAACTTTGTAAAATAGATAATAAGATGATTAATTTAATTAGTATTGATAAATATTTAGAGAA
>CAITNS010000079.1 GCA_903893815.1 uncultured Bacteroidota bacterium
GTAATCGCCTAGCGCTTTACGTATTCTGCACCAAATATATGCACTGGTATACAGTCTAAAAAGAGATCTCTAAGCCTCGCTTGAGATCTTTGATCTTACTTTTGCCATTTGTGCTTGCTTGTATTGTTTTGGTGGATTACCAATTGATTTTACGCAAGCAGGGTAAGTGCCTTTTGGATTGTCGGGTAAAATTTTCATTAACTCAATACAAAATGCCCATTTAGTTGCAGGGTCAAATACATACATAAAACGTTGACGAGGACTATCAATATATTTTGCAATCTTAGTTTTTGACATTAACCTTTTTGGAGAAACATTTTTCTTTATTTCTTCTTCTTCTAAAGGCAAATCTTCTTCGCGTAAAGTAATTTCCTGGTCTTTTCTCCAATAATCATCACTTACAAAAAATGCAGCAGCATGTTTTTTGTCAAACTTATACGCCTCTTGTATAGCGTTATGAAAGTCCTCGAAGGTTTGTCCAGATAGGATTTCTATTTCTCGATAAATGTCTTCGTTATCTTCTATAAATAATTTAAATTTATATACTGCCATACTAATTAGTTCTTAGTTTTTAGTTATAAGTTTTTAGTTTTATTATCTGTTTGTAATAGCTATACTATTTTGTCATTATTAAATTAACTAATAGTTGAATTATCACATTTCTATATTTTATTTACAATTGCATTATTACCATCAAAATTAAAATTCCAACCTTCTTTAAATATTTTCGGTAAGTAGCGTTTATATAATTTCAAACGCGCATTGCCTTTAATTTTATTTATTTTAGTATCCTCTGGATTGGAGTGTTGCTCCTCATCATCTCTGTCAATAGCATTAAATTCGTAGATGTTTATTTTAGTGTGTTGTTCCATAAAATCTTTAATGATTTCCACAATGGTATTCATTACTCTATAAACTTCACCTCTATTTGTTGTAACATATTCCTCACCATCAAACTCTTCATTAATTACTCCAAATACAATTGTTGCGTGCAAAATATTATCTTGTCTTCTTCCAAAACGAACTTCGTAACGCAAGCCAGAGGATGTATTAAAATAATAAACTCCGGCACTTTTAATAGGAGGAAATTCAATTGGAAATGTAGCGCTATTGGGCATAAATAATTAAGCTAGGACAGAGTTTGTTTGTTTTTTAAATCGCTCAGCTAAAACTAAATCTTTTGTACCTCCTGAGTAATCATAAAATCCTTTTCCACTTTTTACGCCTAAATGGCCAGCAGTTACCATATTTACTAATAACGGACAAGGTGCATATTTTGGGTTGCCATATCCATCTTGCAATACTTTTAAAATATTTAAGCAAACGTCTAACCCAATAAAGTCAGCTAACTGCAATGGACCCATTGGATGAGCCATTCCTAATTTCATTACCGTATCAATTTCTTCAACGCCAGCGGTACCTTCATGTAAAGTAATGATAGCTTCGTTAATCATTGGCATTAAAATTTTGTTTGCTACAAAGCCGGGGTAATCATTAACTTCCGTAGGAATTTTATTTAATTTTTTTGAAGTCTCCATAATTAAGCTACATACTTCGTTGCTAGTTGAATAGCCACGAATAACCTCAATTAACTTCATCACTGGAACTGGATTCATAAAATGCATCCCAATAACTTTATCAGCACGCTTTGTAACAGCTGCAATTTGAGTAATAGAAATAGAAGAAGTATTACTTGCTAAAATAGTATGTGGAGGACAAATTTCATCTAATTGTTTAAAAATAGCCGATTTTACATTTACGTTTTCACTGGCTGCTTCTACTACTAAATCGGCGTTTTTTGCACCCTCTTCTAATTTTGTGAAAGTTTTGATGTTAGCTAAAGTCGCTGCTTTGTCGGCTTCAGTAACGGTTCCTTTAGCCACTTGTCTATCAATATTTTTAGCAATTGTGGCCAAAGCTTTTTGCAACGCAGGTTCGCTAATATCTACTAGGCTAACTGAATAGCCAAATTGAGCAAATACATGAGCAATACCATTTCCCATAGTACCACTTCCTATAACTGTAATATTTTTCATAGTGTTTAGTTTTGAATAGATGCGAAAGTAAGATTTTTCCTTAATTTCCGAGCCGTAAATCTAAAAACGGTAAGTCATAAATACAAATAGAGTTTTAAACCTTTTATTAATGTGTATTTGATAACTTATTTTTTTATTTTAATTAATTTAAACCTATATATTTGTCAAAATTATTTTGATTTTAGAACAATTAAAACTATAATATAAACTTATGAACTTTCCATCAGAATTAAAGTACACTAAAGACCACGAATGGGTTCGTGTAGAAGGTAATGTTGCAACAATTGGTATTACTGATTTTGCACAAAAAGAACTAGGAGATATCGTTTATGTAGATGTTACTACAATAGGCGAAACAGTTGCTAGAGAAGAGATTTTTGGTACAGTGGAAGCTGTTAAAACAGTATCCGACTTATTTATGCCAATTTCTGGTAAAGTATTAGAAATGAATAAAGATATCGATAGCTCTCCGGAATCTGTAAATAATGATGCATACGGAAAAGGTTGGATGATTAAAGTAAGCATTGATAACGAAGCTGAATTAGCTGATTTGTTATCTGCTGATGATTACAAAGCATTAATTGGAGCATAGTTTTAAATAATTTATATTTAAAACCTTCTGTGAAAACAGAAGGTTTTTCTTTTTTATATTCTTTTTGCTTGAACAAAAAGAACCAAAAATTCAAGGCAATTCGCCAACCTCCATTTGCCCCGCAATAGCTTCTCGAATGGCGGTTCGCTCCGAATTGCCAAATTCAGCCGCACTATTACCAACGTATGCAGTAATTTAAAAAAATACAATTAACAACAATAATAAATCTGCGCACATCTGCGTTATCTGCGGGAAACCAATATGATAAAACTACTTTTAAAATATAGTCTTTTAGCAGCCATTGTTTGGACACTTATAATTTTTATACTCTGCTGCACGCCGGGTAAATATTTGCCAACGGCCCATTGGTTAGAATTATTGAGTTTTGATAAGTTTGTTCATGCCAGTATATTTTTTACCTTAACTTTTTTATGGCTTTTAGTTGGGTTTAAAAAAAATAAGTTGTCTTTAAGTTTTATGATTTTTATCATCATTGCCTGTATAGGGTATGGTGGTTTATTAGAAATAATGCAAGCCAAAGCATTTAGTGAACGAAGCGGCGATTGGCTCGATTTTATTGCCAACAGTTTTGGATGCTTGATGGGATTGTGGTTTTTTAGTAAACAAAAATTCAGATTGAGCCAAACAGTTTAAGATCTTGGCAATTCTATTTTCCGTAAATCAAACTTTCAAAACTTTTTAACTTTCAAAACTTTTAAGCCTTTATAATAGTAAATTCGTACTCTCAAAAAACAATAAAATTATGTCAACTACAACCGAACATATCAAATGCCTTATCATTGGCTCTGGTCCCGCAGGATATACTGCAGCTATTTACGCATCTCGCGCTGATTTAAAGCCAGTATTATATACAGGTTTAACACCTGGCGGACAATTAACCGAAACCACTGAAGTAGATAACTTTCCTGGCTACCCAAAAGGAGTTACTGGGCCAGAATTAATGGAAGATTTAAAAGCTCAAGCAGAGCGCTTTGGAACTCAAGTTCGTTTTGGATTAGCTACTAAAGCTGATTTAAACTCATCGCCAAAACGAATTTGGATTGATGAAACCACTGAAATTACTGCTGATACGGTAATTATTTCAACAGGAGCATCTGCTAAATGGTTGGGGCTAGAAAATGAAACACGTTTACGAATGAATGCAGGTGGTGTTTCGGCTTGTGCAGTGTGTGACGGCTTTTTTTATAAAGGACAAGATGTTGCAATTGTTGGTGCAGGTGATACTGCTGCAGAAGAAGCAACTTACTTATCTAAATTGTGTAAAAAAGTTTATATGATTGTTCGTAAAGGTGAAATGCGCGCTAGTAAAGCCATGCAACATCGTGTAAAAAATACTGCAAATATTGAAATGGTTTACAATAGCGAAACTCATGATATTTTAGGGAAAGAAATGGTTGAAGGAGTTGTTGTAAAAAATGGGTTAACTAATGAATTGCGCACTTTGGATGTAACCGGTTTTTTTGTGGCAATTGGTCACAAACCAAATACGGATATTTTTAAAGGTCAAATTAATAT
Organism: uncultured Bacteroidota bacterium; assembly: GCA_903893815.1. Lineage (GTDB taxonomy): Bacteria > Bacteroidota > Bacteroidia > B-17B0 > Aurantibacillaceae > UBA4416. Next base: position 4,165 of record CAITNS010000079.1, read on the forward strand.
GGATGAGTTAGGATACATAGATGTAATTGCAGGATCAACAAAAACAAATCTTGAAGGTATTTTTGCTGTTGGTGATTGTGCTGATAAAACATACCGACAAGCAGTAACAGCAGCGGGAAGCGGTTGCATGGGTGCTTTAGATGCAGAACGTTATTTAGCCGCTTCTGGAAAACATTAATAATTTAACGTTTACTAACTGTTTTATTTTACTATTTTGTGCTAAATTTGAGTTAGCTCTATCATGACTTTTAAAAGATTAACATATTTTATTTTAGTATTAGTAGCATCAAATGTCGCTTTTTCTCAATCTTTTTCAGGTCAAGTTGCTCAATTAAAACGTTATACCCCTGCAGAAATTGTTGATCCTGATTTTGGTATTATTAGATACAATAAATTAGTGCCAATGATGGGAGGAGACTCTTTGAGATATACTAAAGATGGTTATAACGCTCAAAATTGGCAAGAGGATTTTTATGTAAGTGGTAAATTGTTACATAAAGGATTTTATGCTGATGGTTATATCAAAGTATTTAAAAACTATTATGAAAATGGTCAAGTAGAACGTTCTTTTTCTAGTACTGATTTGAAGCATAGTAAACTTGAAATTTTTTATGATGATGGAAAATTAAAATCATCAATTAATTACTACGAAGGAAATCCTCAAAATCAATATGATTTTTTTAGAAATGGAACACCAGAGTTCATTGAGGAAAATGATAAAAACATTGAATTTTTATATAAACGTAATTCATTTTACGAGAACGGGTTACCTGCTTCTATGTTTGAATTAGTAGATAAAAAATCAAAGAAATACATCAAGAAAGAGTTTTACGAAAATGGAAGATTAAAAGAAGAAGGATCTATGATTTTTAGAAAAGATTTAGGAGATTACCAAAAAGATGGACCTTGGACTTATTATGATGAAAAAGGTAATACAACTAAAACAGAAACCTATCAAATGGGAGAAAAACAATAGTTTAGTCTTAAAAATAAAAAAAAGCGATCAGCAACTGGCTGATCGCTTTTTTTGTGGGTTTTAATGTTTGTTTTTTTTACAATCAGGAAAAATAACAATATCGCATAAATCTGGTAAATCTTCTAGATGACCTTCTTTATCTTCCGCTTTAATATTCATTAAACAAATTTTTGTAGCAAATTTCTTTTTCTTGGTTAAGAAGTCAATTGTTTTTTTTGGAAATGTGTTTCCTTGAACAGATGCTTGTCGAGCTACATTATCTTCTTTATAAAATATGGTAAATGATTTAATGGCTTGTTCGTGAGGATTGCCATATCTATCGAAAGCAATTACTTTATATTCTGTATCGTCAAAAGCAGCTTTAGCAAATAGTTTTTCTTTTTTTATTTTAATTGTTTGCACTTCTTCATTTTCTTGAGAAAATGAAATGCTTGTTAAAGATAAAAAGGCTAGTAGTAATGATGTTTTCAATTATTGAGCGCTTAATTTTTGTTTGATTAATTCTTTCGCATCATTGATGGTAATCTCATTGTCTTTCTTGAATTTATTTAACATCTCTAAACCTGTTTTCAAAATAGACTCATCAATTTCCGATTCCATTTCTTGTATAACGGTAAAGGCTTCAAAAGATACAAGAAAGTTTTCGTGACCAATTAATTCAACAAATACGAGGTAATCTTTACTGAAATCAAGTCCAGTTTCCCAGCAGGCAGCAATTAATAAAGCTTTTTTATCTAAGTTTTTAGTTTTAGCAATTGCATTTAAAATAAATGATTGCGCATTATTTTCTTTTAAAGCAATTAATGCTTCGTCTTTTTCTTCCCGTGTAGATTTAGTGCTGACTAAAGCAGTAACGTAATCGGCATTGCTAGTATCTTTTTTACTCATGCCTTCGCTACCAATAATAATGGTGGCGTATTCTTTTTCGTCAAATAATTTAGCAGGATCAATTTCTGGAACAATGTCTCCTTTTAACTCCTCAGGTAATAAATCGTCTAGTTCGTGTTCTTCGTTATTTTTCATATCGCAAATTTACGGTTTTGATAGCTTACAAACTCATCATATCTTTTAATTTAACTGCTTGACGGCGAGAAATTTCGATTTCTTGCCCACCTTTTAATTTTACCATTAATCCTCCATTAAACCATGTTTCAATACTTTCTACCCAACTTAAATTAACAATGTGTTTACGACTTGCTCTAAAAAATGTTTTTTCATCTAAACGTTCCTCTAAGCTATTTAAGCTTCTTAAAATTAAAGGACGGAAATTATCAAAATACACACGCACATAGTTTCCTTCGCTTTCAAATAAACGAATATTGCTTAAACGCACAAACCATGTTTTTTCGCCATCTTTAATAAACACCTGATCGTTTTCGGTTAAGGGAGTGGTATTTTCTTTTTTCTCGGAAGTTTCTTTGAGAGTTAATTTTTTGATGGTTTCAGCTAAGCGCTCTGGCGATACTGGTTTTAGTAAGTAATCATAAGCATTTACTTCAAAAGCTTTAATAGCGTATTCATCGTATGCGGTTACAAAAACAACATCGGGTAGGGCAGATACTTCTTCAATTAACTCTAAGCCTGTTTTACCAGGCATTTGAATGTCTAAGAAAATAACATCAGGATTTAACTCTGCAATTTTTTCTTTAGCAGACTGTGCGTTGTTACACTCTGCAATCACTTCAATTTCTTTATGAACTGCTAATAAATTTTTTAATTCCTGACGCGCTAAGCGTTCGTCATCAATAATAATTGCTTTCATATGTGTTTTTTATTGTTTTTAGATGTTATATGGTTTATTCAAGTTGTCTTCATTCATATTTGCTTTTTGGAAACATGAATAATTCATTTTTTTAGGTTTAAGTTTTTATAGTTATTTCACTGATGACATTTTTATCATCTAAATTTTTAAGATTAAAGCTTGCTTTTTTTCCAAACAATAATTCCAAACGATTTGTTGTATTAGCTACACCGAAGCCCGAATCTGTTTTAGTAACATCGCCTAGCTGACCTGTATTGATGATTTCTATTTTAAAACCTGTGTCTGTTTTTAAACTCACAATAGAAATATTTCCACCTTCTGGATATTTGCCAATACCATGTTTAATTCCATTTTCCACTAATGTTTGAATCATCATCGGAGGCACGTTTAAAGTTAAGGTTTGAGGATCAATATCAAAATTAAAGTGTAATCGTTCTTCAAATCGGATATGCTCTAATTCTAAATAATCCTTTACAAGTGCAATTTCTTCTTCTAACGAGATGTATCTGTTTTTATGCATCATTAAAGTATTGCGCAAAATGTTAGATAGTTGAGTAATGGCAATTTTCGCTTTTTTAGGATCTTCATCAACTAACGCTCTAATGCTGTTCATGCTGTTAAACATGAAGTGAGGGTTTAATTGTGATTTTAATTTATTAAGTTCTACTTCTTTTGAGTTAGCTTCTAATCTTAGGTTTTGAATTTCTGTTTTTTTATAGTTATCAAATAAGTGAAATCCGAAATAGATAACAGACCAAATAACAAATATTAATACCAAACTTAATATTTTTGAAGTGGCTGCTAGTAAGTCGATAGACTCCGAGTTACTGCTGAAGATATTGACGATACTAATATTGATAATGAAAAATAGGATCGACATCACTAAGGATGCAACTAGTATTAATGGGATTTGAATTAATAAACTAAAACGTAATACATTAAACTTTAAAATTAGGTAACGATAAGCGTGTGTAATAGTAATACCCAGTGGCAACCAGATTAAAAATAATAAGATGTCTTTTAAATTGGTGTTGTAACTTAGTTTAAAAAAAATCAAATTAATAGCAGCATATAAACTCCAGCCAATAAATTGACAATTCCAATATATGTTATGTTTTTTACTCATTTTTTAAAGACTTAAATGACATAAGGGATTATTTGACTTAAGAGACAACGAGTCTTGTGTCTAATCGTCTTGATTCCCTTCCGTCATTTCTAATTAATTCCCAACCATGTTTTTCTAGCTATTACTTGTTGCTCGGTTGCTTTTTCATTAATATCAATAACATCAGTTTCGGTTACTTTAACGGGTTTAACTTTAGCTTTCAATTTTTTAATGGTTTCGCTTCCTTTTTTATCTTTTCTTAAAACTTCAATTTCTAATTTGTCGCCTGTTTTAGCATTTTGCATGTAACCACCTAAAACATCTTTGATATTATCTAAAGTTAGTTTTCTGTTATTAAAAGTTATAATTTCATCACCTTCTTTAAATTTTAATTTCTTTCCAAAAGCATCTAATTTATCAGTATTTACAACTACTAAATGATTGGTTTGAGGATTATATCCCACTGAAATACCTCCTAAAGTAATTTTTTCGCTTTCCACTTTTTCAGCATAATTTAAACCAACCATGGCAAATATATCTTTATAAGGTAACGGTTTATTACCAGCTACATGATTATCTAAAAAGTAGCGTATTTCTTTATAAGTTAATTTTTCAATATCATTAAATAAATCTTCATCATTAAACGATTTTGTTTTGCCATATTGTTTTGCTAGATCTTTCATTAACTCTTGTGTTCCGTATTTTCCGTTGCTGTAATAACGCAATTGAATATCTAAACACATGCCAATTAATGCACCTTTTTCATAAACGTTGTTGTACTGTTTTTTGTATTTATCAAGCGCATATTTACTCATAACGGTAAATGGAAGAGTGTCAATGTAATTCTCGCGATTGTTTTGCATTTTCTCTACCATAATTTCAAAAAAGGCATCATATTCAATTAAGCCTGTTTTTACCTGCATGTGATGTGCTGCATATTCTGTTAAGCCTTCGTATAACCAAAGGTGCTTGCTCATTTTAGGATTATTAAAATCAAATTCCCCAATTTCTTTTGAGTGAATACTTAAAGGTGTAACAATATGAAAAAACTCGTGAGCGGCAACATTTCTTACTTCTTGTGCAATGACTGAGGTATCAGCTTCTGGTAAAAAGTAAAAAGAAGAGTAGGAATGTTCTAATGCTCCTGATGCACCGCTTAAGGATTCTTTATCCGTGAAGTAAAATAAGAATGCATATTTATCAATTGGTAATTCGCCTCCTAAATATTCAGCTTGAGCAAATAACAATTCTTTTAAATTACGAGCAATAAAATCAGAGGTCAACACTTTGTTGGGAGAATAAACAGAAATTAATATTTGCGATTTTCCAATGTATACAGTAGCAGTATCGGGCATAGTATACATGATTGGGGAATCAATTAAGGTATGGTAATTAAAAATAGATAATACATCTTTTGTTTCACCACTTTTTAAATCTGTCATGCTTGTAGAAGCGAAAAAACCTTTTGGCTTGGTAACTTCTAAAATAAAGTTGGTTTCAATAATGTTTTTAAAATAACCGAAAAAACAGTGAGTGTTTAACGAAAAATTTTTTCCTTCTTCAATATTACTGCCGCCTGGCTCAAAAACAGTTTTATCTCTTTTTGTACTGTCTGCAAATGATTTGTCGTAGCTACTTATATCCCAGGTATCATCTACATCATATGTAATTTCTTTAATGGCATTTGCCGGCGAAAGTTTATAGGAGTTTTTATCTAATTTTGTGATTGTTATTACTTTTCCATCTTTCCCTTCTACTTTAAAATTAGAAACAAATTTTCCAAAATCATATACTTCATAAGTTCCCGGTACCATGGCTGGAAACATAAATACAGTTTCATTTTCTGAAATATCTGGTGGAATTAATTTTACACTTAATTTATCATCTTTAATCTTCGTTAAATCAACAAAATAATGATAATCACCATCAGCAAAGGCTTGATTGATAGATAAGAGAGTAGTAAGTATTAAAAAGGCTTTTTTCATATGTAGATATTTTTTTTTAATTGTCATATGGTATACGCCATGTATCTTCATTTGTGTTTGTGCGTTCAGGCACATGGCTATTTCATATAATGTTGATTATCGAATTATTAAGTTCCAGTTTGAAAGTTTATATTTTTTGAATAGAATAAAAAAACAAATAGAGGCCATCACAATCCACGTAATAAATTCTCCTCCCGGATTTTCGGATGATGTATAAAAAATGGCATCGGTTTGTAACACTGAATTTTTTGAGCAAACTAATAAACTTGACATTAAGTTATTTGCACAGTGTATTCCCATAGCTAGTTCAGTTCCTTCATCCAATAAGGTTAAAACTCCTAAAAAAGCACCAAAAAATATGTAGTAAGGCATCATAATTAATAAGCCATGTGCCTTAGCTTCGGGATTAGAGGCATGCATTAATCCAAATAAAACGGATGTGATAATTAGTGGCATTATCCCGTTTTTAAAAGCTAAGCCAAAACCCTGCATTAAATACCCCCTAAAAATTAATTCTTCCGTAGCTGTTTGGATGGGAATGAAAATAATAGCCACAACTAATAAAATAAAAAAATTGCCGGCATCAAAGCGTAGTTCTATTTCTTCGGGGGAAGTAAGATAAGATACTAGTGTAAGAACTAAAATTAATACAGCCCAAATACCAAATGAAAAAAAGTATCTGTTCCATCTAATTTTTTCAAATCCTGTAGCGATAGATGATAGAGGCTTTTTTTGAACAAACTTTAAAGCCAGCCATAAAAACAATAGTGTAAACACAAACATTCCCATCATTAATGCTAAAAGCAATGATTTGTTAATGCCTATTTTTTCGGGGTTAAATAAAATGTTGGGATTCTCTGAAATATCGGTCATGCTATAGCCATGATTTATTGCCATAGTTACTAGTGGAACCATCATGATTAGTTGGAATGATAGGTACCCTAAAAATGCAGATACAATTCCAAATAAATAATGCCAAAATTCATTTTTACCAGTTACTAAACCTTTAATTAAAAAAAGGTTGTTAAATGGGAAAGGATTTTCGGGTTTATTAATGCTATTTTCTTGAAGTTCCATACTACACAAATTTATCATTTTTATGGTTTTATAGGTATTTAATACACCAAAGGTTTATTAGTCAATTTATCGGTTATTTTAAACTCAATTGATTTAGGTAATATGAGGAATATCAGAGAATAAGAACTATTTCAGTTACTATAATCTTTTATATTTGCAGCATGATTTTATTACGATTTAGCGCTATTGCCTTATTCTTTACATTTATATTATCTTCATGTGGAAGTGAATTGCCAAATAACGAAAAAGCTTTAAAAGAACCTTCAACAATTGAAGACTTAGGAGAATTGTTATTTCATGATTCTATTTTATCAAGAGGAAATCAAGTAAGTTGTGCCTCTTGCCATAAACCAGAGCATGCTTTTGCAGATAATACAACTGTTAGTTTTGGTGTGGATAGTTTAAAAGGTGATAGAAATACGCCAAGTGCAATGAACCAGTCGTCTCGTAACTTTCAGTTTTGGGACGGAAGAATGGAAACCTTGGAGGAGCAAGCAGCAGGGCCAATTGAAAATCCTGTAGAAATGGATATACCTTTATCATTTGCCGTTGAAAAATTAAATAAACACTCTCAGTATAGAAAATTCTTTATTAAAATTTTCGGACATCCAGCGGATAAAAAATCGGTGACCGATGCCATTGCTGCTTTTGAAAGAACTTTAGAAACAAGTGATACTCCTTTTGATAATTATACTAGTGGAAAAGATACTATGCAATTTTCGGCCTCAGCAAAACGGGGGCAACAAATTTTTAATGTAAAAGGTAAATGTTTTGATTGCCATTTTGGACCAGATTTTACTAATGATTTTTTTAGAAATATTGGTTTATTCAATGGTAAAGATTTAAATGATAGCGGCCGTTTTGAAGTAACTCGCAATCCAGAAGATATTGGCAGATTCAAAACCCCTGGTTTAAGAAATATTGCCATGACAGCACCCTACATGCACAATGGTATGCATAAAACGTTAAGAGAAGTGATTGATTATTATAACGAGCCTGATAAGTTTATTAGTAACTCAGTAAACAGAGATACGTTATTAGCCAAGCCTTTGGGTTTAACTGAGCAAGAAAAGAAAGATTTAGAAGCATTTTTAATGTCGTTGACAGACGCTAGATTTGTGAAGAAGAAGTAATTCTCAATACCTTTTCAGTATCCTGATTTACCTTGCACCTATCATCTACACGATGCCCAACTACCCATACAATATGCTCTTTGTTTTCTAAAATCCAAGTAGCTTCTTTTTCAAATAAAGATAGTTTTTGATCTTTAAAAAAATCACTTAGCTTCTTAAAACCATTTAATCCCAGGGGTTTAAACTTGTCGCCTTGTTTCCACTTGCGGAGCGTTAATGGAAACAAATTATCAGAGAAGGCAATCGTAATTTCATTTTTATCTTTAGAAAATTCTCTTTGAGAAGTTTCTTCAAAATTTAATTTAATTGGTAAATGAGTCGTGTTAGAAATGGATTTAATAACGAATACTTTTTCAGATGGTTCTTTTTCTATTATCTGAACAATAATATATTTTCTATCCACTACTAATTGATGTGTGGAAGATGAGAATTGTTTTCCTATTATTTGTTTGTCAGTTATTAATACCTCAGTTAATTGCTTTATTTGGCTTGTTTTAAAGTTTTTGAGGTATAGCCATTCAAATAATAAAGTTTCTTTTTGTGCTTCTTGCAACAATAAATTTATATCTATAAAGAGCTGATTATTTTCTTCTTTACAAATGATTTTAAATTTTTGATTTGCAAATTCAGCAACAATATCTGCTGATTGTTTAAAGAATTGAATTGAAGTAGAAAAGGTTTCTTCTAAGGAAGGATTCAGTTTTTTTAATTCTGGAATAATTTGGTGACGAATAAAATTACGGTTGTATTTTACTTCTTGATTGCTGCTATCTTCTCTAAATAATAATTCGTTTTTTTTAGCATACTCTTTAATCTCCTCTTTAGTAGCAAATAATAAGGGTCTCACAATATCATGTTGCTTTTCTGGAATGCCCTGTAATCCTTTAATACCTGTGCCTCTTATTAAATTTACAAACACCGTTTCTACATTGTCATTAGCATGATGGGCTGTTAAAATAAAATCAAAACTATATTCTGTTTTTAAGGCTTTAAACCAATTATAACGCAATTCACGAGCCGCCATTTGTATGGATAATTTATGCTCAGCCGCATAAGTTTTCGTGTCAAAATAAATGATATGAAATTTTGCATTAATCGTCTTGGCAAAGTTTTCACAAAAAGCTGTATCATCTTTTGCTTCCTGACCTCTTAATTGAAAATTACAATGTGCTAGTTCTATGCTATAACCTGCTTTGTGCAATAAATTAGCTAACACAAACGAATCTACACCGCCACTAAAAGCTAGCAATAGTTTGTCTGTTTTGCTAAAAAGCGTATTTTTATTGATATTTACTTCAAATCGTTTAAGCACATTTCAAATTTACATTTATTAAAACGAATGCAAAATTTTTTAAATCTTCAGCATCTATTCATTATAAACAAATAATCAGTTTTAACGTTAAATTGTCAATTAAAATATCTTTCTTTTACCAAAGAAAAGGATAAATTAGTGCTTTAAAAATTTCGAATATATTATGAGTACTCAAAAAAATATAACAGTTGTTGGAGCCGGATTAGTTGGTTCTTTAGTATCTATTTATTTAGCAAAACGTGGCTATAAAGTTGATGTTTATGAACGTAGACCTGATATGCGTAAAGCAGATTACATTGCTGGTCGTTCAATTAACTTAGCTTTAAGTGATAGAGGTTGGAGAGGTTTAGAAGGTGTTGGTATTGCTGATGAAATTAAAAAAATTGCTATTCCTATGTATGGTAGAGCTATTCATATGAAAGATGGTTCATCAACTTACCAAGCTTACGGTAAAGATAATCAAGCTATTTATTCCGTTTCTCGTGGTGGTATTAACATGCGATTGATGGATTTAGCAGAACAACAACCAAATGTAACATTACATTTTGAGGAACGTTGCGATAAGTTAGATAGAAAATCAAACGAGTTATCATTTTATAATACAAACACTAATAAATCAACAAATATAAAAAGTGATATTATTTTAGGTTCAGATGGAGCCTTTAGTGCGGTTCGTACTCAAATGCAATTTCAATCAGATCGGTTTGATTATCAACAATTTTATATTGACGCAGGTTATAAAGAATTAGTGATTCCTGCAGGGCCTAATGGCGAATATTTAATAGAAAAAAATTGTTTACATATTTGGCCTCGTGGTAGTTTTATGATGATAGCTTTACCTAATATGGATGGCAGTTTTACCTGTACTTTATTTTTTCAAATGGAGGGTGAATTATCTTTTGATTCCATTAAAACAAAAGAAGACGTTTTGACTTTTTTTAAAGAAGAATTTCCTGACGCTATATCTTTAATGCCAACTTTATTAGAAGATTGGTTTACAAATCCAACATCAAGTTTAGTAACCGTAAAATGTAAACCTTGGGTGTGGGACGAAAAAATTGCTTTAATTGGAGACGCTTGTCATGCTATTGTGCCTTTTTACGGACAAGGTATGAATTGTGGTTTTGAAGATTGTGTAGTTTTAAATGAATTAATGAATAAGTATGGCGACTTAAACGGGCCTTGTTTAAAAGAATACGAAACATTACGTAAACCTGATGGTGATGCGATTGCTGATTTAGCCATTGCAAATTTTATTGAGATGCGAGATAAAACTGCTGATAAGACGTTTTTATTACAAAAGAAAATTGAAGCTCATTTTAGTGCCAAGCATCCCGAAAAATGGATTCCTTTATACAGCATGGTAACTTATAGTCCAAATATAAGATACAGCGAAGCCTTAACAGCCGGCAATAAACAACAAGCTATTATGGATAAAATAATGGTAATGCCTGATATTGAATCTAAATGGGATAGTGTAGAGGTTGAGAACGCCATTTTAAATTCCTTGTAGTAATGGACGAAAGATTAGTAGCTTTTGAACGGTTGTTAAATATTATGGATGATTTAAGAGCGAAATGCCCTTGGGATCAAAAACAAACCATGGAAACGTTACGTCACTTAACCATTGAGGAAACATACGAGTTAAGCGATGCCATTTTAAAAGGTGATAAAAACGAAATTAAAAAGGAGATTGGTGATATTTTATTGCACTTAGTTTTCTATTCTAAAATTGGTAGCGAAACAAATGATTTTAATATTACCGATGTGATTAATTCGTTATGCGAAAAAATGATTTTTCGTCATCCGCATATTTACAGTGATGTAAAAGTTAAAGATTCTGATGAAGTAATTCAAAATTGGGAGAAGTTAAAACAAAAAGAAGGAAATAAAGGCGCATTATCTGGAGTGCCAAACAGTATGCCTTCGCTGTTAAAAGCATTGCGCATACAAGATAAAGCCAGAGCTATTGGTTTTGATTGGGAAGATCCAAATCAAGTATGGGAAAAAGTACAAGAAGAATTAGCTGAGCTACAAGTAGAAGTAGCTTCCATGCAGTCCGCTAAAGATAAAGAATCGAAAAGTAAAATTCATTATAAATTAGAATCTGAATTAGGAGATGTATTATTTGCTTTAATTAATTACGCACGCTTTTTAAATATAAATTCTGAAGATGCTTTAGAAAAAACAAATAAAAAATTTATGTCTCGTTTTAATTATATGGAACAAAAAATTTTAGCACAAGGCAAAGCATTGGCAGATTGCTCTTTAGCTGAAATGGATGTGTTTTGGAACGAGGCTAAAAAGTTAGAAATTTGAATTTAGATTTAAGATTAGTAAATAAATCATAAATTTTATGTCTTAAATCATAAATCATTACAGTGTCACTGCTAAACAACATAGCTAACTACTTACTTTCTTCAAAAGAAAGTCCTAAAAGCGCCAAGCAATTTGTGCCCTGGAGTCAATTATCTAAGGTTCTTATTCTTGCTCATGATAATCAATTGAATAATGTGGTTGATTTTATTAATGCTTGCCAAAAAGATACTATTCAAGTTCATGTTGCTGTAATTTATGATGGTAAGTTAGAACAAACGCCAAAACCAAATTTTGACCATCATATTTTAGATAAAAAACAATTTAATTTTTTTGGAATACCAAATCAAGGAACAATTGAAACGCTTAATTCCAAACATTTTGATACGCTAATAAACTTAGGTAATGCTGAACAAATAAAATCGTTAGCTATAAGTAAATTAGTTACGGCTAAATGTAAAATCAGTCATTTTCAAAATCCTATTTTTGACATAAGCATTGATGGAGATAAAACAACTAATAGTTCAAAATTTTTAGAGCAAGTAATTGTATATTTACATATGATTAAAACAACCCATAAATAATGATGCAAGCAACAAATTTTACAGGAACAGGTGTAGCAATTGTAACACCATTTACTACAAAAAAAGATATTGATTTTCCGGCATTAACAAAATTAGTTGAGCATTTAATAAAAGGTAGAGTAGAGTATATTGTCGTTTTAGGAACTACTGGCGAAACAGCTACATTATCAAAAGAAGAAAAACAACAAGTGATTGCTCATATCATTAAGGCAACTAAAAAACGGATTCCGTTAGTTTTAGGAGTAGGTGGCAATAATACCGCAGAATTAGTGATGCAATTAAAAAAAGATGATCTTTCTGGTTTTGATGCTATACTATCTGTTTCTCCGTATTATAATAAACCTTCACAAGAAGGAATTTATCAGCACTATAAAGCAATTGCAAACGCAAGTCCTTTGCCAATTATATTATATAATGTACCAGGACGCACCGCTTCAAACATTACTGCTGAAACAACTTTACGTTTAGCAAATGAATTTAAAAATATTATTGCTATTAAGGAAGCTAGCGGTAACATTGAGCAATGCATGAAAATTATTAAATACCGTCCTGATAATTTCTTAATTATTAGTGGTGATGATAATTTAACCTTACCGTTAATTGCGAGTGGCGCTGATGGAGTTATATCTGTTGTGGCAAATGCGTATCCGAAAGATTTTAGTGATATGGTGCGTTTTGCCTTAGTGCATGATTTAAAGAATGCGCAAAAATTACATTACAAATTAATGGAAATAACTGAGCAATTATTTGCAGATGGCAATCCTGGCGGAGTAAAAGTAGTATTAGCAAAAAAGAAAATTACTCAACCAACCGTTCGTTTGCCACTAGTTGAACCTAATGATACAGTGAAAGCGAAATTGAAGAAAATTGCTTATTAAATAATCTCCCGCAGATCTCACAGATATTCGCAGATTAATTCAGCGCTAATCAGCGAAATCCACGGGACAAAATTTTTAACCTATGTTAGAATTATTAAAACAACCTTGGCCATGGTACGTTGCAGGAGTCCTTATTGGATTTACGGTTCCTGCGCTATTATTAATTGGAAACAAATCCTTTGGAATTTCATCTTCGTTACGTCACATATGTGCAGCTTGTATTCCTGCTAATATTAAATTTTTTCAATACGATTGGAAAAAAGAATCTTGGAATTTATTTTTTGTAGGAGGCGTTGCTATTGGTGGCGTTATAGCATCTTATGTACTAACCAACCCTAACCCAATGGTTATTGCAGAAAGTACTAAACAGGCATTGGCTGCTAATAATTTAACAGACTTCGAACATTTATTACCAACCGATATTTTTAGTTGGAGCAGTTTATTAACCTTACGTGGTTTTATATTTATGGTAGTAGGTGGTTTTATGGTTGGTTTTGGAACCCGTTATGCCGGTGGTTGCACAAGCGGCCATGCCATCATGGGTTTGTCTAATTTACAGTTACCTTCTTTAATTGCAACCTGTTGTTTTATGATTGGTGGCTTTATTATGACGTGGTTAATCTTACCTTTTTTATTAAATCTTTAATCAGTAAATCATGACAATACAAAATTTAAAAAATGTAGAAAATGATGAGTTTGAATTAAAGGCAACTTGCATAAATAATTCAGATATTAAAAAATCTTGGACTGCAAACTTAGTGTATGCATTTATAGGAATGTTATTTGGAATTGTATTTGTGAAAGCTGAAATCGTAAGTTGGTTTCGCATTCAAGAAATGTTTCGATTTGAATCGTTTCACATGTATGGCGTTATTGGAACAGCTGTAATTGTAGGAATGATATCTGTTTTCATCATCAAAAAATTTAATTTAAAAACATTAGATGGCGAACAGGTAATATTAACACCAAAGCCCTTTAATAAAGGAATTATTATTGGTGGTTTAATTTTTGGTTTAGGTTGGTCTATTACTGGCGCATGTCCAGGCCCATTGTTTGCGCAAATAGGAAGTGGTTATAATGTAATTGTTATTACTTTTTTAAGTGCTGTTGCTGGTACTTGGGTGTATGGCTACTTTCAAGATAAATTACCTCATTAGTATTTTCATTTACTAAGAGTTATTGCTTAATTATCTTTTTGTAAGAGATTAAACTACCTTGTTGTATTTTTATCTGATAAATTCCGTCTGCTAAATATTTTAAACTTAATTTTATTTCAATAGCGTCACTTTTTTGTGACAAAATTAACTTTCCTGTTGAAGAATAAATTTCAATTACATCTATTTTTGTATTGTTGTTTACAGAAACAATTAAATCATCAGTAAAAGGATTTGGAAAACTCTTTATTATTAAAGATTCGCTATTTAAAAGTTTGATGTCGGTTGTCCCACCTGTAGAAGCTTTTGTTCGAGAATACCATATGTCTAATGAACCATCTCTTGTGCTTCCCCAAACTGTATGTAAGGTATCATTTCTTAAAGCCATACTCATAACATCATTTCCGCTTTCTGCTAATATATTTCCATAAGTTTCAAGTGTACTACTTATTTTAAAATTGGTTGTAAAAGTGGATGAGCCTGATGCTCTAAATGCTCCATAAATTTCAGATGCTCTCGCGTAACCAGGTCCTGAACCATTTCTCCTATCTCGCCAGGTAATAGCTAAATCACCATTAGAATCAAAGTCTCCCCAAACCAAATCTTGCATTTTTCCATTATTTAGTGCATCATCATTAATGCGCATTAAAGCCGACCAGCTAGTGCCTCCGTTAAATGTTTCCGTCATATAAATATCATAATCAACACCACTTAAACTACCTATTGTCAAAAAAACATAATGATTACTGTTGGTAGGATTTATGATGACTCTATAGCTCAATTTAGCTGAATCGTTTGATGCAGCAGTACTGAAGGAAGAATTGAAAACAGTACTGTAATTAAAGGTGCCACCTCCGTTGGCTGTTTTAGCTAAGATAAATTTGGCAAATACACTTTGTGAAGGTAAATAGCTGGGGTAAATTGCAATCACAGTATTCCCCGTTATTGCAGGAACTGCCATTGAGGCAGCAATAACATTTCCAACTAAAAAATTTGTAGTATCAAGATAGCGCCAAGTATTAAAACTAGTTCCTCCATTTGATGAACTTATAAAATACGGTCTATTGGGTGGTAAAATCCAAGGCGCAGGTTTTGTGGTTACATAAACATTATTGCCCGAATTACTTACAGCTAACCAAGGTCTATCTAAAGGTCTTTTGGCACCATCACTTAAAGCATCTATTATTTTAACTGGCACACTCCATGTTGTTCCACCATTTAATGATTTTGTTAAATAAACTCCACCCGAATCAGGTGACTCTCTATAATCAATATAAGTTAAAAATAATTTTCCATTACCATCAAAAGCTATTGAAACATCTGCCGATTTAAAATTTGGAGACATATGCGGCAAATTAACTGCTGTTGACCATGTTTGTCCGCCGTCAACAGATTTCTTCGTTTTTATAGTTAAAGCTGTTCCGCTTCCAAAAACATAACCCATCCATGCTACTACAATATTTTGATTGTTTGTTGGGTTAATGGCAATATAAGGTTCGCCCTCGAAAACAGTTAAGTTTGTTAAATTTAAATTTTGAGAATAAGTAAACCCAAATTGAATTAACAGTAAAAATAATAACAGCTTTTTCATAAAAAATTTATGTTTAGACTTTAAAATAATTTAAAAGTTTAATGAGTTAATTAGAAATTCGAATAATAAATACTTATTAATAAAGTTAGGACAATTAATCAAATTATAATATTTGTTTTGATGTATTTCTTTACATTTACCTATCAAAACAAATATCATGGATTTATCAATATTAAAAACAATGTGTGCTATTCACTCCCCTAGCGGAAACGAAGTAGCCATGAAAGAATTTTTATTAGACTATATTAAAAAAGAATCTAAAAAATGGAAACACAAACCAAAGGTCATCCACGGTAAAGGTTTTCAGGATAATATCATGTTGGTGTTTGGTAAACCTCGAACCGCCATTTTTGCTCACACAGATAGTATTGGTTTTACCGTACGTTACGGAAAACAATTAGTAAAAATTGGTGGACCACGTATTGAAAAAGGTTATGAATTGGTAGGAAGCGATAGCAAAGGTAAATGCGAAGCTACTTTGAATGTGGTGAAAGACACCATGGAGTATAAAGCTAAGCGTAATTTTGATACAGGTACTGAATTAGTATTTAAAGCTAATTGGAGAGAAGATAAAGACTACGTTCAATGTTGTTACATGGATAACCGTTTAGGTTGTTATAATGCCTTAAAAGTAGCTGAGACTTTAAAAGATGGTTTGATTGTATTTAGCACTTGGGAAGAACACGGAGGCGGAAGTGTATCTTACTTACAAAAATATTTAGTCGATAATTATAAAATTTCTCAAGCTTTAATTTCTGATATCTCTTGGATTTCGGATGGTGTGTTTCCAGCAAAGGGACCAGTGATTAGTATGCGTGATAGTTTAATTCCTCGTCGTAGTTATATTAATAAAATCATTGATATTGCTAAAAAACATAAAGTGGCTTATCAAATAGAAGTAGAAGGATCGGGTGGAAGTGACGCGAAGGAATTACAAATGGCAGAAAACGTTTGGGACTGGTGCTTTGTTGGAGCAGCCGAACAGTTTGTGCATACACCCAACGAAAAAGTTCACAAAAAAGATATTGAAGGTATGATTGAATTATACAAAGCCCTGATGAAGGATTTGTAGAATTTGTTTATTGAACTGTTGTTAAGGGCATGTTAGTTATTGGTATTAGGGTTTAGTTCCCATCTCCCATAATTTTTACCGTAATGTCATTCATACTATCATCCAATTTCAATTGGCAACCTAAACGAGAAGTATCCGTAATATTAGGCAAAGTATCTAACATCGCCCATTCATCATCAGATATAGGGTGTAGCTTATCAAATCCATTGATAACTTCAACATGGCAAGTAGCGCACAATGCCATACCGCCACAAGTAGCTAAAATATCATAATCGTTTCCTTTTAAAAATTCCATTAAACTTAAACCCATATCAGTTGGAGCAACTAAAGTGGTAATGGTATTATCTGGATTTTGTAAGTTGATGTTAATGTCTGTCATAATGGTACAAAAATAAAAAATCTCCACTAATTGAGGAGATTTTTTTTAGAATTTGGATTCTATAATTTAAAACTCATTAACTCCTTGAACGGTTGTATATTTCATGGTATACTTAACGCCAGGATTCATATATTTGTATGCGCTGTGGCTCATTAATGCTGCTTCATGGAAACCACACAAGATTAATTTTAACTTGTTTTTATACGTATTAATATCGCCAATAGCGTAAACACCTTCAATGTTTGTTGAATAATCGTCGGTGTTTACTTCAATTGCACTTTTATCTATATTTAAACCAAAGTTTTCAATAGGTCCTAATTTAGGACTTAAGCCAAATAACGGAATTAAATGATCAGTAGCAATAGTTTGTGCTTCTTGTGTTTTAGTATTAATCATAGATACCGATTCTAATTTATCAGTACCAGTAACACTGGTTAAATTTGTATTTAACAATAAGTTGATTTTACCTTCTTCCGCTAATTTCATTATTTTATTTACACTGTCAGGAGCTCCTCTAAACGATTCGCTGCGGTGTACTAATGTTAATTCAGAACATACTTCGCTTAGGTAAATTGCCCAATCTAAAGCGCTATCTCCAGCACCAGCAATAATCATTTTTTGTCCGCGGTATTTCTCAGGATCTAAAATCATATAATTGATTCCTTTTCCATTTTCAAATTGAGCTAGGCCTGCTACTTCTGGTTTACGAGGTTCAAAGCAACCTAAACCACCTGCAATTACTACTACTTTAGCATGAATTTCGGTGCCTAAATTTGTTTTTAATACAAAATCTCTTTCGCCACGTTTTTCTAGTGTTTCAATACGCTCTCCAAATGTATAACCTGGGTGAAAAGGCTCTGCTTGCTTTAATAAATTATCCACTAATTCTTGAGCTAACACACTTGGATAGCCTGGTATATCATAAATAGGTTTCTTAGGGTAAATTTCAGATAATTGTCCACCAGCTTGTGGCAAGTAATCAATTAAATGGCAACGCATTTTTAATAATCCTGCTTCAAAAATGGCAAATAAGCCTACTGGGCCAGCTCCTATAATCGCTAAATCGGTTGTAATCATATCTATATTATTGTGCTCAAAAATTAGGGTACAAAAGTAGTAAATTCAACAATATAAAACTCGAATAGTTTATAAACCGTTTAATTCGGGTTGCTCTTTACAAAAAGCTTGTAAATCTTTAAAAAAGATAAAAAATTCTTCCTCAATTTCCTGATAATTAGCCTCTAAAATTGGAATTGCTAGTTGTAGCTCAAATCTATTTCTTATACGATTGCTTAAATGAGTTAAAACGGTTTGTATGCCCTCAATTGATGAATAATGGAATAATATATTGCGTTCGGTCATATAACCATAAAATCGCTTTGCATGTTCTGGCAAAAAATCGTGATTATTTTTCAAAATATCATAAATACCATCAGCATGGTTTTGAAGAGATAAAGAAGAGTATTGTTCAAAGTTTTTAGCCAAATAATGGTCGTATATAATATCCATTAGCACACCGCTGTACTTATCAAAATCTTTACTAAAACGATGCTTACTGGTTAAAAATATAGGGTGAGCATCTGTATAAGTATCAATTTTTCGATGCAAACTAATGCCTTTAATAATTCCTTCTGTTAGTCCATCAAAGCGGTTTCCTTGAATGGAATCTGCAATAAAATTTCCAATAATCAAATCAGTATTTTGAAAAGATAAAAAAGAGTGCGCAAGATAATTCAAACAATAATAATTTTATGATAAATAAGTATTATAAAAGTGTAAATTTACACAACTAATTAAGCATAGTAATCAGATGAATAAAATTATTTTTATAATTACATTTATTTTTTTCGTTTCAAATGTTTGTGTTTCTCAAGTTGTAAAAGGAGACAGCTTAAAATCTTCTCCAATTTTAAAACCAGTTTTACATACTACAAAATCACATACACTTAAAAGGAAAAAAAACAAGAAACAGCCGATAGTAAAATCTGAATCTAAAAAAAATGAGAATAAACCAGCAAAAAAATCCAAAGCTCATGTAACTAAAGTAGATGTAGTTAAGGAAAAAAAGACTGTGGAAACGGCGAAGGTTAAAAAGAAAGAAAAAGAACCAGAGGTTTCTACAAAAACAAACACAGTTGCTACTGTAGTGTTGCCTGAATCATGCGCACCAAGTTTTAAAGGCGGAAAAAAGGCAATGGCTGGGTTTATTAATCAAAATTTAATTTATCCAAATAATGCTGATAAAAATGGAATTAGAGGTACTGTAGATTTTAGTTGTATTGTTACAAAAGACGGAAAATTGAAAGATATCAAAATGATAAAAGCTTTAGGATTTGGTTGTAATGAGGAAGCTTTGCGATTAGTTAAATTAATGCCAGATTGGGATCCAGGCAGAGCCAATAATCAAGCCGTGGATATGCCGGCTGTTTTTTCGATAACCTTTAGAAATTAATGAATACCTTTTTCGGAATAATTCAAAACAATGTTGCTATTTTAAATGAGGACGAATCTTTGCACTGTGTAAAGGTTTTGCGTCACAAAGTAGGAGATGTTATTCAGGTAATTGATGGAAACGGAACCCGTGCCATTGGGAAAATTGAAGCGGCACATGCTAAACAATGCGCAGTATCTTTATCTGAAAAAGAAGTTGTAAAACAATCTAGAAATTATAAATTACATATTGCAATTGCTCCCACAAAAAACATTGAACGTATTGAATGGTTTGTTGAAAAAGCTGTTGAAATTGGTATTGATGAGATATCATTTATTAAATGTAAAAACTCCGAAAGAACGGTTATCAAAGATGACCGATTAAAAAAAGTTGCAGAAGCTGCTGTAAAACAAAGTCAGCAAGCTTATATTCCAAAAATAAATCCTTTAATTGATTTTAAAGAATTTATAAAAAAGAATATTTCCGATGTAAAACTAATAGCTCACTGCGAAAAGGAATCGAAACATCATATTAAGCAATTTATTACTACCACTAAAACATTTACCGTTTTAATTGGTCCTGAGGGCGATTTTACAAAAGATGAAATTGCCTTATCATTATCATTAAATTATGTTCCTGTAGCCTTAGGCGATAGCCGCTTGAGAACCGAAACAGCTGGTTTGTTTGCCTGCGGAGCTTTTGCATCAATTAATTCTTAACAAACGTTAATTCACACAATAAAATTTAAGGTACATCGTATCTTTATAAAAACAGTATTATGGAAAAAATAACAATCCTTTGGGCAGATGATGAAATAGATTTATTGAAGCCACATATATTATTTTTAAATAGTAAAGGTTACGAAATTATTACCGCTTTAAGTGGCGATGAAGCTATTGATATTGTAAGAGAAAATAATACGATTTCTGCAGTATTGCTTGATGAAAATATGCCTGGTATTTCTGGTTTAGAAGCTTTAACTAAAATTAAGCAGTTAAAAACGGATTTGCCGGTAATTATGATTACCAAAAGTGAAGAAGAATATATAATGGAAGATGCTATTGGTAGTAAGATTGCCGACTATTTAATTAAACCAGTTAATCCCAATCAAATTTTATTGTCGCTTAAAAAAGCCTTAGATAATAAACGTTTGGTATCTGAAAAAACAAATACAGAGTACCGTAAAGAGTTTGGACAAATAGGAATGACTTTGTCGGATAACTTGAATTGGCAAGAGTGGCAAGAGGTATTTAAAAAAATTGTGTATTGGGAATTAGAAATTGATCAAAACCAAGATAAAGGAATGCTTGAAGTTTTGAAAATGCAAAAAGCAGATGCTAATTTACAATTCTTTAAGTTTATTGAAAAAAATTATGTGAGTTGGTTAAATGGTTCAAATACAAACGTTCCAACCATGAGTCACACTTTATTGAAAAATAAATTCTTTAATAACTTTGATAATAATGGATGTACCTTTTTATTGGTTATTGATAATTTACGTTACGATCAATGGAAAATGATACAACCTATTGTTCAAGATTATTTTAAGGTTGAAAATGAAGAATTGTTTTTCAGTATTTTACCTTCGGCAACCCAATATGCTCGTAATGCAATATTCTCCGGTCTTTTACCAAGTGAAATGGAAAAACGTCACCCAGATTGGTGGAAAAATGATGAAGATGAAGGTGGGAAAAATATGCATGAAGAAGATTTCTTAAACGCACAAATTAAACGTTTAGGAAAAGAAATTAAAACAAGCTATAATAAAATCACCAATTTTGCTGCTGGTAAAAAATTGTCGGAGAACATGAGTAACTTAATGAACAATAAGTTAAATGTGATTGTGTATAATTTTGTAGATATGCTAAGTCACTCCCGAACCGAATCGGAAATGATTAGAGAATTAGCCGATGATGAGCCAGCATATAGAAGTTTAACACTTTCTTGGTTTGAGCATTCGCCATTGTTAGAAATGGTAAAATTCATTGCGTCAAAAAAATGTAAATTAATTATCACTACAGATCATGGAACTGTTCACGTAAAAGAACCAACTAAAGTAATTGGAGATAAGAGTGTGAATACAAATTTGCGTTACAAACAGGGTAGGGCATTAGATTATAATGCAAAGGAAGTATTTGAAATTAAAAATCCAGCTGACGCTTTTTTACCAAAACAAAATGTGAGTTCTCGTTTTATATTTGCTAGAGAAGATAAGTTTTTCGCTTATCCAAATAACTTTAATCATTATGTTCAGTATTACAAAAACACCTTTCAGCATGGCGGAGTAAGTTTAGAGGAAATGATTATTCCTTATATAACGCTATCAGCTAAATAAATATATGATTAACCCATAAAAAAAAGGTTCAAATTTTTGAACCTTTTTTTGTTTTCATGTGTTTGATTAGAATTTATAAGTAAACCCAACTCCTAATACTTGTTTAAACTGTACGTCTGGTCCAATTGTACCTTTTTGGTCACCAGCATTTCTTAACACTTTAATATCGTCGTCGTATATTAATTGAGTGGCAAGTGTTGCTGATATAAATTTATTTACTTTAAATGTAGTTAAGGTTGTCCAGTTAACATCAACATTTTGTGGGTTGTTTAAGTAGTTAGAGAATAATTCTAATACTGTTTGAAACGTAATATTTTCCATGACTTTAGTTTGGTATTGTACTTTTAAATAAGCACCAAATTCTTCACGATGTGTTTTGTAGTTTTGAGTAATTTTTCCTCCCTGACTAGGGTCACGAATTTCTTTTTGAACACCAAAAGCTCCATATCTAGCTAAACTATCATCATTTACAAAAGTAAATTTACCAGTTACGGGAGCAATAAATGCGGAAAAATGATCGTTTGGTTTATAATCAAAACCAATAGCCGCTAAAGCGTATCCTGGCGCCATAAATCGAGAGATATAAACTGAATCATTTGGATAGTTAAAACCATCAGCAAATTGAGTTCTAAAGTCACCTAAAGCTGTTGCATACCAACTTTTTTTAAGTTGACGGCCGAATTTTGATGAAAACTGAATTTTATCGTCATTTTTCCACCATTGCTTGTTATCTCCTTGTTTAATAACTCCGTAACCCAATTCTAAATTGTTATCCCAAGTAATTTTTCCTTTTTTATATTTAGCAAAAACGTTTACTAATCCACCTAAAGAAATAGAATTATTTCCGCCTGCCGACCAGTTTGTTAATGATACTTGTTGTCCGTTAATTGATATAACACCGCCAACTTTCCATGGTTTAACGCTATCAGCAGCTATAGCTTTTAATTTATCGATTTCTGATTGCACTTTTGCAGCATCGTCTTTTGTAACTTCTTGTGAAAAACTATTAACAGCTAAAGATAATAGTAGGATGCAGAATATTTTTTTCTTCATTTAGTGGTGTGAATTTTAGGTTGTAAAACTAATAAAACATTTTATACAAGAAAGGTAGTTATAATTATTATAATGTTAAATTTAGTTTTCCTGTATTTTGAAATACTTATTAGAGTTTGCAGGATCCACAGTGGTTAGAATTTCCACAGCTTTTGTTTTTTCATCGGGGTTACCTTTTGAGAAAATATTTACAACTTCAGTGACCTTAGCATCAAAAAATAGTTCCATTGCAAAGGATGCAGGCCTGTTTTTATAAACACCTGATAATAAATCTATTGATTTTAAGATTTCCTTTCTTCCATCATCAGCTTTATCAAACATAATATCTAGACCTAAACGGTGGTATTTATACATACATTCTCTGATAGGTTGAAAAACAGGTTGTAGGGCATTTTCAACAATCCAATATCTATTTTTTTGACTCTCAAAAGATTTCCAACCAGATTCGGCAGCACTTTGAGCATTTGTAACGATAAGCTGTGCTTTTTGAAAATACTCAGTTCCTCCTAAGTTAGAATAAGTGTCATAATCATTCGCAATAATAATATATGCGTAATAAGCTAAAACAGAGGTAATATTGTTTTGAAAAGTGTTTAAGTTAAACTCAAGTTGCTGAAATTGCTGGTATTTGAACACAAAGCTCTCATCAATATAATTTACAGTAGGTGAAAAGTAAGAGCTTTTATAAACTGGTCTTCTACTTTGAATTTGAATAGTTGCCATATAATCATCAGCACTTAATTTTTGAGTAACATTGATCAATACAGAACAGTCAATTCGTTCGTTTACTGTGAAGTTATCTTTGGTCCATCTGGTGTTATTCATGAACTCAAAAATAGATTTTTGTAATTGCTCAAAAATCTGTTTTTCAGTAGTTCCTTGTACTTGCACAGAAACAACACTTACTTGGCAGTTTAATTCTTGTGAACTAATGTTTTGACTTAGTAATAAAAAAAGAAATATATATAAATAGTTACGCATCTGTTTTTAAATAATTTATAGCGAAGGTTACAATATCCTTAGCTACTGCTTGCTTGCTTTTTAACTCAAAATTATACATTTTATTGTGTTTATCAATAATTGTTACTTTGTTAGTATCAACACCAAATCCTGCACCCTTTTCTATGGCAGAGTTGGCCACAATAAAGTCAAGGTTTTTCTTTGCTATTTTAGCTTTTGCGTATTCTAAAACATTATCAGTTTCAAGAGCAAAGCCAACTAATAGCTGATGTTTTTTTTGTTTACCTAACGTTTCTAATATATCTGTTGTTTTAGTTAATTCTAAAAATAATTCAGAGTCTTTCTTTTTGATTTTTGAATCGGCTATTGATTTTGGTTTGTAATCGGCAACAGCAGCAGCTAAAACGGCAATATCTACATTTTTAAACACCAATTCACATGCTTTATACATCTCTTCTGAACTTTCTACTTTTACTATTGTAACCAATTTTTCGTTTGGTACTTCATGTGAAGGACCTAATACTAATGTAACATCTGCGCCTAATTTTGCAAACTCATCAGCAATTGCTACACCCATTTTACCCGACGAACGATTTCCAATAAATCTAACTGGATCAATAGCTTCGTATGTAGGGCCTGCATTTACTAAAACTTTTTTACCACTTAGTGGAAGATTATCCTCAAAATATTGGCTAATAAAATGAATAATGTTTTCCGGCTCAGCCATTCTTCCTTCTCCTACCAAACCACTCGCTAATTCACCACTTTCGGCTGCAATAACGATATTCCCATTTTTTCTTAGGGTATCAATATTTTGTTTAGTAGTAGGATGTTGATACATATCTAAATCCATGGCAGGAGCAACAAACACTTTGCTTCTTGCTGATAAGTAACAAGCACTAACAATATTATCACAATGCCCTGACGCAAATTTGGCTAAGGTATTAGCAGTTAATGGTGCTACTATAATAGCGTCGGCCCATTCCGCTAAAGCCACATGATTGTTCCAATTATTATTTGCATCAAAAAAATCAGTCACCACTTCATTTTTACTTAAAACAGATAATGTTTTTGCTGTCACAAATTCTTCTGAAGCCTTTGTCATAATTACTTTAACAATGGCGCCTTCTTTAATCAACAAGCGCACTAAATGAGCACACTTATAGGCTGCAATTCCTCCAGTAATTCCTAGTAAAATATGTTTGTTTTTTAATGACATATAAATTAAAAACCCATCTGCCTATTGGTGGATGGGTTTAAAAATAACAATAAAACTATTATTAAATTTTAGTTTGTTCTTTAGCTGGATTTCTGTAGTAAGTTTTATCTTCTAAAAACTCATTAATAGAAATTAAAGATGGTTTAGGTAATTTTTCGTAAAATTTAGAGATTTCAATTTGTTCTCTGTTTTCAAAAATCTCTTCTAAGTTATCAGAATTACTAGCAAATTCAGCTAATTTAGCAGATAACTCTTCTTTCATTTCAGAACTAATTTGGTTAGCACGTTTAGAAATAATTGAAATTGATTCATAAATATTTCCAGTTGGACCATCAAATCTTCTGATGTCGCGGGTTACTGTACTTGGTTCTGCGTTTGTTTTTTTAAAGTCCATCTTCTATTGATTTATATTACTTTTTACTTTTATACAACTTTCATAAACAGATTCTGCCTTTTGCAAATAACTGCTTTTAGGGTACAAATCTACTAATTTTAAATAACTTTCCATAGCTAAATTTAATCTTTCTAACTTTTTGGTTTCCAGACTGTTAATTGCTAGCAGATAATAAGCATCAACTGTCACATACATCATTTCGTCAATAAAGTTAGACTCAGGGAAATCTTTTATGAAATTTTGGGCTGAAGCAATAGTAGCTTTATAATCTCCAATATTAAAATATTGATTGGTAATATCATGTTCCTTTTGTTCTAATTTACCTCTTAAAAGATCATTAATCTTATTACAAGAATCAATACGTGAACTTTCTGGATATAAGTCGATAAAATTTTGCAATTCAGCCATTGCATTTTTTGTATCTGTTTGATCTAATTTATAAATAGGTGAATTTAAATAATAGCAATATGCATTCATGAATAAACATTCCTCGGCATGTTTACCCGATGGGAAGCTTCTGAAATAATTCTTAAAATGATATTGAGATAAGCTGTAATCTCCTTGGTAATAATTACAGTAAGAAAAATAGAAATAGATTTCCTCTGCTTTATCTGTTCCTTTATAAACAGGAATTAACTCCTCATATAAGGCTGTAGCTTTTACATAGTTACCTTTTTGGTAGTATTGATTTGCTCTCTCTAATTTTAATTCATAATTAGAACTTTTTAAGAGTTTATTATATCCATCGCAACTTGCAAACAAGATGGACGAAAGAATAATAATATAAAGACTAATTTTTTTCAAGCGAATGCAAAGATAATTTATTTAATGAATTTAGGATTGTTTATTTGTTAAAGAAAGTTAGTTCATAAAAAAGACATAAGAGATTAAAGAGAGAGAAGGGAAGCAGGACGTTTTTTAGTCCCTTCAATCCCTTCTTTCTTTTTGGTCTGGTTACTTTTTCTTTTTAAAGCTAATATTACCCATAGCATCTAATACTTTTTTAAATACTTCAAAATACAACATCACCATTAATGAGAGGCTCATTAGCCAAATAACAGCCATATTAAACCAATAGGTTGGAATTAAACTACCCATAAAGCGTTTGTTAGGAGCATAAAAATGTGCTGCTCCAAAATTTGATTCAATTGGATCTAAAAAAATTGGGTCTTTTCTTTGAATTAACCTGCCATCATACTCTAAGCAATTCAATCCAAAATCACCTTTGTTTAACACAAAGTTCTCTAAGGCTTCATTTGTATAATTATCTTGTAAAGCAATTAACTGTTCGTTGCCACCCAATTCTTTTATTAATCTTTGAGTAACTTTATCTCTCAGATCATATGCTTTTTTATCAACGTTGATATAGTTTTCGTTGATGAGTTCTAAAAAAGATTTTAAAGAAGCTCCAATTGCTAGTGAATATTCTTTTGAGTTTAGCTGATTAATTCCTTCAAATTTGTATTTATTTTTTAAGAAGGCTTGCTCTTTTAAAAGCTCATTTTTCACTAAGGTTAAATCTTTTTCTAATTCGGTTTTTTTAGATGGATCTTTTAAAGCGTTATTGATTTTTGTGATTTTGTTTTGTATTTCTGGTATCCAATATACTTTTTTGTAAGTAGCAATACTAGTAGATCTATCAGATCTATAGAAATGTTTTTGAAATTCATTTGCTTTAAACTGATTGACAGCCAAAGCTTCAAAAGCCCAACGGCTAGCCATCATTTCTCCAACAATTGGCACGCCGCCTTGCTTTGCTAGTATTGGATTTAATTTATCAAACTTAACCACAACACCTGCTAATAATAATTGTGGGATAATTAAAAATGGAATCGAAATATAAATGGTAACGGCACTGTTAAACGCACTAGAAATATTTAATCCTAACATGTTAGCAAAACAAGAGGCTGAGAATAAAATCATCCAATAATCACAAAACATTCCTTTTACTCCCATAATTAAATTACCAACTAACACAAACATAAATGTTTGAATAGCCGATAAAGTAAACATGATAATAATTTTGCTCCATAAATAACTTCCTTTACTTAGGTTTAAAAAAGACTCACGTTTACGAATTTTTCTATCTCTTATAATCTCTTCAGCAGATACCGTTAAACCAATAAATAAAGCAACTACCACCGACATGAACATGTAAGCAGGAACGTTTTCATTTTCTCTGAAGAAGTATCCTTTCGTATTATTAGCATCAGTATTGTAAAAACGAATTAAAGCAGCTAATACAAATGCTAAAGCTGGAGCTTCAATTAAATTGATTAATAAATATTGAGTATTAGTTAATTTACTCAATACGTCACGAGTTATAAATACTTTAAATTGCTTGAAGGCATTTGGTATTTTAAAAATAGCTTCTGGAATTTCATCTTGGTGTTTAATATTTCCAATTGTAGATTCTATTTTCTCAACATAACTTTTATTCCATTCACTTGGACTTGTTTTACGATTGTGTGTTAAGTTACCGTATTCATCCAATACTTTACTTTCAATAATATTAAAAATTAATTCAGGGTTTACGTTACCACAGTTCCAGCATTCGCTTTCTTCAGCATTAACATGTTGCACCAATGTCTTGAAGTAAGAAACAGCATCAACTGGATTTCCATAATAAATTGGGTAACCACCCACATCTAAAATTTGAAGTTTATCAAACATTTTAAAAATGTCTGATGATGGTTGATGGATAACTACAAAAATTAATTTCCCTTTTAAAGATAATTCTTTTAAAAGGTCCATAATGTTTTCAGAGTCTCGTGATGATAAACCAGAAGTAGGCTCATCTACATAAAGCACGGATGGTTCACGAATTAACTCTAAACCAATATTTAAACGTTTACGTTGTCCTCCTGAAATTGTTTTTTCTAAAGGTGAACCAACTTTTAATTCTTTAGTTTCAGATAAACCTAAATCAGCTAATAAAGAATGACATTTTTTAGCGATTTCCTCGTCGCTTAAATTGCCAAAACATAATTTAGCATTGTAAAATAAGTTTTGATAAACCGTTAATTCTTCAATTAACAAGTCATCTTGTGTAACGTGACCAATAACGCCTTCAACAAATTTTTTCTCAACGTGAATGTTTTTTCCATTAATTAAAACTTGTCCGCCGCTAGGTATTTCTACACCGTTTAAAACATTTAATAAAGTAGATTTACCAGCGCCTGAACCTCCCATAATACCAATTAACTTACCGCCTTCTTCGCGGATATTGATATTACGTAGACCTAATTTGCCACCTTTAAATTTATATTCAATATTTTTTGCCTCAAACGAAATACGAGCTTGTGATCCATCTGCTAAGAAACGGCTGATAATATCACTATAATAAATTGGTTTAACCCTTGAGTTTCTTAAAGATGAACCAGGAGTTAAAATGTGAACACGTTCTTTTGAAATACCTTGACCATTTAACTGTAACTCAATATTACCGTAAATACGCAAAGCATACATACCAACGCTATCAATTTGTATTACTCGAACATCAGAAGATAACGCATCGCAGTAAATGTGTTTACAAGCATTTTCGTAACCATTTTCTTTGTTATTAATAACTAAGATATTTGGTGTATTTGGAATTTTTTCTGCAGTATCTTCAATAAAGGCTCTTAACTGATTAAACTCTTCAAGCGAAATGTTAAAGGTATCAGCCACTGTTATTACAAATTCATTTTCTTGTTCCGAAATTTCATCTGAAGAGTAAATAAATTCTAATAAACGTATTAATACGATAACTTTTTGAGGTTGCTCTAATTCTTGATTAATTTGAGTACAGATCTTTAATACTTTAACTGAGTTTAATGAGGTTCGTTTTGCTGAACCATCTTTTTTCTTTGAACCAGCTTGCTGCGCTTCAATATACTCATCAAAAATAACTAAGTATTTTTCAACCTGCTCTTTATTTAATTGTTGTTTCAAAAAGGCCTCAACAATTGAACGACCAGTATTACTAATTCCATCAACTTTGGCGATGATGGCAAACATTTGCATTAGGGCACGAAGTATTCGTTCACTCATAGTATTTTAATTAAAAGATGTTTTGCAGGACAAGTACGCAAGATACTAAATATTAACTATTTAACAAATATCAATTGAATATTTTGTAAAAGCGTTATTTTTGCGTTAAATTATGGATAAATCCCTCATAAATCTAAGTCCTGCAGAGCTTGCCGCTAAGTGTATTAATCAAACCAATAAGCCTGTTTTTTTAACTGGGAAAGCAGGAACCGGAAAAACCACTTTTTTACGTAAAATAATTGAACATACCCATAAAAATACCATTATTGTTGCCCCTACAGGCATTGCAGCTATTAATGCAGGTGGAGTTACCATTCATTCGCAATTTGGAGTGCCATTTGGTTGTTTTATTCCGGATAGCAGTTATAAAATTGAAAATACAAATACCAAAATAAACACGCCCTACACCATGGTTAAGCATTTAAATATGCGCGACCAAAAACGAAAATTACTTCAGGAATTAGAGCTACTGATTATTGATGAAGTAAGTATGTTGAGAGCTGATTTATTAGATACGATTGATTTTGTATTAAAAAGTATTCGTCGTCAACAACATAAACCTTTTGGAGGAGTTCAGGTTTTATTTATTGGTGATTTAATGCAATTACCTCCCGTTGTAAAAGAAGAAGAGTGGAACGTTTTACGCAATTATTACAATAGCATTTACTTTTTTGACGCTCAAGTTTTAAGAAACGAAAAGCCAGTTTACATTGAATTAGATAAAATCTATCGTCAGTCGGATAGTACCTTTATTGACTTGTTGAATAACTTAAGAAATAACAAGGTTACACAAGCTAACATTGATTTATTAAACTCCTACTACAAGCCTAATTTTGATGTTACTTCTGCTTTAAATACAATCACCCTAACTACTCACAATAATAAGGCTGATACATTGAATAGGTCTGCATTACAAGAGTTAAAAGGGAAGTCTTATTTTTTTAGTGCAAACATTGATGGGGAATTTAATGAATATGCTTACCCAGTAGAAGCTTATTTGGAGCTCAAACTGGGGGCCCAAATTATGTTTATTAAAAATGATGTAAGTGGAAAACAGCAATATTTTAATGGAAAAATTGGAGTTGTTTCGTCGTTGAGAGATAAAGAAATTGAAATTGATTTTAAGGATGGGACTAAGCCGTTTCTATTAGAACATTATCAATGGAAAAACATTAAATACGAATTGAATCCTGTTACTAACGAAATTGATGAAACCGAAATAGGAACTTTTATTCAATATCCTATTAAATTAGCTTGGGCTATTACAGTTCATAAAAGTCAAGGGTTAACTTTTGAAAAAGCTATTTTAGATATTAATCGTGCCTTTGCACCAGGACAGGTTTATGTTGCTTTATCACGTTTAAAATCATTAGATGGTTTGGTATTAACTTCTCCAATTCAATTTAATGCTATCTCTCAAGATAAAACCTTGGTAGATTATGCAGAGAATAAACCCAAAAATGAAGAAGTAAAGCGGTTAATTGATCAGGAAACCGTTTTGTTTTTGAAAGGCTATACATTGAAAGCCTACGATTTTGTTTGGTTATATACTTGTCTCAGAAATCATGAGGCGAGTTATAATATGGCCGAGAATAAATCGAATAAACAAAAGCATCAGGTTTGGGCAAAAGAGTTAATTGAAAAATTTGAACCTTTAAAAGTAAATGCAGATAAATTTAGTAACCAGTTGATGCAGATTTTTGAAAGTAGGGCAGAGGATTACTTGCAAACTGTAAGTGCTAGACATGTTGCTGCTAAAAATTATTTTTATCCTGTTTTAAAAGAATTGTCAAAATCTATTTTAGTACATATCGAATTGTTAAAAGAGGAAAAACAAATTAAAACCTATTTAGAAGAATTATTAGAGTTGGAAGGTTTGTTGTATAAGCATTTACAGCAATTAGATAAAGTATCGACAGTAATTGATAATGTATTGAATAATGTGGAGTTTAATAAACAACAACTAAAATTTAATGCCAATCAAAATGAACGCTTAGAGCTAGTAAGACAAACGATAGTCATAACTGAGAAAGCTGCATTTGAAGAAAGGGCTTCTAAAAAAGTAACAGGTAGAAAAAGCAAAAAAGTAACTTCGACAAGCTCAGGTATCGAAACTTCCAAAAAAGTAAAAGCAGCAAAACCAGATACCAAAGAGTTGAGCTTTGCTTTATACAAAGAGGGTAAAACTATCTTTGAAATAGCTGAGGCCAGAGGCTTTGCGTTAACTACTATTGAAGGACATTTAGCACATTATGTGAGTTTAGGAATGATTCCGGTTTCTAATTTTGTAGCTAAAGAAAAATTTAAAGTTATAATGGAAGCTTCTAAAAAAATAGAAAGCGATAATAAGTTAACTCC
Source organism: uncultured Bacteroidota bacterium (assembly GCA_903893815.1). GTDB lineage: Bacteria > Bacteroidota > Bacteroidia > B-17B0 > Aurantibacillaceae > UBA4416. The sequence continues at coordinate 36,271 of CAITNS010000079.1, forward strand.
TTTGAAACTTGAATTAGGTGATGATTATTCGTATTCCGAAATACGTTTTTCTTTAGCAACCCAAAAACATTTAAATAAAAAGTAGTAGTTAAATGAAAAAAGCCTTCCGTCAGCTGGCGGAAGGCTTTTAGTAAATAAATTTGAATTTATTTTACGCGCTCAACGTATTCGTTGGTTTCCGTATTAATTTTTAGTTTGTCACCAATCACAATAAATATTGGAACCTGAATTTTAACACCACCAGTCATTTCAGCTATTTTTAATGATTTACCTTTTACACCATCTTCTGTATAAACTACTTCTAGCTCTACATATTGAGGTAATAACCCACTTAAAGGCTTGTCATTTTCATCGAAACGAATTTTTAAAATCATTCCTTCTTGTAAAAACTGAATGCTATCTGCAAATAAAATTTTAGGAATATGTAATTGATCGTATGTTTCTTGATTCATACATACTAAAAAATCTCCTTCTGTAAAAAGGTATTGCATCTCGTACTCATCAACTCTAATTAAATCAATTTTTTCACCCGAGCGGAAACGAATTTCACTTTGTTTACCAGTTTCCACATTACGGCATTTGCAAGAGTAGATTGCATTTCCTTTTCCTGGAGTAATGTGATCATAATCTAATACTTGAACTAATTCGTTATTGTATCTTATAAATGCGTTTCTTGATAAATCAGATGTTGTAGCCATAATGGATTGTTTTTTGAGCCGCCAAGATAGTGTGTTAGGTTGAGATAGGCAAAATTATTTCAAAACAGCAATCATTTTCTCGGCAATAACCTTACTCATTTTATAATTAGATTCATGAGTCCAGCCAGCGATGTGTGGCGTTAAAATAACATTTTCGGCTTTTAATAAATACTGCATCGGTTCGGGTAGGGTAGTGTTGTCAATGTTTTCAAAAGAAATCGATTCGTATTCTAATACATCTAAACAAGCACCAATAATTTTACCAGTTTTTAAGTGTTTTACTAAATCAGAAGTATTTAAGCATTTGCCACGAGCAGTGTTGATGATATATATATTCTTTTTAAACTGAGAGATAAAATTATCATCAATGTAATTGATCGTTTCTTGAGTTAAGGGTAAATGAATACTCACCACATCTGCTTTTTCGTATATTTCATATAAAGATGATTCTTTGATGTGTTCGCCAACAATGCCTGTTTTATATTTGTCGTACACTAAAATTTCGCAATCAAAACCCTTCAATTTTTTTGCAAAAGTATACCCCATATTACCATAACCAATAATTCCAATAGTTCTGCCAGCTATTTCATGTCCACGATTTTCGGCGCGTTTCCAAATGCCATTTCTAACTTCATGATCACTACGTTTTAAATGATTCATCAGCATTAGCAACATTCCTAATGCATGTTCTCCAACGGCATCTCTATTGCCTTCAGGAGCGCTCACGCAGGTTATTCCTTTGCTATTGGCATAATTTACATCAATATTTTCCATGCCTGCACCAACGCGACCAATACATTTTAAATTAATAGCTATATCTAAAACCTCTTTAGTGAATTTGAATTTACTTCTGATAACTGCGCCTTGGTAATTAGGAAGTAATTGAATTAATTCTTCTTTTGATTTGTTCCAAAATAAATCACATTGATAACCAGCGTCGATCAAAGTTTCATGTAATACATCGTGATTTGAATCTATACAAAGTATTTTTTTCATAGTAAAATAAAATGAAAATTAAGGAATATCAATATACTTGTGAGTTTGTAATGAAATCATCCAACGAGGATTTTGTTTCACATACTCAACTATTAAAGGCGTTATCTCGTTACGTTTACTCCATTCAGGTTGTAAATACAAAAAGCACTCTTTGCCAACTTTCGCGGCTTGTTCCTCTGCCCAAATAAAATCATGTTTATTAAATACAATAATTTTTAATTCGTGAGCAGCAGTATAATTTTCTTCTTTAGGTAACATTGTTTTTTTAGGCGATAAACAAATCCAATCCCAATTTCCGCTTAAAGGATAAGCTCCAGAAGTTTCGATATAGGTTTGGATATTGCGTTGTTTTAAAAGTTCCGTTAAATAAACCAAATTATAAATTAGAGGTTCTCCTCCTGTAACAACTACAGATGGTGTTTTACTTTCTAAGACATTTTCTAAAATTTTTTCGGTAGTAGTTAAAGGATGTAAACTAGCGTCCCAACTCTCTTTCACATCACACCAATGGCAACCAACATCACAACCGCCAATTCTAATAAAATAGGCCGCTTTACCTGTATTAAATCCTTCGCCTTGAATGGTATAAAACTCTTCCATTAAAGGTAATAGTTTACCGTCGTTTAATAAATGTTGTTGTTCGGGATTTAATCCACTTAGTTTGTAGGACAAGTTATTTTATTTTTTAATTTTCAAGATAAAATGTGAATAATAAAAAATTTGAGATAGATTACTCATAAATCCTGATTCATTTATCTTTAATTATTACAAACTCCAATATGTTAAGCCTTTCATTTTGTTTTTATACATTCCTTTAATATCAACTATCACACCTTTGGTAGATAAAATTGATTTAAAGAATTTCTCATCTAAAGTTTTATATTCTTGGTGATTAACAGCAACGATAACTCCATCATAACCTTTGGCTAATTTATTTAAGCCAAAGCCATATTCATGTTTTAGTTCAGCGCTATCAGCATGTGGATCAACAATTTCAACTTTTACACCAAACGATTTTAATTCTTTAACAATATCTGCTACTTTACTATTTCGAATATCACTTACGTCCTCTTTAAAAGTAGCTCCCATAATTAATACTTTTGATTTGCTGATATTTTTACCAGCAGCAATGATTTTTTTAACGCAGTTTTTAGCTACATAATAACCCATGCTATCATTTACATAACGTCCGCTATTAATAACACGCGCATGATATCCAAGAGATTCAGCTTTGTAAGTTAAGTAGTAAGGATCAACTCCAATACAATGTCCGCCAACTAAACCAGGGAAGAATTTCAAAAAATTCCATTTGGTACCAGCAGCTTCTAAAACATCGTACGTATTAATATTCATTTTATTGAAGATGATAGATAACTCATTCATCAATGCAATGTTTACGTCACGTTGCGTATTTTCAATAATCTTAGCTGCTTCAGCAACTTTAATGCTTGAAGCACGGTGAGTTCCTGGCTCAACAATAATTTCGTAAGTTTTAGCAATTTCTTCTAAACTTTCTTTATCGCAACCAGAAACAATTTTTAAAATTTTAGTAATTGTATGTTCTTTATCACCTGGATTAATTCGCTCTGGAGAATAACCTACTTTAAAATCTTTTATAAATTTAATTCCAGACTCGCGTTCCAAAACCGGTATACAATCATCTTCTGTACAACCAGGATAAACAGTAGATTCATAAACGACATAATCTCCTTTTTTAAGTACCTTACCAACTGTTGTTGATGCACCAATTAATGGCTTTAAATCTGGCAAGTTATGTTCATCAATAGGAGTAGGAACTGCTATAATAAAAAACTTTGCTTTCTTTAAATCTTCCAATTTATGAGTGAAGGTTATATCAGAATTAGCGAAATCTTTTTTAGTTAATTCGTTACTTGGATCAATGCCTTTGTTCATCATATCAACGCGTTTAGCGTTAATATCAAATCCAATTACTTTAACTTTTTTAGCAAAAGCTAATGCAATTGGTAAACCAACATATCCTAATCCGATTACTGCAATTGTAGCTTTTTTATCAACTATGTCTTTATAAATTCCCATAATATTTTATTAAATTAATCTTGTTGTTTTTTCAATACTGATTCAGGACGCAATGCATAAATACGCTCAATAATATCTACTACTTTTAAACCTTCTAATGCGTTTGTTGTAATTTTAGTTTTTCCAGTAATGGTATCAACCACATTTTCAATCACATTATGATGGTTATTAGCAGAACCTTTATAAGCGCCATAATCATTAGCAGCATTGGTTTCTTCTAAAATCGGCATAGTATAATCTTTAATATTACATATATCTACTTGATCCATATATTGTCCACCAACTTTAATACTTCCTTTATTACCAATAATAGTCAATGACGATTCTAAGTTTTTATCCCAAACGGCGGTTGAGTAATTAATACTTCCCATACCACCATTAACGAAGTCAAAACTTACAAAACCACTATCTTCAAATGCAGTTGAGTTTTGATGATTGAAATCAGCAAACTTTGCTTGAATATTTTTTATGTCACCAAATATCCAATACATGATATCAATCCAATGAGAGAATTGAGTAAACAAGGTTCCACCATCTAAATCTTGAGTGCCTTTCCAGCCACCAGCTTTATAGTAACGATCATCACGGTTCCAATAGCAATTTAACTGAACCATGTATACATCACCAATTGTTTTTGATTCAACAACTTGTTTTAACCAAACACTTGGAGGAGAATAGCGATTTTGCATCACGCAAAAAACGGTTTTGCTATGATCTAAAGCCGTAGAGATTACTTTTTCGCAATCTGCTTTACTTAAAGCCATTGGTTTTTCTACAACCACATGTTTATTTAATTCTAAAGCCATTAAAGCATGTGTAGCGTGTAAACCATTTGGTGTACAAACATTAATGACATCAATTTCTGGATGGTTGTTTAATAGTTCTTCAGATGTTGAATAGAATTTTTCGGTTAAACTTTCTAATCCTAATCTTTCTTTTGGAGCCACATCACAAACCGCCACTAATTCGCAATTTGAATTACGACGGACCATTTCGGCATGGCGTTTGCCAATGTGACCTTGACCAATTACTCCGAATTTTATTTTTGTCATAATTATGAAATTCTTTTTACAATATTATTTTCTAATTGATACCTTTGGCCACTTTCTTTACAAGTCGCTTTTCCAGTTGCATCAAATTCTAAACGATGGCCAAATTCACTCATCCATCCAATTTGACGAGAGGGGTTACCAACTACTAAAGCATAGGCTGGAACTGTTTTTGTAACCACTGCACCAGCTCCAATAAAAGCATATTCTAAAATATCATGTCCGCAAACTATGGTTGCATTGGCTCCAATACTCACACCTTTACCAACATGTGTTTTTGCATATTCTGATTTACGATTCACCGCACTGCGAGGATTGATCACATTTGTAAAAACCATCGATGGCCCTAAAAAAACATCATCATCACAAGTAACTCCTGTATAAATTGAAACGTTATTTTGAACTTTTACGTTTTTTCCTAAAACAACTTCTGGAGAAATAACTACGTTTTGCCCAATGTTACAGTTTTCTCCTAATGTGCAATTAGGCATAATATGGCTAAAATGCCAAATTTTAGTGCCTTTTCCAATAGTACAACCTTCGTCGATAATTGCAGAAGGGTGAGCAAAATATGATTTTTCCATAACTGTTTTAGAACCAACAAACTTAATAAATTATGGGGAATTAGGGCAATTTTTATGCAGTTTCCCTAAAAAAAGATAACATTGCTGAAAATTAGATTATTTGTGAGTTTTCGATTGAATATAAAATATTATTTAGTGCATAGTTTAGGCTTTACCAATAAAGAGGCTATTAGAGCCATTGAAAATAGAAAACTCAAAGTCAATGGCGCCATTATTACGGAAAATAGTGAGTTTAATGAAACGTGGGAGATTTATTACGATGATACATTACTAAAGCCAAACACGCCTTTTACCTACATTGCTTTATATAAACCCAGAGGAATAGAAACTACCAATAATGAAGCCATTGCAGATAATTTAACTACGGTTTTTAAGTTTGATAAACATCTAGGTTATGCGGGTAGACTAGACAAAGAATCCGAAGGGTTATTGCTGTTGTCTAATGACGGAAAATACATTCAGAGTTTATCAAGTCCTATAAAAGAAAAACAGAAGGAATATATTGTTACTGTTAACAAACACATTTCGGATGAATTTATCCATCAAATGGGTGCAGGCGTAGATATTATGATTTGTAAAACAAAACCCTGTTTTATTGAAAAATTAAATGAATTTGAATTCAAAATTATTTTAACGGAAGGCAAAAATCGTCAAATACGCCGAATGTGTAAAGCTTTAGGTTATTTGGTAGCCAAATTAATTAGAGTGAGAATAGATACTATTGAATTAGGAGATTTAAAGCCAGGCGAATTTAGAGAGTATCATTTAACGAATTAAACTGTTTTCTTTTATCTCTTCCATCAGTTGTTCTTTGGTTTTATTTCTATTTTTAATATGAATGAAATTCCCTTTACCAATTTCTGCAATTTCTTTTAAATTTTTTATAGCGTCTTTATCATTGCCAAACGCCATGGTAGACAATTTAATGTTCTTATCAGCTTTATTTAGACTATATTTTTTTTGATCGTCGGGATAAAATCTAAATTTTCCATCTGTTGCCAGTATAATTTGATTGTTTCCATTTGAAATGTAATTTTTTATAGCAACCTCTAAACTAAATAAAATGGCTTTATTCCCTTTAGTCATGCCTTTTGCTTTTAAACGACTAACTACTTCATTTAATTCTTCTTTTTGATTTCCAGTTAATCCCTCCCGAATTATTTTTACAGTATCTGCATAGGTAATAAACGTTATTTTATCAATGGGACGAAGGTTTTCAATTAAATGATGTAGGGCAAATTGCATCACTTTTAATTTATTAGTATCTCTCATAGAACTTGATACGTCAACCAAAAAAATGATATTATTTGGTTTATATAATTTCTCGTCTAATACTGTTTTTGATTCATTTTTGGTTTCTATAATGGAAGTTGGTGCTGGAATAGGAGCAGGTTCTTTTACTTCCTCAGTTGAGTTATTATCAGGAATTTTATTGGATGTATCTTTAGGTTTGTTAGGCTCCCTAACAACAATTGGTTCAATAGTTTTTGCACCAGTATGATTTGGTTTCTTAAAATAAAAACAAGCCGTTTTGTCATCTGTTTTTATAGACTTAATATTTCCTGAAAGCGATAGTTTAAATGGAATGCCATCTGCACTGGTTACTAAATCAATATTTTCCGAGAATTTACCAGCTTGTTGAGGAATAAATTCCACTACAATAATTGTTGTATCACCTGGTTTTATAGTTTTTTTAGCTGCACGAATGGTAATTCCTTTTTTTGCATCAGCTCTCAATAAATACAAGTTTTTTGCTTGATTATTTTGAATGACATAATCTGCTTTAACTTTGTAAATATTTTCTTGCGAACCAATATCTTGGTTCTGCTCATCAATGCCAATCAAAGTATTTTGAGAGAAAATTAATGAGCAAAAACAAATGAAGAATATAGTATAAAAGAATTTCAATGTTTATTTTAGTTGTTGAATTTAGGACCTATAACTATCTTTATTCTGTTTTTATACGTTTAGTTAATGCTTTTTAATAATTTTCCAGATCTAATAATTTTTTTTCTTTTACCGTCTGTAAATATAACTTTTGATTGGATTTCTCCATTCTCATAATACCAGATCTTATATCCATCAACTTTTCGTTTTGTATAAAAGAAATCGCCTTGTTTTTGACCATTTTCAAAATATAGTACTTGGTTTCCGTTCATTTTTCCATTCACATACTCTGCCTCATAATGTTTAACACCGCTTTTTCGATATTCTGTATACCATCCATTAAGTTTTCCATTTAAATAATATGATTTGTAGCTAATCGAGCCATCATCTCTGAACGACGTTTTTATCCCGTTCAATGTATCATCTTTAAATGTACTTGTTGAATATATATTTCCTGATGGATAATAATCAGTTAAAATACTGTCTAATAGGTCATTTTTCATAATACCTGAATTGTATTTTTCTCCTTTGTCAGTATAGTTTGAAAATGTCCAAGAGCCTGTTTTATTGTTATTTGTATAAAATCCTTGACTAGTTATAAATCCTAGCTTATTATAAAAAGCACAATGGCCATTGAAGATAATTGTGTCTTTATTTGCTTCTGAACATAAAGCAGTCATTTGAATTTGATTAGTAATATAATAATCCTTGACAATAAAACCTGAGCTATCTGGTCGAATTATTCTATAGTATTCTGATCTAATTTTGTTACAAGATTTCCAATTTTTGTCAAAGAAAAGAGTATCATTTTGACTAAAACCAGCAAAAACAACAAACATGAAAATATATATAAATTTATTCTTCATGGTTTCTGTAATACTGAATTATTGCCATTAATTTGCTCAACAAAAATCATTATTTCAATTTATCATTATTAATATGTCTTTCCGAATCTCGATTTGTTTTTTTATCAAGATTTTTCTTTAAAGCCTCTTCCAAATCTATGCCAGTTTGGTTGGCTAAACATATTAATACAAATAGCACATCCGCTAATTCATCTCCTAAATCTTTATTTTTGTCCGATTCTTTCTCGCTTTGTTCCCCATATCGGCGTGCAATAATACGCGCTACTTCACCAACTTCCTCAGTAAGCATAGCCATATTGGTTAATTCGCTAAAGTATTTAACTCCGTATTGTTTAATCCAGTCGTCTACTGTTTTTTGTGCTTCACTTACTTTCATAAATCCTACTTCTTAATTCGTAAATCGTACTTCCTAAATCCTATTTCTTTATAGCGTCTCCTTCGTATTTTTCAATTATAGCTTTCACTAAGCGATGTCTAATCACATCAACAGTGGTGAGTTCTATAATATCAATGCCATTTGTATTCTTTAATAACCTCACTGCTTGAGCCAAACCAGAGGTTTGATGACGAGGTAAATCTATTTGAGTCATATCCCCATTAATAATGAATTTGGCGTTGGCTCCCATACGCGTTAAAAACATTTTCATCTGACTTTCAGTCGTGTTTTGCGCTTCATCTAATATAACGAAAGCATTATCCAAAGTTCGTCCGCGCATAAATGCTAAAGGTGCAATTTGAATAATTTTGGCTTCAATATATTGATTGAGCTTGTCTAAAGGAATCATATCATACAAGGCATCATACAATGGTTGCATGTATGGATCTAATTTTTCTTTTAAATCGCCGGGTAAAAAGCCTAAATTTTCTCCAGCTTCAACAGCAGGGCGAGTTAATATGATACGTTTGACTTCTTTATTTTTTAATGCCCTTACCGCCAATGCCACTGCTGTATAGGTTTTTCCAGTTCCAGCAGGACCAACAGCAAAAATCATATCATTAGTATTTACCGATTGCATCATTTTACGCTGATTGTCGGTACGAGCTTTAATCACTAAGCCACTATTGCCAAATACAATAATGTCGGAGCCAGTAGCTTCTTCTTTGGCGTGTAATAAATTATCTCCTGTTTGCCCCAATAATCGCTCAATAACCGTATCTGTTAGCAAACCATTTTTATGGTAGTAATCTACCATCATTGTAAGCTTCTTCTCAAAGAAGGTAATTTCAGCTTCGTCTCCTAATGCTTTGATGGAATAGCCTCTGGCGATAAGTTTAAGTTTTGGGAAGTATTTTTTTATAACGTTGAGTTTAACGTCGTTTACCCCATATATTTCAACAGGTTCAATGCTATCAAGGGTAATTACTTTTTCTATCAAGTTCCAATAAATTAATGTTAATAATCGTGTTAATCAAATAGTTTATAACCTAAAAGTAAGCCTAAAATATTATTTACTTTTGAGAATACTATTAAAAGTTTTCAATATGTCAATAATTACCATTACTACAGATTTGGGTTACCGCGACCCATACTTGGCAATGGTTAAAGGCGTATTATATTCTAAACAACCTAATGCTCATATTGTTGATTTAGCGTGCGATGTTAATTCACATGCACATAACGAAGGCGCTTTTGCTTTAAAAAGCGCTTTGCCTTATTTTCCTGAAAATACCATTCATTTATTTGCTATTAAGTTTTTAAACTCTACCGATACAATTAAGAACTTAAATATTGATAATACACGTTATTTGCTCACTAAATATAAAGGTCAATATATCATTTGCCCTGATAATGGCGTTTTTACCTTAATTGATAAAGCGTTTAATGAGCCTGTTTACCAATTATATTTTGATAGTGAAAAACAACATTCTTTTTTTTTAAGAGATGTGTTTACGGAAATTGCTAATAAGGTAATTAATAATGTTCCAATAGAAGAATTTAGTTCAGAAATTCAAGACTATTGTAAATTATACGCTTTTGAGAGTTTTTCAACACCAAGTAATTTACATGGCTCTGTCTTGTACGAAGATAGTTTTGGAAACTTAATTACAACCATTACAAGACAAGAATTTGAGAAAAATGTTGGAAATAAACGTTTCTCTATTGCTTTACCGTCGGGTGATGTAAGTAAAATTTACAATACTTATGATGATGTAAAGATAGGTGATGTAGTTTGTTTTTTTAATTCGATGGATTTATTAGAAATAGCTTTATTAGGGCAAGCGGCCAATAAATTAGCTATTAAAAAATCGGTATTAAGTAAGTATAAAATTGATAGACTTATAGTTGAAATTTATGATTAAGAGATTTGTAAAAATGACGTTTAAATCGGATTGTATTGAACGTTTTAAAGATATTTTTAATGCAAGTAAAGATTTAATTGCTGCCATGGAAGGTTGTAAACACGTTGAATTGTTGCAGGATATTAATAACCCAACTATTTTCTTTACCTTAAGTATTTGGGAAGAGTCAAGGTATTTAGAAGCTTATCGTCAATCAGAATTATTTGAAGGAGTTTGGGCTAAAACAAAAATATTATTTGATGCAAAACCTGAAGCTTGGAGCGTAAAACAACTATAAAATTAATTACTTGTCACTAACCACTTTTCACTAGCTACTAAAAATGATCACATACGCTATAATTTTTTTGACAGTTGCTTTCTCTTTATTTGCTATGGATAAGCCTGAGATAAAGTATAAATATATTTTTCATCCCTTTTCAATTCATCAAGGCAACCAACATTATCGATTTTTATCACATGCCTTTTTGCATGGTGATTATCTGCACCTAGCATTTAATATGTATGCTTTATGGATGTTTGGGCGTGTTGTAGAAGAACAAGTTTTTCCTGCATTATTATCTCATGACAGTGAACCGGACAAGAAAATGGGAATGGCTTTATATATTGTAATGTATACGGGAGCTATTTATGCATCTTCTATTTCTGAATACTTTAAAAATAAAGACAATAAATATTATTCTTCATTAGGTGCCAGCGGTGCTGTTAATGCTTTGATATTTAGTTATATCACTTGTTTGCCTATGACGGAGTTAGGATTCTTTTTTATACCAATGCCGGCTTGGGTATTTGGTATTTTGTATTTGGGGATTAGTTATTATTTAAGTAAACGAAGAACAAGGAATAGTTCTGTTGATAATATTGGACACGAGGCTCATTTTTGGGGTGCTATTTACGGTATTGTTTTTACTTTAATTTTAGGGTTATTAAATCAGGACGTATATTTAGAATTGATTAAAAGATCATAAAATATGAAAGTTACTTTTTTGGGTACAGGCACTTCACAAGGCGTTCCAATTATTTGTTGCGAATGTTCGGTATGTAGTTCTCAAAACCCTAAAGATAATCGATTAAGAACTTCCATTTTAATAGAAAGTGATACTACTAAGGTGGTGATTGATTCGGGTCCTGATTTTAGACAACAAATGCTTCGTCAAAAAATAAAAACCTTAGATGCGGTTGTTTTTACTCACGAGCATAAAGATCATATTGCAGGCTTAGATGAGGTAAAAGCTTTTAATTATTTCAATAAAATGCGAATGCCTATATATGCTACTGAACGTGTTCAGGAAGCGTTGAAAAGAGAATTTGCATACATTTTTGCAGAAGATAAATATCCAGGAATTCCCGAGATAGATGTATTTACAGTGAATGATAAACCTCTCAAAATTAATGATATTGAATTATTACCAATTGATGTGATTCATTATCGATTACCAGTAAAAGCCTATAGAATTAAAGATTTCAGTTATATTACCGATGCTAATTATATTTCGGAAGAAGAAAAACAAAAAATAAAAGGTTCAAAAATTATTGTCATCAACGCACTTCGTAGAGAAGAACATGTGTCTCATTATACCTTTCAGCAAGCCATCGATTTAATGAATGAGTTAAAACCAGAAAAAGCTTATTTCACTCATATTTCGCATCAATTAGGTTTGCACGAAGAGGTCTCAAAAGAGTTACCTTCTTTTATTGAATTGGCTTATGATGGTTTGCAAATTGAGATTTAAATTTATATATTTATAAAGATTAAAATCTATGAAAGTTAGGGTTATATATTTTGCATTAATATTAATTATTGCTTATTCCTGTAGTAAGCCCGAAGAAACTCCATCAAAAGGCCCAAATTGTAGTGATACTCAAACAAAATATATTTCTCCTGAAATAGCTAATTTTAAATTCAAAAAAGGAACTTATTGGGTTTATATTGATTCTATTTCTTTGATGATAGATACTATGAGAGTAGATTCAGTATTAGGTTTTGGATTATCTGGCTATTATTATTGTCCAAATAATTATCATGAAACATATACGTTTGAAGTTAATGAAAAAAGATATTTAGGGTCTCATTACAATAATTATTATTCATTAGATGAAACTGGATTGAAACTTAATCCTACTTCCGAAAATTACCCTACCATTTATAATATTTATAGTCCAAAAATTGATTCATTATTTATTTACGATAGGTATTATAAATCTGTTGTTGCAACCAGTAATACCAGAACTGGAAATAATACAATTTTTTATATGAATACTGATTTCGGATTTTTAAAGAAAGAAGTTATTTCAAATAGTGTTCTTGTTTCTAAAAAACTTTTAAAAGACAAATTCATTGTCAGATAATATTTCTTTCCATTTTGTTCAAAAATCCATGAATTGTTAATTTGTTATTGGCTCAACTTTACATGATAATAGTAAATTTGAAGGCTTAATAAAAACAATCCGTAATAATTTATTTATGATCAAAGCAGATGTATTACTTGGCCTACAATGGGGCGATGAAGGAAAAGGAAAAATTGTAGATGTTTTAACTCCTAAATACGACATTATTGCTCGTTTTCAAGGTGGCCCAAATGCAGGTCATACATTAGAGTTTAACGGAATAAAACACGTTTTACATACAATTCCAAGTGGTATTTTTCACCCAACTGCATTAAATGTTATTGGCAATGGAGTTGTAATTGATCCTGTAATTTTCAAAAAAGAAATTGACGCATTAACTGCTTTAGGAGTTGATTTTAGCTCAAAATTGGTAATTAGTAAACGTGCCCATTTAATTTTACCAACTCACCGTTTATTAGATGCTGCTAGCGAGGCTGCTAAAGGAAAAGATAAAATCGGTTCTACTTTAAAAGGTATTGGACCAACGTACATGGATAAAACTGGACGTAATGGTTTACGTATTGGTGATATCGAAAGCCCTAATTTTAAAGCTAAATACGATGCTTTAGTTGAAAAACATAAGCAATTGTTAGAGTTTCATAAGTTTGAATACAATTTGGCTGAATTAGAACCAGTCTGGTTTGCAGCTATTGAAGAACTAAAGAGATTAAAATTTATTGATACAGAGCATTTCATCAATGATGCTATTAAAAAGGGTCAAAAAATATTAGCCGAAGGTGCTCAAGGTTCTTTATTAGATATTGATTTTGGTTCTTATCCATTTGTTACATCGTCAAATACTATATGTGCTGGTGCTTGTAATGGTTTAGGTATTGCACCAAATCGCATCGGAAACGTGATTGGTATTTTTAAAGCATACTGTACTCGTGTTGGTAGTGGGCCTTTTCCTACTGAATTGGATAATGAACTGGGCGAAAAGATACGTCAAATTGGACGTGAGTTTGGAGCTACTACAGGCCGTGCTCGTCGTTGTGGATGGTTAGATATTCCTGCTTTAAAATACGCAATCGCTATTAATGGTGTAACAGAACTTATGATGATGAAAGCAGATGTATTATCTGACTTTGAGACGTTAGAGGTTTGTACACATTATATGCACAAAGGTGAAAAAATTGATTACTTACCTTTTAGTATTGATCCAGCAGATGTAACTCCAGTTTATGTAACAGTAAAAGGTTGGGCTGAAGATTTAACTAAAATGACTTCTAAAGATACTTTACCTCAAACATTGATTGATTACGTAAAATATATTGAGAAATTAGTAGAAGTGCCTATCAGTATAGTATCTATCGGACCAGATAGAACTCAAACTATTTTTATGTAAATAATAAAAGTTGTTGGAGATAAGTTTTTTGTTTTTTGAAATTATACCATTAACTTTATACCTCAAATACTAATCTCAAACAACTTATAACTAATCTCAAACAACTATTAAATTGAAGCCAAGAGTTTTATTAGAAAATAAACAATTAGAAGTTACTCTTACTCGCCTTTGCTATCAATTAATAGAAGTTCACAACGATTTCAGTAATACAGTTATCATTGGTTTACAACCTCGTGGCATTTATTTGGCACACCGTATTCAAAAGTTATTAGAAGGCATTTTAAAGAAAAAAATCAATTGTGGCGATTTAGACACTACTTTTTACCGTGATGATTTTCGTAAAAAAGAACTAATTCCTAATCGCACGAATATTGATTTTATCATTGAAGATAAAAATGTGATTTTGGTAGATGATGTATTGTTTACTGGAAGAACCATCAGAGCAGGGTTAGATGCGATGTTGGCTTTTGGTAGACCAAATGAAGTAGAGTTATTGGTGCTGGTTGATAGAAGATTTAGTCGCCATGTTCCAATTCAAGCAAAATATATTGGGTTAGTAATTGATTCGATAGAAACACAAAACGTAAAAGTAGAGTGGGCGGAAACAGATAAAAAAGATAGAGTAACATTGATAGACAAATAAAATGAGACCATTAGCAAAAGATCATATACCTTATTTCTCTCAATATATCGACCTTGTTCCAGAAGGAGATATTATTTCAGCCTTAAAGGCTAACCATCAAATGGTGTTAGATTTTATTGAAGATATTCCTCGTCAAAAATTAAATTATTTTTATGATGATGGAAAATGGACAGTAAAACAAGTGATTAATCATATTATTGACACGGAGCGTATTTTAAGTTACAGAGCTTTACGTTTTGCGAGGGGTGATAACCAAATAGTGTTAGCTTTTGATGAGAATTTATACGCTGCCAATGCAAATTTGACTAATACAAATGCTCAAATTTTAGCTGATGAATTTGATTCAGTTAGGTTATCTAATATTTTATTTTTCAGACAGTTATCTGAAAAAGAATTGTTATTAAAAGGTCAAATGGCTTCAGGTGAAACCAATGTATTATCACTTGGGTTCATGTTATGTGGGCATGCGAATCATCATATCAACATTATTAAAGAAAGATATTTATAAGAAATTAAAAATGCTTAATTATAAATTTTAAATTAAAAAAATTACTAAATCTAACTTTATAAACTTTTTAACCTTTTAACTTTTAAACTTTTCATGAGCAACTTAAGCGTCAACCATCTTTTAGGAATTAAATATATCACTAAAAACGATATTGAATTAATATTAGATACCGCTACAAATTTCAAAGAAGTTATTAATCGTCCCATCAAAAAAGTACCTTCTTTAAGAGATTTAACAGTTGCCAACTTATTTTTCGAAAACTCAACCCGTACTCGTTTATCATTTGAATTAGCCCAAAAGCGCCTAAGTGCTGATGTGGTTAATTTCTCTGCATCTTCTTCTTCTGTTAAAAAAGGAGAAACTCTAATTGATACTGTCAATAATATTTTAGCTATGAAAGTGGATATGGTTGTGATGCGCCATGCAAGCGCAGGAGCGGCTGAATTTTTATCAAAAAAAGTAAATTCTAAAATTGTAAATGCAGGTGATGGAGCTCATGAACATCCTACTCAAGCTCTATTAGATGCTTTCTCGATGAAAGAGAAATTAGGGAATTTAAAAGGAAGAAAAATTGCCATCATTGGGGATATCTTACATTCAAGAGTTGCTTTGTCGAATATATTTTGCTTAAAAAAACTAGGAGCAGAAGTTAAAGTGTGTGGCCCTATAACTTTGATTCCTAAATACATAGAAAGTTTAGGTGTGTCGGTTGAAACAGATTTACGAAAAACATTAGAATGGTGTGACGTCGCAAATATGCTGCGCATTCAATTAGAAAGACAAGATATTAAGTTCTTCCCATCTATAAGGGAGTACACGATGTTATATGGTTTAGATAAAACATTATTAGATTCACTTTCCAAAAAAATTGTGATTATGCATCCAGGGCCTATTAACCGTGGAGTTGAAATTACGAGTGATGTAGCCGATAGCGATCAATCTATTATTTTAGATCAAGTTGAAAATGGAGTTGCAGTTCGTATGGCTGTTATGTTTTTATTGGCTGGTCGCCAATAGTATTTACATTTTCTTGTTTAAAACTTTACGTTAAAAAACAGGTATAAATCTTTATAAATACTGAATTTGTTTTAAATTTACTTTAACTAACTAATACGGATTAGATACAATCCAATAATTAATTTAAAATATAATCTATGAAAAAAATCTACTTAACTATTTTAACAATTGTAGCAAGTATTGCTTCTGTTGATGCCCAAACGGTTCCAACATGTTCGCTAAATTCAACTTTTATTGCTAGCAATAAAGTTGGGGTATATCCCGACAGTGCTACTAATTTTATTTCAGGAGTTGTTGGCCAACTTTATGAACAAAACGTAACTATAAAAGTGCCAAAAGATACTGTTTCTAGCGGTATTAGATTTTGTTTTAATCGGTTTGAATTAACATCACCTACAGCCAACAATTATGGCTTGCCTCCAGGTTTGAACTTTGGTTCTTCTACACCAGCGGTTGCTACGGGCTCTATAGTTAATGGAGCTCCCGCGTTTGTTTTTCCGGGTAACGCAAACAATTGTGCAAGTATTTTTGGTACACCCACGGTTGCTGGTTCCTATACTTTGACTTTAAAAGTTCAACCCTTCGTGACTCCTCAACCATTTGGCAGTTGCTCAGGTTCGCCAAATGTAAATAGTGGAAGCGGTTCATTAACTCCACCTCAAACTCTAGGGTATTATATCATTAACATTGCTCCAGCAGTAGGTGTGCTGGAATTAAAAAATGATCGTATGTCTTTATCTCAAAACTTTCCTAATCCATCTTCTTTAACTACAGATATTAAATTTTATGTTGAAGGAAACGATGATGCTACGATTTTGGTTTACAATATGTTAGGAGATGTTGTTTCTTTTCAAACTATTAAAACGATTGTTGGCGAGAATAAAGTAACTATCAATACTTCTGAATTAGCTGCAGGAACTTATATTTATACTTTAAAATATAAAGGAGCTACTGCAACTAAAAGAATGATTGTATTAAACCATTAATCATTATTCTCGAAGGTCTTTAAAATGTCAACACAAACCTTCGAATTATTGATATTAGGAAGTAGCGCAGCAACGCCTACTGCAAACCGAAATCCAACCGCTCAGTTATTAAATATAGCTGAGCGGTTTTTTTTAATAGATTGTGGAGAAGGAACACAAATGCAAATGCGTAAATACAAAGCTCGTTTTCAAAGTGTGAATCATATTTTTATTAGCCATTTGCACGGCGACCATTTTTACGGACTACCAGGCTTTTTGGCAAGTATGCATTTGTTGGGGCGGAAAAATGAATTAACCATTTACGGTCCAAAAGAATTAGAGGAAATCATAAATATGATTCATAAGCATTCTGAAACGTATTTAAATTATCCTTTAAATTTTGTTTACACACAAAATACAAGCAAGCAATTGATTTTTGAAGATGAAAAAGTAGAAGTTTATAGTTTGCCGTTAAAGCACAGAATTGCTACAACAGGTTATTTGTTTAAAGAAAAACCATTATTTAGAAACATAGATAAGTACAAATTAGAAAAGATGAATGTGTCTTTTGCTGAAATTCACAAATTAAAGCAAGGTTTGGATGCTATTGATAATAATGGAAATAGTATTAAAAATGGAGAATTAACGTTAGATCCAATTAAACAAAGAAGCTATGCTTTTTGTAGCGATACAAAGTTTTTTCAAGAATTATCAAACGATATTAAAGACGTTGATTTGTTGTATCACGAATCTACTTTTTTAGAAGAAAAAGCAGATAGAGCAAAACAAACCTTTCATAGTACAGCCAAACAAGCAGCTCAAATGGCGGTTCTAGCAAATACTCAAAAATTAATTTTAGGACATTTCTCAGCTAGATATGGCCATTTAGAAGAATTTTTAGAGGAAGCTAAACTTATTTTTCCTAATACAGAATTGGCTATCGAAGGTCAATTATTTTCTCTGTAATTTTTTTATTTTCTTTATTATAACAATTAGAACAGGATTCATTTCGAATATTTCGGAACCACTAACGTCCTTTCTTTAGCTTTATCTGTGACTACCAGAAATTATTTACCTAGCTTAAACTTACCAACTGAAATAAACTCGCGAGTGGATGCAAGCGTAAACTTCGACTTCGCTCAGTGCCCAGACTCGGTGGCTGAGCGGAGTGGAAGCTACATAATTAAAACAAAAATAATAGCTTATGAAACCAATATTTACGTTAACCCCTAAATCTAACCATTATGAAAAACTTAAATAGATTAGCTTTGCTAAGCTTAGTTGTTTATTTCACACACACAGGTTTCTCGCAATTAAATAATCATCACAAAAATTATATCGATATTGATATAGTAGGAGGAATGCAGCATCACAATTCTCCCCTAGGAGGCGTTTATGCGAGGATAGGCACTTTTTTTTTATAGCTTTTGCTAGACCAAGTTTAATTGATATTAGAGTAAAAGAACTTTACAATGCAAACCCAGATTAACAAGGCACTTTGATTACATTTACTTTTAGAGTAAGTTTAATAAAGGGTTTGTTTGTTGGGATTGGTGGTGCTAACAGGCATCAAGTTATGGGCGATGAATTTATGACTCATCCAACTTCTTCTATCATGGGAACAAATGCCCGTATGATGCATAGCACAGAATTAAATGCTGAATTAGGTTATAATTTCAACTCCTTTATTTAAAATAAATATTTAGGAATATATCCCGTTGTTCATGTTGCCTTCACTCATTTATTTATGTCGAACCACTCGATGCCTAATTAAATTTAAGCGCTGGATTTAGAGTTGGATTTAAAAAATGGAGTTAGAAATGAACAATTCATTTTTTAATAAATAATTCAAGATAAATTTTGTTATTCAGATATGATACGTATCTTTGTTTAAAATTAATCTAAATAAGGTATTTAAACCAATGATATCAGTTCTTATAGCAGATAACAACTACTTAAGCAGACTAGGGCTTTATACATTATTAAGCACTTCTGCGAATTTTGAGGTAGATTATACAGAAGATGAAAATTTCGATAATTTGGTTTCTTCTATTAAAAAAAACAAACCAAAAATTTTAGTATTGGATTTTCAATCTTTGAATTTTAGTTCTAAACAAATTTCTGTATTAACTAAGACGTTTAAACGCCTTCAAGTATTAGCAATTACAGATTATATGAGTAGAGCTGAAATGCAGTCAGCTATAGATAGTGGGGTTAGAAGTTATTTATTAAAGGAGTGTGATAAAGAAGAAATTATAGAAGCTTTACATGCAACTTTTAACGGAGAACGTTTTTTATGTGGTAAAGTAGCTTATTTCTTGGCTAATTCGGAAGATTTAGAAATAATGAGACCAGAGTTAGAGAAAGTTTCATGCCAAGGTTTAGGTATTACTGACAGAGAATTAGATGTGATTCGTTTAATTTCTGAAGGGTTATCTAATAAACTAATTGCTGATAAGTTAGAGTTAAGTACCCATACGGTAAATACACATCGAAAAAATATCATGGCTAAGCTGGATATTCCTAATACAGCTGGTATTGTTATGTTTGCTGTTAAGAATAATTTATTAGTTGCTTAATATTTATGAAATCGGCCTTAGAATTAAGTGATTATTTTATCCTTTTATTAATTGTTGGAATTTTTAGTTTAGGTATTTATATTTTAGTGAAATTCATGAGAAACAAAGATTAATTTTTCACTCTTTTTCACACTATTTTTTCCTTTGCTACTCATCTAAAACAAAACATTTAGCTATCTTTGTTAGCTACTATGCAAGAACAAATTTTAATCCTCGATTTTGGTTCACAATTCACACAATTAA
Source organism: uncultured Bacteroidota bacterium (assembly GCA_903893815.1). GTDB lineage: Bacteria > Bacteroidota > Bacteroidia > B-17B0 > Aurantibacillaceae > UBA4416. The sequence continues at coordinate 56,395 of CAITNS010000079.1, forward strand.
TTGCTCGTCGTTTACGAGAAATGAACGTGTATTGCGAAATTCACCCTTTTAATAAAATTCCAGAACTAACACCTGATATTAAAGGCGTTATTTTATCTGGTAGTCCGCACAGCGTGCGACAAGAAAATCCATTAAATCCTAATTTAGATAATATTAAAGGCAAATTACCTTTATTGGGAATTTGTTATGGAGCTCAGTTATTAGCGCACTTTTATGGTGGCGAAGTTGGTAAATCAAACTCTCGAGAATACGGAAGAGCAAACTTAAGTTTTGTAGAAGACAATAATCCATTATTTAAAGACATCAGTAATGAGTCGCAAGTATGGATGAGTCATGCAGATACAATTTTAAAAGTCCCAGCAAATTATAATATCATTGCCAGCACGCACGATGTAAAAGTAGCAGGCTTTGCAATTACTAATGAGCAAACTTGGGGAATTCAGTTTCACCCAGAAGTTTATCATTCAACAGAAGGTGCTACTTTATTACAAAACTTTGTAAAAGGTATTTGCGGTTGTAAGGGTAACTGGACATCTGATTCGTTTATTGATGTGACGGTTAATGAATTAAAAGAAAAATTAGGTAACGATAAAGTTGTTTTAGGTTTATCGGGTGGAGTTGATAGTTCAGTAGCTGCAGTATTATTACACAAAGCAATTGGTGCTAATTTACATTGCATTTTTGTTGACAACGGATTATTGCGTAAAAACGAATTTGAAAATGTATTAGAATCTTACAAAGGTATGGGATTAAACGTGAAAGGTGTAAACTCCAAACAACGTTTTTATGATGCTTTAAAAAGTTTATCTGATCCAGAAGCTAAACGTAAAGCTATTGGCAAAGCTTTTGTGGATGTGTTTGATGATGAATCAAAAACAATTACAGATGCTAAATGGTTAGGGCAAGGAACAATTTACCCTGATGTGATTGAAAGTTTATCAGTTAACGGACCATCAGCAACTATTAAATCACACCACAACGTAGGTGGTTTACCTGATTATATGAAATTATCAGTTGTTGAACCATTACGCAGTTTATTTAAAGATGAAGTACGAAGAGTTGGTAGAGCATTAGGAATTGATCCAGCATTAATTGGTCGTCATCCTTTCCCAGGACCAGGTTTAGCAATTCGAATACTTGGAGATATTACACCAGAGAAAGTTGACTTATTGCAAAACGTAGATGCTATTTTTATTGATGGTTTAAAATCTGCAGGCTTGTATGACAGTGTTTGGCAAGCAGGTGCTATTTTATTACCAATACAAAGTGTTGGTGTAATGGGTGATGAACGTACATATGAAAAAGTAGTGGCACTTCGTGCTGTATCTTCTACAGATGGTATGACTGCTGATTGGTGTCATTTACCATATGAGTTTTTAGCAAAAGTCTCTAACGATATCATCAATAAAGTAAAAGGAGTAAATAGAGTAGTGTACGACATTAGCTCTAAACCACCAGCTACTATTGAGTGGGAATAATTAAGAATTAAAAAAAATTGAGTAGCTCCTTTTTTTGTAGTAGTAGATTATAAAATAAATGAATAAAGTAAAAAACACATATATTAAATTTACACTATCTTTTATCTTCTGTCTTTTTTCTTATGTATTTATTGCACAGACTAAATCAACAGACGTTAAAACCATTAACGGTAAAAAATATTATATCCACAAAGTAGAAAAAGGTCAAAGTCTATATGCGATTTCCAAAATCTACAATATGGATGTGAATTCTATTTTAGCAGAAAATGATGAAGCTATTGATGGTTTAAAACCTGGACAAGAATTAAAAATTCCGTTTGAGAGTTTATTATCTAAAGCTCCTTTAGTTATTGATACTAATAAATATGTATATCATAAAATTTTAAAAGGTGAAACTGTTTATGCCATTACTAAAAAATATAACGTTGAAGAAAAAAAGTTAGCATCTTATAATCCAACTCTTAATTCTGGATTAAAAGAAGGTGACTATTTAATAATTGGAGAGAAAAAGAAAAACAGTTCAACTAAACACGTTGCATCTTCTACACCAATTTCTTTAGTTACTTCTGAAACATACACCGTTTTGCAAAGTGAAACACTTTATGGTATTTCTAAAAAATTAAATGTATCGCAAGATGATTTATTAAAGTGGAATCCAGAAGCAAAAGACGGCATTAAGCAAGGTCAAGTATTAAAAGTTTCTTTACCAAAAGCATTAACTACATCCGTTGTTTTAAGTTCAACTTCAAATACTATAGCTACGTTAGCAGAAAAAGATACTTCAACTTTTCATAAAGCTAAAAAGACTTCATACAATATTGGTTTATTTTTACCATTCAAATTAAATGAAAGCGAGAGTATAATTATTGATGATTTAGTTAGAGCCAAGGCTTCTTTTCCGCAAACACAATCTTTAGCTCTAGATTTTTATATAGGTTTTAAAAAAGCAGTAGATTCATTAGTTTCAAAAGACTTTGATGTAAATATTAATATATATGATACGGATGATAGAGATTCAGCAAAAATAGAGGCGATTTGCAGATCGGTTGATTTTAAATCACAAGATGTAATTTTCGGGCCATTATATTCAAGTGTATTTAAAATAGTATCAAAATATGCTAAAGTAAATCATATACCAATTATTTCTCCTGTTATACAACACAACAAAATTTTATTTGATAATCCGATGGTAAGTAAAATAACACCATCTGTTTATACCTTAATCGAAAATTTAGCGGATTATAGTTTAGATTCTTTATCTGATACTCGAATGATTTTAGTGAATGCTACCACAAAAGACCAAGCTTACAATAAATCTTTTAAAAATCAATATAATCAAGGTTTAATCAATCATAAACGTTCTTTAAAAGATAGTATAATTGAAGTAAAAGGTTTGGCAGGAGTTAAAGGTGCTTATGTTGCTGGCAAAAAAAACGTCGTAGTTTTATTCACTAATAACTTAGTTTATTTGCAGGATTTTATAACACAATTATCGATTTATGCAGATAAAAAAGACATTCTCTTAATGGGTTTTAGTAGTGTTGCTAATATTGATAATTTAGATCAAGATTATTTAAATTTGCTAAATTTTCATTTTGCTGAAACTAATCATATTAATTTAAAAGATTCTGTAACTCGCCAATTAGCTAAACATTATCAAGAATTTTACATTGCCGATCCATCTGAATCTTATTTTGAAGGACATGATGTTGCTATGTACTATTTATATCACCTAAAAACAATAGGACCTGATTTCTTTTTAAATTTAGATAAAAATAATTGGAGCGGAATTTTTACCGATTATAAATTTTTTAGACCTGATACTGAAACTGGTTTTGAAAACAAAGCAACAACTATCTATAAGTATTCTAATTATCAGTTACAAAAAATAGGATGGAAATAAATAAAGAAAATATTACTGAATGGTTAAAAACCCTTCAGGATAATATTTGTAAGTCTCTTGAATCCGAAGATGGTTTTGCTAAATTTAAGGAAGAAAATTGGACGCGAGAAGAAGGCGGTGGAGGACGATCAAGAGTTATTGAAAATGGTAACGTGATTGAAAAAGGTGGTGTGATGTTTTCGGCGGTAAGTGGTAAAACTCCTGATTTTTTGTTTAAAGAAAAAGAGCATAGTGTGTCGGGTAAATCGCATCAAGACACTACCTTTTTTGCAACTGGTGTATCAATTGTTATACATCCTCAAAGTCCTTTAGTTCCCATTATTCACATGAATATTCGTTATTTTGAAATGAGTAATGGCATCAAATGGCTAGGTGGTGGAATTGATTTAACACCTCATTATATTATTGATGAGGATGCAACATTTTTTCATACTCAATTAAAAAACGTATGTGATAAACACCATTCATCGTATTACCCAAATTTTAAAACGTGGGCCGACGATTATTTTTTCATCAATCATCGCAAAGAAACACGTGGTATTGGCGGAATATTTTTCGACAGATTAAATGAAAATGAACATTTAAATTTCGAACAAAATTTTGCTTTTTGGCAAGATGTTGGCGAAGCTTTTGCTCCAACGTACGTAGCTTTAATGAACAATAATAAAAGTAAATTATTTACTCAAGATCAAAAGCAATGGCAATTATTACGCCGTGGACGATACGTGGAGTTTAATTTAGTATACGATAAAGGAACTAAGTTTGGATTAGAAACTAACGGAAGAATTGAATCTATTTTAATGAGTTTACCAACTAATGCAAGTTGGATTTATGATTTTAAAACTAAAGAAAATTCTCCTGAAGCAATAACATTGAGTAAATTAAAAAAAGGAATTAACTGGATATAACATGAATAAAATTTTAAAATATTTTTTACAAGGCTTGCTATTATGTATTCCATTAGGATTAACTGTAATCGTCTTTGTTCAGCTTTTTAGTTTTTTTGAAGGCGTTTTTTCTTTTGTTGGTTTAACGGGAAGTCCTTTTTTAGATACCATCATTTCATTTGTAGTATTATTGCTATTTATTACTATCATTGGTTTATTAGCATCATCCTATATATTTAAAAAACTATTCGCTTTTTTTGAAGAAAAATTAGAGCACGCACCGTTTATTCGTCATGTATATTCTCCAATAAAGGATTTTATGAATGCCTTTATGGGAAATAAAAAACGTTTCACTAAGCCAGTCCTCGTTTTAACAAATCCACAAGCAAATATTCAAGAGATTGGGTTTATTACTCAGGATGACTTGAGTGAATGGGGAATTAAGGATAAATACGCTGTGTATTTGCCATATTCCTATTCTTTTTCAGGAAGAATGGTTATTGTGTCTAAAGATCAAATCACTCCTTTGCCAATAGAAGGTGGAGAAGCTATGAAATTTATTATTTCAGGTGGAGTAACGGATGTAGACTAAATGTTAAATAAACGATTTACAAATAGAACTTTAAATTTAGATTTAGTAAATTCGGGTAATAGATTAGGAATAATAATATTAAAAAATAAATGACAATGAAAAAAATTGTATTAACGATAGCTGCATTAGTTGCTTTAACAACAGCAGAAGCTCAAAAAATATCTGTAAAAGATGGCTCTGAGAAATTCTCAAACGGTAGTCATAATGCTTATTCTGCTACCTTATATGAAACATCAAAGGATGATGTTGAAAGTAAGTGGAAAAGCCTTTTAAAAGATTTTAAAAACGAAAAAGTTAAAAGTGATAATGGCGAAATTTTTGGAGATAATATTGTGATTAAAGATTGGGGGAATAATCCAGTGGATATTTACGCAGCATTTGACGAAGATAAGACAGCTAAAACAGTAACTATTCACGTGGCGTTTGATTTAGGTGGAGCTTATTTAACAGGTTCGGATGGTGATAAGCATAGTTTTGCAAAAAAAATGGTTAAAGATTTTGCGGTTAAAACCACTAAAGAATCTATGGGTGATAAGGTAAAAGATCTAGAAAAGATATTAGGTAAATTAGAGGACAATCAAAAAGATTTAGAAAAAGATAATAAAAGCTACAAGTCGGATATAGAAGATTATAAAGGCAAAATTAAAAAAGCAGAAGATAATATTTCTAAAAATGAAGCTGATCAGGTGAAGAAAAAATCAGAGATTGAAGCACAGAAAAAAGTAGTAGATGATGCTAAAAAAGTAATGGATAAAGTCGACTAGTAATCACTTATGTTTTAATTAAAGACCGATAACAGTAGTTGTCGGTCTTTTTTATTTGTATGTTTGAAAAATCTATAAAAAATAGAATAGGTATTATTAAAATTTATCTTAGTGTAACCGAAACTCTTAGTATTTATAATAAGCGAACATAAGTAAAATGGGAATTTTAAGAACGATATTAGCTTTAGCCGTGGTAGTTTACCACTCGTTTAAAATTTTCGGACTTCATATGTGTGGAGGGCAAGTAGCTGTGGAATCTTTTTACATGATTTCCGGTTTTTATATGGCTCTTGTTTTAAATGAAAAATATGTTGGCGTAGGGAGCTACAAAAAGTTTATATTAAGTCGGTTTTATCGTATTTTTCCGGTTTACTGGGTGGTTTTGTTAGCTGCGCTTTTACTTTCTGTTATTGGGTATTTAACTTTTAATAAACCATTTTATTTATATAGATATATAAGTAATTACAACTGTTTATCTGGATTTACCATTTTTTATTTTGTTTTTGAAAATATTTTTGTTTTAGGACAGGATGTCCTTTATTTTTTGAGGTTAGATGAATTTTGCCAACCTATATTAACGTATAATGTATTGTCTTATAAACACACAGGCTTTCAGTATTTATTAGTGCCGCAAGCATGGTCTATTAGTGTAGAATTTATGTTCTATTTGATAGCGCCTTTTTTAGTTACAAAAAAATACAAATGGCAATTATTATTAGTCATTATAGGAATAAGTGCAAAAGTGTTTTTCGACCATTATTATTATTTATGTTTTGATCCATGGACGTATCGGTTCTTTCCTTTTGAATTAGCCTTTTTTATAGCAGGGAGTTTGGCTTATCTATTTTATAAGCATATTCAAAATAAATCCATTTCACCAATTATGGGCTATGTTTTATTGTTTTTATGTGTGTTAGGTGTATTTGTAATTGATGAGATTAAAATAGAAGAAAATCTTCGTAATAGTTTGTTTTACACATTAGTGTTATGTTCATTACCTTATTTGTTTATTTCCTTTAAAAACAGCCGTATCGACCGCTACATAGGCGAATTATCCTTTTCATTGTACATCAGCCATCATATTGTAATAAGTGTTCTAAGAGCTTATTTTTTTTCAAATACTCAATACATTAATTTTTACGGATATACAGTGGTTTTATGCTCCTTAATAATGGCTTATTTACTACAAACTACGGTTGTAAAAGCAGTTGAGAAATATAGGGTAAAAAGATTTTCGTAATTTTTTGAAATATTTTTTTGTAATAAAGAAAATAATCCTAAATTTGCACTCCATTAATTCAATGGCCTACGCTTTAAGCATTGGAAATGAATAAATGGCCCGTTCGTCTAGGGGTTAGGACACGTCCCTTTCACGGATGAAACACGGGTTCGATTCCCGTACGGGCTACGAAAGTAGTTCAACACCCATGCAAAAGCTTGGGTGTTTTTTTATAGAGAAAGATTTAGCTTTTATTTGATAATTTTAAGATAAGTGATGAATGAAAGTATTTTCTATCGTCTTATGATGAAAATCAAGTTCTGAACTGATGATACTCAAATAAAAAAACTAAAAATTATGCTATCCTAGTATAAAAATAAATAGCATGACACCAGTAGAAAATTTACATTATGCCATTGGAGAGCTAGCTATTGCAGTAGCTCTTGCCGATGGTGAAATACAAAAGGAAGAGCGTGACCAATTTCATAAATTAGTGGAAACCGAGTTACGTAATAAATATTATGCTTTTGATATTTCTGATATTATTTTTAAAGTGATGGATAAGCAACAGGTTTCATCTACATCAGACGCATATAACTCGGCTTTGAAGGAAATAAAGATGAATAGTCATTATTTGAGTCCTGAATTAAAAGCAACTTTTATTAAAGTAATGGAGAAAGTAGCTAATGCCTATAAGCCAGTAACAATAAATGAGATGTTATTGATTGAGAAATTTAAAGAAGATATTGCTCGTATATATGGAGACCCAGTTTATTATAGTAAGTAATATGAAATTTAAAAGCACCAGAATTGGTGCTTTTTTGTTATTACATAATGCATTTTCTTTAAAAGTTAAGCAACCAAAAAAAATAAAAGTGCTATGTTAAAAAAACCGAAAAGCTTAAATTATTAACCTTTAAAGTCATCCTAAATTAAAGTATTTTTATAATTTAGTATCATATTAGCTTTTAATTATAAAAATAAACTATGAAAAAAATAGTATTAGTAGTAGCTGCAATAACCTGTTTAGTAACATCGGTTAGTGCTCAAAAAAAAGAGAAACCATATAAAGAAATATTTTATAAAGATATCTTAACTGAATTTGATGATATTACCGTATCAACAAATAATGGCGTTTCTAAAAAGGAAATGACTAAGTTTAAATTAAAAATTACAAATAAAACAAATGACGTTTTAATTTTTAAACCAGAGGAAAGTGTTATTAAAGCAGCAAAAGAAGTAAAGCCTAAAGAGAAATGGATGTACATTTATGCTTCAGAATCTGATTCAAAAGTAATTAATGCCATGGGTCCAGATTTTTTGACGCCCTATTCTTATGTTCTAAGTGGAATGTACAAAGTCTCTACTAGTGGTAAAGGAATTGAAACACCTAATTTTCAATTACCAGTTTCACAAAATGAATTTACTTCTGGGCCATTTACTTGTACCATGTTAAGCTTAACTAAAGAATCAGATAAAACAGAAGTGAAGTTTGAGTGTAAATACACTGGTGATAAGGTAGGTGTAATTCAACCAGGAAGATCAGCAGTTAAATTACCAGATGGAACTGAGATTGCAAACGAAAAAAAAGCAGGACTTTTATCTAGCAATAATCCAATTATTTTAATGAAAGGCAAATCAGAGAAAATAACTTTTAAATGGAATAGAATGGCAGGCGGAAGAGCTCAAGATATGCAAAAAATTAAATTAGAGGTTTTATTCCGTAATACATTCTCTGAAGTTGAACTCGAAAAAATGAAAGACGAAACTATCAATTTTGAAATTGATGAAACTTTAAGTAAAAAGTAATTTTAATAATTTTTAAATTACAATAGCCCGATTCTTCGGGCTATTTTTTTGTACCTTGTTCCTCTGTGAAAAATAGTAAAACAAAAATAAATACGATGAAACTGGTTTTAGCAATCAGTTTTGTATTAATGGGATTAAAGTTTTTGGCTTATTATTTAACACATTCTAATGCTATATTAACAGATGCGATAGAATCCATAGTCAATATATTAGCAGGTTCTTTCGCACTTTATAGTTTGTATTATGCCGCTAAACCAAAAGATGAAGATCATCCGTATGGTCATGGTAAAATAGAGTTTTTATCCACTGGTGTTGAAGGGGGGATGGTAACCCTAGCAGGCGCAGCAATGCTAATTAAAGGAATAGCTTCTGTTTTTAGTCCGCATGATTTGGAGAATGTGGATATTGGTTTGGCTATTTCTGTTTTCTCAGGATTAGTCAATTTTTTATTAGCCAGAGTTTTAATTAAAAAAGGTACTGCTTTACACTCTTCTACGATGGTTGCTGATGGCAAACATTTACTAACAGATACATGGAGTAGTGTAGGCTTAGTGATTGGTTTAATTGTTATTTACTTTACTCATTTATTTTGGATTGATTATGTGATAACGATTGGCTTGGGTATTTTAATTATTTACACGGGAATTAATTTAGTGAAAGAATCTATTTTTAATTTATTGGATAAAGCAGATGTTGGGAAAATAGAACATTTAATTTCTGTACTTAATACTAAACGTAATCCAAGTTGGATAGACATTCATAATCTTCGTGTTGTAAAATATGGTTCGGTAGTGCATGTAGATTGTCACATGACATTGCCATGGTATTATACTTTAGAAGAATCGCACAGAGAAGTGGATGATTTAGATAAATTAGCTACTATCGAATTTAGTCATGAAATAGAATTTTTTATACATGCGGATCCTTGTTTACCAAAATCTTGTTCTATTTGTGAAATGAAAGATTGCAAAGTGAGAAAAAATGATTTTGTAAAACGATTAGAGTGGAACATGAGTAATGTGTTGCCTGATACAAAGCATACGGCTAGTTAGTTTAACTCCTTCGCTTTATCTTTCAAAAATACTAATGCTACTTCACGTTCGTTAGGAATAATACCGTCCAAAATGGCATCTTTTAAAGCATTTTTTAAATCACCTACTTTTTTGCAAGGAGCTAAATTAAATATCTCCATAATTTCTTCACCACTTACTGGAGGTTGCCAATTACGAATTTTATCTTTTTCTTCAAGTTCTTTTAATTTCTCACGAACTAACTCAAAGTTTTGTAAATAGCGTTTTACTTTATTTGGATTTTTAGTAGTAATATCTGCTTCGCATAATGCCATTAAATCATCTACTTCGTCGCCAGCTTCAAATAATACACGACGTATGGCACTATCTGTTATTTCTGTCTTAGCTAAAACAATAGGACGTAAATGCAGTAGTACTAACTTTTGTACGTACTTCATTTTTTCGTTTAACGGCAAACGCAAGCTTTCAAAAATTTTTGGAACCATACGAGCACCTTTATCTTCATGTCCGTGAAATGTCCATCCGTGTTCAGGCTCAAAACGTTTGGTAGCAGGTTTAGCAATATCATGTAAAATGGCGGCCCAACGCAACCATAAATTATTGCTCTTTTTTGCGGTGTTATCTAATACTTCTAAGGTATGGTAAAAATTATCTTTATGCGATTTGCCATTGATGGTTTCTACTCCATATAATTTCACCATTTCAGGAAAAATCAAATGCAATAAACCTGTATCGAATAATAATTTGAAACCAACAGATGGAATAGGAGAGAGGATGATTTTATTTAATTCATCCGTTATGCGTTCTTTAGAAACAATACTAATGCGTGATTTGTTTTTTGAAATGGCTTCTAACGATTCTTTTTCAATTGTGAATCCTAACTGTGATGAAAAACGAATAGCTCGCATCATGCGCAATGGATCATCGCTATAAGTTACTTCTGGTTCTAAAGGTGTACGTAGAATTTTATTTTCTATATCTCTAACTCCATTAAAGGGATCTAATAATTTGCCAAAATTAGATTTACTTAAACCAATAGCTAGTGCATTAATAGTAAAGTCTCTTCTATCTTGGTCATTTTCTAAAGTACCATCTTCAACAATTGGTTTGCGAGAATCGCGGTTATAAGATTCTTTGCGGGCACCCACAAATTCAATTTCTAAATCATTGATTTTAACCTGAGCTGTTCCGAAGTTCTTAAAAACAGAAAGATGAGCGTCTTCTCCTAATTGTTTATGAACTAATTCTGCGAGTTCAATTCCTTTTCCTATCGTAACTATGTCAATATCTTTACTTTCTCGTCCTAAATAAATATCACGCACAAAGCCACCAATCACATAGGCATCAACTCCTAATTGATTTGCGCAATCGGCAATGGTTTTAAATATAGGATGAGTTAAATGCTTGTCCACTTAGTAAAAGTAAGGGTAATTTTTGGATATTTAACCGCAGAGGACGCGAAGTTTTAGCGCCAAGAATGCAAAGTAATTATCAATTTTCTTAGTGCCCTCTGCGCAAATACTCTGTCTCTTTGCGGTTAGATTCTTTTAGTATGAGCGGGAACTATTTTTATGAATACTTCACCAATTTATCTTCAAAAAATAAATCTTTATTACCAGCATGCATTTTCATATTAATTAGCAACTCTTCGCAACCGCTGTTTAACGTGGTTGTTCTAATTTTATTTACTAAATCAAAAATTTCTTTATAAGTCCCTTCTACTACAGTTTCAAACGGACAAACCAAATGTTTTAGTTTAGATTCTTTAATGCAAGTAATGGCTTTATCAATTAATTCAATTTTATCAGCAGTACATTTCGTTGGCAATAGTTGAATGGTAACGTTAATTTTAAAGTTATTCATGATGTTTGTTTAGATAGTAAATGTATGAAGGATTTGCGATGTCTTGTAGTGATGACAAGATATTTTAAATACTTAAAGCCGCTAATTTACTAGACATGGTATTTACCAATTCTCTTAAAGGTTTTTCAGCCATAGCTTTAATAAAAGGATTCATATCACCTTCTAATTCAACGTTGGTTTGTTGATTTTCTAATAAATGAATATGAAGAGTGAATATAAATTTAGCAATGCCAGTTGTTTCAAATGTAATTCTAGATTTAGGTAAACGTTCCTTAATTTTAATAGTTAAGGGCATTAAACCTTTAATACCAAATGAACATTGTTCGGAGCTACATTCAAAATCTTGAATTTTATCTTCTGGCAATAAATGTTTAAAATTATTGAAGTCACCCATAAAATCAAACAACGTATCGGTTGATGATTTTGCAGAATGAGTTTCGCTTAGTATACTAAAATGCGCCAAGAGAATAAATTATTGTTTCCAGGTTGAAGGACTTTCTCTCCATTGTTTTAATGACTCTAAATCTGCTTCATTAATATATTTGTGCTTTAAAGCCACTTCAATTAATGTATTGTAATCACATAAAGTAGTTAAAGTACAATTTGCTTTTTTCATGTTTTCAGTTGCTACATCAAAACCATAAGTGAAAATAGCAACCATACCTTTTACATTACAACCTTTTTCACGCAAAGCATCTACTGCCTTAATACTGCTTCCGCCAGTCGAAATTAAATCTTCAATCACAACAACGCTTTGATCTTTTTCTACAACACCTTCTACCATATTGGTTAAGCCATGTTTTTTTGCTTCGCTACGAACATACACAAATGGTAATCCCATGTCTTGAGCAATTAATGCGCCTTGAGCAATCCCACCTGTTGCTACGCCTGCAATTACATCTGGTTTACCAAATTGTTCGTTAATCACGTTCACATATTGTTGACGGATATAAGTTCTAATTTGTGGATAAGATAATGTTTTGCGGTTGTCGCAGTAAATAGGTGATTTCCAACCCGAAGCCCAAGTAAATGGTTGTTCTGGTTGAAGTTTAATTGCTTTGATTTGTAATAAAAATTCGGCAACTTTATGCGCGGCATCAAATGGTGTCATTGTCATAGGGGGTTAAAAATAGCAGTATTTACGGTACAAAACACATCAAATTATGAACATTACGATATATTATTTGTCGAAAAAAATTATCCTTCAACAAAAAAATCAAAGTACAGAAAATCAATCATTTAAAAATTTAGATGCTTTAAAAAAATCAGAAATACTAGATGAGTTTGTTAAATTTGCAGATGAACCTTCAGCAACTTTATTAACTTTTGAAACCGAAAATTTAGAAAACGGACTTGATAAATTTAGAAAAGCATTCAAATACATTTATGCAGCTGGTGGTTTAATTGAAAAAGGCGATGCCTTTTTGTTCATTTTTAGGTTAAAGCGATGGGATTTACCAAAAGGTAAATTAGATATGGGAGAAGGGCCTGAAGAAGCAGCCATTAGAGAATGTGAAGAGGAATGTGGTATTACTCAATTAACTATCACCAAAACGTTAGAACCAACTTATCATATTTATCCTCATAAAGGTGCATATGCACTTAAAAAAACATACTGGTATAGCATGACTACCAGGCATGAAGGTACTTTAGTGCCTCAATTAGAGGAAAGTATAGAAAAAGTAGAGTGGTTTAATAAAGCCCAAATTAAAGAGCTGGTGATTTCAAATACTTACCCAGCTATTTTACAGGTGATTAACGATTTAGTTTAAGCCCTCTCCCTCGGGGAGAGGGAAGCGCTCCCTTCTCCATGAGGGAGAAGGGTCGGGGATGAGGGAGCCTCACTTTCACTAAATAATTTAGAAAAATAATCTAAACTTATTTAGAATTCTTTATATTTGTTTAGACAAGTTATAAATTAAACACTCATGGGTATTAAAAAAACATTGTTAGAAGACATTGCCAAAGAACTAAATGTATCAAAAACATTAGTGTCAATGGTTATTAACGGCAAAGGCGATGCTTACGGCATTAGTAAAAAAACACAAGAAAAAGTGTTAGCCAAGGCAGGAGAAATGGAATATACACCAAATGTGTTTGCTCGTGCCTTAAGAACTGGTAAAAGTCATTTAATTGGATTACTGGTAGCGGATATTTCCAATCCTTTTTATTCAAACATTGCTAAGTATGTTGAAAAAGAATTAGCTGCAAAAGGTTATAATTTAATGATTTGCAGTACAGATGAGAATGTAGAGCGAGAAGAGAAGTTAATTAGTTTATTTGCCGAACAACACATGATTGATGGATTAATCATTGCCACTACCAATACATCTGGCGAATACTTTAAAAAGGAGCGTTTACGTAATTTTCCCATTGTGTTTATTGATCGTTACTTGCCAGATATTGAATCTAATTATGTAGTGGCAAATAATTATCAAGGTTCTTTTGAATTAACCGATTTATTAATTCATAAAGGATGTAAAAATATTTTAGCTCTAAACATCACACCTTCTCACATCAGTTCGTTAACAGAACGTATAAAAGGTTATAAGGATGCTTTAAAAAAATATGATATTCCATTTAAAGAAGAAAATTTAATGGAAATTTCTTTCAATAACATTCAAAAAGATGTGAGAGAAAAATTATTGAAACGCTTAAAACAATCTAATAAAATTGATGCGATTTATACCTTGAATAATCATATTGCGACTGCTTGTTTAAATGTATTTAATGAGATTGGATTTGATGCCAAAAAAGAAGGCGTTTTATTTGCTTCTTTTGATGATATCAGCTTATTTGATTTCGTAAAACCAAACATTATTTCTGTATCTCAACCAGTTGAGCAGATTGGAATTGAAGCGGCTAACCTTGCATTACAATTAATCGACGATAAGGATAATATCTCTAGCGTTAAAAAGATTGTACTGCCAACTTCTATTATTTCTAGGAATTAAGATTTGGTAATTAATGTTAGGGTGTGCCGGCGCAAAAGAGACAGCGCCGTCGGGCTGACCCGCTGCAATCTTTGTATACGCTACTTCTATACAAAGGATTTTCGCTTGCATCCCTCACACGAACTTACCATTAAATTCCTCATTTAAATTTCAAACCTTATTAACGCCCGCACGAGGGATTGTCGCGAAAACCCTTTTTTGAGGTACGAAAAAAAGATTGAAGCAAAAGCCCGGTCCGCTTTTCGCGGACGTGCCCAAATAATAATTTTAATAACTATTACTTAAATGAAAAAACCTTTATATTAGCACCACTAAAAACACACACACTATGAACTACGATGTTATTGTTATAGGAAGCGGACCGGGCGGTTATGTTACTGCAATTCGCGCTTCTCAATTAGGATTAAAAACTGCAATTATTGAAAGAGAAAGCCTAGGAGGTATTTGCCTTAATTGGGGTTGCATACCAACTAAAGCTTTATTAAAAAGTGCTCAAGTATTCGAATACTTAAATCACTCAAAAGAATACGGAATTAGTGCAGATAATATCAAAGCTGATTTTGGTGCAGTTATTAAACGTAGCCGCGATGTAGCTGACGGTATGAGTAAAGGCATTCAGTTCTTAATGAAAAAGAACAAGATTGATGTCATTATGGGAACTGCTACAGTTAAAGTTGGAAAAAAAGTAGAGGTAAAAGCAGCTGATGGAAAAGTAAGTACCGTTGAAGGGAAACATATTATTATAGCAACAGGAGCTCGCTCTCGTGAGTTGCCAAACTTACCGCAAGATGGTAAAAAAATTATTGGTTACCGTGAAGCAATGACTTTACCTAAATTACCAAAAACAATGGTAGTTGTTGGTTCAGGAGCTATTGGTGTTGAGTTCGCGTATTTTTATGCAACCATGGGAACTAAAGTAACCATAGTGGAATTTATGCCAAACATTGTTCCTGTAGAAGATGAAGAAGTATCTAAGCAATTAGAAAAATCGTTAAAGAAAACAGGTATCGAAATTATGACAGAAGCATCTGTTGAGAGTGTAGATACAAAAGGAGATATTAGCAAAGTAAATGTAAAAACAAAAACGGGTAATGTTGTTTTAGAAGCTGAAATCGTTTTATCTGCAGTAGGTATCGAAGCACACATTACAGGTTTAGGTTTAGAAACTGTGGGTATTGCAACCGATAAAGGTAAAATTGTAGTTGATAAATATTATGCTACAAACGTACCAGGATATTATGCTATTGGTGATTGCGTTCCTGGACAAGCTTTAGCACACGTTGCTTCAGCAGAAGGTATTACTTGTGTTGAGAAAATTGCTGGTGTTCATACTGAGCCAATTGATTACAACAATATCCCAGGTTGTACGTATTGCCAGCCAGAAGTTGCTTCTGTTGGTATGACAGAAAAACAAGCAAAGGAAAAAGGATATACTTTAAAAGTTGGTAAATTTCCATTCTCTGCATCAGGTAAAGCAAGTGCTTCGGGTGCAAAAGACGGATTTATTAAATTAATTTTTGATGCTAAATATGGTGAGTTATTAGGAGCTCACATGATTGGTGCTAATGTTACGGAAATGATTGCTGAAATAGTTGCTATTCGTAAATTAGAAACAACGGGACATGAGTTAATTAAAACAATTCACCCACATCCAACGATGAGCGAAGCTATTATGGAAGCTGCTGCTGCTGCATATGGTGAAGTAATACATTTATAATTTTTATAATTAATGTTTTTAAAGGCACAATAATAATGTGCCTTTTTTTGTATTAAAATACTTAATTCAAAAATCTAGAAGTTTCTCCTTCTCTATAAAATTAATTTGTACTTCTTTCGAATCGGTTTGTGTGAGTTGAATAATATAATGATGAGCGTTTCTAAAGATACGATACTCTGGAACACAAGGCACGTTTAGTTCTTCTTCTACCCATTTTTTAATATATAATACATTATGATCAACATTTGTGGTGCAAAATGCTTTTAAATCTTTAGGTAATCGTTTATAGGCTTTGTCCGTCAAAATTAACTGACATTCATTTAAGTTTGACGAATATAATGAGCTTGATAAATAAGAATCATATTGGTTATTTAAACTAAAGATAGGGAAGATGAGCATTAAGGTAATCACGATATAAAAACTCAATCCTTTAAATAAAAAGGAAATGTCAAAAAAGCGTTCTTGTTTAACGTCAGCAAAAAGTAGTAATACTAATGCTATCATGATAATATTCCAAGGCCAAACAACGGAGTTATAAGATTTACCTGTTGGACCTAACATGATTAAAATTAAAATATGCATCAGTATTACTAAAGGAACAATTATAAACCGAAATTGCTTTACGAGTAATAATACGCCAATACTTAATTCAAAATAGGGAATCACATAACCAAATTTAGTTACAATGCCTAGCTGTCGTTTTGATAATACAGTATCAAAAGCACTAATCATCCATTCAAAAGTATCTGGTACAAAAGAAGAATTCATTTTTTGAATCCCACTAAAGATGTAAATCAAGGCCACCAGCATCTGTAGCGAAATAAAGACCGTGGTATAATTATTAGGTTCATCTACACGATGTCTGTAAAATAATAAAATAAATAAGATTAAGATGTAATTATAAAACCAAGGTTGTAAACGGTTTTGATCATCAAAACACATATACACTGAAAAGATAATTAATAATACAGTAGGAAACTTTTTTTGTGTACTAAACGAAAATACAATCAATAAAATTAAAACCGATAATTGAATGTAATCGTAAGGGTAGGGCACTCCAAAATAATCTTCTATCAATGTTGTTTTTGGAAACCATCTATCTCCCGCCCATAAAGGATGGCTTAAAATAATGGACGCTAACAAGCCAATAAGAACGGTTAATTTAATTAATTGAAGGCGTTGTGTTAAGCGCATCTTATTTGTAATTTTCTTTTTTTAGTTCGTAAACAACAGATTCTATATTATCAAGCAAACTGTCTTTTAAATAAGTCATTCCCAATTTTTTGAATACATTGATAGATGCCGTGTTTTCTTTCATGGCGTCACCAATAATTCGATTTAAATTAAAATGCTTGAATCCATAATCTATACATGCTTTAGCCGATTCAGTTGCGTAACCTTTTCCCCAGGCACTTTCTAATAATCGGTAACCTATATCTGTTTCTTTTGTATCTGTATGAAATTTTAAACCGCACCAGCCTATGGGATTTCCAGTTTCTTTCTCAGCAACTAACCACCGTCCGTATCCATTTTCTTTATATTGGTTCATGACGTACTGAACTATTTTTTCTGCTTCTTCAATCGTTTTAAATGATGAGTCTCCAGTATATTTTACAACATTGTAATTTGAATTTAGTGTAAAGAAAAACGGAGCGTCACTTAAAACATGTTCTCTTATTATTAAACGTTCGGTTTCTAAAATGATGTCGTGTGGCATAATTGTACTAAAATAAAAAAAGAGATATTGCTATCTCTTTTTAAATGGTAATGTTATGCACAATTATTTTTTAGTATCGGGGTCTGTATGAGGTTTCTCTTCTACATTCTTACCCATGTTTTTTGATACTTCTTCTAATAATTTTAATCCTAATAATCCGCTGATAGGGCCGTTAGCTCCATCGCCGTTACCGCCAGTAATTAATACATCTGGAATCACTTTGATTTTATCTTTACCTATTGCTTCCGTTACTTTTAATCGGCTGAAATTATCGCCTCCCATGGCTTCAACTGCCAATCGGTAAGATTCTGCATTTGATTTACCTACTGCTAAAATACTTTGTGCTTCGGCTGTACCGGTTACCGATATTTTCTCTGCATTTGCATTTGCGAGCATTTTTACTTTCTCTGCTTCTGCATTGGCAGATAATTTTGTTTTCTCCGCATCAGCTGCTGCAATTACTTTTAAACGATCGGCTTCTGCGTTTGATGAAATTTTTACACTTTGTGCTTCACCTGTTGCTTTCTTCACGGCTGCATCGGCAATACGCTCAGATATTAATACACCTTGATCAGCTTTTACAATTTCCTTTTGCATATCAGCAACCGCAGTTTCTTTTTCTAAAGCCTGACGAGTTACCTCTGCACGTTTTTGAGTTTCAAATGTTGTGTTTTGCTCTTCAGCAATTTTTCGATCTGTTAATGTTTTCATTAAACTTTCTGGCGGCACGATATCACCAATTAAGGTATCAACACCATTTACATTGTATTGGTCTAACACTTGACTGATTTTTGATTTAGCAGCATCCTGACGTTCTTTACGAGTGCTTAAGAAAGCAATCACATCACTATCTTGAGCCGAGTTACGGAAGTAGTTACCAATAGTTGGTTCTAATACCTGTCCAACTAAATTCATCATACTACCAAAACGCGCAATTACTTTTGGTGCTTCAGTTGTTGGAATATGAATAATTTGAGAGACATCTAAATTGAAAGGGAAACCATCTTTTGAACGTACCGTAATAGTCGATAAGTTTTTATCTAACTGATGTGATTCGCTTCGAGCATTAGCCCAGTTTAATACTAAGTTAGTAGTTGGAACTAGTTCTACACGCATAATAAAGGTATTCACTGGATATTTACCAGGCCCTAATGGTTCAGCCCAAACACCTTTTTCGCCTTTACTTACAATATTACCGTGTTTAAACTCAGTACCACTTAAATCTTTTCCTTCTGAACCTACATAAGAAATAACAACGCCTACATAACCAATAGGAATCTCTGTCATTTTAATTTGTTCCACTTGTATAAACCAAGGATTTAAATAATATGAACCTGCTAAAATAATCTCTGGCTGTAAACCTTTGTTACCATTAGCTTCTAGGAAAGCATCACAATCTTGGAAGTTATTGTGTCCCAATACTTGCTTACCTGCAATGTTGCCTTCTTCAATTGGCATACCATCCATCGTCGTTACAATGCCAACCATATTCTCATTGATATGAGTCATGTCGTATGTGCTGATTTCAAATAAGAAGGTATTGATACGATATGAACCAGCAGTAATAATAGCCGATTGGCGACCTTTACGTCCACCATTTCTTAAAAAGGCTTCCGAATCTTGAAACGAATCGCAATCTACTTTACGAGCTAAGATAAATCCTGTTTCTAATTGCTTTCCATCTTTAGCAACTACTAAACCAATTTTTCCTTCTGGAATAACAGTAAACGACTGTTGTGTAATCTCATATTGCCAAATCCATTTCCAAAAATAAATTCCAGGGGCAAGAGGTTGCGCTTGAAAACCAGCTTCTCCATTAATAGCAATGATGCGTCCTGCAGGTAATTCCTTATTAGCACCAAATAGTACAAATTTTTTGGTGACTAATCCAATTTTGTCTTCTGGGATAATAATGATTCCGAATAAACGGAAAATTAATTTGTAAGAGATTAATAAAATAATGGGAATAATTACCCACCAATACGTTAAAATAATATTCATAATTTTTTGTTTTTTGTAGAGTAAATGTATAAAGGAAACGAATATACCTTTAGGCATTTTATGAACTAAAAATGATGGTTATGAACTATTATACTATAATGAAAATAAAAAAAATAACCACATAGTAACATAGAAAAAAACAGGTAGGAGATGTAGTATACAGAAAAATAGATTTTTACACATAGGGCTATGATGCAAGTGCAACTCCTTATACACACCTCTAATTTAGTGTAATATATGTGTCTATGTGGTTAAAAAATACTGGTCGGTTAATCCTTAAAAGAATATCGTCCTTTAGCATCTGTTAACACTTTACGAGTGGCATGATTTTTTTCAAAATAATCGTAAGCAGGTTTTAATGAATTCCAAAAGGTGAGTTTGTCCTTTGAATAATTTGCTACCAAAAATTTTATGTTTTCGGTGGTCATCTTTGCAGGAAAAATATCAACTTTTACAATTCTATTTCTGTTTTTTACTTCTAAGCATAACACATACAATTCTTTTATTTTATCATCTGTCATTGGTAAGCATCCAATAGTAACACAATTACCATGAATCATAATAGCACCTCCAGCATTTTTACTGGTTTTTAAAATAACATCGCTGGTATTAGGATAGCTTACTCGCATGCTTAAATAATAGTTACTTGTTGGGTTAAATAAATCAACGGTATAAAATCCTTCTGGCACTAGTCCGTCGCCTTCTTGTCGTTTTGGGCCTAAATCTCCACTGCTAGCGCAGATCTCATAGGTCTTAAATAATTTGTACGATGTTGCATCTGTATTTTTTAACCACACTTCTAGTTTTTTATCATGCTTAAAGGCACGTATATAAATGTCGTAATTTTCAGAATTGATAGAAATAGCTTTGATACCCTCTTTTAATGTTGTCCATTTATTGTCATAAGCATCTTTTACCTTGCTGTATTTTAATTGTGCAGCTTTAAAAGTGGAAGTCTTTACCTGTGCTACCGAAAAACAAGTGGTTAATACAACTAACAACCCAATATGAATAACATTTTTAAATAGCATGACATATGTTTTAGGTTAAAATTACTTTTATATCAATTAAAATTAAGGTTTTTATCAAATGCTAATTCTTAAAATATTAAAAAATAAATACTTTTTGGTGATTATAGGCTTAATCGTATGGCTTTTGTATTTTGATAAAAACGACGTGTTTACTCAATTTGATTTGGTAAGTAAGTGCAATAAATTGAATGCGGAGAAGGAGTATTACATAGCCGAAATAGAAAACAATAAAAAAGAGATTCTTGAATTACAAACTAATAAAGAAAGCTTAGAAACCTTTGCTCGCGAAAAATACTTAATGAAACGCGATAACGAAGACGTGTTTGTTTTAGTAAAGAAATAAGTCCGAATAAATTTCACCAATTTTAATTACCGTTTTTATACGAATATACGAATCAGTGTATGTGCTAGGATTCGTATATTCGCATGTTTTAGTAATTAGTATGCGTAATCACTTAAGTACTCAAAGTTAGCAGTTAATTTACCTTCTTTACAAATACTAGCTCGCTCAATAATAGCATCAACATCGTCTTTAAATAAAAATGGTAAAACACGCTCCATCAAATCTTTCCCAAAATCATCACTCGCATCACGAGGCAATTCACAAGGTAAATTATCAACTGCCATAATACAAATGGTTTCCTTATTAAATGGAACGTCCTCTTTATCTGTTTTAGGATTGTACCCATAAAAAGGTTTATCAATTGTACTTGCTCTTAAAGTCGTTGGAACACTTCCATCAATATCACAAGTAATATCAGCTACCACACTCATTTTAAAATCAGCAGCTTTCATGTCCTCTGTCGTATACATTTTAGGTGAACGCGGATCCCAAAAGTGTGCTGAAATAAAAATATCGGTTGCTTTAGTAAATGGAGAAAACTTAGAGACAAAATGTTCAGGGTGTTTAAAGAAATCATTCAAGTCAAAATTATGGTCATCCGGGCGTTCTACATAATCTCTTGGATTTAACTGACAATATACAGGCTCTCTGAACGATGCCATTAAAAATTCTTCGGGAGTTACTTTTCTTATTCTTAAAGCCGATAATGTTTCGATAGCGCCATTAGCTACGCGACCACCGCCTGTTAATGCAATTTTAATATTTGGTAATTTCACACGTTTTAATTCCTCTTCCATTTCAGCTCTGTCGCGACATAAATTAGCTGGTTTAATTTGGAATAAATCATATTTACGTCCGTAACCTAAAATACCATTGTAAGCACCTACAATCCCCGCATAACGTCCAAACCCAATTATACGATTATGGTTTTTGTCAGTTAAAGTTTCGTAGTCAATCATTTGGATTTTCTTCTCGATTAAGGTCTTCATTAACTTAATATTATGAGCCTGTTTTTTGATGGTATGAGAAAAGAAAAAGTATTTTTTACCTGGAATCAAGTTCTCTTTTTGGACCTCTTTTACACCCATTAACACATCACAATCGCTTAAATCTTCTTGTAAGGTTAATCCAAATGCCAAATATTCTTCATCGCTGTAACATCTAATTATACTAGGTTGAATAACAATTTCTAAGTTCGGGTAAGAACGCAGTAATTCAGTACAAATTAGTGGGGTTAATGGAACTCGTTTATCTGGTGGAGATTTTTCTTCGCGAAGAACACCGATTTTAAATTTTGACATATATATAGCCTGTTTAAATTTTTAGTAAAAGTTTATAATTAGTTATTAAAAAAAATAGGAATTCTATAGAATTGTCTTATTTTTATACAAATATACACGCATTGTTTAAATTAAAAACAGCCTATGAAATATATCTTTACTACCCTTGTTTTAGTTTTAGCATCACTTAATATCTTCAGTCAATGCCCTGCTGGTAATGTGGAAGTTAAAATCGTATTAACTACTGATAATTATGCAGCTGAAACCACGTGGCAGTTAAAAAATAAATTTGGCATTGTTTTAATGTCAAATGGCACATTAACTAACGCTACCACTTTTACAAACACAATATGTGTTCCATCAGCAGGATGTTTAAGCTTTACGATTAATGATAGTTTTGGAGATGGAATTTGCTGTAATTACGGTATTGGTAATTTTCAAATATATGTTAATAATATTTTACAAACCAACAATAATGGGCAGTTTGCGGGTGTTTATAATTACTATTTTAATTGTGGACCAGGGGAGAGTTGCCAAACGGCTATTGCTGTAAATACAGGTACTTACACAGCACCTGGCAATGAGTATTATTATAAATTTAAACCTGCTCAAGTTGGTTTATATACTGTATCTACTTGTTCTTTAAGTTCATGCGATACAAAATTATGGGTGTACGAAAATTGTACAGGACCTTTTACTACTAATAATACAGGTACTATACTATATAATGATGATTTCTGTGGTTTGCAATCTGAAATATCGGGTGCTTTAGATTCATCAAAAACCTATATTGTAAGAGTAGGGTCTTATAATAACTCTTGCACAGGAGCTATTAATTTTGCTATCAACTATCAAGGACCAATTTCAGGTTGTACTACGTTTAGTGCATGTAATTATAATCCTTTAGCCACTATTGATGATGGTAGTTGTGTGTATTATCCAAGTCCATTATGCACAGCGCCCGATTTAACTATTGTTCAACCACAATTTATTAGTTCATTAAGTTTAGGAACCGTGAATGCTGGCCCAGGCGATTGTAGAGTAACTGAAAGTTGTTTAAATGGTTATGGAGTGAGAACGGTAATTAATTTTGATACATATATTAAAAATATAGGAACTCAAGATTATTATATTGGAGATCCTGGTAATAATCCAGGACAATTTACAACTAACAATTGTCATGGACATGCTCACTACGAGGGATATGCAGAGTATCGTTTATATAAACCAAATGGACAAGCTATTCCTATTGGATTTAAAAATGGATTTTGCGTATTAGATTATGATGGTTGCCCAGACGGAGGACAGGCTAAGTTTTCGTGCGGAAACATGGGAATATCTAAACAATGTGGTGATATTTATGCCGCTGGTTTAGATTGCCAATGGATTGATATTACGGATGTAGATACGGGGAATTATGTAATGGCTGCAAAAGTAAACTGGGATCAATCGGCAGATGCCCTTGGCCATTTTGAAAGTAATTATCAAAATAACTGGGCACAAGCTTGTATTAAAATTACGGCTAATTCATCTGGACAAAAAGGATTTACCTTATTAGCTTCTTGCCCTTCTTATTCGGATTGTGCAGGAAATCAATTTGGAAATGCTGTTGTAGATTGTAATGGGACATGCAACGGAACCGTTAAAATGGGAGATTTGAATAATAGTGGAACTCAACAAATAGTAGACGGACAGCTTTATGTCAATCAAATTTTAAATAGCAGCATTACTGCTAATAGTTGTAATGATTTAAATAATACTGGCACCATTACTGTTTGGGATGCAGCTTTAATGGCTAATTGCGTCAATCATGGATCAAGCATTAATACCAATTGTTTATTTCCTAGAGGTAATTTAAACCCTAATCATACCGCTACTTTAAGTATTGGAAATATAGATGTGTCCCAAAATTATTTTGATGTATATATTAAAAATCCTACGGCCCGTATTTTAGGATATGAGTTTACCATTAGCGGCGCTACTATTTTAAATGTAGTGAATTTGGTTCCAACAAATGTATATCCCGAAACACCAGATTTTTTAGTTGGTGGCAATAAAGTTATTTGTGTATCCTTTAAAGATTCATCTATTGCTAAAAATGTGAACTCTCAACCTTTATGCAGAATTTACTACACAAACGGTTCAGGAAGTATTTGCATCAATAGTGCCATCGAAATAGTAAACAAAGCTTATGAAGCCATTAATAAAGTGGTAGCTAACAATTGCTTTTTAGTTACAGGAGTATCACAAATGCTCGATAAAAATCACTATTTCTCTGTGATTCCAAATCCTGCAAATGATGTGATTCAGTTAACAGGTTTCACTAAAAATGCTGAAAAGTCGTTAATCGAAATCAAAGATATTTCTGGAAGATTATTGTATCAAGAAACATTGTTGTTAAACGAATCATTTAATCATTCCATTAGTTTAGCAGATTACAAATCAGGAGTGTATTATATCACTTTATCATCAAATGCTGGTTCGGCTACCAAACCAGTAGTGTTGGTGAAGTAATATTTTGTGGCTTCGGCTCCGCTTAGGAGCCGATTGAAACTTCGGACACTGAGTGGAGCCGAAGTGAAAGCCTCAATCCTTTTTAATTATTTTTCTCATAAACCCAAATCATTTTATAAATTTGGTTTTAAAACCCAAACTCTATGAAATTCCTTTTTAGCTTTGTCATCATTTGCATCTCTTTTCAATTATCCATTGCGCAAGGTAATTTCATAAAAGATAGTTTAGATGTTTATATCAAACGTGAAATGACTCGCTGGAATTTACCTGGCTTAGCTATTGCTATTGTAAAAGATGGAAAAGTAGTTTTAATGAAAGGTTACGGATATGC
Source organism: uncultured Bacteroidota bacterium (assembly GCA_903893815.1). GTDB lineage: Bacteria > Bacteroidota > Bacteroidia > B-17B0 > Aurantibacillaceae > UBA4416. Next base: position 81,829 of record CAITNS010000079.1, read on the forward strand.
CGATGTTGCTAAGAAAACATCAGTAACCGAAAATACCGAATTTCAAATTGCCTCTAATAGTAAAGCGTTTACTGGAACATCGGTTGCCTTGTTAGAATATTATGGAAAATTGAAGTTAGATGATTTGGTGAAAACGCATTTACCATACTTTAAAATGCAAGATGATTATTTAACCAATCATGTGACGATTAGAGATGTTTTATCGCACCGCATTGGCTACGAAACGTTTCAAACTGATTTATTAAACTGGGCTGGCACAAAAAGCAGAAAAGAGCTTGTAGAGAATATGGCAAACGTAACACCTAAATTTGGGTTTAGAGAAAAGTATGGTTACTGCAATATGGGTTTTGTAACTGCTGGCGAAGTTATTTTAGCAGCAAGCGATACAACTTGGGATGATTATTTAACATACCATTATTTTAATCCATTAGGCATGACAAGAACAGGAACGACCTTTCAAAATTTTATCACTTCTCCAAATGCATCAAAAGCTTATACGTTGTTAAATGGAAATTTATTTGAAATCATGCCATCAAAAGTGGATAATATTGGTGCAGCTGGCTCTATCACGTCTAATGTAAATGATTTAAGTAAATGGGTGATGATGCAATTAGATAATGGAAAATATAACGGCAAGCAAGTTGTACCTTCTGAAGTAATTCAAAAAACAAGAGAATCAAATACCATTGTGGGGCAGGGTAGAGGAAAAGGAAATAGCTTTAATACTTACGGTTTAGGTTGGTTTTTAAAAGATAAGTTTGGTAAAAAAATAGTAACGCACGATGGAGGTGCGAATGGCTTTTTAAGTAAAACTGTTTTAGTTCCAGAAGATAAATTTGGATACGTGATTTTAACTAACAGCGACGGACAATATTTATTTGACGCCATTGATGCTCAAATTATGAATGATATAACTAATCAGCCTTATGTAAATGTAAGTGCCTTTTATTATAATGGATTTAAAGAAGGTTACGATGAAGAGCAGGCAGTTATTAAAACTTTAAAGAAAGAAGTGGCTGCTTATAAAGCTCCCGCAGATGCTTATAAAAAATTGTCTGGTGTATACACTAATAAAGTATATGGTAAAATTACTATTGAAGCTAAAGATGGTTTTGGAGAAGTGAGTTTTGAATTCCACCCACAATACAAAGGCAAGATTCAATTTAAAAGCCCCACAGCGATGATGATTGAGTATAATGATGCATCATCTTTAGGCGTGAAAGAAATTAAAGTAACCGATAAAACAATTGAAATAAAAGTGAATGAATTTGTAGATATGGATACATATCTCTTTACAAAAATCTAAAGAGATGTAATCACATTGATCATTTTTAATAATTGGCTTTCGCTCTTTGAGTATAAAAGATTCATATTTTCTTGCCACGCATAAATAATATAGCTATAGCCATCTTTAAGTTTAGTAAAATATCGCAAACAATTATAAGACTTAGCTTTAGTTTTAGCATCCACAAAGTTTGAGCGACATGTTTCAAAAGAAAAATTTTCGTTTACCGATTTTTCAATTTTCTCAATATTTACAAAATGTAAATTGCGAATAAACTCACGCTTTGTCGAAACTAATCCGCCAACTGGAAAGGCATAACCTACTAAATTGTATTTGCCATTAGCATCAAGTTTACTAAATGCTACACCTGAACATTTCACATGTCATTCACACCTTTGTCCAAATTTAAAGAATCAGTAAATTCATTAGCCTTCAAGTTATTGGATAATGTATATTTTAATTTTAAGGCTTTTGATTTGATGGGTTGATAAAATGCAGCCATAGAAGCGCAAACTAGAAGGATAGAACGATTTTTCTCATGGTAATTTTTTCTTAAATATAATTAAAAAGTCACATTCAACTTTAAAATGTTGTATCTTTGAACTAGTTCTTTAAAATTATGGGCCCGACCGGTTTTGACAGCGAGCGCGGTTGGTATGTAAGCAGGTGGTGCGTTGTGGATATGGCACCCTAAACTCAACTCTCAAACTTTTATTCGGCGAAGAGAATTCTTACGCTATGGCTGCTTAGTCCAAGACTAACCAACCTTTGCAAACCTTGTAGCAACGTTGCTTAGCGACGAGAATTTTGCATCATAAATTAGCAACTTGTTTCAGTGATGATGTTATCTGAAACAATATTAGCATCTAAGTTTAAGTTTGGTATGAATATAAGCCTGACTTGAATCGAAAACCAATTATGTTCTAAACTTTGTAGAAAGCATATTAATTCCTTGTTTGGACGAGAGTTCGAATCTCTCCGGGTCCACCAATTGCAAATTCGCAACTTATTGCGGATTTGCAATTTTTTTTTCTTTCAAATAAGCTTATGATTTCAATATGCGAATAAGATCGTTATTGATATAGAAAACTTCTTTCCCTTCTTGATGTGGTGATACAATTCCAATATCAGTTAATTCATGCATATATTTTGTAAGTGTAGTTCTACTTCTAACTTCTAGTAATTCACCAATTTTTCTAGGTTTAATGTAAGGTTGCGAAAATAAAAGCTGATTAAGTTCTAAGCTATACCACTTTAATTTTCCTTTTGCATGTTGATGAGTAGCTTGCATCTGGCTTAAGATCTCATCAATTGTTTGATTTGTTTCCTTTGCCATTATTTCAACTGCAGTTAGCATATAATTCAACCAAGGCTTCCATGCATTTCGAGTTGTTACACCAGCTAAATTAGCATAGTAATCATCCTTATGATTTAAGATGTACTTACTTAAAAACAAAACTGGATGAGATAATAATTCTTGATGAACCAAGTATAGTAAATTTAATATTCTTCCTGTTCTTCCATTACCATCTGTAAAAGGATGTATAGCTTCCAATTGGTAATGACCAATAACCATTTTAAAAAGAGGATCAATGGGGTATTTCTTATGATCGTTTAAAAATTCAATTAAATTCTTTATTTTTTTCTCTATTACTCCAGTACCTCGAGGGGGTGTATAAATAATTTCTCCGGGTTTAAACTCACTTTGTCCCCTTTTAATTACGACTTGCGATTGAGGCGGACGAATACCCTGACGAGTGTTTTTAATTTGTTGAAATACTTTTACAATTGTTGCTTCATCTAATTTGTTTTTTGATTTAATCGTATTGTATCCTTTCCATAAAGCTTCACGGTAACGAAGAACTTCTTTTGTTGCATTATCTGTTGCTTCTTCTCTTAGGGTATCTGAAACAGCTTTATAGAGTTCGTCATCTGTAGTAAAAATATTTTCTATTGCTGTTGATGTTTGTGCCTCTTGCAATGTTATTGTGTTCACTAACATCGTTGGGTTTGGTATCCTCATAATATTTCTATTTAGCTCTGCTAAGGCCCTTGAGGCAATACCCCACTTTAACAATATATCTTTATCAAATATGATGTCAGATGGTGGTAAGTCTGGCAAATCATTATATGGTATATTTCTATCGAATTTCTTCATTTTTTATATGTCCATTATTTAGTTAAAAATGAACATATAGCAAATATATGTTCAAATATGGACAAATACAAACTATATGTCCAATATTTTACAAAATATGGACATATAGTGATTTCGTGTTTATTTTTAGCTAAAAACTATACCTGACAAGTTTCTCATGTATAGTTTTTATACATGAGAAAATACGCTCTTTTTCAGAGGAAACTTTAAATGCTTAAATATTGCTTTAACACACTTATTTTATTGAGATCTTCAAGAAAAGAGTTCGAAAAAATGTCGGTGGAGTCCATCAATTGCAAATTCGCTTTTTATTACAGATTTAAGATTTTTAATAATTTTAAAATCGATGCGATTTTATTTAAATCTTAAAAAAAGAATTCAAAGAATATCGGATGAGTCTATTACCTCTAGATCTCTTTTAAATAAAATGATTTTGGTGACTTTGCAATTCTTAAAAATAAGTTTTGACAGCAAATTCAAATTGGTCTATAAAAATTTTCTTAAATGCGCTAATGTTATTTTGCTCGTAAAAAATCAACATAGCTTTTTTATAATCTATTGAATCAACCGTTCTAAATGAAATAGGGCAGTAGTTGTTATTTATTAATATTGCATTACTTATGATCCTAGCAGTTCTTTTATTACCATCTGCAAAAGCTTGTATGTAGGAAATTAAGACTAAAACAAACAATGCTTTTGTAAAAACATTATCTTGATGATTTACTAATTTGCATAGTTGCTCAAGAGCTTCTTTTATTTGAAATTCGTTATCCAATGGCTTGTAATTAGTTCCTGAAATACCAACCCGCCGCTTTCTAATGTTTCGATCGATGTCTAACTCTTTTACTAAAATACTATGAATATCCTCAATGCTTGATATTGTTAATGGTTTTATATATTTTGGATTTTTAATAATAAAATCTAAGGCAGCCTTATGATTTAAAAGCATAGTTGCTTCGTCTTTCGTTTTTCCAGAAGCTGTTTCTTTTTCTTTTAATAATCGTTCTGTTTCTAACAAGGAATATGTATTACCTTCAATTTGAGAAGACTTCCAACTTAAGTCAATCGCCAATCTTTCAAGCTCTTTTTTATATTCAGAATCAGTAAGTTTTAATGTGTTTTCTTTATACTGATTTTGTAGGTTATTTAAATAATTAATTTCCTCATTTGTAAATACAGATACTTTGTTTAACGTTTCTGCTATTAGTGAATGATTAAAATTATTTTTAATATCCCTTTCATCAATCTCTTTTTGAAAATATTCATCAACATCAACAAAACGAATGAGTTCATAGGCTTCACTTATTTCATATTTAGTACTTTTTCCGTTACCGGAAACAGTAATCAAGTTTTCTGCTAATAAAAGTTTAATAGCTCTTTTAATGGTTGCATAAGCGAAATCATTTTTTAAATCTTCATGAATTTCCTTTGAAGAACATAAAGGATTTAAATTGATAAAATTTAAAATTAATTTTTTTATATCTTTATTTGATTTAGCCATTGTAACTATTTGTAGCTCACAAATATACTATTTATAGCTCAATATTGTCTTGTATTGAGCTACATTTTTAAATTATTTGAGCTTAATTGAGAGTGATTAAATCTAAAATTACTGTTTTTTATTCTTCAAAAGTAACCTATAAAAAACAGATAATTTATTGATTTCCAGGTAAAAAGAGTTCGATAATAAGTCCTTAGACTCCACCAATCGCAGCCATTAAAAGTAAATTTGAAATATCAGATGAAGAGAATAAAATTAAAATGTTATTTCCTGACAGTTGCTTTAAAAGCTTGAATCAAGCAATTATATCTGGAGTTCTATGTAAAATAACAAATTATACATGTAAACCTACTTCTGAGTTTCAAATGACATTAATGATTATTACATTGTCAAAAGGTTCAAATGAAACAAGTATTATAAATATTTTACATAACTATTTCCCTAATATTGATAGTGCGCAAGAATTTAAAGCAGGGAAACTCGAAGGATTAATATATCAATCCTACTCTTGTGGAGTTCCTGTTGAGAATTTTATTGGAATTAGTAAAAATAAGATTTATCACTATACTGAAACATGATGCGGAGATAGTTTGAGTGTTAAGGAGTCTAATTTGAAAAACTTGTTGTTTGATGCAAAAAGTCAAAATCTAAGAACTCTTTTGATAAATAAAACAGAAAAAAACGAATCAGCAACCAATAAGAAGAATCCCTTAAAAACAAATGAGCCAAAAGAAGATTTGATTCTCACCGCTATTTCATCAGAAAATAACAATAGTATCAGAATAGATATCGCATTTAAAGTATACAAAATAAATACGGATACAGTTCTCTATTTTGTAAGACAACAGTATTATGCTTTGGAGTCTACCTTTCAGAAATCTATAGCTTGTGATTTTAAAAAAGGTATATCAAAAGAAATAATTTCCTATCCAAATATTTGCTATTCGGTAAAATTATTTAAAAAAAGTTCGGATATTAATCCTTATAAATCTATAGTTATTTCCTACACTGTTAATAACGAACGGAAATAGTATGTCCAAAAGGAGCGTTATTTAAACCCTGTTCAATTCCTTTTAAAGATTACATTGTAACTTTTGGAAAGGAACGATCAGCGCTAGCTAATCTCTCTTTTTGTATATATCTTCGATACTTCGACTGTGCTCAGGAGCCGCCACAACGACTGATTGAAATTTAGGACACTTAGAATAGAGGAATAGAAGTGCACCGTTTTTAACTAATCTTAAATCAACCCAATTTTTATAACTAAGGTTTCTTTTTTAGTAAAAAGTCTTTGGTATTTTCTGGCTGAAATGGGAGGTCGTAAATAATAAAATCAGTCACTACTTCCTCATAACCATCTGCCTTTATGTTTAAGGTATAATTACCTGGCGTAAGTGCCATCAAGTATTTGCCTGTTTTTTGTATAGGCACAAATTTTAATACTTCTTTACTATCGGGTTTAGAAGCTAATATATTAATCTCAATAGAAACGTTACTCGAATCTGAAGTATGCACATAACCTGTTATAATGCAATAGCGGGTATCAACTTCGTTGAATTTTATTTTATAAATATCTCGGTCGCCAAAGCCACCATCTTTAATTGCCGATACATAGGCATAGGCTCCATCACTTACCATATTTATATTATCATTATCGTAAGTATCGTTAATAGGGTAACCTAAATTTTGAGGTTCGCTCCAAGCTTTTTGTGAATCGTTCCATTGGCTTTTAAATAAATCGTAACCGCCCATGCTCGTGTGCCCTTCGCTGGCAAAATACAAGGTATTACCATCTTTACTTAAATGAGGAAAATCTTCGTTATACACAGTATTAATGTTTTCGCCTAAATCTTGAGGTTTAGCCCATTTTCCATTACTTAATTTACGAATAATATAAAGGTCTTTTTGTCCAGCGCCGTCTTTACGTTTACTAGCAAATACAAACACATCGCCTGCATCGTTCATGCTACCGCTAGTTTCAAAGCCTTCGTTAATTTTTGAATCAAGTCGTTCAATTTTTTTGTAGCCAATGCCGTTTTTGTTTAGCTCGGTAGTATATAAATTTCCAAGGCTATCAATGTGATCAATATAAACACTCAACCTTTTACCATCTGGGCTAATGCCAACAGCTTGTTCGTCATATTTAGTATTAATTGTGGGACCAATGCTTTTAAGGTCTTCCCACTTACCATCTTTTGGTACAGCTAAATAAATATCGGAAGGGTGGTAGCCATCCATCTCTGGCTTTGCTCCAACTTTATCTGGGCGGCGAGAGGTAAAAAATAAAATGGACTCATCATCGGGAGTTAATGGATAATAATCAGGGAACTCCGAATTGATAGTGTTACCTAAGTTTGTAAATGTTACATCTATAGGATTTTTAATCAATTCTTTGGCATGCAAACAGGTTTCTATTTGACGTTCAATTATAGGTGCTAAATTTCTATCGGCTTCAATTCTAGCATTAATGTATGTGTAAATAGCTTTATCAAATTGTAAATTGTGTTGGTAAGCTTGTCCTAAATAATATAAGGGTTCGGCATCGAGTTTTAATTTAGGGATTGAGGATTCAAACAAATCAATAATTTGTTTAGGATTACTTTTTGTTTTTAATAGGCATTTACCCAATTGGAATTTAAACTCATCGTTATCTGGATTTTTTTTAATCAACTTTTCATACAAAGGAATAGCGGCTTTATAATTACCCATGGATAATAAATCCGTAATTTTTTCTTCGGTTTGGTCGGGTGTCTGCGCCATCACACTAAGTGAAGCAAAAAAATAAAGAGAGAGTATTATAAGGTGCTTCACAAAATAATAATTAGTATAACAAATATAAAGGATTGAATTCATATTTGGTACTTTTTGAGTTTTAAATTAAGGCTGGTATATAAACAGATACCATTTCTGTGTTTCAACTTAGACCTTATTTTCATTTGTTTTAATGGCCTTGATGGGAACGTTTTAACAACTCCTAGGTATAAAATGTTCTTTTCTCTTTTGATTCTTTTACAGTCAAATTTGTAAATAAGTATTCAAGCTTTAATGACATTTTTTTGAGTTGGCTTTTTAGTTTCTTTTTTCATCAAGGAAAAAAGAAAAAATAAAGTATAAGAGATAAGTACTAAGAAACCGTAGTATAAGATTCTTTTTTAAGTAACATCGCTTTAGTAACAGCCTCTTGTTTTAATTTATCTGCTATTTCAAGTGGATGCGTTTCCAATAATGTTTCGTAAACACTTACACCAACTAATAAAAGTTCGTCGCATTGCGTTTGTGTATAGGCATGCTCAATCGCTAAATTGCAAATGAGTTTATATTTTGCAGGAATACCTTTTAAATTAAACTTTGGTTTCACCTTTATCTTTTTAATGGAAGGCGTTACCGCTTTAGTAACCTTTGTAGGTTTGCGTTTAGGTAAAGTTCTGCTATTTACTTTTTGGGCTGGGCGCATGAGAGTTTAAAGATAAATGTATTTTTTGATTAAATAAGTAAGTCTATAAATTAATGGTAAAGTAAATTAAATAACTCTGTACTATGTTTCACTCATTTTAGCAATTTTTATCACACCAAGGCATGCTGATATTTAACTTTTTGCATAAATTTGAAGAATAAAAATTATATATAATATGAAAGCGATATTTACACTACTATTAATTACTTCGGGCTTATTTAGCTCATACGCTCAAGCACCTGTTTGGAAAAAAGAACAATTAATGCCTACTAAAGAGTTGTCTGATAAAATAACCACCAATGCCAAAGACAAACCTTTGATTTTTAATGTTGGTCCTATGGAAAACATTAAAGGTGCTCAAGCAGTTGGTGCAGCAACTAATGCCACGTTTAGTACTAAAATTTTGTCGTACTTAACTATGGAAAGTAAAACAAAGCCAGTGGTTGTTTACTGTGGATGTTGCTCATATTCAAGCTGCCCTAATATTAAACCAGCTTACGATATTTTAATGGCTCAAGGATTTAAAAATACAAAAGTACTAGAGTTACCTGAAGGGATTAAACCTGATTGGGTAGCTAAGGGTTACCCAACGGAATAAGAAAGGAAGCTGTCTCATAATGACAGCTTTTTTATTTCACTATTCTTTACTTAAATTTGATAAACAAAAAATAACCGCATCTGTTTTACGTAAAACAAATAAACCATGAGTAAAGACATACCACGCCGAAACTTTTTAAATCGTTCGTTGTTTGCTTTAGCCACAGCTATGGCAGCGCCATCTGTATCTTTTTCCGAATCATTTAAAAAAGCTTTTCAATCTAATAACTCCGTTATGAATCCTATATTATCAACTAAACCTCTTGGTTTTCAATGGGAAACCGCTGATCCCTTTTTATTTTGCGTACACCATGAAGACAATTTCCCCAATGGAAACGAGCAAATGGCTCCAGATGCTAAATATCTAAATGGTCGCCACATGGGGGATGATTTTATTATTAAAGATGGTTTTAGAATGTATCATGGTAAATCCGTCCCAGGATTTCCTGGGCACCCGCATCGTGGCTTTGAAACAATTACCGTGGTGAGAAAAGGAATTGTGGATCATGCCGATTCGATGGGAGCAGCAGGTCGTTATGGTAATGGCGATGTGCAGTGGATGACAGCAGGTAAGGGCGTGCAACATTCTGAAATGTTTCCGTTAATTCATGCGGATAAAGAAAATACAATGGAGCTATTTCAAATTTGGTTGAACTTACCAAAGAAACATAAAATGGTAGAACCTCATTTTAAAATGTTTTGGAGAGAATCTATTCCAAATCAAATTCATATAGATGCGACTAATAAAAAAACAGTTGTCGAAGTGATTGCAGGAACATTGGATAAATTGCAAGCACCAACACCGCCGCCAGATTCGTGGGCAGCAGATACCGCAAATCAAGTGGCAGTTTGGAATTTAAAAATGGAAGCAGGGGCAAGCTTCACCATTCCTAAAGCATCGGCTGGTATTAACCGTACTATTTATTTTTATGAAGGAAAAGATATTACTGTGGCCGGCACCGTTATTTCTCACTACCACGCTATTGAATTAAAAGCAGATGTGGATGTTGAAATAAAAGCGACAGAAGAAACCAGTATTTTAATGCTACAAGGTAAACCTATTGGTGAACCAGTGATGCAATATGGTCCGTTTGTGATGAACACAAAGCAAGAAATTAACGAGGCTTTTGAAGATTACCATAAAACACAATTTGGTGGTTGGCCTTGGAAACGCTACGATCAAGTACATGATAGAAACAAAAGTCGTTTTGCGAAATATGCAGATGGTAAATTAGAAGAAAAGAATTCATAGTTTAAACTTTAATTAAATGAAAAAAATAGTAAGCTTATTTGCAGTATTAGTGTTGTTCTTCGCAATGTTTATTTCTTGTAAAAAGAAAAATAAGGAAGATACTCAAGTATCCTATACGCCGTCTTGTTCTTCAAGCACTCCTTCATTTTCCGCTACCGTGAAGCCTTTAATTCAGAGCGCTTGTGTTAATTGTCATAGTGAGTACAGCACGTACACTCAAATCAGTTCTTCTTCAAGTTCAATTCGTTCTAGCATAGTAAGCGGCTCTATGCCAAAGGGTACAACTTTATCTGAAGGTCAAAAAAACAGTATCGTATGTTGGATAGATGCTGGAAAACCGAATAATTAATTTATTTTAAAGGTGTTTCTCCCAAAATCCACATGGCTTTTTTTGCTCGTTTTAATTTTAAGCTAAATGCATCAATCGAAAATTTTTGAATATGATCAACCGCTTCATCAACAGAATCGGTAAACAAAATCAATTGTAAATCCTCTTGATTAATCGTTTGCTCTTGAGCCATTTTTAAAATATGAGCGATTAAACTTTTATGAAAATCAACACCCATAATCACAATAGGAAACTTTTCGGTTTTATGAGTTTGCACTAAAGTTAAAGCTTCAAAAAATTCATCTAAGGTTCCAAAACCACCAGGCATCACAACAAAGGCAAATGAATATTTACGAAGCAATTCTTTTCTTACAAAAAAATAGTCGAGGGTTACAAAAGTATCTAAGTAGATATTATGAAATTGTTCTTTTGGTAACACAATATTGCAACCTATAGAAAGTCCGTCAACATCTTTAGCACCTCTGTTTGCTGCTTCCATGATACCTGGGCCACCACCGGTCATAATAGCGAAACCTAAATCAGCAATTTTAGAAGACACTTCTCGAGTTAATTTGTAATAGGCATGATCTTCTTTAAATCTTGCTGAACCAAACACCGTTACGCATGGACCAATAAAATGCAATTTACGAAGTCCCACAATTAATTGATGGAATACGCTAAAGGCATATTTTAGCTCAGACCAACGTGAGCGCGGGCCATCTAAGAATTGTTTTTCTTCAGGATGTATGTCTTTATTCATACAGTAAAAAACTAAAAGCCTTTTAAATTAATTTCGTTGCCATTAATTTGTGTCACGTGTTTTCCCATCTTTTTCTGAATCACTTTAAAGTGATGTTCTTCTTCAGGAGAAATTAAAGAAATAGCTTCTCCAGATGCTTCGGCACGACCAGTTCTACCAATACGGTGAATGTAATCTTTAGGCGAACGAGGTAATTCATAATTAATCACATAAGGTAAAAACTTAATGTCGATACCACGCGCCATTAAATCGGTAGCTACTAATACTTTTACTTTGCCCTCTTTAAAAAAGTTTAAGGCTTCGTTTCTGGCTTCTTGACTTTTTTTACTGTGTATTGCAAAAGCATCAACACCATTCTGACTTAATTTTAAAGCAATAGCATCCGCTCTTTGAACAGATGAAGCAAATACCAATACTTGTTTTATTTTTTGTGATTTAATAATATAACGTAATAAAGGACCTTTTTTTTCTTCAGCAATTAAATAAGCAAACTGCTTTATTAAATCTAAATTTTTGACTTCTTCTTCAACTTTAACAACAACTGGGTTGCGTAATAAATTACGATTGATGTTATTTAAATCATCACTTAGTGTGGCCGAGAATAAAAGGTTTTGTCGCATTTTAGGAAGCAAGCCAAATATTTTGCTCATCTCTTCTTTAAAGCCCAAATTCAACATTTTATCAGCTTCATCTAATACTAATATTTTAATGGCTGATAAAGACACTGCTCTGTTAGAAATTAAATCTAATAACCTTCCTGGAGTGGCTACTAAAATTTCTACACCTTGCAATTCAATCATTTGTGGATTAATAGATACTCCACCGTACACCGCCATACTTTTTACCTTGTTAGGTAAATTAGCACTTAATACTTTTACGACGTCGCATACTTGTATGGCTAACTCACGCGTCGGTACTAAAACCAAAGCACGTACATGTCGGTTTTTGGAACCTACACCATCTTGAAACATTTGTAAAATAGGTAATACAAAACTGGCTGTTTTACCAGAACCCGTTTGTGCAATTCCTAAGATATCTTTTCCCGCTAAAATTGCTGGGATCGCTTCTTTCTGAATAGGGTAGGGTTGCGTATATTTTTGTTCGGTTAAGGTTTTTACTAAATCGGTTGATAATCCAAGTTTCGAAAAAGGCATGTTATGTTTTTGATTGTAAATATACTATATATTATATAACGCTGATGACACTGGTTTTGTATGATCAAATATGCTTTTTTTGAAACTTGATAAATATCCAAATCATATAAAATCATAAACAATCTGCGTTATCTGCGTTCTATTTATTATACACTATATTTGCACTTTATAAAAATCTCATGAACTACACATCTATCCTTTCGCATTTTAATATTACTGAACTCAACCACATGCAGAAAGCAACTTTGGAAGCTATTCCAAAACCAAATGATGTGGTGTTAATTTCTCCTACGGGTTCAGGAAAAACATTGGGATTTTTATTGCCAATCCTTCCATTATTAGAAGAAGACAAAACAGGTGTACAAGTTTTAATACTAGTTCCTTCACGCGAATTAGCTATTCAAATTGAACAAGTGTTTAAGCAAATGAGCACCCAATACAAAATTAATTGTTGTTATGGAGGACACTCAGTTCGTATCGAAGAAAATAATTTTCAGCATCCACCAGCAGTATTGGTTGGTACACCAGGTAGAATAGAACATCACTTGCGTCGTAAAAATTTAATCGTAGATGATATAAAAACATTGATCCTAGATGAGTTTGATAAATCCTTAGAGTTTGGTTTTAAAGACGAAATGGAATTTATTATTGGAGAATGTAAGCACTTAAAAAAACGCATCCTTACATCAGCCACCGCTTTAAAAGAAATTCCAGATTTTGTTGGTTTAAAACACAGTGTAGAGTTAAATTATACCACCGAGCATAAAGAAATGAAATCGGCTTTAGTGGTAAAAGCAGTCAGGGTAGAAGGTGATGATAAATTAGAAGCTTTGATGTTATTGTTAGGAAAGATTAATTCTAAATCAACGATTGTATTTTGTAATCATCGTGAGGCTGTGAATCGTATCTCGGAACAATTAGAATTACATAAGGTAGATCATGGTTATTATCATGGTGGCTTGGAACAAATTGATAGAGAAAAAACATTAATCAAATTGCGCAACGGTAGTATTAATTTATTAATCACTACCGATTTAGCAGCGCGTGGTTTAGATATACCAGAAATTGATGCAGTGATTCATTACCAATTTCCTGCAACGGAAGATGTGATGATACATCGCAACGGAAGAACCGCTCGAATGAACGCCAACGGAACCGCTTATTTTTTACTAGACATTAATGACCATTTACCGAAATTTTTAGATGTTATTCCTGAAGAAGAAACCTTACCAAAAAAATTAACGCTTCCTGCACCATGCGAATGGAAGACTTTATACATTGGCGCTGGCAAAAAAGACAAAATTAATAAAATGGATATTGTGGGCATGTTTTTGCAAAAAGGTCAATTACAAAAAGATGAATTAGGAAAGATTGAGGTTTTAGATCATTCGGCTTATGTAGCCGTTAAGGCTTCTAAAATCATGAAGGTTCTTCAATTGATCAAAGAAGAAAAGATTAAAAATAGAAAGATTAAAATGGAGGTTTCTTCTTAATTTTTTCATGTTAACAGTTTGGGCGTGCTGGCGCAAAAGAGCCATCGCCGTGGGGCATTTAGTTACAATTTTTCACTTCACTTGGTTACTTGAAATGATTTATATGACAGTACCTCACGCAAGCCGGTGTTAATAGAGAAGTGTGAATTTTAAATTTAGCACGAGGGATGTAAGCGGAAATTAATTTAGCATTGAGTTTATTTTGATTTTCTGGCCTTATATAGTTAGTTTCATCGGTAATGTAATTACTTGTTTTTTAGTAAAATCCTAAGCCGTTAACAAGAATGGTAAAAAAAAGAAAGGATAAAATAGCTTTCATACGGTATGATTGTAAATGAGAGATACTAAATTAAGATAATCCTCTCAGAAACCCTTTTAAGGATAATATTTTAATTAATTAGGTTATTGTTAATAAAGTGTTTATATTTGTGTACTTCTTTTGAAGACTGTATTATAATATGTTTGTAAATGCCAATTGCCATTCTGATATACTTTACATTTTTCTTTTAAAGTATAAATAAACAACACTTAATGACATTTACAGAATTAAAATTAATCAAACCGCTGCTTACCGCGCTTGATAAAAAAGGATACAAAGAACCGTCTCCCATTCAACAACAGTCGATACCACACATTTTATTAGGAAAAGATATTTTTGGTTGTGCTCAAACGGGCACAGGTAAAACCGCTGCTTTTGCATTACCAATTTTACAATTGATGGATGCTAATAAAAAACCAAATCAACACCGAGAAATTAAAGCCTTGATTTTAGCTCCAACTCGCGAATTAGCAACTCAAATTAGCGAAAACTTTAAAGAATATGGCGAAAACTTAGGTTTTAAACATGCTGTTGTTTTTGGAGGAGTTTCTCAGTTTCATCAAGTAGTGGCTATTAAATCAGGTATCGATATTTTAATTGCAACTCCTGGTCGTTTATTAGATTTGATGCAACAAGGCGTTATCAAATTAGGTTCTATTGAATATTTTGTATTAGATGAAGCGGATCGTATGTTAGATATGGGATTTATTAACGATATGAAAAAAGTGATAGCTAAGTTACCTGTAAAAAGACAAACCATGTTTTTTTCAGCAACTGCAGCACCAAATATCATGAAGTTAGCTAATACCATTTTAAATAATCCAGTAAGTGTGGCTGTTAATCCAGTTTCATCAACTGCTACTTTAATTAAGCAAACCGTTTACTTCGTTCAAAAAACAAAGAAATCTGCTTTATTGAAATTTATTTTAGAAGATAGGAAAATTAATCACGTATTAATTTTTACACGAACTAAGCACGGAGCGGATAAAGTAGCTAAAGCTTTAAATGCCTATAAGATTAAAGCGGAAGCCATTCATGGTAATAAGTCTCAAAATAATAGAGAAAAAGCATTGAAAGGATTTAAAGATAGAACCATTAATGTGTTAGTGGCTACAGATATTGCTTCACGAGGTATTGATGTAGATAAATTGACGCATGTCATTAACTACGAAATTCCTGAACAAGCCGAAGCTTATGTGCATAGAATTGGAAGAACAGGAAGAGCAGGAGAGAGCGGAGAAGCAATATCATTATGCAGCCACGAAGAATTGCCTTACTTTAAAGGCATACAAAAATTAATTAAAAAAGATATAGATGTTGTGAAAAAACATCCTTATTCTTAAACAGCATTGTGGCTATTATCAATTAGTGATAAGGTGACAATAAATAAAATAAATAATAACAAAAAAAACAAAAAAATGAAAAACGGAGTAGTAAAATTTTACAACGAAGCAAAAGGTTTCGGGTTTATTAAAGAAGAAAATGGTCCAGAGATCTTTGTTCATGCAACAGGTTTACAAGAAGAAATTCGCGAAAACGATAACGTTGTATTTGACGTGCAAGAAGGTAAAAAAGGATTAAACGCAGTTAACGTTAAGTTAGCTTAATCAATAAAAAACAATTAAAATATATAACAATGAAAAACGGAGTAGTAAAATTTTACAACGAAGCTAAAGGTTTCGGATTCATCAAAGAAGATAACGGAACTGAAATTTTCGTTCACGCAACAGGTTTACAAGAAGAAATTCGCGAAAACGATAACGTTGTATTTGATGTACAAGATGGTAAAAAAGGGTTAAATGCAGTAAACGTTAAGTTAGCTTAGTATTTAATATAATTCAAAAAAACTCCTACTATCACTAGTAGGAGTTTTTTTATGCAAAAAAATTATTTTTTACTGGGGTCGTAGGAGACAAATAAATTGATGTAAATCAAACGAGAGGTTCTCATAGTCCAAGGAAACAAAAAAACTACTAAACAGAAAAATAAAAAGAGGTACCAAACTAAATCCATGTTAAAAATAACTACTGATAATAGAAAAAGTGCTACACCAAGTGCAATATTTACACCGTAGCTTACATACATTGCACCATAATAGAAGCCCACTTCTTTATTAAAAAATTCGCCACAGTGTGGGCAGCTATTATGCATTTTAATAAAGCCTGCTTTGTATGGATTTTTATTTATGAAAAATTCTCCCTCTTGGCATTTAGGGCATTTGTTAGAGAAAATTGAATAGAACTTAGTGCCTTTGAACATAATAAGAGGTGCTTTACAAAAGCGTTAATTTTAATTTTTTTGAGAATAATCTCAAGAAGAATGATGTTTTTGTTTTCGCTTTTTTTGCTTCTTCGGTTTTACAAGCTGTTGTGACTATTTTAACATTGGTTTTTTGAATGGCTCCAAAACCACCAGCTACGTCTACTAATTTTTCATAACCATTTCTTTTTAAAATAGAAGCGGCTATCATACTTCTGTATCCACCAGCGCAGTGAATATGATATTCTTTTTCTTTTGATAAAGAATCTTTCCAATCGGTAATGAAATCTAATGGATTAGAGTTTACACTACATAAATGACTTGACTCGTATTCTCCTGGTTTTCTAACATCTAATACATCAATGGTAGAGTTAGACAATTTTTCAGAAAACTCATCTGCAGTAATAGATAAAATAGAGGAAGTGGTATTTCCTGCATGTTTCCATTCATCTACGCCGCCATCAATAAATCCAATACAGTTATCGTAACCAACTCTGCTTAAACGCATCACTGTTTCTTCTTCTCTACCATTTGGTGCTACTAAAATAATAGCTTGTTTCAAATCTGTAATTAAAGCTCCAACCCATGGTGCAAATTGACCATCAATACCAATAAAAAGTGAATTAGGAATATGTTCGGCGGCAAATTCGTTTGGTTTACGAACATCTAAAATAATAGCATTATTGGTTTGTAGTAAATGTTTTGCATCGTTAACCGTTAATGCCTTCGTTCCTTTTGAAGTAACTGTATCGTAATTGTCGTAACCTGTTTTGTTTAACTGTGCATTTTTGGCAAAATATTGTGGAGCTGGTAAAATACCTGTTGTTAATTCTTTTATGAATTCTGTTTTACTAATATTAGCTAAAGCGTAATTTGTTTTTTTCTGATTACCTAAAGTGTCAAAAGTTTCTTTACTCATGTTTTTACCACAAGCAGAGCCAGCACCGTGGGCAGGATAAACAATCACATCATCAGGTAAAGTCATGATTTTATTGCGTAACGAATCAAATAACATTCCTGCTAAATCTTCTTGTGTTAAATTAGATTTAATAGCTAAATCAGGTCGACCAACATCACCAATAAATAAAGTGTCGCCAGTAAAAATACAGTGAGGTTTATTATTTTCATCTAACAATAAAAAAGTAGATGATTCTAATGTATGACCAGGTGTGTGAAGTACTTTAATAGTTAATTTACCAACTTTAAATTCTTGATTATCTGATGCTATTGTACTTTTAAAATCAGTTGTTGCATTTGGGCCAAAAATAATTTCAGCTTCTGTATGCTTAGCTAAATCTAAATGTCCCGAAACAAAATCAGCATGAAAATGCGTTTCAAAAATGTACTTAATTTTTGCGTTATTTTTAACTGCCAAATCCAAATAAGGTTTATATTCTCGTAATGGATCAATAATGGCTGCTTCGCCTTCTGATTGTAAAAAGTAAGCGCCTTGTGCAAGGCAACTTGTATATAATTGTTCTACTATCATTTTACTATTAATTAATAAACAAAATTACCAAATAAAGCGTTTAAAAAATGCTCAAAATTAGAGTATTATCATAGACTTAATAACCGAATACGTGCTATTTCATATCATTAATTACATTACTCGCTTCAAAAATATAATTGTCTTTTTGAACGTTTTTAATCCATTTAATCTCTTTATTCAGTTTAATAGTATCATTCTTTAATACTTCTTTATCATAGTTTGATAAATCAGCCGTAAAGGTTTTGATGTCAACTTTCAATTCATCATACTTTTTATATTGCTCGCGCAATTCATTTTGCTCAGCTCTATATTTCTCCAATTTTAAATTATACTTGGTATCATCTTTTTTAGCTTTTAATTCTTTTGATTGCGTTTCGATTAATTTAAAAGCAGCACTTGTTTTTACACGTTCTACACTTCCTTTTTTTACTTTAAGATAGTTAATTGCGTTGTATTCGTCATATGTTGCTTTCATAATTTCATCCCAAGGCATTGGATAGTCTAATTCTTTTTCTCCAACTTCAATATAGGCATAAGGGTCTGGTAAAACTACATCTGGCATCACCCCTTTTAATTGGGTTGCTCCACCATTAATTCTATAAAATTTTTGATTAGTAATTTTCACTTCGCCCAAAGGTTTAATAGTATCAAATTGTGGTAAAACAGCGGGGTCTAAATTGTAAAAAGACTGAACGGTTCCTTTTCCAAAACTTTGTGTTCCAATAATTACTCCGCGCTTGTAATCTTGAATAGCTGCTGCTAAAATTTCAGAGGCTGATGCGCTTCCATGATTTACCATAATTGCTAATGGTCCATCCCATGTAACATCCGTATTTTTATCATCCATCACATATACTCTACCTGATTTATCCTTTACTTGTACCACTGGTCCACGAGGAATAAACAAGCCTGTCATTTCAACTACTTCTTGTAAAGATCCACCGCCATTATCTCGTAAGTCAATAATAATACCTTCCACTCCTTGAGCTTTTAATTTCTCAATTTCTTTTTTCATGTCAGCCGAACAACGGTGAGCGCCATTACGCGTAAAATCGGCGTAAAACATCGGTAAATAGATATAGCCAATTTTCTTTTTATTATTTAAAATAGCTGATTTAGCATAGGTTTCATCCATTTCAATCACATCTCTTATAATTGGAATGACTTTATATGAACCGTCTGGTTTTTTGATAGTTAATCGAACTTCAGTTCCTTTTTTCCCTTTTATTAAATCAATGGCGTCATCCATTTCCATATTGGTAATATCAACAGCCTCTTTTGCACCTTGTGCTACTTTATGAATTTCATCGCCTGCTTTTAATTCGCCTTGTTTAAATGAAGGAGAGCCAACAATGACTTCTGATACTTTTAAAATCCCATCTTTTGCTTGTAAACGAGCTCCAATACCTTCGAACTGTCCGCTCATACTTTGGTCAAATTTCTTTTTTTCTTTTGGAGCAAAATATTCGGTGTGTGGATCGTACAAACCAGTAATGGTGTTAACGTATGTAGAAAAACGGTCTTTATTATTGATTTTATTTAATCGTTTAAACCAATCAATATTAGCTTTTAGGGTTTTACGACGAGCATCCACTTCTAAACTATCAAATGTTTTTTCTGTAAATACCGAATCTTTTTTTGCTTTTGCTTTCTCTTGTCCAGTTAACATTTCATCCAAACGAGATAAGGTTTGATATTTCAACATCTTTGTCCATTCAGTTTTCAATTCTTTTTCGCTAGAAGCGTATTTTAATTTTTCGCCATCTGTTTCATAATCTTCATCTATCGAATAGTTAAATGGTGTAGCTAAAATTTCTTTTGCCCAATCTTCTTTTTCTTTAATACGTTTAGCAATAGTTTCAGTTGATAGTTTATAAAAATCAAAAGTACCATTGGTAATTTCATCATCTATGCTTTTTTTGTATTTACTCATTGCATCAACATCACTTTGGAGTAAAAACTTTTTACTCATGTCGATACGCTTTAAATAAAGGTTATAGGCTTTCTCGCTAAAATCGTCGTCTACTTTTAACGGACTGTAGTGCGCTTGATTTAAAACAGACATTAAAATATCTTGTAATATTTGATTTTTATCGAACTGATAAAACGTAAATGAACAAAGACTAACTATAAATACTAACAGTGCGGGTTTTATGATTTTTTTATGCATAGTAAACAAATTTAAGGGAAATATTAATAAGTATTGGTATGGGTTATAACGGATAATATCCGTTAGTAACATTCATTTAAAATATATTATTTAAGTTAACAATAAATTTAAGGCTTCTTTGCTAATTAAAACACCATAAAACTTACTATTTGTTTAAACTTTGTTAATTCAGGGCAAGCCTAAACCATTACATTTACCATTCAATTTTTAAACAGATTTGTGCCATGATAGATTTTACACGTTCAGAATTAACTCAGTTTGTTATACACTATGTTGGAAATAAAGGTTTGGGAGAAGAGTTAACGCTTAGCGAAAAACAAATACAAATTAGTGATGATTTTTTGAAAGATACTGTGATGCGTTATTTAACGTCGCCTTTTAAAACTGATATTTACTACCAGTTTAAATCAAAATACGAAATGCATTACCATGATGTACAAAGCTATGCAACTGATGTTTTTGCTTCACAAAATAAATTTATAGAAAGCAGTAAACATTTTGCTGAACACTTGTTTAATCAATCGATGCACCCAAAAATTAAAGGCGGTGAGTTTTATACATGTTACTTTAAAGATTGTAATATCGACGGTGTTATTTGCGATGCTATTGGATTATTTAAAACAGAAAATAAAGATACCTATTTAAAGGTTTTCCAACACATGGATAACTTTGATGTAGAATGTGATAACGGCATTAACATTAATAAGCTAGATAAAGGCTGTATTATTTTTAATACCGAATCAGAAAAGGGATATAAGATAAGTATTGTTGATACAAACAATAAAATAGCTGACTGTGCTTTTTATTGGGTTGAAGATTTTTTGAATACGAAAATGAAGGAGAACGCTTACTTCCATACTTCTCATTTTATTGATACTTGTAAAGGGTTTTGCGAAGAGGTTTTAACAGAAGGTAATAATGTAACTAAGCAAGATCAAATGATGATGCTTAATAAGAGTACTAGTTTTTTTAAAGAAAAAGATAAGTTCGATATTAAGGAATTTGAAAAAGAGATTTTACCTCAATCCGAATTAAAAGAAGCATTTAGAGATTATCGTCAGACATATAATGATAAAATGGATTTAACAGCCATTGATGACTTTGAAATATCTCCAACAGCAGTTAAAAAAAATCAAAAATTCATGAAGAGCATTGTTAAATTAGATAAGAATTTTCATATTTATGTTCATGGCAGACACGATTACGTTGAGAAAGGTTATGATGAAGAAAAAGGGTTGAAATTCTATAAATTGTTCTACACTAATGAGGATTTTGGGTAATTAACAATTTCATCTTAATTTTTTTTGTATTTTTAGTAGTTCTTAAGCCATATTTACTTATTTTAGAGCAAAATTTTATACCATTATTTGTGTTAATTAATAAAAAAAATATATCACTAGTTGTATTATTAATAGGATTATCTGTAAATTCTTTGTATTCTCAAGCTTTGGCAAGACCTAATGCTTGGAAAAAATACAGGAAAGAAGTAACTTTTAATATTGGAGCTTCTGGTTTTTTAGGGGATTTAGGAGGTAGAAATACAATCGGAAAAGATTATAGCCCAGTAGATTTAGAGTTAGCAGCAACAAGACCTGCTGTTAGCGCTGGTTTTAGATATAAGTTAAATAAAAACATTAATTGGCATTCCAACTTTAATTACCTTTTATTATCAGGTAATGACAATTTAACTTCAGAACAAAACAGAAATAATCGTAATCTAAGTTTTAGATCGAGTGTTTATGAATTAACTACAAGAGTGGAGTTTGGAATTTCTTCTTTTAAAAGACCTGGTGTTTACAGCTTAAAAAAATCGTTGGTTAGAACAAGTAAAACTCGTGCATATGAGTTATTAGGTTTTATTGGAGTAGGAGTTTTCTATTTTAATCCTAAAGCAATAAATCCAACTACCAATAAATATGTGGCATTGCAACCTCTGCATACTGAAGGACAAGGTTTACCAGGTGGACCAAAACAATACAAAAGAGTGTCAATAAGTTTACCTGTAGGTGTGGCTTTGCATGTTATTTTAAATAAATATTGGTCAGTAGGGATGGAACTTAGTTATAGAAAAACCTTTACTGATTATATTGATGATGTTAGTACAACTTATTATGATAAAGCTGCATTAGAAGCTGCTTATGGACCAACTTCAGCTTTAATGTCTGATCCAAATATAGGTAATATTCCAACTGCAACTGCTCCAAATGCTGATGGAACAGGTGCACAAAGAGGCGATAAAGAGAAGGATTCTTTTATGTCATTTCAAATTACAGTTGGAAGGTTCTTTCCACCTAAAAGAGGTAAAACAAAATTACGTTCTAAATTCTAAATTTGAAAAGCACCAGATTGGTGCTTTTTTTATTATATAATTGTTAAATGTCAGACAATTATTAAAATCATTTTATATATTTGATAACTTTGTCATCTAATGAAAAAGGTATTATTTTTGTAAAAATTGATTATTTATTGATGTACTATTTACGGTTATTTATAATTATATATTTTGTCCTCATTTTTGATGCAGCTTATGCTCAAGGTGGGTTTACTAGGCCAAATGACTGGAAAAAATACCGTAAGGAAGTTGTTTTTCAGGTTGGGGCATCAATTTTTTTAGGAGATTTGGGTGGACTAAATAGAATTGGAACCGATTTCAGTCCTGTTGATGTTGAATTTGTTTTAACGCGTCCTGCTATTAGTTTAGGTTATCGTTACAAATTAGCGAAAAACTTTAATATTCATTCTAGTTTCAATTATTTACTTGTAGCAGGTGATGATAAATTAACAACAGAAAAATTCAGAAGTAATAGAAATTTAAATTTTAAATCTAACATATTTGAGTTAGCAGTTAGGGCAGAAGTCTCATTATTTGCTAGTCAAGTTGGTCATAGATATGGAATTAAAAAAACCTTAAAACGCCGTCACAAAGGCAAATCAAATGAATTTATTTTATTCGTAGGAGTTGGCGGTTTTTATTACAATCCAAAAGGGAGGAATCCAGCAACTGGTCAATTTGAAAAGTTATACCCTATGCATACAGAAGGACAAGGCTTACCAGGTGGACCAAAACAATACAAACGCATTTCTATCAGTATACCTATGGGAATCGCGTGGCGTATGACTTTAAATAAATTGTGGTGTATTGGTTTAGAATATAGTTATAGGAAAACATTTACGGATTATATTGATGACGTTAGTACTACTTATTATCCTGACAAAGTTCTTTTCGTAGATACTTATGGACCAAAAGCTTTAGCTATTTCTGATCCAAATTTGGGTAATATACCTAATGCTACTGCCCCAAATGGTGATGGTACAGGAGCGCAAAGAGGAGATAAAGAAAAGGATTCTTATATGTCGATACAATTTACTGTTGGACGGTTTTTTCCACCTAAACGTAGAAAAACAAAATTACGTTCAAAGTTCTAGTTTTACTTAAAGTTTTCTTGAATAATAGTTTTAAAAACAGGTTCTAAAAAGGTGTTTGTTGCTACTATTTCTTTACCAAATAACCAATTTTGCTTTGATTTAAAGTCACATACAGTTCCACCTGCTTCCTTCACAATTAAGGCGCCTGCAGCAACGTCCCAAGGATTTAAGTTATATTCAAAAAAAGCATCTACTCGCCCGCAAGCTAAATAACATAAATCTGCAGCTGCTGCACCAATTCTTCGAATACCGTGCGTATTTTTCATTAAATAAGTTAAGGTTTGAATGTAATTGTCTAACCTCGAAAAATTGTAAATAGGAAAACCTGTAGCAATTAAACTATCCGACAAGGTCTTTCTATCAGATACAGAAATTTTGTTTTCATTTAAAAACGCACCACCATCTTTATAAGCCCAAAAACATTCATTTTGAGCTACTTCATAAACAACACCTATAATGATGTCGCCTTTATATTCTAAAGCAATACTGATAGCATAACAAGGAATTCCATGAATAAAATTAGTTGTGCCATCCAAAGGATCTACTATCCAATTAAAATCTTTTATTTCTGATTTGGTGTTTTCTTCAACAATAAACCCAGCATCAGGAAAAATTAAAGAGAGCTTTTCTACTATTAATTTTTCAGATGTTTTATCTACGTAGCTCACCAAATCGTTTAAACCCTTTACTTCAACATTCGAATATGAAAAGGTTTTGCGCTCTGTTCGGATAAATTCTCCAACTATTTTTGCACAAGCAATTACTTCTTGAGTTATTTTATGTAAGTCCATTTTATGATTTTAATTAGGTAAAATTACAGATTAACCCGATAGCAATTATAAAAAAGACTACGGTTTTAAAATAATCAGAAACAGTTGTAAACATTATTTTGTAGTGATAAGGATTATATATATTTTTCTACCAAAATTAATTTACAATGAGCATTTCACTACAAACACCAAAATCAAAAGTATCTAAATTAGCCGAAAACATTATTGGCTCCGAAATTATTAAACTGGCTGGAGAAGTTAATGAGAAAATAAAGCAAGGCGAGAAAATATATAACATGACGATAGGAGATTTTAATCCTAAAGAATTTCCCATTCCAACTGAATTAAAACAATATATCGTTGATGCTTATTTTGATGATCAAACTAATTATCCAGCGGCTGATGGTATGTTAGAATTGCGTAATGCGGTTTCTAACTTGTTAAAAGAGCGCGGAAATTTAGATTATAAAAATGATGAGATTTTAGTTGCTGGTGGTGCACGACCTGTTATTTATAGTATTTTTAGGGCATTAGTTGATCCTAGCGATACTGTTATTTTTGCTGTTCCATCTTGGAATAATAATCACTATTCTTATTTGAATTCTGCAAATGCAGTTGTAATTGAAGCAACTCCCGAACAAAACTTTATGCCTACGGCGGCAGATATTAAACCTCATATTCATAATGCAACATTGGTTGCATTATGCTCTCCTCAAAACCCAACTGGTACTATTTTTAGTAAAGAAGGATTAGAAGAAATCTGCGATATGATTTTAGCAGAAAATATTCGCCGTGGACCCGATTCAAAACCAGTGTATTTAATGTACGATCAAATTTACTGGGCATTAACCTTTGGTAACAATAAACATTACAATCCAGTAGTATTACGTCCTGAAATGAAAGCATATACTGTTTTTGTGGATGGTATTTCTAAATCATTAGCAGCAACGGGTGTGAGAGTAGGATGGAGCATGGGACCAAAAGCTATTATTGATAAAATGAAAGCTATTTTAACTCATGTTGGTGCCTGGGCTCCAAAAGCAGAGCAAATGGCAACTGCTAAGTATTTAAGTAATTTACCAATGTATGATGCTTTTATTGAAGAGCAAAAAACCAAAGTAATTACTCGTTTAGATGGGTTCTATAAAGGATTTCAAGACCTTAAAAAGGAAGGCTTTAAAGTAGATGCTATTACACCGCAAGCTGCTATATATTTAACGATTAAGTTTGATTTACACGGCATGAAAACTGCTGATGGTAATGTTTTATCAACTACTAAAGATATTACTAAATTCATATTAGATGAAGCAAAATTAGCCGTTGTTCCTTTTTATGCGTTTGGCGCTTCTGATAATTCGCCTTGGTATCGTATGTCGGTTGGAACGTGTAAGGTTAACGATGTTCCAGATGTGATTTCTAATTTAAGAAATGCACTGAATAAGTTATCTTAATTTTTTTATTAGCAATACTATAATAGCCTGTATATATATTGCAGGTTATTTGTTTTTATAAGTATATTTACTATAACAATTTAGTGAAATGAAAAATATCATAATCAGCTTACTATTATCAATTACAATTATCCCTGAAGCATTTGCAAATCCAGGTGATACAACATGGGTAACTATTTATAACTTACGTAAAATCACTCAATATGGTAATTACGATACTTCGTCGGTATTACCAATTGGTAAAACTTATCGTAAAATTAGATTGCATTACATTTTAGGTCGTTATGCTTGTCCTAGTGGTACACAATATTGTGGATCTTGGGATTACACAACACAAGTATATGTAAAACCAGCAAATGCAGATACTATGGAAATTGCGCGTATTATAACACCATACGCAACAGATTGGTTAGGGACAAATAGAAAACATGATTTTGTAGTTGATGTTTCGGATTACGCATCGGTGCTAAATGGAAATTTAGATTTTAGGTATAAATACGATGGTTATTCTTGGGGTTTTACCTTAACATTAAAATTAGAAATGATTGAAGGAACTCCACCAATGGATGCTCTTTCGGCTGAAAATATTTATGATGGTTATTATGCTTATGGCAATACATCTAATCCAATCGAAAATTATTTAGTTGAAAAACCTTTTCAATACAACTCACCAGTTGCGAAAGCATTTGTGAAAAATACCATTAGTGGTCATGGTTCAGATGATAATGGTTGTGGAGAGTTTTGTAGCAAATATTATGATTTAAAAATTAATGGAACTGCTGTTTCTCAAAAACAATTATGGAAAAGCGATTGTGGTAAAAATGATATTTATCCGCAAACTGGAACTTGGTTATATGATAGAGCGAATTGGTGTCCTGGACAAGTTGTTTTTCCTATCGCTCATGATGTGACATCTTTAACATCTCCTGCTTCTACATTTTCTGTTGATGTAGATATGGAACCATATGTATCGCCAACGCAATCAAATACAGGTGGTTATAATATCGTATCTCAATTAATTTCTTACAGTTCACCAAACTTTAGTACCGACGTTTCTATTGAAGATATTGTAGCGCCAACCAACGATCCTAATTATTTTCGGTCTAATAATATTTGTTCTAATCCTAAAATTAAAATAAAAAACGTAGGAACAAACCCAATTACTTCAGTGGTTTTTAGCTATAATTTAAATGGAGTTTCGCCAACAACTTATACGTGGACAGGCAACTTAGCATTTTTACAAGATACCATTGTTGAATTAGGAACAGCATTAGCTTTGTATAATGGTGTAGTAATTAATCAGTTTAATGTATCTATTACCAATGTAAATGGAGGATTAGGTGACCAAAATTCTGATAATAATACTTACACCTCTGCGTTTAATAATGTAAAAGTATATCCAACTAAATTTGTTATTTTCATGATAACAAATGCGGCAACAAGTGCTATAAATCCTGGCTATAACGAATCGCACTGGGAATTAAAAAACGATGCCGGAACCCTAATAGCCAGCAGAACTAATGTATCAAATAGTACAACTTACAGAGATACTGTAGATTTGTTAGATGGCTGTTATACTTTTACGATGAATGATGATGGTTGCGATGGCGTATCTTGGTGGGCATACCAATATTACACACCAAATCCCGGATCTGGAAGTATTAGATTTAATAAATTGAGTCCTGCAATTCCATTAAAAAATTTTAATGGAGATTTTGGTTGTCAAATCACAGAGAGATTTATTGTGAGTAGTGCGGTAACTGGAATTGAAAAAACTGAGTCAACGGCAAAATTTATGTTATATCCAAATCCAGCAACATCAAAAATTAATGTGTTATTTGATATGTCTGAATTGCAAACAATTAATTATACTATTACAGATATAACTGGAAAAGAAGTTAAAACGGGGAAATTTAATAATATTGGTGCCGACGTTTATCCAATTGAATTAGATAATTTATTAAGTGGTATGTATTTTATGACTTGTAAATTTGATAAAGGAGGAGTTATCACTCAAAAATTCACTATCAACAACTAATAATTACACGAAAAAGGGATTTTATTAAAAAAAAGAGGATTAATTGTGAATAACTATTGTTTGTTTAACAAAATACCTTATATTTGTAGCCCTATTTATAGATAACATTAAACGAATAATAACATGTATTTAACATCAGAAGTAAAGAAAGACATTTTTAAAAAACACGGTGGTAGCGATAAAAACACTGGTTCAGCTGAATCTCAAGTGGCATTATTTACTCACCGTATAGACCATTTAACAGGTCACTTAAAAGTTAACAAAAAAGATTTTGGAACACAACGTGCCTTATTAAACCTAGTAGGGAAGCGTCGTGCATTATTAGATTATTTAAAAAATACCGATATTATGCGTTACCGTGCGGTTATTAAAGTATTAGATATCCGTAAATAATAATGGGTTCTTATTAATTTTGAAAGGCATTTCGAGAAATCGAGATGCCTTTCTTTTTTTTAATTATATTTACAGAAATATTTAAACAAATATAAATCCGTACCAAAAACGTTGGTACACAAAACAAAAAACAAGATGTCACAAATTGGAATTCAACATTCATTCGATCTAGGAGATGGAAGAATAGTAACCCTAGAAACAGGGAAATTAGCTAAACAAGCTGATGGAGCAGTAGTAGTAAAATTAGGTGCAACAATGATTTTAGCAACTGTTGTAAGTAACAAAGAAGCAAAAGAAGGTGTAGATTTTTTACCTTTAACAGTAGATTATCAAGAAAAATATGCGGCTACAGGCCGTTTTCCTGGCGGATTCTTCCGTCGTGAAGCAAAATTATCTGATTACGAAGTATTAATTTCTCGTATTGTTGATAGAGCAATGCGTCCTCAGTTTCCAGATGATTACCATGCTGATACACAAATCATGTTATCATTAATTTCATCTGATAAAAAAACAATGCCAGATGCATTAGTAGGATTAGCAGCTTGTGCAGCAGTAGCGGTTTCTGATATTCCATTCAACGGAATTATTTCAGAAGTTCGTGTAGCAAAAATTGATGGTAAATTATGTATCAATCCTGATGCTGATATTTTACCAACGGCAACATTAGAAATGATTGTAGCAGCTACTGAAACTGATATCTCCATGGTAGAAGGTGAAATGAGCGAAGTATCTGAAGCAGAAATGTTAGAGGCGATTAAATTTGCACACGAAGCCATTAAAGTTCAAATTAACGCCATCAAAGAATTTGCTATTAAAGCAGGTTTAAAACCAAAACGTGAATATTGCCATGAAAACAATGATGCTGATTTAAAAGCCGCAGTTTCTAAAGCAACATTTGATAAAGTATATGCTTGTGCTAAACAAGGTAATCCAAATAAAAACGAGCGTAAAGTAAACTTTAAAGCCATTTTAACTGAATATAAAGCAACTTTTACTCCTGAAGAATTAAAAGAAAAAGAAGCGTTAATCAACAAGTATTATCACGATGTAGAGTATGATGCAGTTCGTCAGGCTACATTAGATACACAAATTCGTTTAGACGGTCGTAAGACAAATCAAATTCGTCCAATTTGGAGTGAAGTAGGGTATTTACCTGCTGCTCACGGTTCAGCTATCTTCCAACGTGGAGAAACTCAGTCGTTAACAACAGTTACTTTAGGTACAGGAAAAGATGCTCAGTTAATTGATGGTGCATTTTATCGTGGAGAAACTAAATTTATTTTACATTATAACTTCCCTGGTTTTTCAACTGGTGAAGCAAAACCTAACCGTGGTGTAGGTCGTCGTGAAGTAGGACATGGTAATTTAGCTATGCGTGCATTGTCTAAAGTTGTACCAACTGACACACCTTATACTGTTCGTGTGGTTTCTGATATTTTAGAATCTAACGGTTCTTCATCTATGGCTACAGTTTGCGCTGGTACATTAGCTTTGATGGATGCAGGTGTGAAAATTGCTAAACCAGTTACTGGTATTGCAATGGGTTTAATTACTAATGATAAAGGTCAATACGCTGTATTATCTGATATCTTAGGCGATGAAGATCATTTAGGTGATATGGATTTTAAAATCTGTGGAACTAAAGACGGTATCACGGCCGTACAAATGGATTTAAAAGTAAATGGTTTACCTTATGAAGTAATGGAAAAAGCGTTAGCGCAAGCGCGCGAAGGTCGTCTGCATATCATGGGTGAAATCATGAAAACAATTGATGCTCCTCGTGCTGATTACAACGAAAACGTTCCTCGTTTTGAAGTTATTATTATACCTCAGGAATTTATTGGTGCAATTATCGGACCTGGAGGAAAAGTAATTCAAGATATCCAAAAGAAAACTGGTGCTACGATTTCAATTACTGAAGTTGATAACAGCGGACGTGTTGAAATTTTTGCTGAAAAATTAGAAGACTTAAAAGCAGCTGTTGCTCGTATCAAAGCAATTGTAGCTATACCAGAAGTTGGAGAAACTTACGAAGCAAAAGTAAAATCAATTATGCCTTATGGTGCATTTGTTGAATTTATGCCAGGTAAAGAAGGTTTATTACACATTAGCGAGTACGACTGGAAACGTATTGATTCATTAGAAGGATTAGTAAAAGAAGGAGATATGGTTAATGTAAAATACATTGGAACAGATCCTAAAAATGGTAAAGCAAAATTATCTCGTAAAGCATTAATTGCTAAACCAGAAACTGCTACCGAAGAAAATAAAGCGTAGTATAAAATATCAACATGTAAAAAGCTATTCTCAATTTTGGAGAATAGCTTTTCTGTTTTAGTTATATTTGCAAATGCTTGAAGTAAATTTTGTTCCATTTCCAGTTTTAGAAACAGAACGTTTAGTTTTGCGAAGAACAACTTTGTATGATGCGAATGATTATTTTTATTTAAGAAGCAGTCCTGAAGCAATGAAACATATTTGCAAGCCATTGCAAAAATCAGTTGAAGAAACAAAAGAAATGATTTACAAGATTAATGAGATGATAGCATTCAATGATGGTATTTCTTGGGCAGTGTGTTTAAAAAATAATTCTAAAATGATTGGTAGTGTTTCTTTTCATAGGATTTATAAAGATCATTACCGAGCTGAGATTGGTTATATGCTTCATCCAGATTATTGGAGATTGGGTATTATTAGTGAGGCAGTTGATGCTATTATAAATTATGGATTTAATACACTTCAGTTCCATTCCATTGAAGCTCATATTGATCCTACTAATATTGGTTCCGAAAAACTACTTCAGAAATTTAACTTTGTAAAAGAAGCTCATTTTAAAGAAAATTATTTCTTCAACGGAAAATTTTTAGACACGGCTGTTTATTGTTTATTAAATCCTTCTTCCCATAAATAGTAATTGAAAAATTCGTCAAATATTTTAGCTGAAGAAAAAAGCGGATTACATCCTCGAAACAAACACCGCCCTCGTTATGATTTCAACGTATTAATTGATGTTTGTCCCGAATTAAAACAATATGTTTCTATTAATAAATTTAATATCGAAACGATTGATTTTACAAATTCTCTAGCTGTTAAATCATTAAATCAAGCTTTATTAAAGCAGTTTTATAATATCCAACATTGGGATATCCCTCAAAACTATTTATGCCCGCCAATACCAGGGCGTGTAGATTATATTCATTATATAGCGGATGTATTAAGTTCAAGTAATGGTGGTATTATTCCAAAAGGTAAAGCAGTTAACGTTTTTGATATTGGTGTAGGTGCAAATTGCATCTATCCATTACTTGGTCATCAAGAATATGGTTGGCAATTTATAGGTTCAGAGATTGATCTGAAAGCACTTAAAGTCGCTAAGCAAATAGTTGAGTCTAACTCCTTATCCAATTATATAGACATTAGGCATCAAATTAATGCGTCTTTTATTTTTAATGGTATTATAAAACCAACCGAACAAATAGATATAACACTATGTAATCCTCCATTTCATTCTTCGGCAGCAGAAGCAAATGCAGGCAGCCAGAAAAAATGGAAAAACTTAGGTCATAAAAAAACAGAAAAACCAGTTTTAAACTTTGGAGGACAAACATCAGAGCTTTGGTGCAAAGGTGGTGAAGTTGCTTTTATTTCAAAAATGATTGAAGAAAGTGCTAATATTAAACAACAGTGTTTATGGTTTACAAGTTTAGTCTCTAAAAGCGAAAATTTACCAGCTATTTATAGTGTCTTAAAAAAAGTAGGAACTATTTCTATTAAAACAATCAATATGTCTCAAGGCAATAAAATCAGCAGGCTAGTAGCTTGGACTTTTTTATCTGAAACTCAACACATACAATGGAGTTTAAAACGATGGAAATCCTAAAAGTTACAAGGTAAGAAGTCTTTAATTAACAAATGCCTTTTGAATACTAACTTGTTTGACTCTTTCTATTTTTAAGTTTTTTTACTAAGATTGTAGGAAGTACTAAACCATACACTCTTGAACGCATTGAAATATATAATCCCACTTCTCTTTTTTTCTTTTTTAATTGTTAACTGTAACGAAACCGAAGGCTCAGAAAAAAAAAGCAATTATAACACTCCCGAAAAACCAGTTGTTCAATCTAAAATTGACTCCGTAAAATACAAAGCAGAGATTTATAGATTAGATACCTTATTTACAAAACTTTACAAAGCAGATGCTTTTAATGGTAATGTTTTAATTGCTAAAGGAAAAAATATCATCTATCAAAAATCATTTGGATATGGTATTAAAGAAAAAAATATTTTATTAAACGATTCATCAATCTTTCAATTAGCATCCGTTTCAAAAGTAATTACAGGCGTTGCAACATTATTACTTTACGAACAAGGTAAGTTAAAATTAGAAACTAAAGTATCTGATATTTTAGCTGATTTCCCCTACAAAGATGTAACCGTAAAACACTTGTTATCTCATCGCTCTGGATTACCTAACTACACCTATTTTTGCGGAGAGTTTTTATCTGATTCAATTTGTAGCTTAAGTAACCAAAACATGTTGGATATAATGATTAAACATAAACCTAAAGCATATTTAAACCCAGGTTTACGTTTTAATTATTGTAATACTAACTATGCGCTATTAGCTCTAATTGTAGAAAAGATTTCTCAAAAAAGTTATGCTACATTTTTAAAAGAAGAATTATTTACGCCATTAGGCATGAACCATAGCTATACAGCTTTAAATATTGATAGTACTAAAGAATACATCACTCGAGGTTACACCATGAAATACGGTTGTGTGGCTAATGATAGATACGATGGAGTAGTAGGTGATAAAGGAATTTACACAACGACTTATGATTTGTTTTTATTAAGCACCGCTTTATATCAACACAAACTATTAGCAAATACAACCCAAGAACTTGCTTTTTCGCCTCATAGTAAAGAAGTAAAAACACATAATTATGGTTACGGATGGAGAATGAGAAACATGAACGATTCAGCCAAAGAAGTATTTCATAATGGATGGTGGCATGGTTACCGTACTTCATTTCATCGCCGTTTAAAAGATAGTTTAACAGTAATTGTTTTAAGTAATCGCTTAAATAAAAGTGTGTATTCAACTTGGCGTATTTATGCGGCCATTGATGGTCCAAAAGCAGTTAGTGTAAAACAGGAAACTGACGAAGAGTAGGTGCTATTGTCACACTGAGCGGAGTCGAAGTGTAGACAATATCCAAATTAAATTTCATATCTTTGCATCATCGTAAAAATTGCTAATATAGAATTAGGAGATTTCCCATTATTACTTGCACCTATGGAAGATGTAAGTGATCCGCCATTTAGATATGTTTGCAAAAAATATGGTGCTGATTTAATGTATACCGAATTTATTAGCAGCGAAGGATTAATTCGTGACGCTATTAAAAGTCGTAAAAAGTTAGACATTTTTGATTACGAAAAACCAATTGGTATTCAAATATTTGGTGGTGATGAAGAAGCGATGGCAATGTCTGCAAAAATTGTAGATGCTACGCAACCTGATTTATTGGATATTAATTTTGGCTGTCCTGTAAAAAAAGTAGTTTGTAAAGGAGCAGGAGCAGGTGTTTTAAAAGATGTAGATTTAATGGTACGCTTAACCAAAGCAGTTGTAAAATCAACAAATTTACCCGTAACTGTAAAAACACGTTTAGGTTGGGACGATAGTATGATTAATATTATGGAGGTAGCAGAACGCTTGCAGGATGTTGGCGTTAAAGCGTTAACTGTGCATGGCAGAACTCGTGCTCAAATGTACAAGGGAAATGCAAACTGGGAACCAATAGCAGCAGTTAAAAATAATCCACGTATGCACATTCCTATTTTTGGAAATGGCGATATCACTAATCCTGAAAAAGCATTAGAATATAAAAACAAATACGGTTTGGATGGTATGATGATTGGTCGCGCGAGCATTGGCTATCCTTGGATTTTTAACGAGATAAAACATTTTTTTAAAACAGGTGAACATCTTGCCAGACCAACTTTAGAAAATAGAGTAGAGGTTGCTCTTGCTCATTTTGATAAATCTATAGAATGGAAAGGTCCTAAATTAGGTGTTTTAGAAATGCGTCCACATTATACAAATTACTTTAAAGGCATTGATCATTTTAAAGATACACGAATGAAGTTAGTAACCACTTATAATATCGAAGAAATTAGAGAATTGTTATTTTCTATTCCTGATAAATATAGAGAGCTAGCATAAAAAAATCGGACTGCATTAGTCCGATTTTTTATTATTAAAATCAAATTAACCTAAAACTGATAATTGTTCATCTAAGGATTTAATTTTAGATAAAGTATCGCTTTCTTTTTTGCGCTCACTAGCAATAATTTCAGGCTTCGCATTAGCAACAAATTTCTCGTTTGATAATTTAATTTGTACCGATTTTAAGAAACCTTTGTTATAGTCTAATTCTTTAGTTAAACGTTCAATTTCATCTTCCTTATTTAAGTTTTGAGCTAAAGGAATATAAAACTCAGTGGTTTTAATTTGGAAAGAGAAAGCTCCTTCTACTTTATCTTTAGTATATGAGAAAGAAGATAGGTTGGCTAACTTAATAATTGTGCTATCAAAATAAGAACGAGTCGCTTCTGATTTTTCAATCACCTCTAATTTTTCTTTCGGAGATAATTGTTTTTGAGCACGCACGTTACGCACCATAGCTACTAACTCTTTACTTACTTCAAACTCTGCTAATTGTTTTTTATCTAAATCAGCTTTTACAGAAGGCCATTCAGCAACAATGATACAATCTTTTGCATCACGTTCTTTTATTAAATGCCAAATTTCTTCAGTAATAAAAGGCATCCACGGGTGCATAATTTTTAATAACGATTCCAAGTAACTAATGGTTGCATCATACGTTACTTTATCAATTGGCTGCGCTTTTCCGTCAATAAAATCAGGCTTAATTGCTTCTAAATACCAGGCACAGAAATCGTCCCATACTAATTTATAGGTTGCCATTAAGGCATCACTCATTCTGTATTTTGAATAATGATCATTAATGATTTCTAACTGCTCAGATAATTTATTGTCGAACCAAGTAATAGCTGATTTTTGGGCTTCTGATTGAACTGCACTTGAATCTACTTCAAATCCTGCGATTAAACGAAATGCATTCCAAACTTTATTAGCGAAGTTTCTTCCTTGCTCGCAATAGCTTTCGTCAAACATTAAATCGTTTCCAGCGGGCGAACATAATAGCATACCAACACGCACTCCATCAGCACCATATTTTTCAATCAAGTCGAGTGGGTCAGGAGAGTTTCCTAAACTCTTACTCATCTTGCGTCCTAATTTATCTCTTACAATACCTGTTAAGTATACATTGCTAAAAGGTTTTTCACCCATCCATTCGTAACCTGCAATGGCCATACGTGCTACCCAAAAGAATAAAATTTCTGGAGCCGTTACTAAATCATTAGTAGGGTAGTAATAGTTTAAATCTTCATTAGCATTTGCTTTTCCATTTCTAATAACAGCAGGATCAAATACAGTAATTGGCCACAACCACGATGAGAACCACGTATCCAAAACATCTTCGTCTTGAGATACTTTTTCAATTTTCAATGTTTCATTTTCAATTTTTAATTTCTCAAATGCCTCATTGATATCTTTCGCTACTACTGTATTTCCTTTATCATCATACCATGCCGGAATACGTTGACCCCACCATAATTGACGGCTAATGCACCAATCGTGTACATTTTCCATCCAGTGTTTGTAGGTGTTGATGAACTTGTCTGGAATTAATTTAATCTCTCCATTCAAAACATTGTCTAAAGCTGGTTTACTAACGTTTTCCATCTTTAAAAACCATTGCATACTCAAACGTGGCTCTATAACGGCGTTTGTACGTTCGCTATATCCAACTTTATTTTTTATCTCTTCTATTTTTGTAACTAAGCCTTGCTCTTCTAAATCTTTAATAATTTGTTTACGGCAAGCAAAACGCTCCATACCAACATACGCACCAGCTGCTTCAGAAATGGTTCCATTTTGATTTAAAACATCAATGGTTTGTAATTTATGTTTTTGTCCTAAATTAAAGTCATTGATATCGTGGGCTGGGGTTACTTTCAAGGTTCCTGTTCCAAATTCTTTATCAACGTATTCATCAAAAATAATTGGCACTATACGGTTGACAACTGGCACAATAACATTCTTCCCTTTTAAGTGAGTATAACGTTCATCCGTTGGATTTACACAAACTGCTGTATCTCCCATAATGGTTTCAGGTCGTGTAGTGGCTACCGTCATGAACTCATCAGAATCTTCAATTTTATATTTAACGTAAACTAATTTGCTTTGGGCTTCTTTATGTATTACCTCTTCATCACTTACAGCAGTTAATCCTTGAGGATCCCAGTTTACCATACGAACGCCACGGTAAATATTGCCTTTATTGTATAAATCAATAAACACATCAATAACCGCTTCACTCATTGGTTCATCCATGGTAAATTTAGTTCTATCCCAATCGCAGCTAGCACCAAGCTTTTTCAATTGTTCTAAAATAATTCCACCGTATTTTTCTTTCCAACCCCAAGCGTGTTTTAAAAAATCTTCTCTGCTTAAATCTGATTTATTAATACCTTGTTCCTTCAATAATGCAACAACTTTAGCTTCGGTAGCAATACTTGCATGATCTGTTCCTGGAACCCAACAAGCGTTAAATCCTAACATACGAGCACGACGTATTAATACATCTTGAATGGTATTATTTAACATATGTCCCATGTGTAAAACCCCAGTAACATTAGGCGGTGGGATTACAATAGTATAAGGAGTACGATTATCAGGTGTTGATTTAAAGAATTTGTTATCTAGCCAATATTGGTACCAGGTCTTTTCGGCTTGAGCAGAATTATATGTTTTAGCGATTTCCATGCTTTGTATTAAAAATTTTGTTAAATTTCGCAAAAATAGTGATACCAAACCATATCGATACTATATTTATGGCACGATATTAGAATTATTTTTGAACTATAAAAAACAAAACAAATTATACAATGAAAAAATTAATTTACACCCTAGGATTTGTTGCTTTCTTAAGCACTTTATCAATTGCACAAGAAGTTCACAGCGCTAATGATGGTCACAACCATGGTGCAGCCGCTCCAACAACAACAATAACAAGTACTGCTGATATCAAATTTGATAAAATGGTTCATGATTATGGAAACATTATGCAAGGTGATAATGGTGAATGTGTATTTAAATTTAAAAATACAGGTAAAGAGCCATTAATTATCACTATGTGCCAAGGTTCTTGTGGTTGTACAGTTCCTCAATGTCCAAAAGACCCAATTTTACCAGGTAAATCAGGAGAAATTAAAGTAAAATACGATTCTAATAGAGTAGGTCCAATCAGTAAATCAGTATCTGTTCAATCTAACGCAAAAACAGGAACTCAAACTTTACAAATTAAAGGAAACATTGCTGCTAAACCAGTTGAAGAGGCATTTCCTACAAATACACCTTCTCAAGGTGCTCCATTAGAGAAAAAATAATTTAATTTAATTTAAAACCCAAATAAAATGAAAAAAGTATTCGCAGCAGTAGCATTGTTTATTGGTTTAGGCTTTGCAGCAAACGCTCAAGAAAGTGGTTCAGTTGTTCCAAGTATTGACCCAAATGCTCCAGAAATGAAATTTGAAGCAGAAGTCTTAGATTTTGGGACTGTAAAATTTGATGCTAACGGCGTTCGTGAATTCAAAATAAAAAATGTTGGTAAATCTCCTTTAACTATTTCTAATGTTCAAGGTCAGTGTGGTTGTACAGCAACTACTATTGATGGTAAACCAGGTTGGCCTCAAGAACCAATTTTACCAGGTAAAGCAGCCAGCATTAAAGTAAAATACGATACAAAACGCCCTGGTCCTTTCGAGAAAAATGTAACTATTACATCTAATGCAAAAGAGCCTAGCAAAGTTGTAAAAATTAAAGGTGTAGTCGAAGCTGCTCCGGCAGCAGCAACAACTCCTGATGCAAAATAATCAATATAATATACTTAAAAACCCTTTCAGAAATGGAAGGGTTTTTTATTTCAGCTTGTTTTTAATTAGCCTAGTTAGTTATGCCCAACCTCAGTTAAAATTTTCTGAAACTAAAAAAAACTTTGGGTTAGTAAAAAAAGGCGAGTTAGTGACGATGGAATATAGTTTTACAAATACTGGAAATCAGCCAGCTATAATTACCGAAGCTAAAGTAGAATGCTCGTGCACTACTGTTGAGTATACAAAACAACCGATTGCCCCAAATCAATCGGATAAAATTGTAGTAAAATTCGATACCAAATCAGTTTACGACAGACAAGATAGAATTGTAGAAATCATATCGAATGCTAAAAATTCTAATCAAAAAATTAGATTTAAAGGCGTTGTGTTAAAATAGATTTCTATCTTTAATAACCAAAAAATCATCTTTTATCAAAGCTAATTTTCTCATAGTTTTTATTATTACTTTAAACACTTTGCTTGTTTCTCAGAGCATCATTCCTTTTAAAGAAAATAGTAAATGGGGGTATAAAAAAGATTCTAAAGTTGTTATTATTCCAGAATATGATACGGCTTTTGCTTTTGATAAAACAGGTCAAATAGCATTAGTGGCTAATAAAAACAAGTTTAATAAAGAAGTTAATCCAATATCGGGCGAAGAGGAATATAATTACGATTACAGTTATATTGACTATAAAAACAATAAACTAAAGATACAAGCCGAACATTTTCCTGATAGTATGTTCATTTTTCCACATCAACAGGAATTACATTTAAGTTATAGAGATTCTTCTAATTATTTTAAAATACTGTTTCAAGGTAAATTGTATTTACTGAATAAAAACGGAAAGCAATTATCTTCTGGATTTGATAATATTACTGAAACAAAAGCCAAAGGTTATTTTGAAACTGAAAACTATTCAAAATTCGAGAAAAAAGTTGTCCGAATTAAAGGTTTAATTGATTCGACAGGTTTTCAGGTTGTAAAATGTAAATATCATTCAATCAATATTAATAAAGAAGATAGCTCGATATATTGTTGTAGCGCCGTTTTTAATGCTAAACTTAATGATGATGTATTTAACTACAAAGGAAAATTAATCTATTCGAGTATAAAACATATTGAGTTTTCTTCAAAAACATTGCACATTATAAAATCCTATTCCCCACGCGAAGAGTTTATTGTTGAAAATACAAAAACAGGAGAAACTTATTATTTAGATGGTGAAAGCATTCGTTATTTAAAAAATAATAAAGCTGCCCTTATTAAAAATAATAATTTGTATGTAATTGATTTGTTGACTCAAAAAAAACAAAAGTTAGATAAGGAAACTTATTTATATAGCACATATTAGAGGATAGAGATGGAATTTATTAGACTAGATATATCAGATATGTCGCTTCATCAAGAAGCAGCAAAACAACTTATCCATTTTGCAAAGGAGCAACGTATTTTTTTATTTGAGGCTCCAATGGGCGCAGGTAAAACTACTTTTATAAAATCGTTATGTGAGTTTTTAAACGTAAATGATACTATGAGTAGCCCTACATATTCAATTGTAAATGAATATTATACTAATTCAAAATCGAAACTGTATCACTTTGATTTATACCGATTAAAATCATCTGAAGAATTGTTTGAAATTGGATTTAAAGATTATATTGAATCTGGTAATTATGTGTTTATTGAATGGCCTGATTTAGCGCTTCCATTTTTAGATTCTTATCTGAGAATTATCATAAAAATCGAAAACAATAATCGTTATCTTTGCGCCGAATCTATAAAAAATTCATAATGAAAGTTAGTATCTTATTACTGTTATCTTTTCTATCTATATCGGTTTTCTCTCAAACTGAAGCTGCAAATACTCCAAGTGTTTCGTCAGTAAAAAAAAGAGGGAATTTTTATTTTTTATGGGGTTATACCCGCGCTAAATACAGTAAAAGTACT
This sequence comes from uncultured Bacteroidota bacterium, assembly GCA_903893815.1. Classification (GTDB taxonomy): domain Bacteria; phylum Bacteroidota; class Bacteroidia; order B-17B0; family Aurantibacillaceae; genus UBA4416. The sequence continues at coordinate 122,109 of CAITNS010000079.1, forward strand.
ATTCAATTTAAAGATCGTTCAAATACCTATTACCCAGCAACAGGGCGTTACCATGATTATGATTTTACTATCTACGAAGCTACTGCTAAAGATAGACCAGATTTTGAGGATATTTCAGACGTTGCTAATATTACCATTCCTCAATTTGTGGCTAGAATAGGTTATTATTTTAACAATAAACAAGATTTTGGTATTGAATTAAATTACGACCACACAAAATATGTGGTTGATAATTATCAAACTGTGCATGTGCAAGGTACTTTTAATGGAAATTATGTTGATAAGGATACTATTTTAGATCCTAGTAATTTTTTACATTACGAACATACCGATGGGGCAAATTTTTGGATGATAAACTTTATAAAACGTTGGAAATTTTACGAGCCTTCAAAGTATTTTAATATTGGTTTAATTGGTAAACCAGGCGCTGGGGTTGTTATTCCACGTACAGACGTTACCATATACGGTACTCGTGTTAATAACAATTGGAACTTAGCAGGTTGGATAGTTGGTGCTGAAGGAGGAATTAGAATAGAGTTTTTAAAATACGGTGTGTTTGAATTTGTAGGAAAAGGCTCTTATGCCGATTATCGGAGAGGGTTTATACTCGGAAAAGGTGGTGGAAGATCTAATCACCACTTTTTTACAGGTCAACTAACCATGACATTCGGAGCTACTTTTTAAAACCCAATCTTACCTTTACCTAATTCAAAACTGTTTTTAAGGCACAACATTTTAATAGCCGTTACAGCAGCTTCATCGCCCTTATTTCCATGTTTTCCTCCGGTTCTATCTTCTGCTTGCTCTTGAGTATTAACGGTTAATACGCCAAAAATAAAAGGCTTATTATATTTTAAATTTAAGTTAGTAATTCCTTTTGCTACTGCATCACAAATAAAGTCGAAATGTTTCGTATCTCCTTGAATTACACAACCAATGCAAATAATAGCATCTACTTGTCCTAATTCGGCCATGTATTGCGCACCAAGTGTTAATTCAAAGGCTCCAGGCACAGTTTTAGTAACTATGTTTTCGGGCTTGGCGCCATGCTTTAATAATGTATCATGAGCACCTTTCATTAAACCGCTTGTTATAGCATGGTTCCATTCTGCCCAAACAATACCAAATTTCATGTCTGCTGCGTTAGGTACATCAGAACCTTCGAACGCGGATAAATTTTTTAATTCACTTGCCATAATTCTATCTTAGTTAAAACAAAAAAAGGTGACATCACATCACCTTTTTTTAATTATTGTTTGTTGTAATTATTGAATGTTTCCTAAAGTTTTAACTCTTGCAATGTATTTATCTACTTCGCGAGCTTCGCTACTTTTAGCAAATTCATTTTTTAAACGCTCATAAGTCGCTAAAGCCTCAGTATAATTAGCTTTTTGCTCGTAAGCAAAAGCTGCTTTTTTTAAGTAAATAGGAGTTGTAAAATCATTATTTGATTGTTCAGCTGCTTTTAAATAAAACTTAATAGCTTCGTCAATATTATTTAACTCCATGTTTGCATCTCCAATTGCTCCAGTGGCAACAGGTGCAACCATTTCATCTTTACCGTTAAATGTCTCTAAAGCCTCAATAGCTTCAGCAAATTTACCAGTGCGCAATAAACAAATACCTGCATAATAGTTAGCTAAGTTACCAGTTTTGGTAGCACCAAAATTATCAGCAATTTCATTAAAACCCATCATAGTCTTAGGTCCATCAGCAGTTTGAACATTTAAGCCACCATTTAAAGCTACTAAAAAACTATCTTTTTCGAAGTAAGTTTGTGCAAAAAAAGCTTCGTTATTAGCTTCTTTTTCTTGACCAGGTAACCAGTAAAATTTATAGAAACTGAAGAGTGCTACAATAGCTAAAATAGCGCCACCACCATAAGTAATAGCTTTTTTGTTTTTTTCGTAAAACACTTCTAATCCACCAAAATCTGTATTATTTGCAGATGATTTTTTAATGGATGATGGTTTAACAACATTACTACTTTCTACTTGCTCAATTTGTTCGATTTCTTCAGACATATTAAATTAAAATTTTGAGTTGCGAAGATAAATAAAATTATCTACTTATAAAAAAAGAAAATAGGGGCACTTTTCAACCTAAATACGCTCATTACTCCTCCGTAACAGCAATGTTTTTTGTCATATTTTCTCTATTTCTTATAGAAATTGAGGTTCCTCCGCTAACTTTATACGGATAAGGGATATCCATATCTAAACCTACGGCATATATATAGTAGGTTCCTTTATAAAAATCGATGCTATAATTTCCTTGATTGTCAGCCGTTACAGATGTATTATAAGTGGTGCCATCGTCGCTAGGAAACTCAGACGTATTATATTTAATATAAACGACCGCATTAGGAATTGGTACCCCGTGGTGTTCAACTACACCTTTTAAAGTGGCTTTTCCGCCAACTTGATTTTTTTTACAAGCAACCGTAATGCTCAGTAATAAAAAGATAAACGATAATTTTAAAAGAGTAGATTTCATTTGATGTTGAATTAAAAGTTATTATCAGAAAAACGGGAATCGGTTAAATATTTTGTGTCGGTTAAGGTTTTTAAAAAGGCAATTAAATCGGCTTTATTTTGAGGAGTTAATGGAATGCCACCCACTAATTGTGTTTCTAAAGTGGGACTTGCCACAATTCCAGAATTATAATGCTCTAAACACTGGTTTAAACTTGTGAAACGTCCATCATGCATGTATGGTTCCGATTTTTCAATGTTTCGTAAAGAGGGCGTTTTAAATTTATATCTATCAGCAGCAGCTCCGGTTATATGGGCTCTTCCGCTATCATTATAAACTACATTTATACTTAACCCATTATTTCGAAACTGATAATCTGTAAATAAAGGCTCTGTATGGCAAGAAGCACATTTTTGAACAAATAAATTATAACCACTTTGTTCTTGAGCTGTAAAACTTTCTTTACCGGATTTAACTAGATCGTACTTACTGTTATACGAATACATCGTTCCCATAAATTGAGCGATAGCTCTAAAAATACGTTGAGAATTAACTAAATCACTACCAAAGGCTTTTGTAAATAACTGTTTATACTTACCACTTGATGATAGTTTAGTCACCACATTGGTCATGGTTTCATTCATTTCAACTGGGTTAGTGATAGGCGCTAAAGGCATTACTTCGATATTTAATATACCGCCATCATGCATAAATGTGGGGCTCCAGTTTAAATTTTGAAGTACAGGTGCATTTCTATTACCTAATAAACCATTAATACCATGACTCACATCATGACCAGAATGAGCAAACGCGGCAAATTGCTGGTGACAAGAGCCACAGGAAATAGTATTATCAGCTGATAAAATAGGATCGTAAAATAAAGTTCTACCTAATGTAAAACCATCGGCGGTTAAGGTATTGGCACTGTAGGTATAAACTGGAGCAGGCCATCCTGGTGGCACAATTTCTTTTACATCGTCTTCTCCAATAATTGGTTTTATTTCAGGATCAACAGAGCATGATGAAAATAGTTGAACTAAGAAAAATATGTATATTAATTGTTTCATTAATTCACAACCGATGTTACTGTAAACATATTAGCGTAATTATCTGCAATCGCACTCGATTCAGCTGTAATCCCAGTAATGACATTTGAATTATTAAAATTGTCAAAATTAGGGCTTGTAAACCAAGCGCCTAAATCGGCTTTTAAATTTAAAATTGGGATGTGGTTTTGTGTACAATTTGCTGCGTTGGGAAACGTGAGGTTAACAGTTCTTAAAGCATTATCTTTTCCTTCGAATCCTCCAATATGATAAACAATCTTATTTGTTTGTTCTGAAGATTGAGGCGAGTGCCCCTCCATCTTAGCCATAATATAACCAGTATTCCATCCCCAAAACATATCGTTCATTGGGTCAAGTGCGCCCGTTTGTGCGCCAGCAGTATTTCTTGGAGCATCTACACCAATTAAAAAACGGATAGAATTATAACTGCCTGCCGGTACTTTTTTTACCATTAAGTGCAGCGAATTAGGGTTTGATTGATCAATTAAATAATAACTTTCTACTTCGGTGTAAGTTAAACCATTGGAGGAAACTAATTGTACATTGCTCAGATAATATTTATAAATGTTTACATTAAATGTATCATTAGCCGAACTGACATAATTAGTTGATCCAAGAATTAAAGGCAAATTACCGACCATATTGTCAACATGAATTTCCAGAAAACCTGTTGTATCAATAGAATTTAATTCAGGAAATGGTTCTGGTGGAATGATGACGTCTTTTTTACACGATAATAAAACTATTGACGCTAGAAAAATAATGATACTGTTTTTCATGATTAGAGTTTACTCAAAGGTACCAAAAAAAGTGAAATATTCATTGCAAAATATGACTAATCTCTTAATCCTAAAATCAATTTATTCAACAAACCAGCCAATTAAGCGGCGGCGTAATTTACTGCTATATGTTTGAGTTTGATAATCGGTATAATTATTAGTGGCGTTAATACATTTAGAGAATTGTTTTACTCGGTATTTTACCTCTTCGCTCAATAAATCAAACAACTCAAAAGCTTCATCAAAATCAGCGGCATTATCTTTAATTCGTCCAAAATGATCATCTAACGATTGGTCGAGCACCAATTGCGGTTTTAATCCTTTGCGTAAACACTGTAAATAACGCTCACGCACTATAAATGCCTCTGCTGATGAATTTAAAAAACGGGCTTTAATGTCTTCTGGTAACTCGTAATCGTTTTCTAATTCATAATCCCATTCATCTTTGTAGCGTTGCTCCAAATACATGTGCGGTGCTACAAATACGTGTTTCCAATCTATTGGGAATTGCCATAAATTAAATCGACGCGAGTTATTACCCAAATCAACAATATTAAATTTCTTTTTATGAGGCAATACACGCGAGCCACGCCCAATCATTTGGTGATACAAGGTTAAAGATTTAGTCGCTCTGTTTAAGATAATAGTTTCTACTTCGGGCTCATCAAAACCAGTAGTTAAAATACTTACCGAACTTAAAATGCCATCTTTGGTATTTCTGAACCAATCCAAGGTTTCAGCTCTATCTCTATCACTAAAGGTACTATCTAAATAACGAATAGGGTAGCCTTTTGATTTGAATAAATTATAAACCGCAATACTTGTTAAAATACCGGCATTAAAAATTAAGGTTTTGGTGCCTTTTCCAATTTCCTCATAAGCATCCAACAATTTACCTTGCATCATCGCTTGAGAATATAAAATCTCATGCGAACCTGTTGTAAACTCTCCATTATTACCAACTTTTAGCGTGCTAATATTAACGTCGTTGGAGTAAGTAACACCTTCTGCTAAAAAGCCTTGGTCAATTAATGAGGAGATGCTTTCACCTACAATAATTTCTTTATAGGTTTGGTAAAGTGGTAATTTTTTATTGCTGCTTAAAGGTGTTGCGGTTACTCCTAAAATATTAACGTTCTCAAAATAATGAAATATTTTACGGAACGAATTATAGTGAGCCTCATCCACAATTACTAAACCAATGTCTTCTAAAAACTGTTCGTCTTCTTGCAAACGGTTATTTAAGGTTTCTACTAAAGCCGTAAAACTTTGAAAATCGGTTTGCTGTGCTAAGTTTTTAACTTCACTATTAATCACTTTATTTTTGATGCCAATGCCCAATAATACATCCGAGGTTTGCTTACTTAACTCAATACGATGTGTTAAGATTAATACCTTACGGTTAAAGTTATTGATGTAACGTTTAGCAATTTCAGAAAAGACGATGGTTTTACCGCCACCTGTTGGTAATTGAAATAAAATATTTTCGTTAGGCTTTGCTTCCTTTAATTTATTGAAAATAGTTGTGACCGCTTCTTCCTGATAAGGATAAAGTTGACGGGCAGATATTGGTTCTTGAGTTTCTTCCACTATTCAAAAAAATAAGCCTATAAACTTAAGTTTTTTTTTGGTTAAGGACTGAAAAAGATGGAAATATTAAATAACGAGTTATTGACAATTGGGGTTTTGATAAATAGGATAACTAATATATTGGATTTAGCTGATGTACGCGGATTTTTTTATTTCAATATTTCTAAGTTCTAAATGAAATTATAAAGAAGCAAAGTTGTGTAAATAAGAACACTAATTTTACGGATTTAGAGAATGCAGGTGTTTCTATTTTACTTTTTTAATCGTTATAAATCCGTTTTATCTGCGTTCCTATTAAATAATAAATTATGTTACCTCAAAATAGTAACTGAACCTTTATATTGTTCGCCCTTTCCATCATTTAAGATATAGAAATATGTACCTGTGGGAACATCATTGCCTAAGTACTTACCATTCCATAAATTATCATAATTGGTTGCGCTGTATATTTGTTTACCATAACGATTATAAATTTTGAGGTTGTTATCAGGGTATTTTTCTAAATTACCGATATAAAAAAAATCATTATCGCCATCATTGTTTGGCGTAAAAGCACTATAAAAAAACAATTTATCTCCTTTTGCTACTGTCACGGTTACAATATCACTATTAAAACATTGATGCTGATCCACTGTAGATAAAGTGTACGTAGTAGTAGTTATTGGCCAAACATCTGGTTGAGAAGTATTATAGTACTTAATATTATAATCTGGTTGCCAATAAAAAATAGTACCGCCAATTCCCACTAAAGTAATGGTTTGTCCTTCGTCAATGATTGTATCAGGGCTCGCATCAACTACAGGTGGTTGAAATGGAGTTACGGTTACTTGCGAAACATTATTGGGACATAACCATCCTGAAACGGTTAATGTGTAAACGGTAGTTACAGAAGGATTTGACAATGGACGCGCTGCGCTAGGATTATTTAAACCTGTGGTTGGTTGCCAAGAAAATGTATGCCAGGTATTGTTGTTATTTACAGCACCAATTGTCACTCCTCCAGATTGGTTGTAACAATAGCCAGTATCAATCCCTGCATTAAAAAGATGCATCGCATCAAAGTTAAGCTTTACAACATCGGTTACAATGGTCGTATCAAAATCTGTTACAGTAAGCGTGTATGTAATTCCGTAACCAATACCTGTTAAAGTTGGATTAGCGACAGATGCTGAACTTAAAAAAGTACTTGGTGACCAAGAATATTTATAGGGTGCGGTGCCTCCAGTTGCACTTGGTGTGCCACCAATAACCACGCTTCCATTTATACAGGCAAATACATCAGGACCAGCATTTGCAGTTAATTGTGCAAAACTAAATTGAAGCGAAGAGATAAATAAAAGAATATAAAAAAGAGTCCTATTCATTAATACAAATATAATAAAGAAATATAATAAAATCATGTAAAAAATGGAACACTGATGGCACTGATTAAACAGATTTTCGCAGATTATTTAATACTATGATTTTAAAAGATGAGTTAATTCAAATAAGGTTAAAGTAGTGTATTATAAAAATACTTCGATTATTTGAACAGACAATAAATTTATTTTATCAAATCTTATAAATCATATTCAATCAGCGTTATCAGCGTTCTATAAAAGCTACCAAATAGAAAATTGGTTATAAATCATTGCCTTTCCCCATTTTTCTTTTCCGAAATCTTTTTCGAGCTGCGCTTTTAACTCAGCTGACTTATACGTTTTTTGTTTTGATTTTTTTGGTACTAAAGAAGTAGTTTCAGGTTTAACCATTTCTACACTTTTTGCAAAATAAATAACGCCTCCATCTTCAGTAGCTAAACCTAATATGGCACCAGGTAAACCTACAAAACTTTCGGGACCAATGGATGGAATAACTTCAGCACAAAACCAAGCATAAATACGTGTACTATCATTGGCTTGCCAAATAGCTTTACGACATTGGTAACCACATATTGCTCGTTTACTATCTGTTATTTTCCAATTAAACTGACGTACGGTATCTGTTACTAAAAATTTCTCACCCCAAATACTTTTTTCGGTTAATCGAAAATTAGTTTTATAATTTTGATAAGTAATGTTTTTGGAAGTTGCCCAACTCATTCGCTCCACCAGGTCGCTTTCTTGTGGTTTAAAAACAGACAAGGAATCGTTGAAATACAATTCAAATAGATCTATTTTGTTTTTATCTTCTTCTTTTAGCCATTCTTTTACATCGCCATTATTTTTGAATTTTTTGTACAAATTAGTTTTTCGCTCATAGGTAATTTTACCATAGGTAATTTGAGAAGAAGCTGTATTTAGCATCGTCAAAAAACAAAAAACAGTCGCAATTACTAATTTAAAATTCATCTTCTTCTTTTGTTTTATTACTATTAAACTTAAATGTAGCTTTCAATAAAAAATAACGACTGATGATATTTGTTTTAATATCCGTAATTACATTACTACTAATATCACGATCCACACTAATGTTTTGATTCAACATATCATAGGCGTAAAAGCCTAAAATAAAATTCTCTTTTTTGAAAAATGTTTTAGAGAAAGAGGCATTCCACACTAAATAATTAATGTTATAGCCATTACTTCGGTTACTATTAATCGTATAATCAGCATTACTTTCTAATAAAAAGTTTTTTGGAAATTTGACACTTAATCTTCCTGAAATTCCTTGAGTAGAGTAGGGTGTACTGCTAGTCACATTTAAAGAGGAATATGCTGAATTATAGCTATAATATCCAGATAATCCTGCTTCTACTTTTTCAAGATTTAATCTAAAATCTAAATTCAAGTTACTTCTAAAATCTTGAGTTTTATTTTCTTGGTTATTGATAATTGTTTTATTCTCTGTATAAGATGACCAAAGGTTCGGCCCTACTTCTAACTTTTTTGAAAAGAAAGGCATACTAGTTCCAATGTACCCATTTAGATTATAGTTGCCATTTACATTGATGGCCTGTGAAACTGTTCTTCCAATACTATCGAAAGAGGTAGCTGTTGCTATATCATTATTAGTATAGTTGTAAGTTAATCCTGCCCAAGTGTATTTTCCACTAATTGATTTCCATGAATTGAAATTTAAATTAATGCCATGCGAAAATGTAGGTAATAAATTAGGGTTACCAATATTAATGAAGTTAGGATTGCTATTATCACGCACAGGTTGCAATTGACTAATAGTAGGATTTTGAGAACTAGTGGTATATCTAACTTCCATTGATTTATTTTCAGAAAACTTATAACGTAAAGTTGAGAAGGGTAAAATATTATTGAAGTTTTGGGTGATGCGCTGACTTCTGAAAACATTATTATTGTTTACAAATACATTACGTGCTTTAGTACCTATAGTGAAACGCAACTTCTTTACTTCGTAAATAAATTTTAAACCTGCACGGTTTATCTGCTTAACGTTTTCAAAATTATTAGTTAAAGTTGAATCTAAAACATTGTATTCGCCTCCAATATTATTCAATGCTTTTTTATCTTGTTTACTATTATAATACATAAAGTCATACGACCCTTCAATTTTTATTTTTTTAGTAAGAGGTTCTATAAATGATACGCCGCCAAAATGACTTTGGTTATCGTTTTCGCTTGTCTTTTTTTGATTAACGGAAGTTAAAAATGCGCTACTAACTGCATAAGAATAGTTGTCCGTTTTTAAAATACCATTTGAGTTGTTTTTAGAAAACGTATTGTTATAGTTCAACGTTAGTAATCTATCTTTTTTCTTAAAGCGTTTTAATAATTTTAAATTATTAGTAACATCATAACCATAACCATAATTCGCATTATTGATAGATGTATTTCTGGTTTTGATATTATCCGCACTTAAAAAGTCTGTTTCATCAGAGCTAGAGGATGTATTGTTTAAAAATTTAACTTTTGAAGTAAAATTAAAATCAGTTAAAGAATCAATTTTTTGCTCTAATCCTATATTAATGGCATGTGCTTCGTTTTTTTGTGTAGCTTGAGTTTCATTCGCAGATGTGTATGTGGTATCCGTTAAAAAGTACTGCGAGTTTTTAGCGGTTTTAGAAACAACTTCACTACTATTATATGAATAGTTGATGTTTAATTTAGTGTTTTTTGATAATTTATCTGTATAGTAAAACCCTGATTTAAACGTTACCGGAATTCCTTGTGGTTGGCTTGTTGAATATGACATGAACATGCCACCATCTTCATTTTCTTCCCTATCAAACTCATTATTTAAACCATATTTATAAACATCGCCCCATCCAAAACTGGCGTTAGGTGTACTACTTCCTAAACCAAAGACCGAAATTTTTAATTTCTTTTTAAAGTAGTTTACTAACACTTCACCTTCATGAAATTTTTGAAAATCACTAGCGCCACTTATTTTACCGAAGTATCCTTTTTTAGACTCATCTTTTAATTTTAGATTTAAAACCTTCTGGGTTTCTTCCCCAGTGCTCGAATTGGCTACATCATCGCTTTTCTTTTCATACACTTGAACCGACTCAATTGAACTAGCTGCTAAATTTTTAGTGGCAACGGTTGCATCACCTCCAAAAAATTCATCACCATCTACTAGCACTTTATCAACGGCTTTTCCCTGCGAGGTAATTTTTCCATCAGCATCAACTTTCAACCCTGGTAATTTTTTTAATAAATCTTCAACAGTAGCGTTTGCTTTAGTTTTAAAAGAATCAGCTGTATATATTAAGGTATCGCCTTTATAATATACTGGGTCTTTAAATGCAAAAATAGTGACTTCATCTAAAGTAACATTTTTAGGTTGAAGTATAATTTTACCAAAATCATATTGCAAATTCTTGCTGTCACCAAAAATAAAGTAACCTTGATCGGCAAACTTTGGATGAGAAATAACAACCTGATAGGTATCGATAGGTAGCGGTTTTAATTTAAAAATACCATTTTCATCAGATCTTGTAAAACCAACCAAGGTTGAATCCATTAACTTAATAGCCATCACAATGGCATTAGGAAGTGGGCCTTTGGCAACTGTATCTTGGATGTTTCCTGAAACCGATAACTTCTGTGAAAAAGAAGAGATGGAACTTAATAGTAATAAATAGAGTAGGTATCTCTTCATATAGTTTTGCTTAGGGCGAAAGTAACAAAGTTTATAACGCAATGTTTTCAAAAGGATACAAAAAAAGTTAAACATAGTGTTAATGAGTTGTTAAAGGCAGTTTTTATTGATAAATAATACAGTTACTTTTAACTATTAAAATAATACTTCTTGCATTTAACCGCAAGGACGCAAAGATTAAGCAAAGAATACTAAGTCTCTCTTAGAATTCTTTTGCGAGAAAACTCTGAGAACTTTGCGGTTAAAAAGTTAAAGCTTCTGCATCTTAACCACCAAATCCACTAATCGGCTGCTATACCCAAATTCATTATCGTACCAACCAATTATTTTTACAAGGTTACCTACAACACTAGTAAAGTCAGAATCAAATACAACAGAGTGTGCATTGCCTACAACATCTACGGAAACTAAAGGATCTTCTGAGTATTCTAAAATTCCTTTTAAATCTGTTTCAGAAGCTTGTTTAAATGCTAAGTTAATTTGCTCTACACTGGGGTATTGAGTTAATACACACGTAATATCTGTTAATGAACCATCAGGCACTGGTACGCGCATACCGCAGCCGCCTAATTTATCTTCTAAATCAGGGAAAATTTTACCTAATGCTTTTGCTGCCCCAGTTGTTGTTGGAATAATACTTAAGGCTGCTGCACGAGCTCTACGTAAATCTTTGTGAGGTGCATCATGCAAACGTTGGTCGCCTGTGTAGGAATGAACGGTAGTCACATAAGCTTCTTCAATACCCCATTGTCTTAATACCTTTAGCATTGGAGATGCACAATTGGTAGTACATGATGCATTTGAAATAATGATATCGTCGGCTTCTAATAACTCATCATTAACCCCTAAAACCAAAGTTTTAATGGTATCATCTGTTGCAGGTGCTGATAGTATGACTTTTTTTGCACCGGCTGTAATATGTTTTTGAGCTAATTCTCTGGTTAAAAAATGTCCAGTTGATTCGATGACGATATCAATTCCTAATGCTTTCCAAGGCAAACTTTCAGGATCTTTAGCTGCAAATATTTTTACCTCTTTACCATTTACATAAATGTGGTCGATATCATGTTTTATTTCTCCATCAAACTTACCATGAACCGAGTCATATTTTAATAAATGAGCAAGCGTTTTAGAATCGGTGATATCGTTAATAGCAACTATATTGATGTTTGGATTAGTAAAAGCACATTTAAAAAACACTCTTCCAATTCTTCCAAAGCCGTTGATGGCAACATTTATTTTTTTCATATGTCTAAATTATTATTTTTTATTGTCATATGGTATAGCCAGTTTAGTCGAGTGTGTTTGTGTTTCGGCAAACATGGCTATTTCATGATGGTAATTTAAGGTCTCGTAAATTTACACAAATAACCATCGATAATGTTTAATTTTCGTATTAAATAAATATAAAATTGCAATCATGTAACAGAAAAAGAATGATGTAAAGTTTGACTGTCTTCTATTTTACAGTCTTGAACTGTAGTATAAAAAACATATAGTTGTAAATGTTATTTTTAACCACATAGATTCATATCGTACATAAGTTTAAGTCGTAGATAGAAGTTGCGCTTTTACATAGAAGCTATGTAAAAGAAATTTATTTCTCTATTTCAAACTGTCTTTATTCGATTTTTTTTATGTTCTATGTGGCTATTATTTTTATAATAAGTGTTAATTTGTGAATGAATGGATCGGATTTCGTCTTTCAAAAAAGAACGTTTACCTCATTTTACAATAAACACAATTATTCATAAAACTCGAGCTATCTTTTTTATTTATATTTATAACAAATAATAAGATGCTAAAGCGAATTGTTTATATGATGATGTGTTTATTGAAAGGAGTATTTCTTTTTTCACAATCAGCTTCATGTATCAAATTTAATCCAACTTTTGGTTCAGAAAAATTATCAGCAGATAGTGTTTATTATTTAAATGTATCGGATAGTATTAAAATAACCTCCTTACGATTTTATGTATCTAATATGGAATTATTGGATAATAACAAAAGTGTTTGGATAGATTCCAATCCATGTCATTTAATAGACGCTTTTAACGAAAAAACATTATCAATTAATATTCCCTCAAACATAAGTCATAGTTCATTGAAGTTTAATTTGGGAATAGACAGTACTACCAATGTTTCTGGCGCCATGGGTGGAGACTTAGATCCAACCAAAGGCATGTATTGGACCTGGCTAAGCGGTTACATTAATTTTAAATTAGAAGGAACTAGTAACATTTGTAAAACGCGCCATAACGAATTTCAATTTCATTTAGGTGGCTATCAACATCCTTTTAATAGTTTACAAACTGTATTTATTGAAATCTCTTCAAAGTCAACTATAGAAATTAATATTGATCTGCTTAAAATATTCCAACAGATTAATTTAGCTCAACAGCATCATATCATGTCGCCAGAGCAAGATGCCATGGATTTTTCGGAAAAGGTTATCAATTCATTAAGTATCAAAAAGTGAGAAAGGTTTGGAGCATAGGTATTGTTTTGTTTTTAGTGCTTTGTGCCTTTCAAATTACTAAAGAACCATTGTTTAGTGTGCCAACTAACTGGCCAAAGCCAATTTACGATTTTAGTAAAAATCCTTTAAAGTCACAAAAAGTTGAATTGGGAAGAGATTTATTTTACGACCCTTTGCTTTCTAAAAACAATCAAATTTCTTGCGCCAGTTGTCATTCGCCTTTTACGGCTTTTACACATGTGGACCATGATTTAAGTCACGGTATTGAAGATAGAATTGGCACTCGTAATTCACCTGCCTTAATGAATTTAGCATGGCATCAATCCTTTATGTGGGACGGTTCAATTAATCATTTAGATATGCAAGCATTAGCACCCATTAGTCATCCTGATGAAATGGGAGAGAAGATAGAATCGGTTGTTTTAAAATTACAGCGTACAAAAAACTACCCAGCATTATTCTTAAAAGCTTTTGGAGATAGTATCATCACAGGCCAACATACCTTAAAAGCCATTTCGCAATTTATGTTGACTTTAGTAAGTTCAAATTCTAAATACGATAGTGTAATGCGAAGGCAAGCGCAGTTTACACCACAACAAAAAAATGGCTATGCCTTATTTCAAAAAAACTGCGCTGCTTGTCATGCAGAACCCTTGTTTACTAATTTACAATTTGAAAATAATGGTTTAGAGGTTGACACCACTTTAAACGATTATGGCAGAATGCGAATTACCAAAAATAAAAGTGATTCTTTAAAATTTAAAGTTCCTACGTTGCGCAATATCGAATTTTCATTTCCATACATGCACGATGGAAGATTTAAAACCATTGCCGCTGTATTAAAACATTATACTAATGGCGTTAAGCAAAGTTCAACGTTATCAGTTCATTTACAAAAACCAATGATATTGAGTTCAAACGATAAAGTTGATTTAACAGCCTTTTTATTAACCCTGACGGATAAAACATTTTTGTTTAACTCAAAGTTTGGGTATCCTAAAAAATAGTTTTATCGCATAATTGCATTAGTTTACCTCCTTTGTTTTTTAGCTAACAATACTTTTCATACATTTACTTTTAAGAAATAAAATAAAAAACTATAAGCCTAATTATATGAGAAAATTAATCACCACAACTGCATGTATTACAGCCAGTGTATTAGCTTTTGCTCAAACAAATCCTGCTATTACTAGTTGGTTACAAAATACAGTAACAGTTGGGTCTTACTACACCTCAGGAAATTCTACAGTAATTACAAATAATATTTTAGTTAATTGTCAGTCTGTCCAATATTCAGCTAGTAATGTGTATGTTTCAACTAAAGGAGTACCTGCTTATCCAACTGGGCCTTTTTTAGATGGTAATCCTAGTCAAGCTACTAGTCAAAATGCTATTTTTAAATTTCCTTTAACACCTGTTCAAAATACGGCTACTGCTGTAAGCACAACCGGTGGTAATATAGGTGTGTTTATTAATGGAGTTGCATTATTTGATTATAGAGATGGTGTTTCATGGAAAAATTCTACAAGTTCTTTATGCGGAGGTCCAATTCAGCCGCCCTGCATGGGAGATGGAGTTTGGAATAGAGATGCTATTGTTGGAGAACGTTTAGGCTTCGATTGTTCAAAAGGACATCCTGCCATGGGTAATTACCATCATCATCAAAATCCAA
Organism: uncultured Bacteroidota bacterium; assembly: GCA_903893815.1. Classification (GTDB taxonomy): domain Bacteria; phylum Bacteroidota; class Bacteroidia; order B-17B0; family Aurantibacillaceae; genus UBA4416. The sequence goes on from CAITNS010000079.1 coordinate 137,229, forward strand.
GTGCATTTAAATTAGATTTAAATGTTATTTCAACTGTTTGTAATTTGTATGACGCCGATGGTTTGTATGCTATCGATAGTACAGTTCATTCGCCACTTATTGGTTTTGCATATGATGGCTTTCCAATTTATGGTGCTTATGGCTTTAAAAATGTTGATGGCACTGGCGGTATTGTTCGCATGAAATCAAGTTTTACTTTAAGGAATATAACTACTAGAACAACCTATTACACTAGCACTGCTACAGTTACACCTGGGCCAGCAGTAAGTACAACTTATCCGTTAGGATATTTTAGAGAAGATTATCAGTACAATGCAACTTCTGTAGCAACTCCTGATTATTTAGATATTCATAATGGTCGTTTTTGTGTTACACCTGAATATCCAAATGGTATTTATTGTTATTTTGCAACTGTTACTTCAAATTGGAATTCATCGTACCCGTATGTTGTGGGTCCAACTTTTTATGGGACAAAGGTTGCCGCAAAAGTAACTTCCATTTCTGAATCAGTTACAACCTATACTGCTTCTTCAACCGGTATTAATTCTAATTCAATTAATGATGGGAAGGTGAATATTTTTCCAAATCCTGCTTCTGATTTAATTGCCATTCAAATTAAAGATTTAGTAAAAGAAAACTATGATGTTGTTTTATATGACGTCACTGGTAAAGTAGTTGAACAAAAAACATTGTATCAAGGAAGTACCATTGTGTATTTTGATACGAAGACCTTATATAGCGGAGTTTACTTTGTTAAAATAATTGTTGGAGATAATGTCATCACCAAAAAAATTATCATTGAAAAATAATCTAATTTTTTTAGTTTAATCACAGAGACCCGCTTCATAGCGGGTTTTCTGTTTATAAGATTACGTTAATGGTTTTAGATAATTTAATATCTTTGATATGAATTTTTTTAACCAATCACTCTACCATATCATCGAATCTAGGAGACTTTGAATTAAACGAGTTATATAAATCTTTTCAAGGAGCTATTACTAGCATTAAAGTAAATTTAGATTACTCAGAGTATTGTTTATTTATCTCTGATAATTTCGAAACCTATTTTGGTTATACTGCCGATGAATTAATTAAACATTGGGATTCTTTTCTGCGATAAATTATTTATCAAAGCAAGACAATAGTATAGCGAAGGAGAGATTTTAAGTGAAACTAATTTCCCTGACTTTTTCTAGTATTACGAAATGAGCCTTGTTTGATAGCCAATGATGCTCAAAATAGTTTGCTAACTAAAAGCATAAATGAAGCCTATTTAATTAATAATGATATTGCTTCATTATTATTTGTTCCCATAGTTGATTTCATTTTGTTTTTCGTTAAATGAGCGTAATTTATTTGAAGAAGAAAAAAACAAAAGATTGAAGAACTAAGTAATATGGTGGAACGACTAAAATTGAAGATTAGGTAGAATAGAACACAGATAACGCCAATTTTGTATGATTAAAATATAATTTTTATAATTTAATTATTATTCATTTTTTTTTGATTTATTACTATTCAAACCTATGTGATTTAAATCTTACAAATTCATTACCATCTGCGTCATCAGCGTTCTAAAAAAATACTACTTCACTTCAAATTCCAAAAACAAATCGCCTTTTATGTAGCCTTGAATTTTATCGCCAATAGCCACCGGGCCAACACCCTCAGGAGTACCAGTATAAATTAAATCGCCCACTTTAAGAGTCACAAATTTTGAAACGTATGAAATCACTTTATCAAAGCTAAATAGTAAATCTTTAGTGTTACCTACTTGGCGTGATTCGCCATTAATTTTTAATTCAAAACTAATATCATCTAAATTTCCTAAAGATGCTTTTGAAACAAATTTACCAATAGGAGCAGAGGCATCAAATGCTTTTGCTTTTTCCCAAGGCAAACCTTTTGCCTTACATTGCGCTTGTAAATCTCTGGCAGTAAAATCGATACCCAAACCTATTTCATCATAATATTTATGTGCAAATTGTTCCTCGATGTGTTTACCCACCTTGTTTATTTTAATCACAATTTCAATTTCGTGATGTAAATCCTTGGTAAAATCAGGATAATAAAAAGGATCAGAGTCTTTTAATAAAGCTGTATCGGGCTTCATAAAAAAAACCGGTTCAGTTGGTATAGCATTATTAAGTTCTTTAGCGTGTTCGGCGTAATTACGTCCTATGCAAATAATTTTCATAACAATTTAATTTTTCTCAATATAGAGATTTAGAGGCACAGAGTTACACAAAGAGTTTTTGTATTACAATTATTTTCATAAAATGTTTTTAACCAAATAGAAAAAACTCATAGAAGCCCTTTTCTATGCGGCCTCTTTTTCTTAGTGGTAAACTGTTAAAAATACTCTCGGCGTTCTTTGCTGTTAAATCAACAAAAACCTATATTTGAACAATTTACAAAACAGTTCACATGAGCACTACACATTACGATATTATTATAGTTGGAGGAGGCATTGTTGGTTTAGCTACGGCTTATAAATTACAATCTCAAAATCCTACAAAAACCATTTTAGTTTTAGAAAAAGAAAAAGAAGTGGCTGCTCACCAAACGGGCCATAACTCAGGCGTTATACATTCTGGTATTTACTACAAGCCAGGATCCTATAAAGCCATTAAATGTGTGGAAGGCAGAAGAGAATTATTAGCCTTTGTGAAAGAACATAACATACCACACGATATTTGTGGGAAAATTATTGTGGCTACTGAGGAAAGCGAATTAGCACATATGAATAAAGTATTTGCTAATGGGGTGGCTAATGATGTAGAAGGCATTGAAATGATTGATGCCAATCGCATTAGCGAAATTGAACCGCATTGCAAAGGTATAGCTGGTATTTGGGTTCCCTGCACTGGTATTATAGACTATACCGATGTTGCTAGAAAATATGTGGAGTTGATACATGCTAAAAACAATGGCTGCAAAGTTTTAACCAGTCATAAAGTAACTGATTTTATAAAAAAGAGTGACCATACAACAGATGTGGTTACGGAAAAAGGAAATTTTAATGCAACCTATATTATTTCGTGTGCGGGTTTGCAAGCGGATAGAATCACAAAAAAGGATCATGTAAAAACCGATTCGGCTATTGTAGGATTTAGAGGAGATTATTATGATTTAACTGAAAAGGGTAGAAGCAAGGTGAAGAATTTAATTTACCCTGTACCAAATCCTGAGTTTCCATTTTTGGGTGTACACTTTACACGTATGATTAAAGGTGGAGTAGAATGCGGACCAAATGCGGTGTTTGTGTTTGACCGAGAAGGTTATAGTAAAACAGCTTTTAGTTTAAAAGATACCTTGGCGGCTTTTGGCTTTATGGGAACATGGAAGTTCTTTAAAAAACATTGGCGTTTTGGTTTAGATGAATACCGCGGAGCATTTAGTAAAGCTTACTTCTTAAACCGCTTACGTAAATTGATTCCTGATTTACAAATGGATGATATTGAACCAGCTCGTTGTGGTATTAGAGCCATGGCTTTGAGTGGAGAAGGTAATATGTTAGATGATTTTAAAATTGAATTCTCAGGTAACTCCATGCACGTTATTAACTCACCTTCTCCAGCGGCAACAGCTTCGTTGGCTTATGGTAATGAGATAGCGGAACAGGCTAAGAAGTATTTTAAGTTAGGATAACATACCCTAAGAAACAATCCACTCAATTTTTTAAGTCTTCTTTAATTTCATATCTTACTTGCAATCAAGCAAATAAATACAGACCTTTGCCGCTGAAAATGAAGAAAAAAGTTGAAATTTTAGCACCGGCAAAAAACCTAGTGCAAGGCATGGCAGCCATTAATGCTGGTGCCGATGCCGTATATATTGGTGCACCTCAATTTGGGGCTCGTTCAAATGCTACAAACTCTATTGAAGATATTGAGAAGTTAGTGCAATATGCCCACTTGTTTAAAGCGCAGGTATTTGTAGTCGTGAATACCATTTTATATGATCATGAATTGGAAGATTGCAAAAAAATGATTCATGAATTATACGCTATTGGCGTGGATGCCTTAATTGTGCAGGATATGGCCGTGATGGAAATGGATTTACCGCCAATTGTTATTCACGCCAGTACACAAGCTAATAATCGCGATCCTAAACATGTGAAGTTTCTAGCAGATGCAGGGATGAAACGTGTAGTTTTAGCAAGAGAATTAAACTTAGATCAAATAAAAGACATTGCCAAAGCAACCGATGTGGAGTTGGAATTCTTTGTATCAGGTGCACTTTGTGTATCATTTAGTGGTAATTGTTATATGAGTATTGCTAATGGTGAACGTAGTGCCAACAGAGGCTCTTGCGCTCAAAATTGTCGTTTACCTTACAATCTAGTGGACGGAACAGGAAAGACTTTAATTGCTAATAGTCATTTATTATCTATTAAAGATTTAGATTTAAGCGACCAATTACCAAACTTAATAGAAGCGGGAGTAACCTCTTTTAAAATTGAAGGTCGTTTAAAGGATATGGTATATGTCAAAAATAACACATCTTTCTTACGTAAGAAACTAGATGCCTTTTTAGAGAATAACGATCAATTTCAAAAAGCATCATCTGGTAGAACCTTCTTTAATTTTGATGCGGAGATGGACAGAAGTTTTAACAGAGGTTATACTGATTACTTTGTTAACAAACGTACTGAGAAAATTGGATCTTGGGATAGTCCAAAATCACAAGGGCAATACATTGGTAAATTGATTGAAACCAAAGCCAATGGTTACATTATTGAAAATTACGAAAAACTAAATAACGGCGATGGTTTGTATTTCTTAAACGAAAACAACGAACCAGATGGCATGCAAATTAACATCATCGTTAATAATATTGTTGTTCCAAATACCTTTAAAAATATTCCATCAGGAACTGTTATTTACAGAAATTCGGATGCAGAGTTTAATCGATTAGTAGAACGTGATGATAGCGCTGTTAGAAAAATTGGTGTTAACTTAACTTTTACGGAAACAAACGATGGCTTTATGTTAGTGGCTATTGACGAAGACGGGCACCAAAGCATCTCTTCATTTGAATCGGTTAAAGAATTAGCTAAAAACGAAGAATCTACCACACCAAACATTATCAAAAACTTATCTAAAACAGGTGGCACACCTTTTATAGTAGACGACGTTAAAGTTGAATTTTCTCAAAATTGGTTTTTACCAATCTCAAAAGTTAACGAAGTAAGAAGGGTAGTGCTAGAACAATTGATCGACATTAGAGTAAAAGAATATCACCGCAAAGAATTTCAAATTCAAAAAACAGATCATCCTTATCCTGTGCCTCAATTAGATTTTACTTACAACGTGTCGAACCAAATGGCCAGAGCCTTTTATAAAAGACATGGTGTAACCGAAATTGAAAAAGCATTTGAGTTACAGTGGGATCCAGGAAAATCTCGTGTCATGGTGACTAAATATTGCGTGAAATATGAATTAGGAAAATGCGCGCGATTCCAAAGAGAAACTATGGGCGAAAAAGTTGTGGAACCATTAACTTTAACACACGGCAATAATGCTTACAAATTGAAATTTAATTGCAAACCTTGCGAAATGGAAATTTGGGAAAAAGATGCTGAGTTAGAATTTGAAGACGACGATTATTAATTAACGATAAACATGATATCCTATTCGTCCATCGCAAAAGCTTCCTTAAAAGATGTATGGGAGCATTTTATTTATAAAATTGATAATCCTCAGCACTTTGTGCCAGGAGTCAGTAACATCATAATTAAAGAAAAAAATGATGACTATGTTATTCGTCAAATGAATATTCAGATGAAAGATGGTCCAAAAAATAAGGTTGTAGAAAAAATCACTTCAGTTCCATATCATGTTAAATTCGAGATTATCGAACATCTCGTTTTTACTGTTCATGTAGATAATTTCGCTGAGTTTATTTCTGAAAAAGAAACAAAAGTGACGTATGCCATGCACTGGAAAAATAAAGCAACTGGTGAAATGCAAACCAATGAAACCATCATCAAAGATGCTGTTTTGAAAACTATTGCTTTTATCGAAGGCTATTAAGCAAAAGATTATCTTAAATCAAACCGAAACGATTAATAAAATAGCGTTACTTCTATTTTATCAATATCTGATTTCTGAAATCTGTTGGATCTTTATTTTAATGATTGTCACTTAATTTTTTGTATTTTTAGTACATTAAATAACAACCATGAATAAAATTATACCTTTTGTTATTTCTACTATCCTATCAGGAATAATAGCGGCACAAACACCTTTACATTGCGGTGCAGATGAAATGCGTATTGCTACCTTAAAGCAAAATCCTGAGATAGCTAAAGCAGTGATTAAAAGAGATACGCAGTTAGAAAACTTTACGCAAAGTTTTATACAGAATGCAAATTTTAATGCTGCTAAAACGAATAGCACAGCTACTTATGTAATTCCTGTGGTTTTTCACGTCATTCATAATTATGGTTCCGAAAACATCTCAGATGCTCAATTAAAAGATGGATTAGATATCGTTAATAAAACATTTAGAAAACAGCACCCTAATAATAGCAGCATTGTAGCAGCCTTTCAACCAATTCATGCCGATTGCGATATTGAATTTCGTTTGGCAACCATCGACCCAAATGGAAATTGTACGAGTGGAATCAATCGTATTGCTTCTCCATTAACTTCAAGTGGAGATCACCGCGTTAAAAATTTAATTCACTGGCCACCCACACAGTATTTGAATGTGTATGTAGTTGCAAATGCTGCTGGTTTAGCTGGACATGCTATTTGGCCAAGTGATGCAGATACTATTCCGTTATGGGATGGGATTGTTTTATCGCACAGTTATGTAGGTACTTTTGGAACATCCAATCTGACGCAATCAGTTGCGTTTGCTCATGAATGCGGTCACTATTTAAATTTGCAACATATTTGGGGTGGCAATAATGTTCCAGGTTTTTATTTTTACCCTTGTGCAGACGTCAATAAAGATTGTAATATTGATGATTTAGTGGCTGATACGCCTCCAACTATTGGTTGGCAAAGTTGTAATTTAAATGGAGCATCTTGTGGTAACGTGGTAGATAATGTTCAAAATGCAATGGATTATAGTTATTGCAATATCATGTTTACTAATGGGCAAAAAGCTCGAATGACGGCCTGTTTAAATTCTTCTATTGCAGGAAGAAATAATTTATGGCAAACATCCAATTTAATCGCAACAGGAGTTTACACTACTGCACCATTATGTAAAGCGAATTTTATAAGTAATAAAACCATGGTTTGCCCAAGTTCAAGCTCTGTAACATTTACTAATACATCATATAACGGAACATTTACATCTATACAATGGTTATTTGCTGGAGGCACGCCTTCTGTATCAAGCGTTTCTAATCCAACAGTAAGCTACTCAACACCTGGTTCTTATCATGTTGAATTAAAAGTAAAAAACGGAACAGACTCTTCTATCGTTATCAAACAAAATTATATCAATGTACAATCTAATACTGGTGTAGCTTACCCTTTTACAGAAAGCTTTGAATCAGTAACTACATTAAATGGTACGGAATGGTACTCCAATAATTTAGATACAAGTAATACTTGGCAATTAACCAATTTGGCCTCAACTACAGGCAGCACAAGCATTATGATAGATAACTTTAACAGTAACGTAGATGGCAAAGATGAATTATATAGTCGTGCGATTAATTTAGCTGGCGCATCAAATGTGAATGTGAATTTTAAATATGCTTATGCTAGAAGAGATACTAACAGTGTAGATCAATTGCAATTATTTGGATTAAATTCTTGTGGCGGGATATCACTTCAACGTTTTTCAGCCGTTGGTGGAACTTTACAAACGGTACCGATTCAAACAACAGCATTTTATCCCACCCAGTTAGCTAATTGGAAATCAGAAACTGCTGCTTTACCAGCATTTTTATTGACTACTGGTTTTCGGTTAAAATTTGTATTTAGTGGGCATGGTGGTAATAATATTTTTATTGATGATATCAATATTGATATTACTACAGGAACAAAAGATATTTCAGAAATGATGGAAGATGTCACTCTTTTTCCTAATCCTTCTGCTGGTTCTTGTGCTTTGAAATTTAATTTATCACAAACAAAAACATTAACTATCAATATATTTAATATCATTGGAGAAAAAGTATATATTCATTCTAAAACCTATTACGAAGAAGGTAATCAGGAAATTAAATTAAATACCAATCACCTTTCGAATGGAATATATATTATTCAAATAAGTGATGGAACAAGGGCAATTAATAAGCAATTGGTAATTAGTAAATAAGCAATAGTTTATCTTTATTTTTGCTATTTCCTTAGTATCTTTAGCCTGTGTCATTTAAACTCATATCCGACTTTCAACCAACTGGTGATCAGCCAACTGCTATTAAACAATTAGTTGAAGGGTTAAACTCCGAAACCAAACATCAAGTATTGTTAGGCGTTACTGGTTCAGGTAAAACATTTACAGCTGCTAACGTAATTCAGCAAGTTAATAAACCGACCTTGATTTTAAGTCACAACAAAACTTTGGCCGCTCAATTGTATAGTGAGTTCAAGCAGTTTTTTCCAGAAAATGCGGTAGAGTATTTTGTGAGTTATTATGATTATTATCAACCCGAAGCGTATTTGCCTACTACAGGAACATACATTGAAAAAGATTTACAAGTTAATGATGAGATAGAAAAACTACGAATCAGTGCTTCATCAGCATTATTATCGGGTAGGAGGGATGTGATTGTAGTCTGTTCAGTCTCTTGTATTTATGGTATTGGTAACCCAACTGACTTTAAAAAGAATATTATTGAAATTGCAGTTGGCAAGGTGATCTCTCGCAATAAATTATTGCACCAATTAGTAGGCGCTTTATATTCAAGAACCACAGAGGAATTTAAACGAAGTACATTTAGAGTAAAAGGCGATACGGTAGATGTGAATTTATCCTATGCGGATTACGCCGTTCGAATCAGTTTTTTTGGTGATGAAATTGAATCCATTGAAACTTTTGATCCATTACATGGAACCATCATTGAGAAACATGAAGACTTTAGAATCTATCCTGCCAACATCTTTGTAACAGCCCCAGATACTTTACAAAATGCGATGGTTAATATTCAGGATGATATGGTAAAGCATTTGGCCTTTTTAAAATCGCAAGGGAAAGATATTGAAGCTAAGCGTATTGAAGAACGCGTAAACTATGATTTAGAAATGATGCGTGAATTGGGCTATTGTAGTGGCATAGAAAATTATTCTCGTTACATGGATGGTAGAGCGCCTGGTACAAGACCTTTCTGTTTGTTAGATTATTTCCCAGAAGATTATTTAATGATTATTGATGAGAGTCATGCAACATTACCACAAGTAAGGGCTATGTTTGGTGGCGACTTTTCACGAAAACAAAATTTAGTAGAGTATGGATTCCGTTTACCATCAGCGATGGATAACCGACCTTTGAAATTTGAAGAATTTCAATCGATGCTAAATCAAGTTATTTACGTTTCAGCAACACCTGCAGAATACGAATTAGAGCAAGCAGAAGGAATTGTGGTAGAACAATTAATTCGTCCAACAGGTATTTTAGATCCCATCATTGAAGTTCGTCCTAGTGGAAATCAAGTAGATGATTTATTGGACGAAATACATAAAGTAGTTGAAAGAGACGAACGTGTTTTAGTAACCACTCTTACAAAACGAATGGCAGAGGAGTTATCTAAATACTTAACCAAATTGCAAATACGTTGTCGTTACATTCATAGCGAAGTTGATACCTTGGAGCGTGTTGAAATTTTACGTCAATTACGTGTTGGTATGTTTGATGTATTAATTGGTATTAACTTATTAAGAGAAGGCTTAGATTTACCAGAAGTATCTTTAGTGTGTATTTTAGATGCAGACAAAGAAGGTTTTTTAAGAAACGTCCGAAGCTTAGTTCAAACATCGGGTAGGGCTGCTCGTAATATTAACGGACGAGTAATTATGTATGCTGATAAAATAACAGACAGCATGCGTATTACGATTGAAGAAACAGGTAGAAGAAGAAAACGTCAAATAGAATACAACTTCAAAAACGGTATTACACCAAAGCAAGCTGGTAAAAAAGCTTTATTACAGCCTAACGATCATGGCATAGAAGTAACTGTTGATGGTAAATTAGTAAGAACTTATATTGAACCAGAAGAGTTAAGTTACGCAGCAGATCCTGTTGTTCAATACATGAGTAAAGATGAATTGAAAAAACAAATCACCAAGTTAAAATCTGCCATGTTGAAAGCATCCAAAGAAATGGACTTTATGAAAGCTGCAAGTTTACGCGATGAAATGTATGGGTTGGAAAAATTATTGGAAGATAAATAGAAATGAAAATAGCCTCCAACAAACTCTCAGACCTTTACGAATTCTACAAAACAGAATTAGGTTCTATTTATGATACTAACGAATTGTATGCCATTTTTGAATTGGTCTGCGAACATTATTTAGGTTATTCTAAAACAGATACGCGATTAAAATTTCAAGAGAATTTAAATCAATCTGATGTTTTAAAAATATACGATACGGCTAAAGCCTTAAAAACAGGAATGCCAATTCAATATATTTTTGGAGAAGCAGATTTTTATAATTTAAAATTTAAAGTCAACAATTCTACTTTAATTCCAAGACCAGAAACAGAAGAATTAGTGGACTTAATTATAAAATCTCAAACGACTGATAACATAGCTCCAACAACTATTCTTGATATTGGAACTGGTTCTGGTTGTATTCCTATTGCTTTAAAAAAGAATATTCCAAACTCAAAAGTAACAGGTATTGACATCTCTAAAGAGGCATTGGAAGTTGCTAAATCAAATACCGTTAAAAACAACGTTGTTGTTGAATTCATAAAATTGGATATTTTATCAGCATTCGACTCATCACTTATCACTCATCACTTATCACTCATTGTCAGTAATCCACCATACGTTCTAAATTCCGAAGCTAAACTAATGGATGCCAGAGTACTGGAACATGAACCTCATTTAGCACTTTTTGTGAAAGAAACAGATCCTATCATTTTTTATAAACGAATTATTGATTTGTGTACTAAGCACTTAGAAGAAAAAGGCTACTTATTTTTTGAGCTTAATCCAATGTATGCAAATGATGTAAAAAAGTATGCAAATGACAGTAAAATATTTAATTTTACCGAGATTGTGAAAGATATGAGTGGTAAAGAACGATTTTTAAAAGCACAGAAAAAATGAGATACTTATTCATATTACTAACGCTTTTATGCTCCGTTTCATTTTCTCAAGAAAAAATAGAAACAACGGTAGACAAACCTGCCCAACCAATTGGTGGACAATTAGATCTTGATTATGTATTTCAATCACAAGTTATTTATCCTGAAAATTTATTGAAAAATAAAATCAGTCAAGATGTGGCTATTTATTTTATTGTTTCGGCAGATGGTTCTGTAAAAAATATTGAGTTTAAAAATGAATATAAAGAAGAGTTTAAAAATGAAGCGAAACGTTTATTAAGATATTTTTTATTTTCCCCAGCAACTATTGGAAATGTGAACGTGGCTTCACAAAATTTTTTAGTATTTAAGTTCAATGTTGATACTTATAAAAAATTCACAAAAGCAAGAGGTTTCTTGATTCATAAGGAACAAGTCTTATTCGATACTAGTTTTGTTGTGTTTTCAAGAGCTGATTCATCACCAGAATATTATAAAGGAGAAGAAGCTTTAGGAGAATTTGTTTTAGCAAACCTAGAATATCCAGACCTAGCAATTCGCCAAAATTTACAAGGTGCCGTCGTTATGAATTTTATAGTGGAGCCAAACGGAACCATTAGTAATATTTCTATCGAGAAAGAATTTAATCACTTATGCACCAAGGAGGCTTTGCGTATTATGCGCGAAACCAAATGGAAAGCTGGTACTAATGATGGAAAGTTAATACGTTACAAAACTAAATACCCTATTATATTTAACTTAAACAACATTAATAAAGATAACGCCACCAGCGAGCAACGCTAATAATTACTATCGAACTAAGCTTGTCAATTCGAGCTTAGTCGTGAACCTAAGGGCCTTATCATTTAAATAAGCATAAAGAATGAACCACGAAATTTCAACAGACAAACAAATCACCTTAAAAGATATACAACATATCTTAGATTCAAATCCAACGCTTGTATTATCTGATAAAGTAAAAAAAGATATTACTGCTTGCCGCGAATATTTAGATAAGAAAATGGCTTCACAAAAAGTGCCTATTTATGGTATTAATACTGGATTTGGCTCTTTATGTAATGTGATTATTCCCGATAATGAATTAGAACAATTACAGAGAAACTTAGTCATGTCTCATGCTTGTGGCATGGGCGATGAAGTGCCTTTAGAAGTTGTACGTTTAATGTTGCTATTAAAAATTCAATCTTTGTCCTACGGAAAAAGCGCGGTACAATTACAAACAGTTGAACGTTTAATTGATTTATATAATCACAAAATTTATCCAATTGTTTATGAGCAAGGTTCATTAGGTGCTTCAGGTGATTTATCCCCTTTAGCTCATTTATCTTTGCCTTTATTGGGAATGGGCGAAGTAAACTACCAAGGAAATAAATGCACTGCTGCTTCTGTTTTAAAACAATTAAACTTAGAACCTATCACTTTAAAATCAAAAGAAGGGTTAGCCTTATTGAACGGAACACAGTTTATGAGCGCTTATGGCGTTTGGTGTTTATTAAAATCAAACAAATTAAATACACTAGCTGATTTTATTGGTGCCATTTCTTTAGATGGATTTGATGGGAGAAGCGAACCTTTTAAAGACAATATTCATATTATTCGTCCGCATAAAGGACAATTACAAACAGCACGCGCGATTCGCGAAAATTTAAACGGTAGTGAAATTTTAGCGCAAACAAAAGTACAAGTGCAAGACCCATATTCTTTCCGTTGTATTCCACAAGTGCATGGTGCAACAAAAGATGCAACTGCTTATGTGAATTCTGTTTTTGAGACTGAGATTAATTCGGTAACTGATAATCCAACAGTGTTTCCAGAAGATGATGAAATTATCAGTGGGGGAAATTTCCACGGACAGCCTTTAGCTATTTCATTGGATTTTTTAGCGATAGCTATTGCAGAGTTAGGAAGTATTTCTGAAAGACGTGTGTATCAATTAATTTCAGGTATTCGTAATTTACCAGCATTTTTGGTAGCAAAACCAGGTTTAAATTCAGGATTTATGATTCCTCAGTATACTGCAGCAAGCATTGTGAGTCAAAATAAACAATTATGCACACCAGCAAGTATTGATAGCATTGTATCGAGTAACGGGCAAGAAGATCATGTGAGTATGGGAGCAAATGCTGCTACTAAATGCTACAAGGTAATTGAGAATGTAGAAAAATTATTAGCAATTGAATTATTAAACGCTTCTCAAGCTATTGAATTTAGAAGACCTTTAAAGTCATCTCCAAAAATTGAAGCTTTATTAGTTGATTTTAGAAAACTAATTCCATTTATTAAAGATGATAAAATTATGTATCAGGAATTAGAAGCAACTTTACAATTTGTAAAAACAATGAATATTTAAAATCACACTATTTTATCACTTCTAGCTGTCACACTGAGCGCAGTCGAAGTGGTGATCGAGAATAAAAAAATGAAAAAACTATTCTTTATATTCCTATTAACTTTTTCTTGCAAAATTGCTCTTGCATGTCAATGTCCTTTAAGTAGCTTAGACCAAAAAGAACTGCAGAAATATGAAATCATCTTTAAAGGTAAAATCAAAGCCATTAAATTAGATAAAGAAAAAAGTGAAGCCATTTTTATAGTATCAGAATTGTATAAAGGAATGTTAGCTGATGACTTTAAAATTATATTTAATGATGCTGATGTTTGTAAATTGGAATTAAGGGCAGGGGATGAGTGGATCATTTATACAAACTACTTTCAAATTGATAATGCTAAATTAGATTTTTGTAGTAGAAGCCGTAAATATATAAAAAACATAAAAGAAGATTTTTTTGCTGAAACAACAGGTATTTCCTATGACGATGAATTACGTTATTTACAAGAAAACCTAGGTTTACACAAACTCATGAAAAATAATCCTAATATTGTAGAAAACAGAAATATCATTCCAAACAACAATCAATTTATAATAGTATTAATTTGTTCTATGTTGGGATTAATTGTATTCTATAAATTATTCAATAAACTATTTAAATAAAGTACTACAAATGAAAGTTCAATTACATAAAGCACATCCTTGGCATGGAATCTCCATTGGAGAAAAATGCCCTGAAATCATTACTTCATTTATCGAAATGGTTCCTGCAGATCATATTAAATATGAAATCGATAAAGCATCTGGTTACAGAAAAGTAGATAGACCACAAAAATTTTCGAATATCATTCCTGCTTTGTATGGTTTCGTTCCTCAAACTTTTTGTGGCGAATTAATTGCTGAAAGAGCAAACCAAAGAACCGGGCGTACTGATATTATCGGTGATGGAGATCCTTTAGATATTTGTGTGTTAACAGAACGTAACATTACTAGCGGTGATATTATTGTAGAAGCCATCCCTATTGGAGGTTTCAGAATGATTGATAAAAACGAAGCCGATGATAAAATCATTGCAGTCATGGCAAAAGATGAAATTTATAGTAAATGGAAAGACATTTTAGATTGTCCAGAACCTTTGATTAATCGTTTACGTCATTACTTTTTAACTTACAAAAATATTCCTGGCGAGTCAGCTGCCATTGTAGAAATTACAGAAACATATGGCAGAGAAGAAGCTCATGAAGTAATTAGAAGAAGTATGAAAGATTATGATAAATCTTTCAGATCTCACATGAATTTAGGTATGTAAATACAGTCATGATGTTTTCCAAATGGCGAATCAAAATTTTATACATGATACTAAAAACAAAAGGCAGCTTAATTAGCTGCCTTTTGTTTTTATCTTGCAATTAATACATAACCAGGGACTATATGTTCTTTGTCTTTTTTATCAATTACTTTTATGATATAAAAATAAGTAGCATCAGGACAATTTTCGCCATTATTGGCTTTACCATCCCATGATGCATTTAATACATCCCAGCTATATAACAATTGTCCCCAACGATTATAAATGGTTCCTTCAGCAGATTTAACTGCTGACACTTTAATTTTAAAAATATCATTAGCACCATCATTATTAGGAGTAAATACATTTGGTACTTCAATTACAAATCCACTTTCTACAATAATTGTATGTGAAACGGTATCTGAACATAAACTTGAACTTGCAATTAAAGTAACCGTATAAGTTCCTTCGTCAGTAAAAATTGAATTTGGATTTTGATTTGTAGAAACGTCACCATTTCCCAAAGTCCAACTCCAAGAAGTAGCATTTAAACTTTCATCTGTAAAATTAACTGCTAAAGGTGCTTCGCCTGTTGTTGGATCATAAGCAAATTCCGCAGTCACATTAGCTTGTGAAACACTTGTGGTAGCAGTTTGAATACAACCTGTAACTAAATTAGTAACGGTTAGCGTGTAAATACCAGTATCTGTAACCGTTGGTGTAGCAGTATTTGCTCCCGAAGTAATACTTGTTGCAGTTGGTCCACTCCAACTATAAGAAATCACATCTGTTGTTGTTGAAGTTCCCATTAATGTTGTAATCGATGAGTTACATGGCATGAAGCTCGCTGCACCTGCATCCGCATTTGGTGGAACTATATTACTAGTGATAGTAATCACCGTATTTGTTTCGCAACCATTAATTGCATCGGTCATAGTAGCCGTATAATCTCCTGCAGCACTAGCAATAACCGGATTGGTTACTGATCCTCCCGAAGGAATTGTCCAAGTTGCATTATTAGGCGTTGCTGATAAAGTACTACTAGAAGTTGAACATGTAATTACTGAACTAGAAGCGACAGTTGAAATAGTAGGTGGCGTTGTATTTGTTGCCACAGATGCCGTTAATGTATTATTAACACAACCATTTGCAGGGTTTGTAACAGATAGATTATAGGTTCCACCAACGTTAGTCGTTATTGAAGAAGTATTAACACTTCCTATAATTCCTGTCCCTGACCAAGTATAAGTAATTGTAGATGGATTTGAAACAGCTGTAACTGTTACTAACGTATTTGTACAAGTAACAGAACCACTAGGAGTAACCGTTACAGATGGAACAGTAGAATCTGTTCCAACTGCTACTTGTGGCAAATTGGTAGAGCAATTATTAACTGTATTTGTAATAACACAAGTATAATTTCCTGCTGCTGTAAATGTTGGACTAGCCGTTGTTGCACCTGAACTTGGCGTTGGTGTCCAAGAGTAACTTAGATTACTGACAGTAGACGTTAATGAAACACTTGGTGATGGAATTGCACAAGTTATAGTAGCCGTAATATCAGGTAAAGCAAATGTTGGAATATTTGCATCAGCTGTAATAGATACGGTTCCAATAGCTGACGAACATCCATTAATGTTATTAGTAGCAGTCACAGTAAATACACCACTTCCTCCAACACTTGGATTACTAATTGTTATATTACTAATTGTTCCAGTTGAAGGGGCCGTCCAGCTATACGTTGTGCTTGGATCTGAATTACTCGACGCTGAAATAACAACCGAAGGTGCTGCGCAAGTTGTTGTAAAAGCATTCGTAGATAAATTTATACTTGGCGCAGTTGTATTGGTTGGAACAGTTACTGTGTAACTTCCTACACAACCATTAACTGTATTAGTCATTGCAATAATATAATTACCACCTGAACCAATAGTTGGAGTTAAAGTAGTATTTCCAGATATGATGTTTGGTCCAGACCAAGAATAACTCACATTTGAACTTGGAGTAATAGTAGAGCTAATTGCAATAGATGCACTAATACACGTAATTGATGAAGCTGGAGTTGCAGTAGCCGTAGGCGCTATAGTATTAAGACTAACAGCAACCAATGGAACATTTGTACTACAACCATTAGTTGTATTTGTTACCACGCAAGTATAGTTTCCTGCGGCTGTAAATGTAGGACTAGTTGTTGTGCCACCAGTATTTGGTGTTGGGCTCCAAGAGTATGTTAAACCAAGTGGTGAAGCAGCAATGGTTATTGTTGGAGTAGGAGTCGTACAATTTACAGTAGTTGCATTAGTTGATAAAGTAAATGTTGGAATATTAGCATCAGCCGTAACATTAACTGTTGCAGGAGCAGATGGACAACCTGAAACTGTATTTGTTATAGCTACAGTAAATGTTCCATTACCTCCAATACTTGGATTACTTATAGATGTATTACTAATGGTTCCAGTTGATGGAGCAGTCCAAGTATAACTAGTATTAGGATTTGAGTTGCTCGTAACCGTAACTGTAGTGCTTGGATTTAAACAAGTAGTTGTAACGGATGTTACACTTAAACTTAAAGTTGGTGTGGTAGTATTACTTGGTACTGCAACATTTGTAGTTCCTGTTACACCAGAACATCCATTGATTGAATTAGTAATAGTTACCGTGTAATTACCACCGGTTCCAACAATTGGATTTGTTGTAGCCGCGCCTGATAAAATATTTGGGCCAGACCATGCATACGCATAATTTGTTCCAGTAGGAGTTGAACTTAATGTCAAACTTGTAGTACTACATGTAATACTTCCTCCAGCAGTTGAAATAGTTGCTGTTGCATTAACAAGTGTTGTATTAGTTGGTACAACAACTTGATAAGCCTGCGAACAACTTGCTGTATTAGTAATAGTAATAGTATAGGTTCCACCTGAAGAAACAGAAGTTGCTGAAGATGTTGGCGAAGCAATAGTTCCAGGTCCAGCCCAAGAATAAGTTAATGGAGAAATAGTTGATGTGATACTTATAGATGCAGAGCTAAGAGCACAGGTGATAGAGTTTGAAGCTGCACTAACAGCTCCATTAGGTGTACCTGCACTAGGCGCAACTTGAACCGTAGATGTTGAAAAGCAGCCGGTACCAGGATCAGTAGCAGTTAAAGTATAAATACCTGCACCACCAACAGTGGTTGTATTTGTTGTTGAGCCGCTACTCCAATTTAAATTTGAACCTGCTGTTGCACTTCCAGTTAATGTTACCGATGGAGCTGCACATGTAATTACTTGATTAGAACCTGCAGTAACTGTTGGTGTTGTTAAATTATTAGTAACCGTACCAACTGCATTTACCGTACTTGAACAACCTGTTAAATTACTAGTTGTTACTAACGTATAATTTCCTGTAACAGTTGCCGTAACATTAGCTGTTGTATTACTTCCTAAAATTCCTGGTCCCGACCAATTATAAGTTACTCCACTTGTTGGACCACCAACTAAAACAGTGGAAGTTTGCGTACAAGTTAATGTGCCATTAGTAGCAGACGCCGTTGGAACGGTTGTATTAATATTTGCGGCTAATGTTGTTGAATAAGAACAACCTGCAGCACTCATCACGTTTAATGTATACGTTCCAGAACCTTGTCCAACAGCATTTTGAGAATTAGGTCCACTCGAAATAGAACTTCCTCCTGGAGCCGTCCAAGTATAATTTGCACCTGCTAAACTCGAATTTAAATTAACGGTATTAGTTGCACATGTTATAGTTCCAGACGAACTAGCGGTTGACGTTGGAATTGGATTAACTGTAATTGTTCTTACAGAAGTATTCACACAACCATTTACATCTGTTCCCGTAACTGTGTAGTTAGTTGTTGAAGTAGGGGAGAATGGAATTCCATTAGATACTCCGCCTGTCCATGTATAAGTATTAGCACCCGTTCCATTTAATGTAGTTGATTGTCCATTACAAATTACTGAACCAGTTGATGTTGATGAAACCGTAGGTAATGGGTTAACGGTTATAGTTCTCACAGCTGCATTTGTGCAACCTGAAGCAGCTCCACTAACCGTATAAGAAGTTGTAGTGGTTGGAGAAAATGCTATTCCGTTTGAAACTCCACCAGACCAAGTATAAGTGCTAGCTCCACTTCCGCTTAATGTAGTTGAACCACCTAAACAAATAACTGAATTCGTAGCATTTGCATTGACGCTTGGTAAATTAGTAACCGTAATTGTTCTTACTGCCGAATTTGTACAACCTGTAACAGCATTAGTTCCAATAACCGTATAAGTTGCATTAGCTGTTGGTGTAAATGCTACTCCATCTGATACGCCACCAGTCCATGTATAGGTGTTTGCTCCAGTTCCACTTAAGGTTGTTGAACTTCCATCACAGATAACTGAACCTGTTGTTGTAGAAGTAACTGTTGGCCTTGGATTAACAGAAACTGTACTTACTGCATTTGAAGAACATCCATTTGCATTGGTACCGGTAACAGTATAATTAGAAGTTGCAGTTGGAGAAAAAGCTGCACCATCTGTTACACCACTTGTCCAAGTATATGTTGTCGCGGTTCCACTTCCCGTTAAGGTAACTGAGCTGCCGTTACATATGACTGAGCTACTAGGCGAAGCGGTGACTGTTGGTAAAGAATTTACTGTAATAGAGGCAACAGCTGTATTTGTACAACCATCGACGGAGGTACCTGTAACCGAATATGTAGCCGAAGTAGTCGGCGAAAATGCAACGCCGTTGCTTATACCTCCTGTCCAAGTATATGAACTAGCTCCAGTTCCGCTGATTGTAGTTGAACCTCCATTACAAAAAACAGAATTAGAAATGGTAGCGGCCACAGTTGGTGTTGTATATAAAAACACGGTTTTAGTTAAAGTTTGTTTATAACCACAAACACCTCCAACAAAACACGTATAGGTCATTTGAGTACCTGGTGCTACTGAAATAGTTTGAGTAGTTTGTCCGGTAGGTTCCCAAGTATAACCAGTGGCTCCACTAGGAGCGGTTAATATAGAACTTTGTCCAGGACAAATAGTACCAGGAAGGGCTGTAATGGCAGGTAATGAAACGCCAGAAATAGCTTGAATATTATAATTACAAATATCTCCACTCCAACCATCAACCATCACGTAGTAATCATTACCAACAGTTAAGCTATTTCCTGTAACGGTGTACGTACTAACGCCTCCAAAAAAAGAACCAGAAGCATTTTCTCTATAATCTGATACTGGAGTAAATCCACAACATGCAGAAGAGGAAGAAAAAATTTGCATTTGAACACCTCTTGGAGTTCCAGGAGTTGATGTAATTGAATTGGTTCCAACTCCCCAGCAATTAGACACTGTAACTCTTAAAGAAACAGTTGAACTTGCTGCAGTAAATCGCACCCATGAATTATTATCTATATAAACATCATTTAATGCTGAACCAGCTCCCCATGAACCCCCAGCTCCAAAAGGACCAGCAGGATTTGCATTTACGCTATAAGTATAAGTAGGGCCTGGTCCTTCTCCATTTCCTCTCATATTACAAGGATGATCTCTGTTGTAAGCAGGACTAGTAGTTGCGGAATATCCATTAATATCACATATATACAAAGCGCTAGCACATAAATCGTTAGTTGGAGATTGAACACAAAAACCAAAACTACCTTGAGCAGAACCGTAACCCCAATATCTTAAATATACAGTACTACCAGGCGTTAAACCCGTTGCTCTAATAAATGGCTGTAAATCGTTATATCCAGCAGGGTAATTATAATCATCAGAACAAGTATAACTTGTTAATGCTCCGCAGGTACCTGTATAAAGCATCATTACACCATCTTGTATCCAGCCAGCAGCTTCATTAGGAGTAGGGGTTACGTATACATTTCCGCTTGCAGGAACAGTAATAGCAAACCATACATCTTTAGTAGTGGTTGTATAACCTCCAGAGGATAGTGCTCCATAAGTATTTGTTCCATTATTATAATTTTCACAAGTAGCTGGTGGTGTTCCAGGAATTGCACTTGCCGTAGCTCCAATATTTGAATAGGTGAAGTTATTACATTCAGCAGTTATAGCAGGAATTTGAATCGCATTACAAGGTTCATCATTAGGTTGAGATCCCGCAATAATACTGGTACCTGAAACACATACACTAAATGTGTTACCTGCTGTAGAATAATAATCATATACTCTAAAATAATAGGTCACACCTGGCGTTAAACCGGATGCGATGGTCGTTTCTGTTCCACCAGAGAATGTATTATCTGTACAACTTAAAGATGTAAAACCGCCACAAGTGCCATCAAATAATTCAATCACGGGATCCATAGCAGCAGAACCAGCTACTTGAATGGTTTGAGTATAATTTGTTGCTGTAAATGTGTACCATACATCATCATTTGCTGTTCCTGCGCATGGTAATTGCGATTGCGTTGCGCCAAAGGTTGTGCCTATTGTATTAATACAACCTGCATTTACTGATAAATTTATTGCAGACGCACAATTGTCATTTGCTGGAGCCGCTGGAGGATTTGCCAAACACATTGTAAAAGTACTAGAACCTGATCCAGTACCATAATGATATAAACGAACATAATAGGTAGATCCAATTGTTAATCCATTAGCTACAAGAGATTCTGATTGTCCATTAAATGTATTATCAACACATCCGCTTGAAACTAAAGCCGAACAAGTTCCTGAAAACAATTGCATGACCGCATCATACGTTGCAGAACCTGTAACCGATAATGAGTGACTTGTACCACTTGCCACAAATCTGTACCAAGCATCATCATCTGCATTTCCAACACATCCAATAATGTTTTGAGAAGTACCTGCTGTGCCTATAACACAGGCGCCGTTAGTTAATAAAACAGCACCAGAACAGTTCTCGGATTGAGCCCGAGAAAAATTAAATGTTACAATCAATAAAAGAGTTAAATATATTTTTTGCATATATATAAATTAATAAAATTAAGATGAATGAATGTTATTTGCGTTCGTATTTACCAACGCTGTATTCCATGGGAGTGAAGCCATTTTTTAATATAGCTTGCTTAATTGAAGTGGGACTAAAAGATTTATCACCTTCCGAAGTCACTGTTTTTTCTTTAACAACCAATACAATTTGTCCCATATTTTTTTCAGACTTAAATTTCACTTTTGCTTCTGAAACCATCTCTAAAATTGACATTGATTGTTCCATCGCATCTAATTTATCTAGAGCTCCTGTTCCAGAAAAAGTGTAATAGTGCATCGTGAAAAATTCATTTTGACCAAGTATATTCTTTTCTTGCGAAAAAAGATTGCTACAAAAACTAAAAAATAGTGCAATAATTAAATAAGGTAACTTTTTACTCATCTGATTTTAAGGTTGTGTTTAACACAAAAATATATCAATTATTTGATTCAAAAGCTCCCCTATTTGTTAAAAAGCTATTAAATCAATTTAGTGAACAATTACTTAATATGGAATCATGTTTACAAAAAAAATTAAATGGAAGCCCATGTTTTTTCAACAAATTTGATAACAGTCAATAAGTACAAGAAAAAATCAGTTTTTGTTTTAAAAACTATTTAATTATATTTGTTTAATTAACCACTTAATTTATATGAAAAAACTATTAATATTTTTTGCACTAACGAGCTTTTCAACTATTTTTTCACAAATTACTATTAATGGAAACTTTCCTAGCTCTATGAGTGCAGGCTCATCTATTGATGCAGATGTTAAAATTAACAAAGGAACCGTAGGTAATTTTGCTAAATATCAAATGGATGTACCTGCTGGTATTATTGTTTCCTCTACAGATGCTAAGAATGGTAATTTCACTTTTGAAAATCAACGTGCTAAAATTATATGGGTTTCTGTTCCAAGCGATCCAGAATTTACAATAAAGTTAAAAGTTCAAGCGGCATCTGATGCTCCTAGTTCAGTTACTTTCTCTCAAAAATTTTATTACTTAGAGAATAATGAGAAAAAAGAAGTAGAAGCAACTCCAGTTGTTATCTCTATTGGTGGTGGAAGTGCAGTTGCTGAAACATCTTTACCAACTGAATCTAAACCAGTTGAACCTATTGCTACAACACCTGCACCAACCGAAACTAAGCCGGTTGAACCAGTTGCTACAACACCTGAGCAAACTGAAACCAAGCCAGTTGAACTAGTTTCTGCAACACCTAAAACAACTGAAACTAAACCTATAGAAGCCTCTCCTGTTAAAAAAACAACTGCACCAGCTTCATCTGCTTCAGAAGCAGGAATGACATTTAAAGTTCAAATTGGAGCTTATTCAACTGAGCCAAGTAAAAGTAGATTTGCTGGAGCTGGGAAAGTGAATATTGATATGATTAACGGATTGTATAAAGTAACTACAGGAAACTTCAAAACTAAAGAAGAAGCCATCAAATACCGCGACGAATTACAATCAAAAGGTTATTCTGGTTTTATTGCAAAATATAAAGACGGAGTTCGTATCAACTAAACAATACTTTTTCTAATTAATCGTTCTAAACCTAAATCCTTGATTAGAAAAAGTTTCATACTCATTTTTATTATGATTTCATTTTATGGAATTGCTCAGCAATATCCATGGTGGTCTCAATATAGAAATAATCAAACTTTATACAATCCCGCATTTTGCGGAACAAAACGGCTAATTGATATCAGAATTAATTATCGTAATCAATGGACCAGTTTTGAAGGTGCTCCAAAAACTTATGCTTTAGCTTTAAATTCAAGATTATGGAAAGGGAGATTAGGAGTAGGTGGATTTATTTTTAAAGATGATATTGGTCCGTTTAGAAATTTGAACAGTAGCTTAACTGCTGCTTACCATCTGAAATTTGCAGATTCAGAATTATCATTTGGCGTTCAGGGAAATTACTTAAAAACAAGTTTCGTTGGAAATGATATTACGCTGAGACATCAGCAAGATAAGGCTATTAATCAATATGCAACAGATAAAACAGGAACTTTTGATGGTAGTTTTGGTTTATTATATTATAATGATCGTTTCCATTTAGGAGTTGGAGCAAATAATATTGATGGTAGTAAATTAGAATTTTATAAAAACGATTCTCTTAAAAAAGGAAATTTCACAAATGTACCGCATTATAATATTTCGGCAGGTTTTAACTGGGCTGATAATCCGGAGTTTACATTTGAAAATTCAGTTTTAGCAGTTTACGTTCCCGGAATTCCTTTTTCATTTGATTACACCTTACGTGTACATATGAAAAAACAATTAATCGGAGGTTTCAGTTTTAGATTAAATGATGCCATTGCTCTTAATTTAGGATACACCATTAAAGAAAATTTTCAAATTAATTATTCATATGATATCGTAACTTCTCCTCTAAGAAAATTCCAAAGTGGGTCTCACGAATTATCACTCATATTCTCTTCAATGTTGGGGAAAGATAATAAAAGAAGAGGATTAGATAAGCGATTTATCAAACAAAAATATCAATACCTCATTAATTAAATAGGTGATTTCATTTTTTTTCGTTAAATTGGTATAAGTAATAAATAGGCTTTATGATATTTGCGGTAATTGATTTAGGAACGAATACGTTTAATTTGCTTTTAGCAGAGAGACTTCCTAATGATACTTTCAAAAAGGTATTTAATACTAAAATTGCGGTTAAATTAGGCGAAGGAACTATCAACTCTGGTTACATTGCCGACGCCCCATTTCAAAGAGGTGTTAATGCCTTAAAACAATTTCAACAATACTTATTAGATTATAATGTAGAGCATACCTATGCTTTTGCAACTTCCGCTATTCGGTCGGCTAGCAACGGACATGAATTTGTAGCACAAGCAAAAAAAGTGGCAGGAGTTACCATTTCAGTTATTGATGGAAACGAAGAGGCAGATTTAATTTATTATGGCAATCGAATGGCTGTAAAGATGAATGAATCTATTTCCTTAATAATGGATATTGGCGGAGGTAGTACCGAATTTATTTTAGGAAACGAACACACCATTTTTTGGAAAAAAAGTTTTTTGTTAGGTGCAGCTCGCTTATTAGAAAGATTTAAATTATCAGATCCAATTACATTTGATGAAATCGTTGACTTTAATGCGTATTTAAGACACGAATTAGCTCCTTTATTTGAAACCACCAAACATTATAAACCAACTGAATTAATTGGTTCTTCTGGTGCCTTTGATTCTGTTGTGGATGTTATTGCAGGTGAGTTTAGTTCAGAGGCATTAAGCGACTTACATACAGAATACAGTATAGATTTAAATCAATATGCATTTATTAGTAAAAAAATAAAAGAATCCACTATTAAAGAACGTTTTCATATAACAGGATTAATTGATATGAGAGTGGATATGATTGTGATTTCATTATTGTTAATTGATTTTATTTTAAAAGAATTACATTTAAAACATATGAGAGTTTCTACTTTCTCATTAAAAGAAGGAGTTATTAGCAAAAAATTAGGATTACACCTTTTTTAATTAATTCTGTAAATTTGAAAAATGATTATCCAAAGTCCATATACACTATCTGTTTCTGATTCTTTTAAAGAAGAATCGTTATCGAAAAATACATGGTTAGTTATTTTGCACGCATCAAGAACCCCTCCACATATTGGTATTTTAATTGATGGGAATTATAATTCATTAACTATTAAGGGACATGAATTGGATATTAACATTAATGTTCTTTTAAAAACGATACAGCAAAAAAAAATTGAAACCTTATTTATTCAATTAAAGAAACATCCTGTGTTTAGTGCAGATTACCAAAAAGAAATTTGCCAATTTTATATTAAGCAATTTACTCAAGTAAAAGTAAATGAAGCATCTTGCTTAAGTCCAATTAAACTATTTTTGCAAGAATTTTATGCCATTCGTGAAAACAAAGAAGAGTTGTTGTTTGAATTAATCGAACGATTAAAACAAAATCAATATATCAATTTAACCTTTGGAATAAATATTTATAGCAAGATAGAAGAAGGTGAGTTTTCGTTACCAATGTATTCTAATAAACAACTACAAGAAATTATAAAAATAGAACGCGCTAATTATTACAAAGAATAATGTTTATTAAATCTGAAGATATTTATTTAAGAGCACTAGAACCAGCTGATTTAGCAGTATTATATACTACAGAAAATAATACCAGCGTATGGAAAGTGAGTAACACCTTAACGCCATATAGTAAAGCTATTTTAGAACTGTATTTAGAAACCGCTCATCAAGATATTTATACAACCAAGCAATTGCGATTAATGATTTGCGAAAACTCAACTGATAAAGCAATTGGCACCATTGATTTATTTGATTTTGACCCAATGAATGCAAGGGTAGGAGTAGGAGTTTTAATTTTCGAATACTTTAGAAAAAAAGGTTATGCTAGCCAAGCGATAGAGTTGGTAAAAGATTATGCTAGCAAAACCTTATTATTAAATCAACTATTTTGCAATATTAGCGCATCAAATAAAGAAAGTGTAAGCTTGTTTGAAAAATGCGGTTTTGAAAAAATTGGGACTAAAAAACAATGGAACAAAATTTCACCAAATCAATTTGAAGATGAATGGATGTATCAACTGATTTTTTAGCTAACCTTCTTAGCCACTACAATCATTTCTTCACCAATATTTAATAACTCTAACGTTTTGTAAATTAAGTTATGAATTTTCATGTATAACTTTAGTTTCCAAAGTGGTTTTTGAGTAAAGGTATTAAAGTATTGTTGTCTTTCTGAAGCCTTAATTGCATTATTAGCTTGTTGTTGCGTTTGTTTCTTATCTCCTCTTAACCTTTTTAATAAAGGAAGGATAGTGTACATAATAAACAACTTAATTTCAAAAGACGATTTTATGGTTTTGACTTCGTAACCATGTTTTTTTAATAACTGAGTAATTGTTTTTTTACCAAGATAGTTTACATGATCTAAGCCCATCATTTTCCAATTATCCTTATGTTTTTTCGCAAAATAAGAATCAATTTGGGGAACCTGAATAACAATATAACCATCTTTAGATGTAATACGAGCACATTTGGCAATCACTTCATCCGCTTTGTCAATGTGTTCTAAAACATCCCACATGGTCACAATATCGAACTTTTTATCTTCTTTCATATCAAAGAAATCGATATGATCTACAGGTAATTTTAAATCATTTTTAGAGTAGAGGTAAGGTTGTTCCGAAATTTCAATACCATATACATCGTAACCTAGCATTTGTCCGGTTAACATAAAATGTCCCCAACCAGCACCTAAATCAAATAACGAACCGCTTGGTTTATATTTTTTAATTAAATCATAACGTAATTTATGACGTTCAATTTTCACAAAATTATTTCCATTACGAACAGCATTAGCAACGTTTTCGTCCTTATAATTTTCGTAAGAAATTTGTTTTCTAAAATAAGGTGGAATAAAAGTAAAAGAACACTTATTGCATTCTACAACTGAAAATTTTTCTTTTTGGTATAAAACTTTAAAATCAGCTGGATTTTTATTGTCGCAAACGCAACAGTTAATGTCTTCAAAAATATCGGGCATAATATTGGTTATGGTTTGGTTTCTTGTTCAAATATAGATTCGGTAATGGCTTTTGTATCTCTAAAATAGGAAACTCCACCCCAGCTAAACATTTTCTTTTGGTAAACATATACATCGTTAGATTCTTTTACAACTAAACGTTGAAGGATAACAACACCAGTTCCAACAATCGTTTCTTCTGTTACTCCTAAAGGATATTTAGCTAATAAAGCTTGTTTTTTAGCGTCGATTTCTGCGGCTACTACTGTATCAGATTTCAAAAGTTTTTCTATTTCTGCTAATTTACCTTTTGCGTATGAATCGCCAGCTTTAGCAATCAAAGCTTCTTCATAAGCTGTTTTAGATTCTTTATAACGTTTCATCCCAAAAAAATTATCACCTTTATCTTTAGCCTCTTTGTATCTATCAACTGTTAATGGGGGCGGAGTTATTTTAGTTTTATTTGCTGCTTCTTTTGCTAATTTATCAGCAGCTTCTTTATCTTCTTTTTCTTTTGCTAAACGTGCAGTTTCTGCGGCTTTTTCGGCAGCGTCATCTGCAGCCTTTTTTGCCGCCACTTCTTTAGCTAATCTTTCTGCCTCCAGTTTATCTGCTGCTGCTTTTTTAGCAGCATCTTCCTTCGACATTTTATCTAATGCTTCCTTATCTGCCTTCTCTTTAGCTAAACGATCTGCTTCTGAGGCTTTTGCTGCTGCCTCATCCGCTGCTTTCTTAACTGCGGCTTCTTTTGCTAATCTTTCTGACTCTAGTTTATCAGCTACTGCTTTTTTAGCAGCTTCTTCTTTTGACATTTTTTCTAATACTTCTTTATCAGCTTTTTCCTTTGCTAAACGTGCTGCCTCAGCATCTGCTTTCGCCTTATCTAACGCTGCTTTTTTAGCCGCAGATTCCGCATCTGCTTTTGCTTTTTCTTCAGCAGCTTTCTTTGCAGCAGCTTCGTCTGCTGCTTTCTTAGCTGCAACTTCTTTTGCTAATCTTTCAGCTTCTAATTTATCCGCTGCTGCTTTTTTAGCAGCTTCCTCTTTTGATAGTTTGTCTAATGCTTCTTTATCCGCTTTATCTTTAGCTAAACGTGCTGCATCAGCCTCTGCTTTTGCCTTATCTTCTGATGATTTTTTTGCCGCAGCTTCCGAATCTGCTTTTGCTTTGGCAGAGTCTTCAGCCGCCTTTTTATCAGTTTCTGCCTTTTTATTTAAGGCCTCTTGATCTTTTATTATAATTTCAATTTGAGCTAATTGAGCTTTAGGATATGCCTCGGCAGGTTTATATGTAAGTGCTTGGCTATAACCAGCTCTTGCCATTGCCCAATCCTTTTTCTTAAAAGCAGCATCACCAGCTTTAATTGCTGCCGTATAATTTGCTTCTAGTTCTTTTTGTTTATTTAATGCGTCTAGTTCTAATTGTCTTAATCTTTCTAAAACTGATAACATTTGATTACTGTAGGCTTCATCATAATCAAAATTGTCAGAGGTAGCATTATAATTTACCTTTACTAAAGGTTGGTTTAATTCCGAATAATCGATACCTGGCAGAGGTTCAAATAAACTAATTGACTCAATGTTAAATCCTTTAAAATCACCTTTCACTTTATCTGCTGGAACTCCTCTAGTTGAAACTGTAAATTTTTTAGTACAATGTCCTGGCTTAGTAACAATAATCAGATAATCTCCATTAGACGGAATCTGAAATTTAAAAGCTCCATCATCACCAGTCATCGTTTCTAAAACCTTAGTTGAACCTTGCATTAAGGTAATTTTAGCTCCCTGTAATTTTTTTCCAGATTTTTCTACTCTACTCGAAAATGGTAAAGTCCATTCTTGAGAAAATGATGAAAAAGAAGAAAAAAGAAAAAAAAGTATAAATCGGGTAAACGTCATAAGGTACAAAGCTGTAGTTTTGTATAACGGTTTAAATTTAACTAAAATTACATAAAGCCCACCACAAAAATTATGCACAAAAACACAATTGAAACAAATTTTAGCTTTTGGGAAACTCAAACTTATTTAAAGGAAATTGACCTCATAATTGTGGGTAGTGGAATAGTAGGATTAAATGCTGCTATAAGCTATAAAGAAAAGCATAAAAAAGCTAAAGTCGTTATTTTAGAAAGAGGAATTCTTCCACACGGAGCTAGCACAAAAAATGCAGGATTTGCATGTTTTGGTAGTGTAAGTGAACTATTATCGGATATAAAAAAAAGCAAAGAAGAGATAGTTTGGCAAACTGTTGAAATGAGAATTAAGGGATTAGCGATTCTTAAAAAACGATTAGGTGAAAAGCAAATTGATTATAAAGAACTAGGTGGTTTTGAATTATTTGACTCTAAAGATAGATTTGAAGAGTGTAGTCATTCAATAGATTATTTTAACAAACAAATTAAGTCATATACTAGAACAAAAAACACCTATAGCATTGAAAATAAAAAGATTAAAATCTTTCAATTCAAGCAAATAAAAGGTTTAATTTTAAATAAAAAAGAGGGGCAAATTGATACTGGTATGATGATGCAAAACCTTATTCAATTAGCATTAAGCAAAGGTATTATCATTTTAAATTCAATATCAGTCAATAAAATAAATGATTTAAAGCAAAATGTTGCGTTAAACACTTCCATAGGCGAATTAAAAGCAAAGCATGTGATTGTTGCAACTAATGGTTTTGCAACTGAATTGCTAAAATTAAAAGATGTGAAACCTGCCAGAGCTCAAGTTTTAATTACCAAACCAATTGATGGTTTAAAAATAAAAGGAACTTTTCATTACGATGAAGGCTATTATTATTTTAGAAATATTGGTAAAAGAGTTTTGTTTGGCGGTGGACGAAATTTAGACTTTGAAAAAGAAACCAGCTCAGTGTTTGTGTTAAATACTAAAATTCAAAAACATTTAGAGACTTTATTACAGACCATTATTTTACCTGATACCACATTTGATATTGAACAACGCTGGTGTGGGATTATGGGAGTGGGTGATGAAAAAAAACCAATTATTAAGAAAATTTCTCCAAATATAGTTTGCGCTGTTCGAATGGGTGGAATGGGTGTAGCCATTGGTTCTTTAGTTGGCCAGTTAGCCGTAGATGAGTTATCATAATTAGTGATTATTGGCTACAAAAAATAAATGATTTGAGTATTACTATTTAACATAATGTTAATTATAAGTTATTTATAAATCGCAAGTTATTAATAATCAGATGGCTAATATTAAACGACTAATGTGCTAAACGCATTTTCGTGACTTATTTTTGCCACCGTATTAATCCCGTAAGATTAATGAAATAGCTCTTAATTATTCTATTTCATTATTGTCTTATATAAAAATTATAAGAAGTATGAAGTTATCCATGTTCAAATTTAATTTGCCAAAAGAATTGTTGGCAGAATATCCTTCCAAAAATCGCGACGAAAGTAAATTAATGGTTGTTGATCGCGCCACAGGAAAAATTAGTCACAAAAAATTTAAAGACATTATCAATTATTTTGATGATGGCGATGTAATGGTATTAAATGATACCAAAGTATTTCCAGCTCGTATGTATGGAAATAAAGAAAAAACAGGTGCTAAAATCGAAGTGTTTTTATTACGCGAATTAAACGCTGAAAGTCGTTTATGGGACGTTTTAGTTGACCCAGCTCGTAAAATACGTATTGGAAATAAATTATATTTTGGAGAAAACGATAACGTTGTTGCTGAAGTAATTGATAATACAACTTCAAGAGGAAGAACATTACGTTTTTTATTTGATGGCCCTTACGAAGATTTCAGAAAAGCACTGTATGACTTAGGAGAAACTCCTTTACCAAAATACATTAAACGTGAGGTTGAAGAAAGCGATATTGAACGTTACCAAACGGTATTTGCAAAGCACGAAGGTGCTGTGGCTGCCCCTACTGCTGGTTTACATTTTAGCCGCGAATTGTTAAAGCGTTTAGAAATTAAAGGCATTAACTACGCTAGCGTAACTTTACACATAGGTTTAGGAACGTTTAGAATGGTTGAAGTGGAAGATTTAACCAAGCACAAAATGGATAGTGAAGAAGCGATTATTACAGAAGAATCTTGTAAAATTATCAATAACGGAAAAGACAAAAAGAAAAAAGTGTGTGCAGTTGGAACAACCGTAATGCGTGCTTTAGAATCATCTGTTTCTACAACGGGACATGTAAATCCATACAGTGGCTGGACAAATAAATTTATTTTTCCTCCTTATGATTTTTCTGTTGCAAATTGTATGATTACTAACTTCCATATGCCTGAATCTACTTTGTTAATGCAAGTAGCAGCTTTTGGTGGTTATGATTTGGTTATGAAAGCATACAAAGAAGCAATCAAAGAAAAATACCGTTTCTATTCTTATGGAGACGCTATGTTGATTTTGTAAGAAACCTAATGTAAATATTAATTAAAAGCCATAACGAGAGTTGTGGCTTTTTTTATTGATAAAAAGTAATTTTTACACCTTTGTAAAATGACACCACAGAGTTAGAAGATTTCTGTTTAGATAAATTAGTTTTAAATTCAGTATCTTCAGGATTTAAATCTTCAAATGCATCAACAACAATAACTCTTTTATAGTTAGTTAAATCAACCCCAATGTCCGCCAATGATTTGCAGATTAGTACATTTGGAGCATTGGTTAATTTCTTTTTTTGAAGTTTTAAATAATCCTTTTCATAATAATAGCAAAATAATGATGGTACCGCATTAAATTTCACTATGATTAAATCCTCAGCTTTTGTTATTTGTTTTATGAAACCAACGGCATTTTTATAATCCATTGGTTTAGTAGTTTTATAATCTATTTTAAAAGAGAAGTAGATAAAAAACAACATAAAAAAAATGATGCCGATATATTTATTTTTTAGAAACGAAAAACCGTAGGCAACTAAAATGTAAATAAAAGGAACTGCAAATATTAAATATCTATCTAAGAATATAGAAACTTTTATGCCAACTATATAAACTATAACAATTGAACCTAATCCTACAATGATTGAATAAATAGCAGCAAAATTTGATTCTTTGGTTTTGTATTTATAACTCAATACGAGTCCCAAAGCAATAGCAAGTAGTAATGGAATAATTAAATAATAGTCAAAGAAAAAATCAGAAAGTACTTCTAATAAGTATGAGAACTCTGATTTTTTTAGCCAGAATACACTACCTGGACTATTGAATGCAAATATTAGTAAAAACTGTTTTTTAGTAAATCTTATTAATATTAATACGATTGTTATAAGTAATGAATATGAAAATTTAATTTTTTGTTGCTTGTCAAAATAAAACAACATAAACAATACTTCAAACACTAAAACTAATCCTGCAATGTAATGCGTATAGACTATTAAGAAATTTACTAGGCCCAATATACAAATATGCTTCCAAGTATTTTTTTCTTTAAAATTTAAAAAGAAATATGATGACACTAAAACTAATAAACCAATTAAAGCATATGCCCTAGCCTCATGTGAATAGAAATAAAGAAAATTGTTTGATAAATATAAAAATGAAACAACTATAGCTGTTGTTTTATTAAAAAACTTATTTGCTATTAAGAAAATAACGCCAGCTGATAATGAGCTAAAAATAACACTTAATAGTCTTACACAATACTCAGAATCATTAAATAGTTTAATCCATACACTTAAACAATAATAATAAAACGGAGGATTATTGTCCCATTCTGAAACATGTTTGATATGTCCAAAATTTAACCATGCACTTTCAACGCTAACAATTTCATCGTACCAAAAAGATGAAAAATCTAATTGAATGACTTTAAATAAAATATTGACTAAAACAATGATTAAAAAATATAACCACAAGCTATTGGTTATTTTTTTGGAGTTATTAGCAAAAAACTTGTCTAACATACTATTATTTAATCACCGAAATTTTTGAACTACTGAGTAGGCTATTTGAATCAAAAATTTGTAATAAGTATAAGCCATCAGATAATGAAGATGTTTCGATTGTTTTTATAAATTCATCAATTGTATTTGATAAAATAACTCTTCCATTTAAATCAATGATTTGATAATGTAAATTTTTATAATTCTTATAATTGGAAATCTTAAGATGAATATAATCACTTGTGGGATTTGGATAAATTCCTAGCAAAATCTTAGTTTGTTCCTTTTCCTGAATACCGATGATACTTCCCCCAAAAGAACCTAAACTATCTACTTTCATAAAAAACACGTCGTTTAAGACAGCATTATATCCATTAGTTTTTCCAACTGCCACAAATCCTTTATCTTTTGTTTTTGAAATAGAAAAAAATTCTTCATACATAGTTGTTCCTTCACTAAAAAAATTGACATAACCATATGAACTATTATACATATCAATTAAACCATCATAACCGAAAACTGCGTTTTTAGTAGACCCACAATTAGCAATATTTCCATTCAAACTTTGAGCAGCACAATTATAAAATTCATCTTGATTACTAACATCTCTATAATTATAAAGAGGATTTCCTGAAATTAAATCGTAAGTAAGGATTAATGTTTCTCGATTATTATTAATAGAAAGACTTTTTGTTGTTCCACAAATAAAAATATTTGAATTTTGTAATTGAATTATTCCATTCCCAAAATCTTCCTTAACGCCTCCATAAAATTTACGCCACAATGTATCACCGTTTATGTCAAGTTTAATTGCCCAAACATCTCCCAAGCTATCATTAAAACTTTTTGTATAACCAGTTAAAGCATACTTACCATCAGAGGTTTGTATCACCGATTTAAATTCGTCGTCTTTTAGTCCACCAAATGTTTTTGTCCATGTTGTATCTCCATTAGCATCTGTTTTTATTACAAATCCATCAGCATTACCTTTCCCATAACTATAAGTGGTTCCTGCAATTATAAAACCTCCATCGGCTGTTGCATCCATACTATTGGCAAAATCCCAGTCGCTCCCACCATATGTTTTTTGCCAAATTAAGTTGCCAGTTTTATCTGCTTTTACTAAAAATACATCGTAACCACCTACTCCACTTGAACTTGTATAACCAGCCATTACATAACTCGAATCAGCTAACTGTACAATACTTTTTCCAATTTCGTTACTTACTCCGCCAAATGTTTTTTGAAATTTTACCTGACCCATACTGTCAAGTTTTAATAAATACATATCTGTATTTCCTTGACCAATGCTACTAGTAGAGCCCGTAATAATATAACCACCGTCTAAGGTTTGCTTTACATCATTACCTTCATCATAACCATTACCACCATACCTACAATAAAATTT
This sequence comes from uncultured Bacteroidota bacterium, assembly GCA_903893815.1. Taxonomy (GTDB): domain Bacteria; phylum Bacteroidota; class Bacteroidia; order B-17B0; family Aurantibacillaceae; genus UBA4416. The sequence continues at coordinate 171,869 of CAITNS010000079.1, forward strand.
TTTAGGTGGTTGAGCATTGGTGGCAATTCCAATAACTAAAAACAAAATAATAATTAAAAATCTCATAACTTATCGTTTAAATTTTTTAGCAATACTTACAAAAGCTCCTTGACCGTATGTGTTAGTTGGAGAGATATAACCTTGTAAACTATTACTTCCTATTCTGAAAAACCAAGATTTTGAAACATACGAAAATGCCAAACCTACATTTAATTTTGAGTAACCACCATATGCCACGTGCAAAGCACCTACAATTTTTGGCGTAAAATGATACTCTGCATCTGTAAAGAAATAGGGTTTGAAGTTGGAATTAAATAAATACCTAAACCCTACCGCTAAATAAAATTTATCAGTAAACTGAATTTTATTGATGATTAATAGATTAGTTGGGATATTTACATTAAAGGATTCTTTACGAGCATTAGTGGTTGTTTTAATGATACTATCTCTATTTATAGCCGATAAGGTTGAGTCCTGCAAATCCAATAAATTATCAATGCGGTAACCATCAAATTTAAAAGTTGAATCGCTACTATACTGAACGCTGTTATCAAACCAATGTAAAAAGCCAATATTGTTTGCGTTTACGGTTAACACACTGCCCTTCCCTAGCTTACCTTTATAAGGTGTTTCAAAAAATATATCAGCACTAGCACCAATTCCTGAATAAGCAAACGGATTATTTTTATTGGTTGTATCACTTAACGCCATATTAAAATCTGAATTAAATACTAATTCAGTTCCATCCGAATTGGTATATAACGAAGAACCCTCTTTTGCTTTCACATAAAATAATTGCTGGCCTTTTAAAATAGAAATAGATACTCCAACCTTTGCAGTTGTATCGATTTTATGCCATATAAATCCCAATTTTAATTCTTGAAAACGTAAAGAATTAATATTGGAACCCGCTAAATTTTTCGTTTCGCCTAAGTAGGGTTTGTTACCATAAAACACCAACTGATAAAAATCTTTGGTGTAAGCCGCATTAAAAATACGTTGATCTTTAAAACCAATTAAATAGGAGTATTTTGAGTTTCTACCAAAAAAAGCAGAAATATCATAATTCATATTTGCCCCCATCAAATTAAGAGCTTTCATCGAATTGTTTGAGGCGTCTTTGGTTTTTTTGTCAATATTACCACCATAAATAAATTTATTTAAAAGTGAGTTATAAATGCCATTTGAACCTAATTCGTACTCGCCGTTAATAGAAATGCTTCTACCAGTTTGACCAAAGTTTAGGAACTCAGAATTATACTGAGAAAAAACAGATAATGAACTAAGAATTAGAAATAGTACCAGCCGTGTTTTCATTATTTTGCTCTAACGTTATAATTTAAATAGGCATGAACTACTAGATCTAAATAGCTATCCTCATTAATTTTTATTGGTGTTGGCTGATTTGGAAGGTATAAATAACTTACAAATTTAATTTGCTTACATTGAGTGAGGTTAGTGATTTTAGTTTTATCAAACGAGGCAATTAATTTAGAGTCTACATAATTTAACACCACATTGTTGCCATCTGTTATAGCCGACTCGATAATATTTTGACCAGGAACAAATAATGAATCAATAATTTGATTTTGATCGTTAAGCATATAGCCTTGGATTTGAGCTCTAAAAGGATAGTTATTTCGTGTTTGCATAATAATATCGCAAGAATTAACATCATTCAACTCCTTTAATTGAGTTAAATCTACTTTCGAAAAATTAACTAAACTAAAATAGTTCGCTGATAATGCTAATGGAATGTCCACATCAGCAATTACTTTTAAGCCTCTTCCATAAAAAGCAAAATCGTTACCTGCCGAAATATTACCCAAGGGGTTTAATGTTGCCTTAATAGAATAACCTAAATAGTTTGGTAAATTTTGTAAGAAAGGATTTAAGTTGGAATTAGATGAATTAACATTGATTTGTTTTAACCAAGGAAAAACAGGATTTGATGGATTGTTGGTTTTGTTAGCCCTATTTACATTGATAGATTGTAACAAATTACCGGCGTTTAGAGTAACCACATTTGCGGGAGAGGTTTTAATAGATTTCATACTATTAATTGAGCTACTCATCTCGACACCAAACTCATTAATTATTCTAAAATTAATAGCCGATTGTGTAAGCATTAAATTACTAGGACTAAAATTCCCTAAAAAACCTAGGGATGTAGAGTCTGGTCCAAACGATAAATCTTGTTGTCCAAAATAGCCTTGCACATATTCAGGTACAATATCCACAAAAGATAATTTAATAATTAAACCTTGTCCAGGTTGTAAAGTACTAGCTACTCCAGATGGACTAGTACTTATGGTATAAGTTTGTACTAGAGTATTTACTTTATTACCTGATTGCCCGGTTAAATTAATATTGTATCCATTTAGTGGATAGGTTTTAGTAAAAGACGAATTCCCTGCTACCGTTTGGTTTATCGTTAACAAATTGCCCCACAAAGAAGCTGAGTTTATAATGTAATTAAAATCTAAAGGTTGATTATAGGTATTTGAATATTCAACTTTTAAATATCCCGATCTAACAATTGCTTTATTTAATTCTACTCCATTACTGACATCAAATTTAATTTCTCTATCAGTAGTAGAGGCGGCATTCGAATAAATCACTACTCCAGCATTTAATGCTTGAGAAAATAGAAGAGTATAACCAAGTGTAACCGTAGTATCTGGTAAATTAACCAAACTATCCATGGTATAATTTATTAAATCCTTACTAAAAGCAATGTGTAATAGGCCGTTCGGGTCGGCTTGAAAAATAGTATCACCAAAAAAATTGCTAATGTTTAAATAGCTTTTTGCTAATGGTATTGCCAAATCCACATCCCAAGTAGTTTCTTTTTTACAAGACACTACCGAAATCAATAAAAATAGACCGATTATTAATTTTTGTAAAAAACGCATAACACAAACTTACCGTTTTTTAAACATAATAACAATCAAATATTTGGCAAAGTTTTTGTTAAAGAATGTCGGAAAAATATTACTTTTGCTTTACATGCTATATTCTTTTAGATTTTATGTAAGTTGGATAGTTGCTGCGGTAGTTATGTACGTTGCTTTTTACTTCTGGCACGGCGTATTTTTAAATGATTTAAACCGCATTACTTTTTCAAAAGGGTTATTTTTAGGCTTAGCTGCTTTAGTTTATTTAGTGATTTCTTTAACACTTTATAGAACTTACGAATCAAAATTAATAGATAAGTATATTTCACATCCTATGTTAAGAGGTATAGTAGCTGGCTTTATTTTAGGATTTATATTATTTGCTGTAGTGACCGTTTTAGGTATTTCGTTTTCTAAAGATATCAACTTCACCTACATTGTTGCCGATTGTGCTTGGCAAATTGCCGAACAAGTAATTGGCGGTTTAATTATAGGATTAGGTAAAGTGTTAATATTTGAACCAATCCCTGAATTGATGCACAAGAATTAAGGTCTTTTACCATATAAGAAACATAAGATAGTTTTCTTGCTTATTTATAACTAATTCTACATCTACTTTCTTAATCAAAAAACTTATATGACTTATATGGTTAAAAAAATTAGTAGCCGTATTTTTCCTTCCATCTTTCCTTTAAAAACTCTTTCAAGTCTCGTTCTCTCGAATATTCTGATGGATTATAAAAAGTAGTGCCACTAATTTCATTGGGTAAAAATTCTTGGGATACAAAATGGTTATCATAGTCGTGCGAATACTTATACTCTTCGCCATAACCAAGTTCTTTCATCAATTTGGTTGGGGCATTTCTTAAATGCAAAGGCACTGGTAAATCGCCCGATTTTTTAACTTCTTGTTGGGCTAAATTTATAGCCATATAACTACTATTACTTTTTGCTGAACAAGCTAAATACGTTACCGTTTGCGCTAAAATAATTCTACTTTCGGGATAACCAATAACATTAACCGCTTGAAAACAATTATTAGCAATAACCAATGCTGTAGGATTTGCATTTCCAACATCTTCTGAAGCTAAAATTAGTAAACGACGGGCAATAAAACTTGGGTCCTCCCCCCCATCAATCATTCGGGCTAACCAATACACAGCACCATTAGGATCTGAACCTCTGATGGATTTTATAAAAGCCGAAATAATATCGTAATGCTGTTCGCCCGATTTATCATATAAGGCTAAGTTTTGTTGAATGTATTGCTTTACTATTTCATCCGTAATAATAATCTCCGGTTCACTAATGCAATTAATCACTATTTCGAGGGCATTTAATAACTTACGTCCATCACCACCCGAAATTCTTAATAAAGCTTCTGTTTCTTTTAAGACAATATTTTTTCGTTTTAAAATATCATCGCTAGTAATCGCATTGTTTAACAATTGAATTAAGTTATCCTTTGTAAGATGTTTTAAAACAACTACTTGACATCTTGATAAAAGCGCTGGAATAACTTCAAAAGATGGATTTTCGGTGGTTGCTCCAATTAAAGTTACGATGCCTTTTTCAACAGCATTTAATAATGAATCTTGTTGTGATTTACTAAAACGGTGAATCTCATCAATAAACAAAACTGGTTTTTCTTGTTTAAAAAAACCACCATCTGCTGATGCTTTTTCAATGACTTCCCTCACATCTTTTACTCCCGAATTAATAGCACTTAATGAATAAAAAGGGCGTTTTAAAGTTTGTGAAATAATTTGTGCTAAAGTAGTTTTTCCAACACCTGGTGGTCCCCATAAAATAATAGAAGGTAATAAATTTTGCTCTATTGCTTTGCGAAGAGCTGATTCTTTGCCAATAATATGTTCCTGACCAATGTAATGGTCTAAATGATTGGGTCTGACTCTTTCTGCTAAAGGCTCCATATTATTAATATGCTATAAAGATACCATCATTTCATTGAAAGGAATGATATAAAACGTGGATAATAGTACTAAAAAATATTAATAAATTGTAAACACCGCATTTGTGGCACTATTATTTCATTAAATTTACCGAAACAAAAAATAATACAATGAAATTAAAACATATTATCATCTCTGCTTCTTTTGTAGCACTTGGAGTATTAAGCATTAACGCCATTAAAAAAGGTGAGCCAAAAGATACTCTAGACAAACGTAAGTTTACAGTTACCATGACTGAAATAAAAGAAGGCGGTCCTCCAAAAAAAGGTGTAGAAGATGAATTAGAATTTAAAGCAGGAAAAGGAATGTTTAGTACATTTTTGTTTGATAAATTAGAGTATAAATGGATTAAGTATGAAATCACTAAAGATTCTACTTATACAGATGAAGATCAAAACGAGAATCATTATACTGAAGCAGAAGTTACAACTACAGATGCAAATGACCAAACAATGGTTATGAAAGTTTATTTAGATAATTATGATATCAGTGGGGAAATTAAGATTACTAAAAAAGACAAACTCAAAAAGAAATTTGAATTTACTGGTAAGGAAAAAGCTACTAAAAAGAAGTAATTGAAGTTTACATTGCTTAAAATAGCCTTCTGAAGTTTATCAGAAGGCTATTTTTTTTATGAAAAGAATAGGACAAAAACCAATGGATTTAATTTAAAAATAACGTCGAAAACCTTTTGTAATTCCAGCCAAAAAATTATATTTGTAAGATAAGGAATTACTATGCAAGAAGGAGTTATGTCAGCCGCAAAAGGCTTAAGTTTTGAAGATTTCAAAAAAATTGTGCTTAACGATTTTCGCATCATTAACGAAAGCCGTCAAACAAGTTTATTAGGCCGAAAAGAAGTATTAACTGGAAAAGCCAAGTTTGGTATTTTTGGTGATGGAAAAGAGTTAGCACAAGTAGCTATGGCTAAAGTGTTTCAAAATGGGGATTTTAGAAGTGGTTACTACCGTGATCAAACTTTTATGATGTCTATTAATCAATTATCTTTACAAGAATATTTTGCAGGTTTATACGGACACACTGATTTAGATAAAGAACCTATGAGTGGCGGTCGTCAAATGGGCGGACACTTTGGAACCCATAGTTTAAATGCTGATGGTTCATTTAAAGAATTAGTGAATCAAAAAAATTCATCAGCCGATATTTCTCCAACAGCAGGACAAATGCCTCGTTTGTTAGGATTAGCTTATGCCTCACATTTTTATAAAGTAAATACGGCCTTACACCAAGGAAAATTTTTAAACTACAGCAATAAAGGAAACGAAGTAGCTTTTGGAACTATTGGCGATGCCTCTACATCTGAAGGATTATTTTGGGAAGCTATCAATGCAGCTGGTGTATTGCAAGTGCCCATGTTGATGAGTGTGTGGGATGATGGACACGGTATATCTGTACCTAAAAAATACCAAACTACTAAAGAAAGTATATCTGAGATTTTAAAAGGATTTCAAAGAGATAATGGTGGCAATGGTTACGAAATATTTAAAACCAAAGGTTGGGATTACGCTCACTTATGCGAAACATATGAAAAGGCCGCTAAAGTTTGTAGAGAGCAACATGTGCCTGTTTTAGTTCACGTTGAAGAAGTAACACAACCTCAAGGACACAGCACATCTGGATCTCACGAACGTTACAAATCTAAAGAACGTTTACAATGGGAAATTGATTTTGATTGCGTGAAGAAAATGCGTGAATTTATTATTCAAAACGCCTTGGCAGATGACGCTACTTTAAACGCAATTGAAGAAGGTGCAAAAACAGCCGTGAGAACAGCTCAAAAAGCAGCTTGGGCAGATTATTTAACGCCAATAAAAGCAGAAGTTGCTGAGGTTACTTCATTGTTTGATGAATTATCCGGAAGTGCCAATGCAGCAATTATTAGTTCTATCAAAACAGAATTAAACACGATTAAAGAACCTATTCGCAGAGAAATTCACAATGCAGTAAAAAAAGTATTACGTTTAACAAAAGGCGAAAACTCTACTTCTCGAGCTAAATTAACAGACTGGTTAAGTTTATCTAATATCGAAAACACAGATCGCTATAGTTCACATGTGATGTCACAATCCACACAACAAGTTTCTTCAGTAGCTCCAGTAGCAGCTATTTACAATGAAGAAAAACCAGTTGATGGAAGAGAATTATTAAGAGAAAACTTTGATTATATTTTAAATAAATATCCTGAAACCTTAATTTTTGGAGAAGACTCTGGTAAAATTGGTGGTGTAAACCAAGGCTTAGAAGGACTACAAGCAAAATATGGCGAACACCGTGTATTTGATACAGGTATTCGTGAAGCAACTATTATGGGACAAGCTATTGGATTATCGATGCGTGGTTTAAGACCAATTGCCGAAATCCAATACTTAGATTATTTATTGTATGCGCTTCAAATTATGAGTGATGATTTAGCAACTGTGCAATGGAGAACTAAAGGGATGCAAAAAGCACCAGTAATTATTCGTACTCGCGGGCATCGTTTAGAAGGAGTTTGGCACAGTGGTTCGCCAATGGGAATGATTATTAGTGCTTGTAGAGGTATTAACGTTTGTGTGCCTCGTAACATGACTCAAGCCGCAGGTTTTTATAATTTATTATTAGAAGCAGATGAGCCATCATTAGTAGTAGAGCCTTTAAATGGATATCGTTTAAAAGAAAATTTACCATCTAATATTGGAGAATATAAAGTAGCTTTGGGAATTCCTGAAACATTAATTCAAGGAACCGATGTTACTTTAGTAACTTATGGGTCTTCTATTCGTATTGCACAAGATTCCATCAAACAATTAGAAGAGCATGGCATTTCAGTTGAATTAATTGATATTCAAACCTTATTACCATTTGATACTAACCATTTAATTGTTGAATCCTTAAAGAAAACAAATAGAGTGGTAATTTTTGATGAAGATGTACCAGGTGGAGCAAGTGCTTATATGATGCAAAAAGTATTAGAAGACCAAGGTGGTTACCAGTATTTAGATTCAAAACCTATTACCATTGCATCTAAAGAACACAGACCAGCCTATGGTTCGGATGGAGATTATTTCTCAAAACCAAGTGCTGATGATGTGTTTGATGTTATTTACAATTTGATGTTAGAAGTTAATCCTAATAAATACACTAAAATCTATTAATAAACTTAATTTTACGTGTTATTATAAAAGGATATACTTTAAAAATATAATATATATGAAGTTAACTACACTATTCTGTGCTATTGCATTTTTATTTGCGGTAAATAATTTATCGGCACAAGAAGCAAAAAAAGAAGAAAAGAAAATTCAGGAAGTTATAAATATTCAAGCTGACCCGGTTTCTTTGCCACCTGATGCAGATGGAAATATACCAGTTGATACTTCTGCGCCAAAAGGAATGGCTTCAAGTGAAATTTTGAAACGCGCAGTAAATTTTGTGAAAATGGAATCAACTAAATACACAAAAGGTAATGGTGTTACCACTGGAACTAAAGCTGAGTGTGTAGTTACGTTTCCATACAAACCAAAAGAATTAAATCCGGTTGCTGATGTCCAAGGAACTATTACTATGCACGTAAGTATTGATGCAAAAGAAGGTAAATACCGTTATACAATTTCTAAATTAAATCATAGTGCTAAAAACGGTGATTATACTGGCGGCGATGTGTATAGCGAAGTTCCAAAATGTGGTAGTATGAAGTTACCTACAGAGTTATGGAAACGTATTAGAAGTGAAGCATTTAAACAAACTGGCATTATTGCTAATGAGATTAAAGAAGCAATGAAAGTATCCAGCACAACGCCAGTGAACATTGACGAGTGGTAGTAAAATTGTTTTAAGAAAAAATTATTTCATTTTTGTTAGTTCGAGCGTAGTACAGAACAGTAACTAAGCATATCGGCAAGGCTCGATGTAAGAATACACAACATTGTATTGAAAAATGAAGTCATTAGAAATATATTCAAAAAAAGATATTGATCATCTTACCCGAAAACGAACCAATGAAATAAAAATTGGTGAGGATGTCACAGTTTTAAAATCAGAAATTAATTGGGAAGAAGAATTATTAAATTCTAATTGTAAATTTGTTTTACTTGGTATTCCAGAAGATATTGGAGTGAAAGCTAATTATGGTCGTGGTGGAGCTCACACTGCTTGGAAACCAGCTTTGGATAGTTTTTTAAGTCAGCAAAGCAATGAATTTTTAAATGGAAAAGAAGTTTGTGTTTTAGGCCATATTTTTGTGGAAGACCTGATGGAAAAATCCGAGTCGTTGCAAGCTAAAAACAAAACAGACATGACTCAATTACGTAACTTAGTTTCAATAATTGATGAACGTGTTACAGAGATTATTACAAAAATTATTTCTTGTAAAAAAATTCCTATTATTGTGGGTGGCGGGCATAATAACTCCTACCCTATTATTAAAGGCTGCTCATTAGCGCTTGATAAAAAAATAAATGTCATTAATTGCGACCCACACACTGATTTTAGATCTTTAGAAGGCAGACATAGTGGTAATGGTTTTAGTTATGCATACAAAGAAGATTACATGAATAACTATTCTGTGTTTTGTATGCACGAACAATATAATACAGCAAGCGTTCTAAAAGATTTTACAGCTAATAATCATCATTTGTATTTTAGTAAATATGAAGATGTATTTGTAAGAGAAAGTAAAAACTATTCAGAAACTCTAATACAAAATATTGGATTTGTAAAAAACGATGTTTGTGGTGTTGAAATTGATTTAGATGCCATTACCAATGTTCCATCCAGCGCCAAAACTAGTAGTGGAATTTCGCCTGTGCAAGCAAGACAATACGCTTATCAATGTGGGAAACAATTATCCGCTTTATATTTTCATATTGCAGAAGGGGCTCCTATTCTATCTCACATTAAAGCAGATAACAAAACTGGTAAATTAATTGGGTACTTAATTGCTGATTTTATTAAAGGTGTAAATGATAAGTAGTTTCGACTCTTCTCAGCTAACGGATTGATGTTTCAATGACTTCAATAACCAAAATATTTATCGGTGGCTGAGCGGAGTCGAAGTCACTATACATTAAAGACAATTTCAAAATGAGCACCGTTATCGTTATAAATTTTAAGTTCGGCATTTATTTGTTCTGAAAGAATAGCTACAATATCTAATCCTAAAGAATCTGAACTCGTTAAATCAAAATCCGCAGCCAATCCCTGTCCGTTATCAGACACTTTTAGTTGATAGGTGTTTTTAACTAGTTTCGATAATTCTACTTTAATAATACCATCTTTGCCATTAAAAGCATGCTTGTAGGCATTCGACATTAATTCATTTGTAATTAATCCTAAAGGAATAGCAGTATCTAAATCTAATTCAAGTTCAATTAAATGAGATTGGATTGTAATATTTTTTTTGGTTAAAGAAAAACTTCCTGAAATTTGATTGATTAAACTTTCTAAGTATTCATTAAACAACAATCTAGTCATTTGATTATTGCGATACAATAATTGATGTAATAAAGCCATGGAGTTAATTCGATCTTGAGCTTCTCCTAATGAATTTTGAATCTCTAAATTAGTTGTTTTAGCAGATTGTAATTTAAGTAAGCTTGAAATTATCTGTAAATTATTTTTGACACGATGATGCACTTCTTTAATTAACAAGTCTTTTTCAGATAAGGATTTATCGATAATCTCGTTTCGAGTTTCAATTTGTTTATTTTTAATTTCCAATAACTGCTTTTGGTTATTAGCTCTTTTTAATTGCACTATCATAAACACAATCACAATTATCAAAATTAAACCACAAAATATGAGGGCATTTCTAAACGTTTTTTGGTTACTCACTTCTGCATTTTTTTCTCTAATATTTTTTTGACTCTCAGTTATCACAACTTCTCTCTCTGACACTTGATTGGCCACTTGAGCTAACAATAATTCTCGCAAATTATTTTTAGATTCAATACTATCCTTAAATACAATATATTTTCCATAATAATCAATAGCCATTCTATATGCGCCAGTTTTATCATAATAAATGGCATACTGTTTAATTAAATTAAGTTGAGTTTTATAATCATCAATATCTACTAATAATGATTTTGCGCTATCTAAATACAATTTACTAACTTCTAATTTATTTAAAGCTAAATAACACTTTGAAATTTCTAATTGACTAATAGCTGCATTATGAAAATTTTTAATATTCTTACTACTCGCTACATCTTTTTTTAATAAGGGGATGGCCTTATCAAATTGCTTTAATTCCATTAACGATTGGCCAATATTACCCTCAATTAAACCAACCGTAAATTCATTATCAATACTTAATTTATTATCTGGAAATAATTTATAAAACTCATCTTTTGCTTTTTTAAACCAAAAAATAGCACTATCCTGATTTCTAAATTTCGCCCAAAAAAGCCCCCTATTATTACAAAAGTTAATAAACATTGAACTACTATTTTTTTCTTCTAGAAACTCTTGCCATTGCTCATGTAAACACTCTTTATATAATTGCATTTCATAATAAATAGTACTTAAACGTGGATTTAAAACCCATTCACTAATTTTAGAATCTCGCTTTAAAAGACCTACTAAAGTTCTATGGAGTTCAACGGTTTTATTCAATTGCCTAATACTTAAATAGGAGTTTTTAAGGATATATAAAATTGCAACACTGTCATTAAGTGTCTTTATTTTATTTCTGACTAATAAATCTGTGAAAATGGGTATCGCCTTTGAATAATTCTTGTTCAAGAAATAAATCTCTCCCTCTATTTTAGTTAACTTATCTAAAATATCATCTTTGTGGTCAACAATAGCTTTTTCTCTAATGCTATTCAATTCATCTTTTATAAAAGGATAGCATTGAGGTTTATAAACACTTGAAAGCGTATCAAAAGCATTGACTTTGCCTGCTAAACTTTGTGCTTTAAAAAATCTCAAGAATTTTTTCTCATAACTAACTTGCGATTTAATATTAGCTACAAACAGTAGTAACATTAAACCAATTAAAACTTGTTTAGCCATATGCAAAATATTTTTCAAGTTTAGCAGTAGTAATGTATGTTAAAGATATTACTATAAATGTTAAAAAAATATCCATAATTAACTAACTATTGCATTGTTTATAACTAGTTATCCGCTTTATTCACATAGCTAACAAGTCAGTTAATACAAATGCGCCTTTACTTATTAATAGCATTAATACTGATTTACAGTAATTTACATAAGTAATAACAAGCTATTAACATACTAATAAACATACTTATTAAGACTTGATAATCATCTCAAAAAATCGTAACTTCCGTTATTAGAAAGTATTGAGCATTTTTACCCTCCTTACTAAAATTATGCAAAACTTCGATAACCAAAATAAAACCCGCAAAAAACTATACACTCCTTTAACTACTAATGAAATTGGTAAACTACAACCACAAGCCATCGAATTAGAAGAAGCAGTTTTAGGTGCTATGCTTTTAGAGAAAGATGCTTTAAGCGCTGTAATTGACGTGCTTTCGGCTGAAAGTTTTTACAAAGAACAAAATGGAACAATTTTTAAAGCGATATACAATTTATTTAATCGCTCAGAACCTGTTGATATTTTAACCGTTACACAAGAATTAAAACGTAATGGCGAATTAGAATTAGTTGGTGGATCTTTTTATGTATCATCACTAACGAATCGTATTGCATCCTCTGCAAACATTGAGTACCATGCACGTATTGTTGCTCAAAAGTATTTACAACGCGAGTTAATTCGCATTAGCACTGAAACAATTAAATCGGCTTATGAAGATAGCACCGATGTGTTTGAATTATTAGATGCAACCACACAACATATTTTTGAAATTTTAGATTCTAACGTGCGTAAGCAACACGCTGGCATGACATCGTTAATAGCGCAAGCCATTAATGAAATTGAATTGGCAGCTCAACAAACCGATGGTTTATCGGGTGTTCCATCTGGCTTTACCGCTTTAGATAGAATTACAGGTGGTTGGCAAAAATCAGATTTATTGATTTTAGCGGCTCGTCCTGGTATGGGTAAAACCGCCTTTGTTGTTACCATGGCAAAAAATGCAGCGGTTGAATTTAATAAGCCTGTTGCAATTTTCTCGTTAGAGATGTCCTCTTTACAATTAGTAAAACGTTTAATTTCTTCAGAAACAGAAATTAATCAAGATAAAATTTTAAAAGGAAATTTAGATAATCATGAGTTTGTTCAATTAAATGAGCGTATTAAAAAATTATCTGTAGCGCCTTTATACATTGATGATACACCTGCCCTATCCATCTTCGAATTACGTGCTAAGGCTCGTCGTTTAAAAGAACAACAAAATATTTCTTTAATCATTATCGATTACTTGCAGTTAATGAGTGGTGGACCTGATAGTAAAGGAAATCGTGAACAAGAAATTTCTTCTATCTCTCGTGGTTTAAAATCGTTAGCTAAGGAATTAGAAATACCAATTATTGCTTTATCACAGTTAAGTCGTCAGGTAGAAAACAGACCAGGTGGTAGTAAACGACCACAGTTAAGTGATTTACGTGAATCGGGAGCTATTGAGCAAGATGCGGATATGGTTATGTTTATTTACCGTCCTGAATATTACGGTATTGAAGTAGATGAAAATAACCAACCAACTAAAAACAGAGCAGAAATTATTATTGCCAAAAATCGTCACGGATTAATTGTTGACGTGTCGTTGAAATTTATTGGTCAGTTTGCTAAGTTTACAGATTTGGATTATAACGAAGGGTCTGATATTTACGCGAGTAACTCTTCTTCAGGCATGGTTCAAAACACTGACTTCTTATCTCAACCAACCACTAAAACTATTCAATCAACTAAGTGGGACGATGATGATGCGCCAAGCACCGATATCATTAGAAGAAATGATATTGATGAAGTGTTTTAAACTATAGAATTTAGCAATTTGTAAAGGTGGTTTCATTTAAAGAAACCACCTTTATTTTTGTACGACTATTTTTTTAGTAGTACTCAATCCTTTATCATCAGTTATTTTTACAAAATAAATTCCATCAGTTTGCGATTGTATAGAAAGATTTTGTTTGCCAATTTCTAGTGATCGATTAAAAATAGATTCTCCTAATGTATTTGTTATTACAACATGAGATTTAGTTTTTATGTCAATTGTAAATGAACCGTTATTTGGGTTTGGGTAAAGACTAAAATCGAATAATTTATCCTTTTTTGAAATATTTGTGATTACGTTAGTTTCAATAATATTTGTATAATATGGAGAAGCGCCATTAACACCATTAAAATCAATTTTTTTTGTATAACTATTGTTTATTGGATTAAACTCAAAAAGTACACCTTTATTATTAACCCCTCCACTAAAAGTCATTCCATAAATTTTTCCATTTGATGATTGGAATAAAGAACCAGTGGGGTTGCTGCCATTGGACACACCAGCAAAATTTAATTTGGTAATGTATATGTTATTTACAAAATCATATTGAAACAAAACCCCCATATTATTCGCACCATACTGTTGATTCATTCCATACAGTTTTCCATCCTGAGCTTGAATTAAAGAACCTGCTGGCCAACAGCCAATTTGAGATAAAATCGAAAATTCATACAATTTTAAATAAATATTAAAATCATATTTAAAAATATCACCTTTAGCAGCTCCTCCTCCATTTAAAGTCATTCCATATATGTTTCCATCTGATGCTTGTATTAAAGATCCTGTAGGATTTCTACCATTTATTACTCCTGAACAATCTATTTTATTTATAAATACATTTGTAATTGGATTATATTGAAATAGAACACCATAGTTATTAGTACCGCCTTCCCATGTCATTCCGTAAAGATTGCCGTCTGAGGCTTGTAATAATGAACCATAAGGTGTTTTCCCGTTGGTTATTCCAGCAAAATCTATTTTTTTAGAAATTATATTGTTGGTCTGATCATATTGAAATAATACTCCAAAATTATTTGCCCCCCCTTCAGAAGTCATACCATATAATTTTCCATCTATAGCCTCCGTTAAATATCCTAAAGGATACGCTCCTGATAAAGTGCCGTCAAAGTCAATTTTCTTGATTAATAAATTTGTATTTGGATTGTATTGAAATATAACCCCTTTATCATTATTTCCTCCAGAATTTGTCATTCCATACAACATACCGTCAGAAGCTTGCATAAGAGAACCCATTGGATAACTCCCAGTTGTTAGTCCGTCAAAATCAATCTTAGTTGTATAAATATTCGTAGAAGCATCATAATGAAAAAGAACTCCCATATTATTTGCCCCACCGCCAAATGTCATTCCCCATAAATCTTGGGAGTGAAAATTTTGTGAAACAAAGACAAAGCAAATAATCACTAATATTTTTTTCATAAAATAAATTTTAATTTATTAAAAAGCAATCTCTTTTTTCTTATTCGCAAAAAACAAACTTACTCCTACCACAATTAATAATAAGATAGAGCCTATTAAAGCGACGCTATTCCCTGTTTTATAAACTTGTGGTTCAAATTTAAATTCTACTTTATGTTTTCCTGCTGGTAATTCCATGCCACGTAATACATAGTTTACGCAAGTGTGCGGCGTTAAAGTACCATCTACATAAGCGTTCCATCCTTTAGGGTAATAAATTTCAGAAAATACAGCAAAGCCTTTTTCTTTTGATTCTGTTTCATACACTAAATCATTTGGCTTGTATGATTGTAAAGTAATTTTACCATCATTATTGTAAGAGTTTGAAACTGCTCCTTTATTTTTTTCTTGTATTACCGCTTCGCGTTTAGTATTGATACCATACAAGGCTACAATTTCCGAATCGGCACTTGCCACTGTTTTAATATTTTTAACGAACCAAGCATTACCATTAGCTTGCGGATTAGGAATAGCAAACACTTGATCTTTTGCTGGAACAATGACATACTTAGTATTCAACATATTTAATACACTAAGCTTAGCCATGTGGATACGCATTAAACTATCATTTTGCGCAGCTTCATTTAAGCCATTATAAAATTCATTAATTTCTCCTCCACCATTGTCAGGCTTAAGGTGAAAATCAATAATCTCTTGATATTTTTTCAATTTAGCACCATGGTAACCACCAACCGATTTATGGTAATAAGAGGTGGCTGCATCATTAAACGTACTAGTTGATAAATTCAATACACGATAATCTAAACTCTTGTCTTGTAATATTTGTTCGTCTGCTTGTGTTTTTACTGGTGGCGCATCATATTGAGCTTTTGGTACATAATTTTTATTATCCAAATAACGTCCGGCAACTGGCCATAAATCGGCACATAAAAAGATGCTAAGTGTTATTAAAAATAATTCCAACTTCAATTTTTTAGTTAGGTATAAAAACAAAAAGATAGATGCTAAACCAATAAACATTAATGAACGACGAGCGTCTGATGTAAAAATAGACTCACGAGCTTTTTGAATGTTAGCTAAAAAATCGGGTATAAACTGTGCTATTTGTGCATCGGTTGCGCCGCTTTGTTTTAACTGATTTACGATTTGTGTTTCTTCACCAGCAGGAATAAATGAATTGGTCATTTCTGGTAAAAATGCAGAGATTAAACAAAAGCCTCCAACAACCGCTACTGAAATAATTAATGCCTTTTTAAGGTCTAATTGCATTTTAGTAAATGGTAAAGTAAAGGTTTCGTTTTTAGCACTTGCTTTAATAAATTTATCTAAAGCTAAAACTGCCAATAAAGGAATCGTTAATTCCGCAATAACTAGTATCATAGACACTGCTCTAAACTTATTGTAGCCTGGCACATAATCCATAAAAAAAGACGTTAAGCCCATAAAGTGTTTACCCCAAGCTAACATTACCGATAATAAAGTACCAGCAACTAAAGCCCATTTTAATGGATGATCGATGATAAATAAACCTAAAAACGCCAATAACATCACAATAGCACCAATATAAACCGGGCCACTGGTAAAAGGTTGGTCGCCGAAATACGGGCTACTTTGCGCCACTTGTTCTCTCATTTGAGGGTCAACGCTTTTCAAGGCATCTTTATCAGAACGCCCTATAGCGCCAGAACCACCACCTTTAAAATTGGGAATTAAAAAAGTAAAAGTCTCCCCAATTCCGTAACTCCATTGTGTAGCATAATCTTTATCTAAACCAGAGGTGATATTTCCTTTATTGGTTTGCATAGCAGCATTCATAGTTAATTCGGTTTTACCACGAGTGGTATAATTACCATATTCATAAGTTGCTAATAAATTACCTGCATTTGGTAATACCCCAATTAAAGAAGCTGCCACAAATAAACCAACACCAATAAAAAAGGCTTTGATCGTTTTTTGTTTAAACGCAATAATGAAATAACTTAAGAACACTAAACCAAACAACATAAAACCATAGTATGAAATTTGAACGTGGTTAGCATTTAATTCCATGGCCATAAACAAGGTCGTAACTGCAAAACCGAGCCAATGCTTGCCTCGCATTAACAAAATAATACCGCCTAATAATGGCGCTAAATAACCAATAGCATTAGCTTTGGAGTTATGCCCTGCTTCAATTATCACAAAAAAGTACGACGAAAAGCCATACGCCAAAGCACCCACAATGGCAAGCCAAGGATCAATTTCTAAACATAACAATAAAATAAAAAAACCGATAAAACATAAAAAAATGTAACCACTTGGGTGTGGTAAAAACAAGTGAAATACTTTATCTACGTGCCCCAATAAATTACCAGTAAAAATAGTAGATACCTGATAAGCTGGCATCCCTCCAAACATTGAGTTTGTCCATAAAGCCTCCGCATGTTCAGCTTTTCTAAAATCAGTCATTTCCTGACTCATCCCTTTATAACGCACAATATCTCCTTGTTCTAATACTTTATTAGATAATAAAGGGCTAAATTGTACTAAGGTGATAATGGCAAATATTGCAATGGCTGCTAAGTGTGGTAAATACTTTTTAAAGTTCATATAATTGGTTTTTAGACAAATATAAGAAACTGTTTACTTAATAATACGTGAAAAAAGTATAATTTATTCGTATTTTCGTTGCCAATGAAAAAGCTATTTTCGGTACTTAAATACACTAAAGATTATAAAGGATATACTGCTTTAAATATTGTGTGTAATATTTTCTTTGCCATTTTTTCTGTCTTTTCAATATCCTTAACTATTCCTTTTTTAGAACTTATTTTCAAAGACGATACTGCTAAACTACAAGAGGTTGTAGCCAAAGGCTTGCCTCATCTAAGTTTATCATTAAAAGGAATTAGTGAGTGGGGATATTATCAAATGTGTTTAATGGTTGTTGAGCAAGGGAAAGCCCAAACTTTACTCGTTATTTGTTTAGTGGTATTTATATCAACCCTTTTCAAAAATCTTTCTAGGTATTTTGCCATGTATTTTTTAGCGCCTATTCGTAATGGCGTGGT
Organism: uncultured Bacteroidota bacterium; assembly: GCA_903893815.1. GTDB lineage: Bacteria > Bacteroidota > Bacteroidia > B-17B0 > Aurantibacillaceae > UBA4416. The sequence continues at coordinate 190,156 of CAITNS010000079.1, forward strand.
GAAAGATTTACGAAACAAAATGATGAAAAAATCGTTAGCCCTACCTCTTTCCTATTTTAGCGACGAACGTAAAGGCGATATGATGAGCCGCATGACCACCGACGTTATTGAAATTGAATGGAGCATCATGCAATCCTTAGAATTGATATTTAGAGAACCATTAACCATTATTATTTCTTTAGCTACTCTAATTTTTATTAGTCCTTATTTAACGTTGTATGTATTTTTATTATTACCAGTTGCAGGTTTAGTAGTAGCATTAGTTAGTAAGAGTTTAAAGAGTCGTTCAGCAAAAGGTAAAGTTGTTTTTGGTCAACTATTTAATATTATGGAAGAAACCTTAGGCGCTTTAAAAGTGATTAAAGCATTTACAGGCGAACGTTTCGTTCAAAATAAATTTGAAAAAGTAAATGAAGACTACAATAAAATTTCTATTAGTTTATATCGCCGAGCGGATTTAACTTCCCCTATTAGTGAAACCGTTGTATTAGGTGTGTTACTCTTAATCTTATACATTGGCGGATGCATGGTATTTGATAACACGAGTGCTTTATCTGGTTCGGCCTTTTTAGGTTATTTTGCAGTGGCTTCTCAAATTGTACCTCCTATCAAACAAATAACACAAGCTTATAACAATATTCAAAAAGGCTTAGCTTCCGAAGAACGTATTGATAAAATATTGCAAGCCGAAAATCCTATTGTGAATAAAACCAATCCGACTAAAATTGATCATTTCTCAAATGGCATCGAATTTAATAATGTATCTTTCTCTTACAAAAAAGGCGATGATGGTTATGTATTAAAGAATATCTATCTAACTATTCCAAAAGGAAAAACCATTGCTTTAGTGGGACAAAGCGGAAGTGGGAAAACCACTTTAGCCGATATGATTCCGCGCTTTTATGACACGGATTTAGGCGAAATTAAAATTGATGGTATTTCTTTAAAAGATTTAGAAATTGAAAGCTTAAGAAAACAAATTGGCGTAGTGACTCAAGAAAGTATTTTATTTAATGATACGATTGAAAACAATATTGCTTTTGGATTAGATAGTATTGACAAAAATAAAATTATTGAAGCCGCTAAAGTAGCAAACGCCCATGAGTTTATTTTACAACAACCTGATGGTTACCAAACTAACATTGGCGACCGTGGTGGTAAATTAAGTGGAGGTCAACGTCAACGGATTAGCATTGCCAGAGCAATTTTAAAAAATCCTCCTATCTTAATTTTAGATGAAGCAACAAGTGCTTTAGATACTGAAAGCGAACGTTTGGTGCAAGATGCCTTAAATAATTTAATGAAAAACAGAACGAGTATTGTCATTGCTCACCGCTTGAGTACTATTGTTAATGCTGACGAAATAGTTGTGATTAATAAAGGCGAACTAGCTGAAAAAGGTTCTCATAAAGAATTACTTGAAAAAGACGGTATTTACAAAAAGCTGTTTGATATGCAGAATTTTAAGTAATAAAAAAGCCTCCTGTTTCCAGAAGGCTTTACAATTTCATTTATATTTGCTTACTCAAAATATTCTTTCATTCTATCAAAGAAACCTTTCTCTTTTCGGTTAGGATTAGGAGCGAAGTTTTTAGAAACTCGTAAAGTTTCTAATGCTTTTTTCTCTTCAGCAGATAATGCTTGAGGAGTCCATACATTAATGTTTACTAATAAATCTCCAGTCCCATAAGAGTTTACATCAGGTAGACCTTTGCCTTTTAAACGTAGTACTTTTCCGCTTTGTGTGCCTGGCTCGATTTTAATTTTAACCTTTGCATCAACCGTTGGTATTTCAATACTTGTTCCTAAAGCAGCATCCGCAAAGTTCACATAACTATCGTAAAATAAATTACTACCATCACGTTTTAATTCTAGATGTTCTTCTTCTTCAATCAACACTAATAAATCGCCGTTAATTCCGCCACGAGGTGCCGCATTACCTTTACCACCAACAGATAGTTGCATTCCTTCGGCCACACCTGCAGGAATATTAATTGAAATCACCTCTTCCGCTCTTACAATTCCATCCCCATGACACGTATTACATTTATCTTTCACCGTTTTGCCTTCGCCATTACAACCACTACAAGTAGTTTGGGTTTGCATGGCTCCTAAAAATGTTTGCTGAGTTCTAACTTGAACGCCCGAACCATTGCATAACTTACAGGTATCGTATTGTCCGTTTTTGGCTCCACTACCTTTACAAGTACCACAGCTTACAAACTTATTTACTTTTAATTTTTTCTCTACGCCTTTTGCAACTTCTTGTAAATTCAATTTTACTTTTACACGCAAATTTGAACCACGCATCACTCGCCTTCCTCCTCCACTCGATCTTCCACCACCAAAGCCGCCTCCGCCAAAAATATCACCAAACTGACTAAAGATGTCGTCCATATTCATCCCGCCACCATATTGGCCGCCACCGCCGCCACCAGATGCACCACCAACACCAGCATGGCCGTATTGGTTATAACGCTGACGTTTTTCGGTATTACTTAATACTTCGTATGCTTCTGCGGCTTCTTTAAATTTTTCTTCAGCAGCTTTATCATCAGGGTTTTTATCAGGATGATATTTAATTGCTAACTTACGATAAGCCTTTTTAATCTCATCATCGCTAGCACTTTTGGTAACTCCTAATATTTCGTAAAAATCTCTTTTGCTCATTTTTATAAATTATTGAACCATACAAGAAATAATCCTATATGATTTAAATATGTTTTAACTTCCTACTACCACTTTTGCGAAACGAATCACTTTGTCTCCAAGTTTATATCCTTTTTCAACTTCATCAATTACTTTACCTTTCATATCTTCCGATGGTGCAGGAATACTAGTAATAGATTCCATATAATCTGCATTAAAGGCTTTACCAATAGTGTCCATCGGTTCTAATCCTTTTGCTGTGCATGCTACTTTCAATTTATGGTAAATTAAAGAAACCCCTTCTTTAATAGGTTCCACTTCAGTAACAGTTTCGTTAGCTTTTATGGCTCTTTCAAAATCATCGATAGTTGGCATAATGGCTTTAAACACATCTTCGCCAGCCGAACGGATAATGTCAGACTTTTCTTTAATGGTACGTTTACGGTAATTATCAAATTCTGAATATAAACGTAAATACTTATCATTTAATGCAGCAATTTGAGCTGCAAAATCTTCCGGTTGATTTGGTTCATCCATAACTTCTAAAGTCTTTTCAGTAGTTTCTTCCTGTGTTGCTTCAGCTGAGGTATGATCTGCGTTGTTTTCAACATTTTCTAAAATAGTATCTTCTGTTTGATTTATTGGTTCTTTTTCTTTCTGTTCCATAGTAAAAATTTTGGCAAATGTACATAATCAATATGCTTGCCACACCCTAAAACCCGAAAATTTGTCAGTTTTTAATGAACTTGAACTCAGTTCGGCGGTTATATTCGTGCTCTTTGTCAGAACAATTTACGCCATTGGCACATCGGTTTCTGATCTCAAGCTCACCTTTACCTTCTGCTTTTAACCTATATTTATCAATGCCTTTGCTTACTAGGTAATTAATAACAGCGTTCGAATGGTTTTCAGATAATTTGATTAGGAAACGAAAAACTTTATATCGCGTTATTATTTGATGATAAAACTAAATTAGGAGTCTGATCGCCAATTGCTAATTGCTAATTGAGTAAAACTGATATTACTGCTCAAAAAGCTCATTAATAAAAAATAACTGTACTCTAATTTTATAGATATATGTTTCAAATTATATTTGATTTATTTTATTTGCGCTTCTAGTGCTTTTTCTAAATCTGTTCCACGTAAATTTTTTGCAACTATTATACCGGTACCATCTACTAACACATTAGTTGGAATACTATTGACGCCATATCTTAATGCAGCAGCGTTGCCCCATCCTTGTAAATCACTTACATGATAAGGCCAAACTAATTGATCTTTTTCAATAGCTTTTTCCCATGCTATGGCATTTTGATCGAGCGATACACTTAGTATTTCAAAGCCTTTACCATTTTTAAAATTTAAACCATGGTATTTATTATATGCTGCAACCACTGCTGGGTTTTCTGCTCGGCATGGTCCACACCAGCTAGCCCAAAAATCAATTAATACCAATTTGCCCTTAAAGGAAGATAATGTAATCACGTTTCCTTTTGGAGAAGCCTGCATAATCTCTGGGGCTTTATTTCCTAAATTTATTCCTTCAACAACATCAATCTTTACCTGAATAACATCAGAAGTACTTTTTGTATCATTAGCTAAAGCAGAACTAGTTGTACCTTTTTTACTTTTGCAAGCAACAACAGCACTAAGTATTGTTAACAAGATTATAGATTGTAATAATTTCATTTAGTTGTTTTTTCTAATAATTTCAGCTCCAATGGCATTTAATCTTCCATCAATATTTTGATACCCTCTATCAATTTGATTGATGTTGAAAATTGTACTCTTCCCTTTTGCACTCATAGCAGCAATTAACAAAGCTACACCTGCTCTAATATCGGGTGATGCCATTTGAATGGCGCGCAATTGTACTTTTCTATCTAAGCCCATTACCGTTGCACGGTGAGGGTCACATAAAATTATTTGAGCTCCCATGTCAATTAGTTTATCAACGAAGAACAAACGACTCTCAAACATTTTTTGGTGAATTAAAATATTACCACGTGCTTGTGTAGCTGTTACTAACATGATACTTAATAAATCAGGTGTAAAGCCTGGCCAAATGGCATCTGCCACTGTCAACATCGAGCCATCAATAAACGAATCAATTTCGTAATGTTCTTGAGATGGAATATAAATATCATCGCCTCTGCGTTCCATTTGAATTCCTAAACGAGAAAATACTTTTGGAATACAACCAAGGTTATTGTAAGACACATCTTTAATCGTAATTTCAGATTGTGTCATCGCTGCCATTCCAATAAAAGAACCAATCTCAATCATATCTGGTAAAATACGATGCTCCGTTCCTTTCAATGAAGTAACGCCTTCAATAGTCAATAAGTTTGAACCAACGCCAGTAATTTTAGCGCCCATTCTATTTAACATTTTACACAATTGTTGTAAGTATGGTTCACATGCGGCGTTGTAAATAGTTGTAACGCCTTCTGCTAACACAGCTGCCATAACAATATTTGCGGTTCCTGTTACCGATGCTTCATCCAATAGCATGTAAGTGCCTTTTAATTTAGTAGCTGTTACTTTAAAGTTTTCGTTATCCGAATCGTATTCGAATTTTGCTCCTAAATTTTCAAAACCGATAAAGTGGGTATCCATTCTTCGGCGACCAATTTTATCTCCTCCTGGCTTTGGCATATAAGCCACGCCAAAACGCGCTAACATGGGACCAATAATCATCGTAGAGCCTCGTAAGCCTCCACCTTTCTTTTTAAATTCAGGAGATACTAAGTAATCTACTTTTATTTCATCCGACTGAAAAGTATATTCTTCGTGTCCCGTTTTTTCAACCTTCACGCCTAAATCTCTTAATAAATCAATTAATTTATTGATGTCTACAATATCCGGAATGTTACTAATCGTAACTTTCTCGGGTGTTAGTAATACAGCACATAAAATCTGTAATGCTTCGTTTTTTGCTCCTTGCGGGATAATATCTCCCTTTAATTGTTTGCCTCCTGTAACTTCAAAAATGGCCATAAACTATGATATTGGTCTATTGTTATTATTGCGGTGTTTGAATTTATTTTTATTTTTCTTGTGACGGTTCTTGTTGATTCCGGCACCACCATCTCGAGCACTTAAATTAATTGGCGTTTGATTGTTGTGATTTTTGTTCTTCAACTCATTAGCATGCGTTAATGCCGAATTTTCATCAATGTGTAATTCGTTATTAGTCATTTCCTTAAACTGCTTAAAAATCACATCATCAGTAACTGAATCTTTATTCCAGTTAACGTATGATTTTTTTAAGTGATTAGCGATTAAACGAGATAACTCTTTTTTCTCAGGACCTTCTTCGTATGTTTTTGCCACATCTATTATTCGCTCAATGGTTTTACCGTAGTGTTTATAACGAATTTTAGTAGCTGGATATGGAACATTTTTAGGTTTAGTTGTAAACGTTTCGGCATTAGGACGGGGATATGGAGAATCTACATCTAACTGAAATTTAGAAATTAAGAACAAATGATCCCATAATTTATGAGTGAAATCGGCAATATCACGTAAATGAGGATTTAACTGCCCCATAATTTGAATAATAGCTCTAGCGCATTTATTTCGTTCTTCTCTATCCTCAATCGTAATGCAATGATCAATCATTACTTGGATATTTCTTCCGTATTCTGGAATCTCCAATTTAGGAAGCTGTGTATTATATTCCATAGGTTATTTAAAAGTTTAAATATAAGCTTTTTTATAGTATGTTTTACGGCTTTTTGAAGAGATATAAAGACAAAAAGGTTAATAAACCGAGAGGGGTTCTAGTATAAAATTTCTCGTTTGAAACTTTAAATTGAAATCAAAAAACTAGAAACCTGCAACAAGAAACATTAAAACTTTCTCACCATCACAAAATCATTCATTTCATAACCATCTCCTATATCAAAATCTTCCACTCGATCAATCTTAAATCCATTTTTAAAATAAAAATTAATAGATTTAAAATTCTGTCTATTAACAGTGAGCATCAATGATTTAGAATTGATTTGTTGAATCAATAAATTAAGTGCTTTTGTTCCAATACCAGCGTTTGATTTTTGTTGATCGATATAAAACTTATGCAAAAAATAATCACATTTATTTTGCGAACTAACAGAAAGAAAACCAACATCTATATTATCTTTTTCAATTAAATAAAATACATGTTTTTGTTGATTAAGTTGCTCAATTAAACTTTCATAATTATAAATTTTCGACAACATATAATCTACTTGTTGTTGTCCTATAAATGGAACATAATGATCATTCCAAATAACTTTAGCTAATTTGCTAATTGTCGTTAAATCTTTTTCCTCGGCAACTTTTAAGTGTATCATCACAACAAGTATTTATGTATCTTTGTATCTTAAATTCATACTAATTGAAACCGAATATACAGCAAAAAATATCAATCAAAAACCGAAGAGCGAGTTTTGATTATACTTTTATTGAAAAATACACGGCTGGTATTGTTTTAGTTGGCACTGAAATTAAAGCTATTAGAGAAGGGAAAGCTTCATTAGTAGATAGTTTTTGTTATTTCAGAAATAGCGAATTATATATTAAAAGTTTAAATATTAGTATTTATACAGAAGGTAATTTATACAACCACGAACCAACAAGAGAACGAAAATTACTTCTCAATAAACAAGAGTTAACCAAAATCCAAAAAAAAATGGTGGATAAAGGTTTAACTATCATCCCTACTCTATTATTTACATCAGATAGTGGTTATGCAAAAGTAGAAATTGCCGTTGCAAAAGGTAAAAAAACCTACGACAAACGAGATGATTTGAAAACAAAGGACTTGAATCGAGAAATGGATCGAAAATTTAAATAATATATAGAAATTATGAAACAATTATTTTTTTTAGCCTCAATAATTAGCTTAGCTTGTATGTCTTGTAAATCAAAAAAAGAAGCCGCTAAAGTAACCGAAACTGCTCCTGTAGCATCTGCTTCAGCTGCACCAGAAGCGCCAATTGTATATCGCTTGTTAGTATCATTTATTAGCAAAGGAGCAGGACCAGACTCTGAAAAAAGAACCGCACTTTTAGCTTATGTTGACGGTCATCCTAGTAAACCTGCATACAAAACAGTTAATTGGGGGCGCGAAGGCGAAACGGATTACTGTTTTAATTTATCTGAATTACCAAGTAAAAAAGATATGATTGACTTTATTGAATCTGTGAAAAAAATTGCCACTAGCAGCGATCGTATTATCGTGAATGAAAATGCTGAATGTCAGCACAAAGGCAGATAAATAAAACGCATGACATCAATCATGCCACTTTTTTAACAGCTTATTTTTCAACAAAAAACAAGTTTTCATCTCAAAATTGTGGAAAATCGAGTCAGAAACGACTCGATTTTTTCGTATTTTTGCAGCCTAACTAAAAATTAAATTCTTTATATAATGAACGAAATTGGATTAAAAGCACAAGATGCTTCTGTTGCCCAATTAGGCTTAGCAAATGTTGAAATGGCTTATTGGAACTTGCATCCATCAGAACTAGTTGAAGAAACGATTGTTCGTGGACAAGGTGTATTAACTGATGTTGGCGCTTTAGCTATTGATACTGGAGAATTTACTGGTCGCTCGCCTAAAGATAAATTTGTTGTTTACGACGAAAATACAAAAGACAGCGTTTGGTGGGGAGATGTAAATAATCGTTTTGAATCAGATAAATTTGATGCCCTACATAACCGTATGTTGGCATACTTAGGCAACAAAGAAATATGGGTGAGAGATGCTTATGCATGCGCTGATCCATCTTTTAGAATTAACATTCGTGTGGTAAACGAAACGCCTTGGGCTAACTTATTCTCTTCAAACTTATTTTTACGTCCTACAAGAGAAGAAATTAAAACCTTTAAACACGATTGGGTGATTTTAAATGCTCCAGGTTTTATGGCAGACCCTAAAATTGATGGGACTCGTCAACATAACTTTGCAATCATCAACTTCACTAAAAAAACAATTTTAATTGGTGGAACTGGTTATACAGGAGAAATTAAAAAATCAATTTTTGCTGTATTAAACTATATTTTACCACACGAGAAAAAAGTGCTTTCCATGCACTGTTCTGCTAATATTGGTAAAGATGGTGACACTGCCATTTTCTTTGGTTTATCAGGAACGGGGAAAACAACGTTATCTGCGGATCCTAACCGTAAATTAATAGGTGATGATGAGCACGGCTGGGCTGATAACTCAGTATTTAACTTTGAAGGTGGTTGCTACGCTAAATGTGTTGACTTAACTGCTGAAAAAGAGCCTCAAATTTTTAATGCGATTAAATTTGGTTCTTTATTAGAGAACATTAATTATTACGAAGGAACATCAACTGTAAACTATTCTGATATTTCTCGTACTGAAAACACACGTGTAAGCTATCCAGCTAATTTTATTGATAATGCTGTAACGCCAGCAGTTGGTGATATTCCTAAAAACATTTTCTTTTTAACTTGCGATGCGTTTGGTGTATTACCTCCAATCTCTAAATTAACAAATGCGCAAGCTATGTATAACTTTATAAGTGGTTATACTGCTAAAGTTGCAGGAACTGAAATGGGAATTACAGAACCTACAACTACTTTCTCTGCTTGTTTTGGTAAAGCATTTTTACCATTACATCCAACAAAATATGCTGAGTTATTAGGCGAAAAATTAAAGAAACACAATGTAAACGTTTGGTTATTAAATACTGGATGGGTTGGCGGAAGCTACGGTGTTGGTAGTAGAATTAAATTATCATACACTCGCGCTTTGATTACAGCTGCTTTAAATGGAGAATTAGACAAAGCTGAAATGGGAGTAACTCCTTATTTTGGTTTAAAATTCCCTAAATCTTGTTCTGGAGTTCCATCTGATATTTTAGAGCCTCAAAATGCTTGGAAAGATAAAGCCGCATTTAGTCAAACAGCACAAAATTTAGCTGGACAGTTTATTAAAAACTTTGAGCAATATGCATCTGCTGCAAATGATGAAATAAAATCTGCTGCTCCAAAAGTGGCTCAAGAAGCATAATTTTTTATAATCAATTAAAACCCCTAATTTGGAAACGAATTAGGGGTTTTTAATTTTCACATCATGACATTAGTAGAACAATATATCGCACAAAATAATTTCGGAAAAACACTGGGAATGGATTTTAAAATCATTGAACCAGGCTTAGTGCATTATTTTATTACCATAAAGCCCGAACATTTAGCAACACCAAAGGCTGCTCATGGTGGCGTAATTTCTGCTTTAATGGATGGATTATTGGGAGTTACTGCCCTATCCGTTTCTGCAAATGAGCATCATATAGTTTCAACCGTTGAATTTAAAATTAATTTTTTAGCAGCGGCTTTTGTTGGAGATACTTTACAAGGCATTGGTAAAGTAGAATACCAGGGCAAACGTTTGATTATTACCAGTGGTGATATTATTTGTCCTGAACGAGATAATATAGTCATTGCAAAAGCAATGGGAACGTTTAATACCTATCCTGCTGAGAAGGCGGGGTATACCATATAAAAAATCACCAACTATTTTTGGGGTATAATGGCCAAAAATAGTTGGTAATAACGTCTGTAACCTAATACAGCAAAGGGTTTGATTAAAGGATATTGAAAGTCGTTTCAATATCTTTTTTTTGTACATGGAAAAGTCAAAAAAAAGAGCTGCTGGGGCTGTAA
>CAITNS010000080.1 GCA_903893815.1 uncultured Bacteroidota bacterium
CAATTAGTTATTGGTGGTATTTTGGTAATACCTTTAGGCGAAGGCGAAGAGCAGGTAATGAATGTTATTGTTAAAAAAAGCGCCACAGAATTTGAAAAACAAGCCTTCGGCAAATTTAAATTTGTACCTATGTTGCAAAATAAAAGTTAAAAATCACGTAAACATTGTTAACAATTTTCTGTTAACAATAACAAATATTGTAATTTGTTTACAATGCACTTAACTATTAAATTTGAATTATATTAACAAAAATCAAAAAAAAACTATTATGAAAAAATCAATCGCTCTAGTAGCATTAGCATTCAGTGTAACTGGTGCATTTGCTCAAGATTTAACTTCAAAAAAAGGAGAACCATTTTTGCCAGAAGCTGGTGAATGGTCAGTAGGAATTGATGCTACTCCTTTTTTAAATTATTTTGGTAACTTTTTTGGTAAAACTGGACCTAACGTTGCTCCAACTTGGAATAACTACAGCTTAAACCAAACGATTACTGGTAAAAAAATGAAAGATGCTAATACTGCATACCGTGCAACTATTCGTATTGGATTAAACAACCAAAAAAACAAAAATGCGGTTGCTGAGTTCGTTGCTCCAACTGCAATTACTTCAGCTTTAGCTGAAACGGCTGAACAAAAATTTGACGTAAGAAGAGCATCTACTCGTAACATCGTTTTAGGAGTAGGTTTAGAAAAGCGTCGTGGTAAAACTCGTTTACAAGGTATTTATGGTGCTGATTTACTTGTTTGGGGTGGTAACACTAGAGAAACATTCAAATATGGTAATGCTTTAACTCAAACTACTGATGCGGTTATTGGTAATTTAGATGCAAACGGTAATGGAACTGCAACTGTGTATACTACAGATTGGAATGCAGTTAATCCTGCTTATGCTACAAACGTAGTTGCTGCAGCGCCTGGATTTGCAAATGTTGATGGTGCTCGTGCATTAAAAAGAAAAACTAACGGTAGAATTGGAGTTGGTGTTCGTGCTTTCGTAGGCGTTGAATATTTTGTTGCTCCAAAAGTTTCAATTGGTGGTGAATTTGGATGGGGAGTTGGTTACCAATTAAACACTAAAAATAAAGCTACTTGGGATGCAGAAGGAACAGGAACTGCAGCAGGTTCAACTCAAGAACGTAAAGAAATCAAAACTAAAGATGCAACTAATGGTGGTGGTCAATTTATTATTGATACAGATCGTAACGCAATTAACTCAGCTACTTATAACTTAATTGGTGGTTCTGGTACTTTACGTTTAAACTTCTATTTCTAATCTAGAAATAATCCTTTATTCCATAAAAAAACCTCGCAAACTTGTGAGGTTTTTTTATGGAATAAAAACTCATACTGACGGAATTAATACAAAAAACGAATTTTAACTGACGGAATTAATATAAATTTAGTGATTTAACTGACGGAATTAATAAAAAAATTGAGTTTTAACTGACGGAAATTAAAAATTTAGAGCTATATTTGTATATAAATTTTAAAAATGGCCATTATACAAAGATACTTAGAGCAAGTTATACTCAACAAATTAAAGCCTAATAAAGTAATTATTATTGTAGGCGCAAGGCGAGTTGGCAAAACTGAGTTAGTAAAACAATTACTTAAAAAAATAGATGAAAAGCCACTAATTTTAAATGGTGATGATATAGATACCATTAATGCATTGGCCGTTAAATCACTTTCAAACTACAAACGACTATTAGGTAATACAAAATTATTAATAATAGATGAAGCCCAAGAAATACCCGATATTGGGGCTAAATTAAAATTAATGATTGATGGTATTGATGACTTAAAAATTATAGCTACCGGCTCGTCGGTGTTCGATTTAAATAACAAATTAGGGGAGCCTTTAGTTGGGCGCAAAACAACGTTTCATTTATATCCTTTAGCTCAATTAGAGTTTTCGCTAACCGAAAATTATATGGAAACAAAATCTAAATTAGAGGATCGTTTAATTTTTGGTTCTTATCCGGAGTTGGAACATTTAGAAAACAAACAAGAAAAAATAGATTACCTAAAAGAACAGGTAAATTCCTATTTATTAAAAGATGTATTAGCATTTGAAGGAATTAAAAAACGCGAAAAAATAATTGAATTATTAAAAATTTTAGCTTTTAGAATAGGAAGTGAAATATCTTTAGAAGGTATTGGAAATGAATTACAAATCAGTAAAAATACCGTAGAAAAATACCTTGATTTATTTTCCAAAGTATTTATTATAAAAAAAATAACAGGATTCAGTAGAAATTTAGACAATGAGATAACCAAAAAAAATAAATGGTTTTTTTTAGATAACGGTATTAGAAATGCCTTAATAAATAATTTTAATAATTTAGATGCAAGAGATGATACTGGGCAGCTTTGGGAAAATTATTTAAATTACGAACGTATAAAATTTATAGAATATAAGGGTATACATTGCTCAGACTATTTTTGGCGTACACATTCAAAACAAGAGATTGACCGTATAGAAGAATTAGATGGGAAATTAAATGCCTATGAATATAAATGGAGTGTAAATGCCAAAGAAAAAGTGCCAGAACTATTTACAAAAGCTTACCCTGATGCAAAATTCACTTTTGTAAATTCTTCTAATTATTTAGATTTTATTACATAAAAAAACGTCATATTTTAGTGACATTAATTTTAAAATAAATACTTTTTGTAAACCTGTATTTTAATTTATAAGTGTTAAATTAGCGGCTCCTAAAAAATAAACTATGTCAACTTCAGAAAACAAAGGACCAATTTCTAAATTTATAGAACATCATTATAAACATTTTAACGCGGCTGCTTTAGTAGATGCTGCTAAAGGTTACGAAACACATTTAACCGAAGGTGGTAAAATGATGGTTACCTTAGGTGGTGCTATGAGTACAGCTGAGTTAGGTAAATCATTAGCAGAAATGATTCGTCAAGGTAAAATTGATATTATTTCTTGTACCGGTGCTAACTTAGAAGAAGATATTATGAACTTAGTGGCTCACAGTCACTACAAACGTGTTCCTAATTACCGTGATTTATCACCTCAAGACGAATGGGATTTATTAGAAAATCATTATAACCGCGTTACCGATACTTGTATTCCTGAAGAAGAAGCATTTCGTCGTTTACAAAAACATATCCATAAAATTTGGAAAGATGCAGAAACTGCCGGAGAACGTTATTTTCCGCATGAGTTTATGTACAAAATTTTATTAAGTGGTGAATTAAAACAATACTACGAAATTGATCCAAAAGATAGTTGGATGTTAGCAGCTGCTGAAAAAAAACTACCTATCGTTGTTCCGGGTTGGGAAGATAGTACCATGGGAAATATTTTTGCTTCCTATGTAATTAAAGGCGAGTTAAAAGCAAGTACTATGAAAAGTGGGATTGAATACATGACTTGGTTAGCAGATTGGTATCCTAAAAACAGTGCTGGTAAAGGCATTGGCTTTTTTCAAATTGGAGGAGGTATTGCTGGGGATTTTCCTATCTGCGTTGTACCCATGTTATATCAAGATATGGAAATGCATGATGTGCCTTTCTGGAGTTATTTCTGTCAAATTTCAGATTCAACAACTTCCTACGGTTCTTATTCGGGAGCCGTGCCAAACGAAAAAATTACTTGGGGTAAATTAGATATTCATACACCTAAATTTATTGTAGAAAGTGACGCAACGATTGTTGCACCGTTAATTTTCTCTTGGGTTTTAGGTTGGTAGTAAAAATAATTTTATTTAAAAAAGCTTCGCTATTTAGTGAAGCTTTTTTGTTTTAAAATGTATAACCTATATTAATAGTAGCGTTTAAACGAAGGCCTGCAGTATAATAATATAGTCCTCTTTCTATTTGAGATCCTGTACCTATTGTTCCACAAATAATAAGGTGTTTAGTTACTTGACTAATAATACCATTATTAATAACAAAGGAATAGTGATTTCCTGTACTTATTTTTGGTTCTCGTAAATAATAGGAACCATAATAGTTAGGATAATAGCGGTAGGCGAATTGTGCGAATTGAAATCCAATACCAGTTACATACTTTAGTTTACCTAACCGAAGAGGATAAAAATTAATATCAATTCCTGTGGTAAATGTTCGGTGAATATCTGTTCGGTGTAAAAATGCTCCTTGAGGTTTTAATGTGTAAGCATCCATAAAACTAACGCTTGCGGGGATTCTTATTCCTACAATGTTTTTCCGAAAGATATACTCGTACGCAAATGCAATGTGGTTTTGAAAAAGTTTAGTTGGCGTAAAATAGATAATTGTCTTGGCTTTTGGATATTCTATTTTATCATAAGGGTTGATACTTTTGAATTTAGGATTAATGCTTGTTCCATCCTTAAATATAATTTGAGATAATTGATTTCTTTTGAGGTGGAGCAGGGGTAAATCTGTTTTATTAGGGAGTTTATAAATTACTTCTGATGTAGTTATTTCCGTAATAATTACAGGTTCTTTTTTTCCACTAAGTGTAATTAACGTATCTGTTTGTGCTTTTAGTTGAGAAATAAAAAGACAAGATAATAAGATGATTTTTTCTGTAGATATCATTCTAAGAAACGATTATATACAAAAAAAATTGCCCGATGTATATCGGGCAATTTTCATATTGATTTAATTAGATATTAATCTCTCAATAATTCTCTACTAATAACTAATTTTTGAATTTCGCTTGTTCCTTCACCAATAGTACATAATTTACTATCACGGTAATACTTTTCAGCAGGGAAATCTTTTGTAAATCCGTATCCTCCAAAAATTTGAACAGCTTCGTTTGCATTTCTAACACATACTTCAGACGCGTAGTATTTTGCAAAAGCTCCTTCTTTAGTCATTTTTTGATGACGGTTTTTTAAATCGGCTGCTTTAAATGTTAATAATTCAGCTGCTTCTAATTCAGTTGCCATATCTGCTAATTTAAATCCTATAGCTTGAAAATGAGCAATTGGTTTGCCAAATTGTTCGCGTTCTTTTGCATATTTAACTGAACACTCATAAGCTCCACGAGCAATTCCACAACTTAATGCTGCAATAGAGATACGGCCACCATCTAATACTTTCATGGCTTGAATAAATCCATCACCTTCTTTACCCATCATTTGATCTTTGTGAACTCTACAGTTTTCAAAAATTAATTCAGCAGTTTCGCTGGCACGCATTCCTAGTTTATTTTCTTTTTTTCCTGATTTAAAACCAGGAGTTCCTTTTTCGATAATGAAAGCAGACATGCCATGGCTATCACCTTTTTCGCCAGTACGAGCAATAACAACTGCTACATTACCTGATATAGCATGTGTAATAAAGTTTTTAGAACCATTTAATACATAAAAGTCGCCATCTATAACAGCAGTAGTTGCCATTCCACCAGCATCAGATCCTGTACCTGTTTCTGTTAAGCCCCAAGCACCTATCCATTCAGCCGTAGCTAATTTTGGTAAATATTTTGCTTTTTGTGCATCATTACCAAAAGCTAAAATATGACCTGTGCATAACGAATTATGAGCAGCCATTGATAAACCTATAGAACCACAAATTTTACTTAATTCGATAATAGCTGTAACGTATTCCGTGTAAGATAATCCAGAACCGCCATACTCTTCAGGAACTAAAACTCCCATTAAACCTAATTCGCCTAATTTTTTAAATACGTCTACTGGGAAAAATTGAGCTTCGTCCCATTCCATCATATTTGGATAGATGTTATCTTTACCAAACTTGCGAATCATATCCGCTATGGCTTGTTGATTTTCGTTTATTTGGAAATTCATTCCAACATTTGGTTCTAATACTGCGCTAGACATGTGATATTGTTTGAGTGTATATTTAATTTTTGTTTTCCGTTTAAAAATTCTAATCCTACTACGAAAGTAAAGCCGCTTACATTGGCACCTTGTTGTTTTACTAAGTGGGCTGCTGCTTCAGCTGTTCCTCCAGTTGCTAGTAAATCGTCATGAATCATCACGTTCCAACCTTTTTTTAAGCTATCTGTGTGCATTTCAATTTTAGCAGTTCCGTATTCTAATTCGTATTCGTAGCTAATTGTTTTGTAAGGCAATTTACCTGCTTTTCTAATTAAAACAAACGGAATGTTCAATTTGTTTGCTAACAAAATACCAAATAAAAAACCTCTGCTTTCAATACCAACAATAGCATCTGGTTTAACAGAAATAGTGTCAATAAAACCATCAACTATTTCATTACAAAGTTCCTGATTTTCAAAAATAGGGGTAATGTCTTTAAATAGTATTCCTGGCTTTGGAAAGTCCGGAACATCTCTAATAGCTGCTTTTATGTTGCTTTCTAGTGTCATGTTTAAATTCACGACAAATTTACTGAATTTTTGTTTAAAAAAAGGATAATTAAGTTAAATAATTTGGAAATAGTAGACAGTTAAAGTAATTGATTTTGATGTATTTACGAGGATTAGAAAAATTATTTTCTAAATAAAATCCAATTACTTTGTTTAGCAGTTTGAGATAAATCTTTACCTATTTTTATTAGCGCATTATTTAACGGATTTAGATACCAACCTTCATCCCAAGCTCCCATATCAGTATAAATTAACTGCTTTACATTTAATAACACTAAATCCTCTGAAAATACTTCTAAAGTAATAGCTTGTTCACTTTCAATGATAGCAATAGAATTGTCATTTAAAATAGCAATGCCCCTTCTTTGAAATAGTTTTTTATCCTTAAATTTTGCAGCTGTACCATTTTCAATGCATTGAATTTGCTGAAATAGAGATGCTTTTTGAGTCTTGACAATAGTTAATAAACTATCATTGAATAATTTCCCTTTTTTTGATTGAAAAATTTTACATGAATTATTTTCGATATAAAAAACACCTCCCAAAGTTTGGTTAATGACATCTCTATTTCCAACAATTCCATTAACACTATAAATTCCATCAACTTTTAAATTATTTAAATTTGTAAAGGCTGCAGGAATGCACGCTAAAATGTTTTGATCTGTATTATTTGGTCGTTTAGTTTCAAATGAAATTTTACAATTATTTTTTTTAATGAAGGTGTAGTTTGTTTTACTCTTACCAATTTTAGTTTCAACAGAAATGGTTTGCGATAGCAAACCATTTTCAAACCAGATGATAAATAATAAAATAGATATTTTTTTCATTTAAGATTAACCTAATAATACTTTTTTTACATCAATTAAAATATCATTAGCTTTCTCTAGAGTAGCCGCTTCAGCATAGGTTCTTAAAACCGGCTCAGTACCAGAAGCACGAATCATTGTCCAGGTATTGTCGTCAAAGAAAAATTTAAAACCATCTAAATCATCTAAGCGTTGCACTTTATATTTACCAAACTCCTTGTAAACATTGTTTTTGCAATTTTCTACAATTTTATTTTTCAGTTCTTCTGTAATAGTTAAATCATTTCGTTGAAAAGCAAAGGTTCCAGTAATAGCATAAACCTCTTGAATTAATTCATTAAGTGATTTACCTGTTTTTGCCATAAATTCCCATAATACTAAGCCCATCCAAATACCGTCACGCTCAGGAATATGACCTTTAATGGCAATTCCTCCACTTTCTTCACCACCAACTAATACATCTTCGGTAATCATAATATTACAAATGTATTTGAAACCAATTTTTACAACATCTAAAGGTAAGTTGTAATGGTCGCACATGTTTTTAATTTTAACAGTAGAACTAAAAGCAGTAGCTACTTTTCCATCCATACCTTTGTATTTTTTTAGGTAATGAATCAAAAGTAAAATGATGTGATGAGAATCTACAAAATTCCCTTTATTGTCGTAAAGCCCAATTCTATCAGCATCTCCATCTGTAACTAAACCACAATCAATATCACCAGCGTTTTTAATTAAGTTTGAAAACTCCGTTAAATTTTTATGAATAGGCTCAGGTGCTTGTCCTTTAAAACTAGGATTATGGTCGTTATGCAAATGAATAATTTCCGGAAATAAACGAAACATAACGCGTTGCCCTGCACCGTACATACTATCGTAAGCAAACTTAAGTCCAGAATTTTTAATGGCTGCTAAATCAAAATTAGCTTCTACATGTTTTACATACATGTCTTCTAATGCTGTGATTTCAACTAAGCCTTTTGTTTCAGCATCTTTTAAATCGATAGTTTCAAAATTTTGATTAGCTTTCTCTGGGATAATATCTTCAATTTCCTGAACTCTTTCAGGACCTAAAGGTCCACCATAATAGCCTTTTAATTTAAAACCATTGTATGAAGGCGGATTGTGAGATGCTGTAATAATAATACCAACACTTGCTTTATGACGCACAGTTCCTAACGAAATCATAGGAGTACTTACAAAATCTTTTGCTAAAAAAACTTTAATATGATGTGATACTAATACTTTAGCAGCAGTATGTGCAAATAATTCGCCAGCAAAACGGCAATCGTGACCCAAAACAACAGTAGGGTTTTCGAAGTTTTTCTTTAACCAAATAGCTGTAGCTTCTGTAACACGAGCAACATTTTCAACTGTAAATTCTTGTGCTATAATGGCTCTCCAGCCGTCGGTTCCAAATTTAATTTTTGTCATAATCGTTATAAAAAAATAGACTTTAAATATATTGAATTATTAGTGAACGAACAATATTTTAACTTATTCCATCAAACTTTTTAAGTGATTTAAATTCGATTCATCGTCCCATTGGATGTATCCAACTTTGTTATAAACAATTTCGCCTTCTGTATTTAGTAAATAGGTGGTTGGTATAGACGCAATTCCTATTTCAGGAAACGAAGCATTAAGTTTTAAAAATGTAAAAGGATATTGTTTTTTATTTTTAAATGAAGTCAGTTTTTCCAAACTTTCATCTGTTATGGCAAGTATTTCAATGTCATTTAGTTTTTCATTTTTAATTGAATTCAAAATCTCAAGTTCTTCAAGGCAATTAGGACACCAAGAGGCATAAAAACTAATAATCACTTTTTTGCCTTTTAAAGAGCTTATCTCAAATTTAGTTGTGTCCTCATTCAAAATCTCGAGTTTATCAACTTGAATAGATGGCGCTACATTATGATTTATTGTAAAAGTACATTCCAATAATGCCAAGAATTGCGATTGCTAATATAATGTAGGTAGTTTTTTTAGTCATGTTATTAAAAATTGGATGTTGTTAAAATCTTTATAGTGCGTAAACTTAAGCTAAATAATACAATAGTTTTACTGTTTTATGAGAAAATTATTAGGAAGAATATGGACTATACTTTGGAAAACATGCCTTGCATTTTTTGTTGTATCCATTGTATCGGTTGTTGTGTATAAATGGGTTCCAGTTCTCATAACACCTTTAATGTTAATTAGAGATGTTGAACAATTTAAAAATGGCCAAGGGATTATTATGGAACACGATTGGGTGCCATTAGAAGATATTTCACCAAAATTACAATTGGCAGTAGTTTGTAGTGAAGACCAAAATTACTTAAAACATTTTGGGGTAGATTGGGGAGCTATACAAAAAGCGATGAAAGAAAATGAAAAAGGAAAACGAGTAAGAGGAGGAAGTACCATTACTCAACAAACTGCTAAAAATGTGTTTTTATGGCAGGGTAGGAGCTACTTACGCAAAGGATTTGAATTGTGGTTTACTTTATTAATTGAAGTATTTTGGAGTAAAGAGCGAATTATGGAAGTGTATTTAAATAGTATTGAAATGGGCAATGGTATTTATGGTGCCGAAGCGGCTGCTCAACATTGGTTTCATAAATCAGCTAAAAAATTAAGCAAAGATGAAGCTGCTGCGATTGCAGCAATACTTCCAAATCCTTTAAGATATAAGGCAAATCCAGCCAGTAGTTATATTGTGCAGCGTAAAGCTTGGATAAAACAACAAATGAATTTTTGGGGTAATAAGTTGGATTACGATAAGTATAAAGATGATGATGAGCCTGCGAAGAAATAATAAGTAGCTACAGTTATGCTGATTCGCCAGCTGGTGGATCAGCTCCTTAATATTTGTTTTAAATTATAGGAAACCCTGAAACAAGTTCAGGGTGACATTAAAAATACGCTTTCATTTCATCGGCTATTTTTTTGGCTTCTAAACCAGCCGCCTCAGCAAAGTCTTCTCCGTTTGATGCGTAAATAATAGCGCGAGATGAGTTGATTAACAAACCAATATCATTTTTAATTAAGCCATGTTTGCATACTTCGGATAAACTACCGCCTTGTGCACCAACACCTGGTACCAATAAAAAGTGATTTGGTATAATACGTCTTACATCATCAAACATTTGTGCTTTGGTAGCACCAATTACATACATCATATTTTCAGTAGTTCCCCACTGACTTGATGTTCTTAATACATGTTGATATAAGGCTTCTGTTTTTCCTTCATCTAACTGAAAATCTTTAGCGCCTTCGTTTGAGGTTAATCCTAAAACAATAGCCCATTTACCTTCAAATTGCAAAAAAGGTTTTACCGAATCGCTACCCATGTATGGAGCAACAGTAATGGCATCAGCGTGTAAACGTTTAAAAAATGCTTTGGCATACATACTTGATGTATTGCCTATATCACCACGCTTAGCATCAGCAATTAAAAAATGGTTTGGATATTCTTGCTTAATGTATTTAATGGTTTTTTCTAAGCTTGTCATTCCACTTAAACCATAAGCTTCATAAAATGCAGTATTAGGTTTAAAGGCAACACAATATTCAGCAGTTGCATCAACAATTTGACGATTGAATTCAAAAATAGGATCTTCTTCGTCTAATAAAAATTGAGGGATTTTATCTACATCTGGATCTAAACCAACACATAAAAATGTTTTTTTAGTTTTAATCTCGTTTATCAATTCTGCTCGTGTCATAATGCTATTGTCTTTTTAGTCCCTTAAATCCCTTTAGTCTTTTGAATCTCTATAATCCTCCTTCTTTCAATCGCTCTGCATTTTCGGCAAACTGCAAGGCATCAATCATTTGTTGTATGTAACCGTTTGTAAAGTCAGTTAAGTTGTATAACGTTAGTCCAATGCGATGATCTGTAATACGGTTTTGCGGGTAGTTATATGTTCTAATTTTTTCAGAACGATCACCTGTACTTACCATACTTTTACGGCGACTTGTAGTATCTGCTAATCGTTTTTGGTATTCTAAATCGTATAATTTGGAACGTAGCATTTCCATTGCTTTTTCGCGGTTACCTAATTGGTTACGTTGTGTTTGGCAAGTTACTACAATGCCTGATGGCTTGTGAGTTAAAATTACTTTCGACTCTACTTTATTTACATTTTGTCCGCCAGCTCCACCGCTTCGCGCAGTTGCCATTTCAATATCTGCTGGTTTAATTTCAATATCCCATTCTTCGGCTTCCGGTAAAACGGCAACAGTTGCAGCTGATGTATGCACACGTCCAGCAGCTTCGGTAGCTGGCACACGTTGCACGCGATGCACACCACTTTCAAACTTCATGGTACCAAATGCGTTATCACCTTTTACGTTAAACACAATTTCTTTGTAACCACCCATCGAACCAGGGCTTTCATCAATCACTTCTAACTGAAAACCTTTAATTTCACAATAACGACGGTACATATCAAATAAATCTCCTGCAAAAATCGCCGCTTCATCGCCACCCGTTCCTCCTCTAATTTCCATGGTGCAATTTTTTGCATCTTCAGGATCTTTAGGAATTAACATCACACGAACTTCTTCCTGTAATTTATCTTCAGCAGCACGATTTTCTTCTAATTCAGCTTTAGCCATATCCAAAAAGTCTTTATCCTTTTCAGTTGCTAATACTTCTTTGGCACCATTAATATTATCAGTAATTTGTTTGTATTTGTAATAAGCTTCCACTACAGGTTGCAAACCTTTGTATTCAATATTCAATTTTTTAAATAGGCGCATATCGGCAATAACACTAGGATCGCCTAATTTTGCTTCAACGTCGTTATATCTTCTTTTAATTTCTTCTAATTTATCTAACATAATTTTTTCTCGGTAACAAAGGGCAAAGATACTAAATTGGAATGTATTGGGAGGCTTTTGCCGTGACTTTTGTTAATTATACCGTAATATTTTTTGAATTTTAGCCAATATTAAACAGAATGTCTTATTTTTGAGATCTAAACAAAAATCTCTCTATGAAGAAATTATTATTTTTTGCTGCTTTGTCTTTTAGTTATTTTGCTCAATCTCAAGATTTTGTGGGATTTAATCAAAGTAATTATGCCGGTGTAACAGGAGTCTATCAGCAGCCTGCAAGTATTGTTGATGGTCGTATGAAATTTGACATGAACCTAGTAGGTATTAATGTTGCTGCTTACAACAATTATATTGGAATTGACCGTAGCGCTTTTAAAAGAGCAAAAGACGCAGATGGTAAAACAACCTTACCAGCATTTGACGATGAGTTTTTTGCTGATAAATATTTAACAGAACGTATGAACGGTAAAGACAAAAGCATCTATTTTAGTAATAGAATTACAGGTCCTTCATTTATGATTCCGTTAAATCGTAAAAATGCCATAGCCTTATCTTCTGGTGTAAGAAATTATGTAAACATTGATGGGATTTCTCCTGATTTAGCAAAACTTGCTTATTCTGAATTTCAATATCCTAGTTTGTGGATTACAAGACTTAAAAATAAAAATTTAAGTATTCAAGAAATGACTTGGGCTGAGTATGGTTTAACTTATGCACATGTATTTAAAGATGATAATGAGCACTATTTTAAAGGTGGAGTTACTGTAAAATTATTACAAGGTATTCAATCGGCTTATATGTTTATTAAAGATTTAGAATATGATGTTTTCACAAGTGATACATTAAGCATTTTCAGTTCGGATGTAAAATATGGTCACTCTGATAATTTAACTTTTAAAGATATTAAACTGGGTGAAAGCAATACTGGGACGAAAGTGTTTGATTATAGTCAATCTTATCCTGGTATTGGTTTCGATTTTGGTGTAGTATACGAATGGCGCCCCGATTATAAGAAATTTAAATACGATATGGATGGAGAAAAAGATTTATGGCGTAATGATAAAAATAAATACAAATTAAAAGTTGGATTATCAGTGACTGACATAGGCTCCATTAAGTTTAAAAAAGGAAGCACTAGCGGAGATTTTACAGCTGATATATCTTTATGGAATTTAAGACCAATCGATCCTGCTTCTGTAGGCGAATTTGATGATACTTTAAAGGGTAGATTTAATGGTACTGGGGGAGCATCAAGCTATAAAATGAATTTACCAACTGCAATCAGTGCTCAAATTGATTATCAAGTTTGGAAGGATTTTTATATAAACTTAACACCATTTATTGCGATGCAGTTTAAAAATAACGATACAAAAGTGCATGATATTAGCAGCATTACTTTAACACCACGTTATGATTGGAAGTGGGCAGGTATTTTTATCCCAGTGCAATATAACTTCTTAGATGGTTTCAGAGCTGGTGCTGCTGTGAGGTTAGGGCCAATAGTAGTGGGTTCGTCAAACTTAGCGCCGTTAGTAGGACAAAAAAACATTTATGGAGCTGATATTTACGCCATGTTGAAATTGCCAATCCCTTATGGTAAACCAAAAGATAGAGATAAAGATGCCGTTTCCAATAAAAAAGATAAATGTAAAGACATACCTGGAACTTGGGAGTTTATGGGTTGTCCTGATAAAGATGGTGATCATATTCAGGATAGCGAAGATAAATGCCCAGATGTTGCAGGATCTAAAGAGATGCAAGGTTGCCCTGATAAAGATTTAGATGGCATTACCGACTTAGATGATATGTGCCCAGATGATAAAGGCTTAGTTGAATTTAGAGGTTGCCCAGATAAAGATGGGGATAAAATTATGGACAAAGAAGATGAGTGTCCAGATGATGCTGGTTTAGCTGAGTTTTCAGGATGCCCAGATAGAGATGGGGATAAAACACCAGATAAATATGATGCTTGTCCTGATGTTGCTGGACCTAAAGAATTTAAAGGTTGCCCTGATAGAGATGGAGATACGGTGTTAGATAAAGATGATAATTGCCCTGATGTTGTTGGTGCAGTTGAAAATAAAGGTTGCCCTTGGATTGATACAGATAAAGATGGAGTAGTGGATAGAGAAGATGATTGCCCTACAACTCCAGGTTTAAAAGAGTTAAAAGGATGCCCTCCAGCTCCGGAATTAAAGGTAGAAGAGCAAAAAATTCTTGAACGTGCTTTCTCTAGCCTAGAGTTTGCAACTGGTAAAGACATTATCAAACCAATATCATTACCATCGTTAAACGACTTAGCAAATTTAATGAAACAACATGCGGATGATTGGACATTGAAATTATCTGGACATACAGATAACCAAGGTGACCCAACTAAGAACTTGATGCTTTCTGAAAAACGTTCGAAAGCAGTTAAAAAATACTTAGTAAGCAAAGGCGTAAAAGCTGATAAAGTAATTGCTGAGTGGTTTGGACAAGCAGTGCCAATTGCTGATAACAATACACCAGAAGGCCGTCAGAAAAACCGTCGTGTAGAAATGAAAGTAGAGTTTAAGAAATAAGATAATTGGTGACTTCGCGTCGGCTCGGCCACCAATTGTAAATAGTTTTTTTAATTATAACCTATCAAACTTTTTATACCACATGTAATCATGCTTATAATTTCATTTGTTAATGTTTAGGTAATCTAGTTGTATCTTTTTAACGTTTTCTTAAAGTTTCATTATCATATAAAAATTGTACTTCGAATACTTTTACCAAAAAATATCTTAAGAATGAAAAACATTAAATTACTTTGGTTTGGAATGGCACTTATTGCATTTTCAAACTTATTCTCTCAAAATGTTAATGTTCAACTACGTGTATCTGGACTAAGACATAATTACGATTGTGGAAATGATGGTGCTATAGGCGATCAACCTGATCCTAGATGGAGATTATGGGGAGGACATTCAGGTGGTAATTATACTCAATATACAGGAGTCGTTGCAACCTGCGGAGGTAATACTATTTCAAGAGATTCAAGATCTTGTGGTTTAGTAAATGATTTCACTCCCTTTTTAATTGCCAACTTCACAAATATTTCAGCCACTGTGGTAAATGCCGATATGGAATGTTGGGAAGAAGATGGCTGTTCTGGAAATTGTACTCCAGATAATTGTTTTTTAAATAATGATGATATTCAAAATTCAAGGGGAAATTTTGCAAATATTACTTTCATGAATTTTGCTCCATGTACATTTACAAATGTTGGGACTTATATGAGAGATGCAGGAAATGGTTATGGTGCAGATTTAGAAGTATATTGGGAATATGTGAGTATAGTGCCAGGTTCTGTTACGGCTAGTCAAACATTATGTGCAGGTTTAACACCTGCGGCATTAACCAATGTTACATCTGCCTCAACCTACGCTGCATACCAATGGGAATCATCACCAGATAATCTTATTTGGTCTATTGTTCCAGGCGCTACTTCTGCAAATTATTCGCCTCCTGCATTAACAGCAACAACTTATTATAGAAGACAAGCGTCTACGTGCACAGCTCCAGTTGTTTATTCAAATACAGTTACAATTACAGTTGATCAAATTACTAGTAATCCAACAACGATTACACCTTCAAGTATTACAGTATGTGGCACAGGAACTGTTTCATTAGCGGTAAGCGGTGGTACGTTAGGAACAGGTGCTAACTGGAACTGGTATATTGGTGGATGTGGATCTGGTTCAGCTATTGGAACAGGAAGTGTATTAAGTAGTGTAAACGTTACGGCAACTACTACTTATTATGTGAGAGGTGAAGGAACTTGCGGAAACTCGAATTGCGCCAATATTACCATTTCAACAAGTAGTTTATCAACAGATCCTAGTTCTGCATCTGCTACGTCGACGAGTATTTGTTTAGGATTAGGTACTAATATTAATGTTAATGGTGGATCATTAGGAACAGGCGCTCAATGGCAATGGTACTCAGGTTCTTGCGGTGGTACAAGCGTTGGTTCAGGTGCATCTATAAATGTGACACCAACTACAACCACAACTTATTTTGTTAGAGGCGAAAGTGCTTGTGGTAATACAACTTGCCAATCAGTTACAGTAAATGTTGGTGGTACTTCTGTTCCTCCAACAACAGCAACTGTTTCAGCAAATTCAATTTGTCCAGGAGTATCAACAACTTTATCTATTACTGGTGGAACTTTATCCTCAGGTGATTCATGGGTATGGTCAACAGGAGGTTGTGGTGTTGTTACCGTTGGTGGTGGCAGTACTTTAACTGTGTCTCCTTCAGTAACTACAGTTTATTATGTTAGAGCCCAAGGAACTTGTGGAAATACGTCTTGCGCTCAAGTAACATTAAATGTTAATCCTGTTTCAACAATTCCAACTTCTGTTTTGACTACTACCAATAATTTTTGTGTTGGTGGTTCAACAACGCTTTCCTTAAATGGCGGGGCTTTAGTAAGTGGAACTAATTGGGCGTGGTATGAAAATGCTTGCGGATCAGGAACATCCGTAGGAACAGGAACTGCCATCGTTGTTTCTCCAACCGTAAATACAACCTATTATGTGAGAAGTGAAGGTGGAGCTTGTGGAAATACAGCTTGTACCAATATTGCTATTAACACAAGTAGTTTATCTACTGACCCTGTTTCTGCAACGGCAACTTCTACAAATGTATGTTTAGGTGTTGGTACTAATATGAGTGTTAATGGTGGTTCATTAGGTAGTGGTGCTCAATGGCAGTGGTATCAAGGTTCTTGCGGTGGAGTAAGTGTTGGTTCAGGAAATTCAATTAATGTTACTCCTGCTACAACAACAACGTATTTTGTGAGAGCAGAAGGAACATGCGGTAACACTACTTGTCAAACAGTTACTATTAGTGTAGGGGCTGGTTCATCAGCACCAACATCTGCAAGTGTTACAGCAAGTTCTATATGTCCTGGTGATACAACAAAGTTATATTTTAATGGAGGCTCTTTAGCTAGCGGAGATACATGGGTTTGGTACACTGGTGGTTGCGGTGCTGTGCCTGTTGGCGTTGGTGATACACTTGCTGTGTGGCCATCTTCATCAACTTTATATTATGTAAGAGGTGTAGGACTTTGTGGAAGTACAATTTGCCGTCAAATACAAGTAAATGTAAACTCAGGTTCAATTGCACCTCTTTCGGTTCAATCATCTACCAATAATGTATGTGTTGGTGGCAGTTCAACATTAACAGCAAATGGTGGTTCTTTAGTGAGTGGAGCAAATTGGACATGGTATGAGAACATTTGCGGAAGCGGAACAGCCATAGGTACAGGAACTACCATTGTTGTTTCTCCAACAGTTAACACAACTTACTATGTTAGAAGTGAAGGAGGGGTTTGTGGAAACTCATTATGTACAAATGTCACAATTTCTACAAATATTTTATCTTCAAATCCAGTTTCGGTAGCAGCAACTTCTACAAATATATGTTTGGGCGATGGCACAAATATGAATGTTAATGGAGGATCATTAGGAACTGGAGCACAATGGCAATGGTATGCAGGATCTTGTGGAGGTGTAAATGTTGGATCTGGTGCATCTATTAATGTGACTCCAGCAGTTACAACTACATATTTTGTAAGAGCAGAAGGAACATGTGGTAACACAACTTGTCAATCAATTACTATTAATGTTGGAAATGGTTCTCAGGCTCCAAGTTCAGCAAATGTTACGGTAAACTCTATTTGTCCTGGTAGCATGACGAAAGTATATTTAACAGGTGGTGTTTTAGCATCAGGAGATACATGGACATGGTATACTGGAGGCTGTGGCGCTGTTGCAATAGGTGTTGGCGATACATTACAGGTTACTCCAACTACTTCAACCACATATTATGTTAGAGGAACAGGAGCATGTGGAAATTCAAGTTGCGTTCAGGTTTTGGTAAATGTAAATTCAGGTTCACCAGCTCCAGTTTCAATACTCTCATCCAATAATAACTTCTGTGCAGGTGGTAATAGTACTTTATCAATAAATGGAGGTACTTTATCAACAGGCGCTTCATGGAAATGGTATGAAAATTCTTGTGGTGCTGGAACTTCAGTAGGTACAGGAAGTACGATTGCAGTTTCGCCTACAGTTAATACTACATATTATGTAAGAAGCGAAGGTGGTGTTTGTGGCAATAGTGATTGTACAAATTTACCTGTAACAGTTTTAACAACCTATGCTTATATAGTACCAATGGATAGTATGTGCGGTATTGGAATGCCATTTGCTTTAAACAATGGAATTCCTCAAGGAGGTACTTATTCTGGTACTGCCATAAGTGCCAATATGTTTAATCCATCTATTGCAGGATATGGAACGCATAATATTATTTATTCCTATACCGCATCTAACGGTTGTGTAGCTACAGCAACTTCAAATATAATTATTACACCAAGTAATTTAGCTGCTCAATACACTACTAAAACAAAATCTTGTACAGATGGTGGCGTAACAATAGATTTAAAAGTTACTGGTGGAAGTGGGTTGTATAATTACTTTTGGTCAAATGGAGAGTCAACTCCAATTATAAATTATGTAAACCCAGGAACGTATTCTGTTACTGTTATTGATGGAAGAGGTTGCTCAACAACACTAAATGATATTGTAATCACTGATGATTTAGGTTGTATTAATGTTCCAAATGCTTTTACTCCAAATGGTGATGGTGTAAATGATGTTTGGAACGTGAATTTAAGTGCTTACACAAATACCTCATTACAAGTATATTCTAAATGGGGGCAAAATGTATATGACAAAACAGATGCAATCCATGCGTGGGATGGCAAACACCAAGGTAATGATTTACCTGTTGGAACATACTACTACGTCATTAAATATAATGATGATCAAACGCAAACAGGAACCATAACCATTGTTAGATAATTTTTTAAACTAGGATATTATGAAAAAAAATATAATCAGTCTGCTATTTATCAGTTTCTTAGTAAACTTAAATGCACAGCAATTACAGTTAAATAGTCAGTATATGTTTAATGACTTCGTTATTAATCCAGCTGTTGCGGGGACTAAAGATGCATCAAACATTAGTATGAGTTTTAGAAGACAATGGGTGGGCATTGACGGTTCACCAATTAGCCAAACCTTATCAGGACATACTTACTTAGGAAAAGGAGTAGGTATTGGTGGTATGTTTTTTAATGATTCTTATGGTCCAACTCGTTTAAGTGGGGTAGGAGCTGCTATTAGTTATATTTTTAATGTAACTAAAAAGTCGAAAATATCTTTGGGTTTAAATCCTAATTTTTCTCAATTTGTTATTAAGCGCGATCGTTTAATAACAGAAGTTAGTGGAGATAATACCATTGCTAATTCTACTCAGTACGGTTTAATTCCTGATTTGAATTGTGGATTATTATGGTTTAGCGAAAAATTTAATGTTGGTATAACAGCATTTAATTTAATTGAATCAAAAAAAGATTTGTATGATGTGAGTAATCCTGTTACTGGAAAAATCAATAGAGCTATTTATGCAAATGCTGGATATAAATTTAAAGTATCTGAAAAATTTGCAATTATGCCATCTGTTTTATACAGACATATGTTTAATGCTCCATCTCAAGTTGACGCTAATTTGCAATTTATTTTTAAAGACATGTTTTGGATTGGTTTTTCTTATAGAACAAGTGATGCTGCTACTGCTCTTTTAGGAGTTCGAGTGAACAGACTTACTTTTGGATATTCTTATGATTATACATTATCTGCGTTGCAAAAGTATAACTCTGGTTCACACGAATTATTTGTTTCCTTAAAATTAAGAGACAATAAAAATAAATCTCCTTGGCAAAAACGTAACCGTATTTATTCGGCAGATTCAAGTTTTGAAAACTAAATAGTTTCAATAAAAATATATTTCTATGAGGAGTTTGTGTTTTATTTTATTGGCAGTGTTTTTTACCTTGCAGTTTCGTGCACAAAGAAATTTGGCTTACGAAATGATGGATTCTTACGAATACCGTCAGGCTATTTCTTATTTCAAAAATGTATCTGAAAATGATTTGAATGATGAAGATTTAACCCGTTTGGCATATTGTTACTTCACCGAAAAAGATTTTGTAAATGCTATTAGTGTTTACGAAAAGGTAGTTAAAATTAAATATGTCAATCCAATAAATTATAAATATTACGGTATTTGCCTAAAAAATACTGGTAAGTTAGATAAAGCAAAAAAATACTTAACAGGTTATAATTCGATCGATTCAACAGATTACTTCAATCAATTAGCCATCGCATCTATAAGCCAATTACCTTCTTTAAAAAGCAAAGAAAATAAGAATGTTAAAGTAGTTAATATCTCAAGTATTAATTCAGCCGTCGCACAATTTTCATTAAAGAATTATCAGCAAGGTGTTTTATATGTTGGTGAAGTAAAAGATGATTTAAACAAAAAACGTTTGCATTTAAAATTATCTCCTGATTTTAAAGATCAAAACCAATTACAATATGGCTTAACGGAACGCCCTTTAATGCATTTGTTTTATGCACATTTAGATCACATCGATGTTAATAATCAATTTGCCTTTACTCATGATACAACTTATCATATTGGTGCTTTTGATGTTGACAGAACAAACAATGAAATATATTTTACCAAAATAAATTTAGTGAAAGGTTGGGATGTTAAAAATGTAAGTTATCCAACTTTATTTAAAGCTAAAATTGATTTCGCAACTAAAACAATTGCTAATGCAGAACCATTAATTATTGAAGGAACAGATAAAGACTATATTGCTGGGCATCCTGTCATCAGTAATGATGGAAAATATATTGTGTTTGCTTCTGAAATGAAAGGTGGTTTTGGTGGATCTGATTTATATGTGATTGAGAAAAAAGGAAACAGTTGGAGTGCACCAAAAAATTTAGGAGCACAAATTAATACAAAAGGCGATGAAGACTTTCCTGTAATTTACAAAGACAATACATTATATTTTTCTTCGAATGGAAAAATTGGCTTTGGTGGTTTAGATATATTTAAAACATCTTTTAATAATGGTGTTGTTTCTAGTAGCACTATTCTTTTAGAACCTTATAATTCTTCTGCTGATGATTTTAGTTTTTTGCCAAATGATGATAATGAAAATTTTGGCTATTTTACTTCTAATCGTTTTGGTGGTAGTGGCGATGATGATATTTATTTGGTAAAAAATGCTATTGACGAACTTTTAGCAAAAGGAAAAGTCTTGAATCAAGATGCTACTATTTCTCCAAATTCCACAGTAAAATTAATTGACGAAAACGGAAAAGAAATTGCATCAATTAAAGCGAATGAGTTTGGTAAGTTTAAATTTAACTTGGATGATAAAAAAGATTATAAAGTAGTTGCAATTAAGCCAGGTTTTGCAGCAACTGAAAGTGTATCCACCAAAACGGGATTAAACGTTAATAAAGAACTCAGTCTAAATTTAAAACTAGCAACTACAGCACAAGGGATTGTTAAGAATCAAGATGGAACGCCTGCTGCAAATGCTTTTATTAAAGTTTATGACGAAAATGGAAATTTAATTTATGAAACCAAAACAGATGAAAATGGCTTCTATCAGCTAGTTTTAGAAAAAGATAAAACCTATAACATTGTTGGCGAAAAAGGCGATTTTATGGGTAATGCCATTGTAAAAACTGATAAGGATTACGATACAATGTCTAACACCGATATTTTATTAAAACCAAAAACAGAAGTGTTTGGGAAAATAAAAGATCAAAATGGAAAAAATGCAGCTGGTGTAGAAGTAAAATTGTTTGATGAAAATGGAAATTTATTGGCCGTTACTACTACTGATAAAGATGGGAATTACAAATTCGCTTTGGTAAAAGATAAAAACTATCAGATAGTAGCTTCAAAAGGTGAGTATGAAGGTGATGAAAATATTTATACAGGACAAAACTGGAATCCAAACGATCCATTGGATATTACATTACGTCTAAAAGGCCGCCCTGCGATTGGTGTGGTTACAGATAGAGCTACCAAAAAAGGTATTGAAGGAGTTAAAGTGGTTATTACTGATAAAGCCACTAATAAAAAAACAATTGTCTTTACAAATGCTAAAGGTGAATTCAATGCAAATTTACGACCTAATTCAAATTACATTTTGGTGTTTTCTAAAGATGGTTATTTCCCTAAAACATTAGAAGTTCCAACCGGCAGTAAATTGCCTGAGAAAATTGACTTAAATCTAGATTATAACTTGTCTCTAGATAAGTCAGATTATGACGTAAAAGCGATTTATTATGATTTTGGAAAGGCTTCTATTACTGCTGATTCAAAATTACAATTAGATAAATTAGCAGACGTGATGAAAAATAATCCTTTTTCATCGCTAGAGGTAAAAGCCTATGCCGATTGCAGAGGAAGTGAGCAAACAAATATGCGACTATCGATTGCTCGCTCAAAAGCTGTAAAGGATTATTTAATCAGCAAAGGCATTAATAGCTCCAGAATATCAACAGAGTCGATGGGTGCTACTAATTTTGTAAATAACTGTTACAAACCTGAAATGTGTACAGAAGAAGAACACGCTTTAAACCGCAGAGCTGAGTTCAATATTAATTTTGAAAAGACATCTTCCAAGAAACCTTTGTAATTAATATAAATAATAATTTATTTATAAATGACATCGGTCTAAATTAATGGAAATTTACTTCTTATTCTGAGCATCTACTACTGCAATGGTAATCATGTTTACAATTTCACGAACCGAACTTCCTAATTGTAAAATGTGTACTGGTTTTTTTAATCCCATTAACACAGGGCCAATAGCTTCGGCGCCACCAAGCTCTTGCAATAATTTATAAGCAATATTACCAGCTGCTAAATTAGGGAAGATAAAGGTATTTACATTTTTATCAATTAAAGTACTAAACGGAAACTGTTCTTTTAATAATTCATTATTCACCGCAAAGTTGGCTTGTATGTCACCATCTACAACTAAACCTGGATAATTTTTATGTAAAATTTTTGTGGCTTCTTGCATTTTTTTTGGTACTTCACCTTCGGCAGAACCAAAGTTTGAAAACGATAACATAGCAATACGAGGCGTAATATTAAATTGTTTAATGGTATTGGCAGTTAATGCGGCAATATCAGCCAACTGTTGCGCGGTTGGGTTTTCTGTCATGGTGGTATCTGCAAAAAAGTAAGGTCCTTTTTTGGTAATCATCATATACAAACCAGCCACGCGACCAACACCATCTTGCACTCCAATCACATCTAAAGCTGGTTTAATAGGTGCACCATATTTACGAGTTAATCCCGAAATCATAGCATCAGCCAAGCCAGTTTCCACCATCATAGCACCAAAGTAATTACGGTCGCGCATTAATTTACGAGCATCGTATTGCGTTAAACCACGACGTTGTCTTTTTTTCCACAACATATCTCCAAACTCTATACGTCTTGCTTCCTCTTCTGGTAACCAAGCATCAATAATAGGCGTATCTCCCATATCAATTTGGTTCTCTTCCATTAAAGCTAAAATACGTTCTTTATTACCTAATAAAATAGGCTTAGCAATACCTTCGTCTTTTGCTAACTGTGCTGCTTTTAAAATTTTATAAGTATCTGCTTCGGTAAATACAACTCTCTTAGGATTTGATTTGGCTTTATTTGCTAAACTTCTAATCAATCGGTTATCTTTTCCTAAACGGTTATCTAATTCAGTGCGATATGCATCCCAATCAGTAATCACACGTTTAGCAACACCACTATCAATAGCTGCTTTTGCAACTGCTGAACTTACGATAGAAATTAAACGGTTATCAATTGGTTTCGGAATAATATACTCTGTACCAAAAGCAAGGTTTTTAGAACCATAAGCTAAGTTGACATAATCAGGTACACTTTCTTTAGCTAAAGCGGCAATTGCTAAAGCGGCTGCTAATTTCATTTCTTCGTTAATGCAAGTAGCACGTACATCTAAAGCTCCTCTAAAAATAAAGGGAAATCCTAATACGTTGTTTACTTGGTTAGGATGATCACTACGGCCTGTTGCAATAATAATATCAGGACGAGCAGCAATGGCTTCCTCATAACTAATTTCGGGAGTAGGGTTAGCAAGGGCAAACACAATACAGTTTTTAGCCATCGAGCGAACCATATCTTGCGACAAGATATTTCCTTTTGATAAACCAACAAATACATCAGCGCCTTTAATGGCTTCTTCTAATGTATTTACTTTAGTGTTATCAGAGGCAAAAAATGTTTTGTATTGGTCTAAGTCGGTGCGGTTTTTATTGATGACACCTTTACTGTCGAGCATTAAAATGTTTTCTTTTTTAACACCAACCGCAATGTACATTTTTGCACATGAGTTAGCCGAAGCACCAGCACCATTAATGACTACTTTAACCTCGCTCATTTTTTTGCCAGAAATCTCCACCGCGTTTAATAAACCAGCCGAAGAAATAATAGCAGTACCATGTTGATCATCGTGCATTAAAGGAATGTTTAATTCTTCTTTTAAACGACGTTCAATTTCAAAACACTCAGGTGCTTTAATATCTTCTAGGTTAATACCACCAAAGGTGCAGGCAATATTTTTTACGGTGTTTACAAACTCGTCAATATTTTTTGTGTCTACCTCAATATCAAATACATCAATATCAGCAAATATTTTAAACAATAAACCTTTTCCTTCCATTACTGGTTTTGATGCCAAAGCGCCAATATCTCCTAATCCTAAAACAGCTGTTCCGTTACTAATAACGGCTACTAAGTTTCCTTTAGCAGTGTATTTGTAGGCGTCTTCTTGGTTTTTTTCTATTTCTAAGCAAGGCTCAGCAACACCAGGTGAGTAGGCAAGGGTTAAGTCTCTTTGCGTGCTATATGGTTTAGTGGGAATTACTTCAATTTTTCCGGGTCTTCCTTGAGAGTGGTAATCAAGGGCATCTTGTTTTTTGAATTTAGCCATAAATGTTAAATTTAAGAGAACGAAAGTACTGATTTTAATGGAAAATTAATAGTTATTTGACTTGTTAATTGCCTATTTTTTGCTAATTTAGATTTCATAAACTTTAATTTACTTGGATGAAAAAAAAATTACTTTCTCTGATTCTTATTTCAACTTTATTTGCTGTAAATGCACAAACTACAGTTATTGACAGTATTTATGTTGGTGGCCAGTATCGCTCTTACCGCTTATATGTTCCTGCTATTTACAATGGAACAACAGCCAGACCATTAATTTTAAATTTGCATGGATATACAAGTAATGCTCAGCAACAACAATTGTATAGTAATTTTATGCCAATTGCTGATACGGCTAATTTTTTAATGGTGTTTCCAAATGGAACGTATTCATCAGGCCAACGCTTTTGGAATGCCGGTTTGTCATCAGCTTTAGTAAATGATATTGCTTTTTTAAGTGCTTTAATTGATTCGTTGGATTTAACTTATAATATTAATTTAAACAGAGTTTACTCAACAGGAATGAGTAATGGTGGCTTTATGAGTCATACTTTAGCTTGCGAACTAAGTAATAGAATTACAGCAATTGCATCTGTAACGGGTAGTATTTTTACTACACAATATGGTTCTAATTGTCATCCAATGCGTCCAGTGCCAGTCATGCAAATTCATGGTACTAGTGATGCAACGGTTCCGTACCTTGGAAACATGTCACAAAATATGATGCCAATAGATTCGGTTGTGAAGTACTGGATAACAAAAAATAATTGTAATGTTACGCCAACATTTAGTAACGTACCAAATACTAGCTTAACGGACGGTTGCACGGCCGAACATTATAAATATAATGGAGGAACCGGAGGTAGTTCAGTTGAATTGTATAAAATCATCAACGGTGGGCATACTTGGCCAGGTTTTCCATTTGGTGGGGTGGGTACTAATTTAGATATCAATGCCTCCAAAGAAATTTGGCGATTTTTTAATAAATATACTTTGTCTATGCAAACTTCTATTGACGAAAACGAGGCATTGGCAAATTCTTTAAAATTGTATCCAAATCCTGCAAATACAACATTACATTTTATTTTAGAGAATGAAACCTCTGTAAGTAATAAAGTGACCGATGTTTTAGGTAAAGTCGTTTTATCAGAAGCCACTGAAACAAATTTTATTTCGGTTGAGAACTTAACAACTGGTATTTACTTTTTAACTGTAAAAACACAAAGTGGGGCAGTAGCTAAAGTGAAGTTTATTAAAGAGTAGTTTAATAGGAACACAGATTTGACGGATTAAGCGGATTTACGCAGATGTTTTTCAATTCATCTAAATAATAAGGTATAATGGCCAAAAATAGTTGGTAATAACGTCTGTAACCTAATACAGCAAAGGGTTTGATTAAAGGATATTGAAAGTCGTTTCAATATCTTTTTTTTGTACATGGAAAAGTC
>CAITNS010000081.1 GCA_903893815.1 uncultured Bacteroidota bacterium
AACAAGGCTTTTCATTTTTCGTGGTAAATCATATTGCTGATTAGTTGCTCTCCAGCAGAGCTAATTTACTCTTCTGACTTACGGGACTAGTATAACAATTATTTTTATCAAAAACACCAACTATTTTTGGCACCATTACCCTTTTCAACGAAGCATTTCCCATAACACAATTCCCATACTTACAGAAACGTTAAAGGAGTGTTTGGTTCCAAATTGAGGAATTTCGATGCAGGCATGACTTTGGTTAATAATTTCTTGTTCTACACCATACACCTCGTTTCCAAAAACTAAAGCTAAAGCTTGTTGTGGCTTTTGAAATTGGTTTAGCATTATCGAATCTTTTGCTTGTTCGATAGAGGCAATATAATAGTTGTTGGTTTTTAATTCATTAATAGCTTCTTGAGTTGTTTTAAAGTATTTCCAAGAAACCGTTTCAGTGGCGCCTAAAGCTGTTTTTTCTATTTCAGGTTTTGGAGGAGTGCCTGTTACGCCGCATAAATAAATAGCTTCTATTAAAAAAGCATCGGCGGTTCTAAAAGCTGAGCCAACATTATTTAAACTTCTAATATTATCTAATACAAGAATGATGTTGTTTTTTTGCGAAGCTTTAAATTCATCTGAACTTAAACGCCCTAAATCCTGCATACTGAGTTTTTCGTTCATATGTATTTCCTAATTAACCGCAAATAACGCTGAGGTTAAGCAAAGTAAGCAAAACTATATTACTGTAAATTAAATCTTAAACTAAAGCCCGCATTGGTGTTAGCAGTTGGGAATGAATTGGATGTTTGCGGTGTTGTTCTAATCCAATCGTAAAATAGTCGTAAGTTAATCGCTTGAGTTAATTGATAATCAAGAGCTGTTTTTAAAGTGATAATATTTTGTCCTCCTGTTGGTGTGCTAATCTCATCTGCAATTCTTCTAATTACAGTCATGTTTTTACGGTACGACAAATCCAATTTAAAGTTCAAATCACTCTTTAACGGTTGACCTTTGATTTTTATTGCTTTAATAGTTAAATTCGGAAAACGGTATCCAATACCAACAACATACTCTTGGCCTTTAGTTTCAATAATTTGAGGACCAGTAATGTTTAAGTTAACGGTTTTATCTTTCTTAATCTCAAAATTGGCCAATAAACCTGGTTTATTAAATTTAAAGTCAAACTTAATTAATGGACTAAACGCTTCTGTAATCGTTGCTCCAGCAATGGTATATTTCGGGTTAAAGTTGGCAGATTGCTGAACACCAAAAATAGATGAGTTTTGAACAGGAACTCTGGATTCAGAATAACCATCATTGTCTTTATCCACAAATAATAAGTTGTTTGAATATCCTCCAATTGTATACATTGAGCGGTAAGAATGACGTAACGTAACTGACTGGAAAAACTTCTTCATAAATTTTAATTTACCTAAACCATCCCAACTTACTGTCCAATTTGGTAAAGGAATTTGTTTAAACATTTTATCTGTACCTACTCCTTTTACTTTTCTACCTGTGTAAGCTTCATGAAATGCACCTAACAATACATCTTGTTGAGTATTGCTATATCCATCGTAATAAGCATCACCTCTTCCATCAGTTTGAGGATCTTTAATAGCAGTACTATTCGCAGCTGCTAAATCTCTAGCTACATCCTGTCTTATCGCTAAAAACTCTTCAAATAAAACAGAAGAACCATCTTTTACATTTCCTTTATCTTTAAAGGATTGCCCTAATGTAAACACACTGATACTGTAGTTGCCTGTATTAG
The DNA here is from genome assembly GCA_903893815.1 of uncultured Bacteroidota bacterium. Lineage (GTDB taxonomy): Bacteria > Bacteroidota > Bacteroidia > B-17B0 > Aurantibacillaceae > UBA4416. The sequence continues at coordinate 1,757 of CAITNS010000081.1, forward strand.
CAGGTGTTTCAAATAAATAACCTCGGTTACCATTATTTATTAATGAATCTCCGCCATATCTTACAAAAGTAGATTGGTTTTGTCCAAACGTTTTAGTTCCGTTTAACTCAATTTTTAAACTTCCGTGTGGTTCAATGTTTCCGCGATACGTAAAGGTTTTGTTTTGGGTAGTTGTATAAGGCAAACTTTGATTCGGATTTTTCACTAACCAATTATTTTCAATTGATTTTCTTACAATACTATCGTTTGAACCACTAATAAAGCCAAATCCTGGCGCCATATTTTTACTAGGATCTAAACCCATATATTGAGAGCTTGGTAAAAATCCTGGCAATCCAGTTCCATTTGTTTCTTGATAGGTTAACGACACTTGTTTAATCATCATGATACCTCTAGCCAAAAACTCACCAATATCTTTAGCTGCATTGGATTCATCCTTTTTAGTTTTAGAGGTATCTTTTGTTGAACTTGCTTTTTTATCGTCGCCTTTTTTGCCAGCACTACTTGATTTACCTCCCGTATTCACTTTTCTAAAATAAGGTATCTTATTGTAAAGTGTCATCATGTTAAATGTTCCATTCAAATTTTTAGTATTGGTATTTTGAATGGTGTTACCTATACTTTCCTGTGCAAATGGTCTTCTAGTCCAAGTATAAGAGGTGCTGTAACGAGCAGTTGCATTAATGAAATCAAAAATCGGGATTTTATTAATTGGAATTTGAAAATTGATATTTGATTGATGTCTATAACCTGTTGTTGTACCTAATGCTAATAAATTTTGTTGAATACTATCTTTCTCTTCTTTAGTATCAATTCTACCAAGTGGTTCCAAAATACGACCATCATTATTGGCAGTAAAATCAAACTTTAAATTTTTGGTGAAGTTCCATTGCAAATCGTAATTACGAGTAATGTTGAAAGTTTTATTAAACTGCGCTTGCGTTAAATTATCATTGCTTCCCGAATAGAAGCTTGTAATATCTCTGTTTAATAACTCGCTATAACCTCTATTCACATCCATGTTAAATCCTAAACGACTCGGCAATGGCGTCAAATTAAATTCTTTTACTAAAGCCATCCACTTATTATTTAAAATTTTGGACTTAGTTTTCTTAAATGGAGTCCATGCTTTAGCATTAATAGCATAGTTGTAGGATAAAGCTCCTCTATAAGTTTTAATAATACTGTTTTCAATATTTACATTTCGTCTGGAAACTTCATTATAAGCATAGGTTAACGAAAAGTTAGATACATCCCAAGGCATTGGTTTAACCCCTTCTTTTTTAAAACCATCTATTCTCACATTCGAAAAATTATAGCCTTTACGAACAGTAACATCCTGAGCATTATTTTTAATCTGTTTTTGTAAATCGTCAGGAATATTAGGATTATCAATTTTTATATCTGGGTCGTAAGGGCTAAACTGAGGTGTAATTTTAGTTTCGCCATAGGCATAATACACTGGTAAATTAACCTTCCATTTAACAGGGAAAAATTTACCTATTTGAAACGTAGAAGTGGCATCCCATTGAAAATTGGTTTCACGGCTGCGCTCACTAATTTTCTTTTCAATACTTCCAAAAAATGGTTTACTGTAGGTTGCTGCTAAGGATATTTGTCCTAAATCGGCTAATTTTGCTTGCACGCTTCCGGTTGTTGCCCAACCACCTTTATTTTCAAAATCAGTTAACCGTAACTCATTTACCCATACCTCTACACATTTTGGTAAACTTCCATCATCTTTAGGATTACGAATACCAATCATCATGCTTTTTATGCTAGCTAAATTTGGATTACCAACAATCGTGATTTTATTATTACCGTCATTATCTATATAAGGCACTTGCATTGCGGCTAAATCAGTTCCTACTGCAGAGTTACGCTGCACTTTGGCAGAAGTTAGTTTTTCAAAATCAATAACAAATTCATTTTCAGTTGGCCAAACGGTATATTTCCCAGCATCTGTATTAGGATCATAATAACCTGGGTTTGTTAATTTTACTGGAACTTCATATTCATAATAGTTATTATTGTAATCAGAACCTAAACGAACAAAAACAGTTACATCACCATCATTTAATGGCTCATTTCCCATTTTTTCGGCGTGCATAAACAATTTCATTTTTTTAAATGAACGAACGTCTAACTCTGTATTTTTAATAATAGCTCTACTATCGCCGTCTTTTAAATTACAAGCTCTTAATGCTAAAGCTTGCTCATTTAATAATACATTATTAGTAGCTTGTATATTTTGTTGTTGTTCAATCTCTGGAGGCAATACATAGTTAACTGGCACTTTCGCTCCATTTTCTTGTAAACTCACACCCGACACATCAAATGTGGTCGTATTATCGTCATTGGCAATATATTCTCCTGGTTTTTGTAAATCAAAGGTATAACGTCTCCAATCACTTCTTACCAATTCCATACGGGCAATACGACAAACCACTGGTTTATCAAAACCTTTCATAAATACACGCATAAAACGGATGGAGTTAAAACCTTCGATTGAACCAACTGCTTTTTCGAACTCTGTCACAGGAACCTTAAATTGGTACCATTTTACAGACTTTTGAGTACTACCAATAGTAGTTGTTCCATCTAATACGTTTACAATGTAGTTTTTACCAACGTTATTTGGATTAATATCTTGAGGTGAAATGGCAATTTTGTATTGATAGTAGTTTTCTGTTTCGCTTAATGTATTATCCTTATTAATATCTTCGATATTAGGATTATTTGTAGCGGCACTTGGTATACCTGCATCAGGATATTGTTGTTCGGTTGGTGAGTTACCCTCTGCATTATTGTATTTTTTGTAGCGTTGAAGCGTATTTCCTTCTTCTTCTGATAAACCATCATAATCATTTCCTCTAAAGAAATGGTATCTATCCGAGCTTGGATCGGCAATGTTAGCCGTCACAATTGGACCAGATGCGGCTGTTTGTAATGCCGACAAAAATGGCGCAAATTTTCTAGCCTCTGCACTATCCACTAATCCATCATAACCTGCATCTTGAAAAGGTCTATCGTTTGGATCATTTACAAATGAATTTGCAATTGGACTAATCAATGGTGATTTCCCTAGATTAGACTCTGTATTTGGCAAATTTGCGTTAGAACCTGATGGACTTCCTGGTAATCCATTTTCGTATAACATTTTACCATCTTTCAAAATATCTTCACTCACATTACCTAAGTTGATATACATTTCTCCACTTGGATATTGATTTGAACCAGCGGCAGGCATATCTGGATAGGTATCGCTATTATAATCGCTATTAAATGGATCCATCATCCAAAACTGCACGTACTCAATATTAGCCGCCTGAAAATCATTGGTTTCTAATCTTCTCATAATACCACCCCAACGTGATTCTGGATTTGCTAATCTTCCAGTTGATGTTACACCGGAAGAAATGCCACCAATTGCATTTACATCATAGTTATAAGGGCCACGCTCACCTGGATAAAATGCTAAATCTAAAACCCCTAAAACAACAGGTTGACCATTTACAGGAGTTTTAGAAGGAAACAATTCTGTTTCTAAAACCTGGCGCATAAAGTTATTTGAGAAAGTAGCCTCTGGAATATTGCTAGGTTTTAAACTGGTATTTTGTTGTCCGTAAAATAAAGGGTCGATATTATACCAGTTAAATTGAGCTCTGTTCATCCCTGATCTTAAATCGTCATTTAAGGATGCTTCTGGAAACAAGCTTGGTTGACCTTGAGGAATACTTGCTAGTGACCAAGCCTGTGGACTTTTTAAATCAATTAAAGAAATACTTCCTTCAAAATCATCCACATAGGAGTTACCATTTTTACCAATGGCTCTTGAGTTTCCTGGTATTAATTGAGCAAACTCACCACGTGTGGTAATACTACTCATTTCCTTAGTATTGATTAAAGGTATTTTATCAATTAAGCGTGTTAAAAAAGGAACATCGGTGCGGTAATTATAATCTAAACCCCAAATAGTATTTGATACAGGCTCATCACCAATATTTACTTTTTGAGTCACTGGTTTTTCGTTTAAGTGTAATACAGTTCCTCCAATGGTTAAATCTTTATTGACTTTAAAATCTAAACGGGTACCAAACAAACTTTTTTGCTGGACATTAAATAAGGAGTTACTCTCGGTACTCACTTTAATGTTGGCACCTGAGTTTAAGATACTTTCGTTAATAATTTTTACTCTACCTAATGTATAATCAACAGTATAATCTACGTTTTCGGTTAAGGCTTGTCCGTTTGCCGTAACTTGCACAGCGCCTTGAGGAATGTTTAAGGCATTTAAAGAAATCTCAGAACCTGAGGCAGATTTGTAGGAACCTTTAATTTTAAATCTGTTTTTTTCGGGTAATTGCTGAGCTATTGTTCTTGTAGAGTCATATAACTCTTGATAAATATATTTATTGTAAACTGCTGGATCATCGGTTGACGAGAATTTACTTCTTAAGTTATTACCAAATGGTTCTTTTGAAGATAAATAAATACGTCCGTTATTGGAGTTAATGGTATAGCCATTCACAAAGTCAAATACACCATCCGAAAAAGGATCTCCATTCACGCTCAATTTATCAAAGCCCATGGTTTGAACTAATAACTTACCATTTACACTACCATAAGGAATATAAGGAATATCAACACCAGTTTCGATATTAGTATAATAGATGTCGCATTTAAAATCGGCTGCATTTAAATTATAAGCTCCTAATGAGTAAACGTTTTTCATCATTAAGTCCCAAGTACTAAATTTAGGGCTAGTGATAGAACCACTTTTTAATAATTTTAAATATAATGGTCCAGTAGTAAACTGATCAGAAAACTCACCCACTTGGTAGGTTTTTCCGTTGTAAGTATATTGATAAGCAACCGCTACAGTTTGATCGTTATTAATAGATTGGTTAATAGAGATAAAACCCAAACGATTATTAATTGTGAATTCTGTTGGATTTAATTTACGAGCATTAGACACATATTCAAAATCGCGTGCTGCCACCATAAACTGACCGCCCGGGTTACATGTATTTGCACCTCCTGGAGCAACGGCTTGTAAGGTTGAGTTAATAACAGATAAGGTATTACTACGTTGAGATATTAAACCTGGCAAAAGAGGATCTGTTAATATATAGTACAAGCTATTGGCGCCATTGTGAGGATTTACTCCGGCGCTATCTTTTATAACATAAGCAGATGTAGGAGGCTGGCAATTGTTTGTATTAAAACCTTTATCATTATTTAAAACAGGATTTACGTGAGCTGAATCCTCCCCTAAATCTGTAAAAGCGGCAACGCTTCGTACTTGCTCGGTACTACCCGTTTGGTTAGTAATATACACCTCTACTTTAGTAATTACAATTGGTGTGGTTACCACTGGCAATGTACCCATCCATTGGTCATAATTATCGCGGAAAAAGTGCCCTAAGAAATAATGTTTATTCACCTCATAGTTATCGCCCGAAACGCTAAAGTACATGGTTTGTGCACCACCTTGCACCGAAACTTCTTGTTTTTTACCTCGCTGTTGCGAAAACAAAGTCGTGGCAGTTAACCTTCCAAACTGCATTTGCGTTTTTACACCAAATAAACTTTGACTTCCTTGAATTAACGAACTGTTTAATGGCAAGGTTACGTTACCAGCTTCAATCTTTTTTAAAATCTCATCTTCATAACCCGTATACTCTATTTTCATTTGGTTTTCCCAGTCAAATGAGGCTTCGGTGTTATAGCTGGTGGTAATTTTTAATTTGTCTCCAATTTTACCAATTAAATTTAATTGGATACGCATGTTAAAATCAAAATTGGTTACCTTTTGCTGACGCTGAGGAATAGCAGGATTTAAAGTTTTGTTTCGGTTTAAGGCAAAAATTAACTCGGCAGTACCTGTAGGTTTAATATCCACTTGGTTACCTCCAAAAATTCGGTCAAAAATCTCGCTATTAACAGTTAACTTAGGAATAATTCCTTTTTTGTTTTGATTTTGTAAATCTTCGGCTTTAATTTTTGATTTCCAGTGGTTCTTAACCGCATCCTTAAATAACTGATCTTGGTAATCCTTAAACTCTACATACGTTTCGGGACGATAATCCATATCCCCAATTTTTTGAGTGATATCATAATTACCAGTTTGAGCATTATACTCTGTTTTTGTAGTAATATTGCTAGGATTGCTTAAATACAATCCACTTTTATCGTCAAAATTGGGCTGACCACCATTATTATCATTAAACGGAAACGGTAAATCGTCTTTAGTAACAATAGGCGAATCGGGATTTAAAACTGGAACGGGAGAGTATAGATAATGTGGCTTGCTTAAAGGCTCTGTTTTGGCTTTGGAACCAACAACAATGCTCATTAAGCCTAACGACACAGAACCTACAACAAGAAATTTTACGACTCCTTTTACCACGTTTAAAATTACATATTTTTTAATGCTGCTTTAATCAGCAATTCAACATTATCTGTAGCTACACCTTGTTGCTTGGTTGCTTTTTCAATAGCTTTTTCGGCTACTAGTTTAGGAAACCCTAATGTAACTAGAGCCATTAACGCCTCATCTCTATTTTTATTGTATGATGGGTTTAAAATTTGGGATATTCCGCCCTCATGTTTACCCATTTTTCCTTTTAAATCAACTACAATACGTTGCGCTGTTTTTTCGCCAATACCTTTAATGCTTTTTAATAAAGCCACATTAGCCGTATTAATAGCGCCAGCAATTTCGGGAGCACTTAAAGAAGATAACATTAAAATAGCACTTCCGCCGCCAACACCCGACACTGAAATGAGTTTGCGAAACAAGTCACGTTCCTCAACATCAGCAAAACCAAAATAACGAGGATTATCATCTCTCACGTAAACACTCTCAACAAATAACTTTGCGGTAGCTTTACCTTGAATTTGACTGTAGGTTGTTAAGGAAATTAACAAGCCGTAGCCTACTCCATTGGTTTCTATAACTGCCTGGGCAGGATTTAGTTCGGCAACTTGCCCATTAATGTAACTTATCATAGTTTAAGGAGTGTGAAAATACCATAATTTTTGTAATTGAAGAAAAATAATTGATATAAAATGGTATAAGAAATAGAACGCTGCTAACGCAGATTTAATAAGATTAAGTATGATTAATAATAGACAGCTTATTTTGCTAGATTAATATGATTAGTAAAAAAAAAACCAAAAAAATCATATTTAATCAGCCTAATCAGTGCCATCTGCATTCCATTATTTCTACTTTTCTTTCAATTTTTAATAAATTACTATAAAATGGTATAAGAAATAGAACGCTGATAACTCAGATTTAATAAGATTAAGTATGATTAATAATTGAAAGCTAATTTTGCTGGATTATATGATCAGTAATGAAAAAAATCATTTTTATCATAGTCAATCTGTGTCATCTGCGTTCCATTATTTCTACTTTTCTTTCAATTTTTAACAAATTACTATAAAATTATATAGGAAATAGAACTCTGCTAACGCAGATTTAATAAGATTAAGTATGATTAATAATAGACAACTTATTTTGCTGAATTATATGATTAGTAATAAAAAAATCATTTTTAATCATAGTCAATCTGTGTCATCTGCGTTCCATTTTTCAACATAAAGCTGAATTTTAACAAAAAACTGTTTACATCTTTCAAACACCTAAAAAGTTTAGTAATTTGCATCTTTTAAATAATTGTTATCTTTGTGTAACTAAAACTTAACACATTTGGAAACCATTATTATCATTACGCTTCTTGTGACAGCTTATTTATTAGGTTCAATTCCATCTGCAGTATGGTGGGGCAAGCGCTATTACGGCATCGACGTAAGAGAATTTGGCAGTGGAAACGCTGGAGCTACCAATACATTTAGAGTATTAGGTAAAAAAGCAGGTATACCTGTTTTGTTTATTGATATTGTAAAAGGAACAGCGGCTGTTTTATTAGCTTTTTTATCTCCCTTTGTTTTTGAAAGTAACCAATTTGTTAACTTACAATTAGGTTTAGGAATTGCCGCTTTAGTAGGACATGTTTTTCCGATTTTTGCAGGCTTTAGAGGCGGAAAAGGAGTAGCAACCATTTTAGGGATTGTTATTTGCCTAACTCCAATAACTAGCTTAATGGTATTAGGGGTATTTTTAATTGTTTTATTAGCAACGCGTTATGTATCCTTATCTTCGATGACGGCTGGTTTGAGTTTTCCTTTCTTTTTAAATATTATATTAAAAAACCAAAACCAAACTTTACTAATTTTCTCGTTATTTGTTGCCGCACTTTTAATATTAACCCACAAAAAAAATATTGTTCGTTTATTAAAAAGCCAAGAAACTAAAGTTAAATTATTTGTAAAAAAGGCATAAGCAGTTTATTTATTATTTAAAAGCTCCTTTGGAAAACCAAAGGAGCTTTTTTGTTTAAAATGATAAAATTTGAGAAACTAATAAGGATGATAAAACCACCCCAATATATTGTCTTTGGTTCGCTTGGGGTAATAAAATCACTTTTATAAGCTAGTTAGGCACTAGCTACATAGACATGAAAACAATAATTCTAACAATATTTTTATTAATAGCACATGTTTCATTTGGACAATTAGACACCAATGAAGTTTTAGAACCTGTTGCATTTACAAAAGCATGCTTAGAAGTTGCTATTATACCTAGACCTGACACTTTAGAGTGTTATCCAAATGAAACTATACGTTTTACAAAGCTTATCGACCAGTATTTAGTAACATTAAGACCTAAATTGAAAGAAGAAGATCGTAAACAATTTGAAGAGCATCAGTATCTTTGGGAAGTAAATCTAGAAGTAACTCTATTTGTAACAAATAAAATTATTCAAGACAACAGCTTACCTTTGTTAACTCGAAGACAATCTGCAATTCAACAGTTTAAATATTTAGAAAAAAGAGCGCTTTATTTACGAAAATTAATAGCCAGCGCCTAACATCACCTACAAAAAATGCGGTTCTTCGGCTTCGGCTTTTGCAAATGCGGTAGACAATTAATTAATTTTCGCTTTGCAAAAGTCTAATAAATATTTATCTTTATTTAAACATTTCGTCAGACATAGTTTCAAATCCCAAAAAACAAGCCGCAAAACGTTAGCTTTAATTGCGCAGAATAGAACCTATATTATTCATTGCAATGGGAATAGCGACCAGACCGTATTTGACATCGTTGTAAAAACTTCAAATATTACAAAAACTATTAGTTTACAATCAGTTTTAGGTCAATCATATTTAACAGCTTTTTCAACTGTTCTAAACATTGAAAAAACAATACAAACCCAAAATAACGGGCTATATTTTAGTCATCAATTATTTGAACCCAACGAATTTTACAACTTAATTAATTCATCAGAAACAATAAACATTAAAAAAGATTTTATATGAAAAATATTCTAATAATAAATTGCCATCCAAACAAAGAAAGTTTCAATTTCGGTATTGTAGAAGCATATAAAAAAGGAGCATTGCAGAACGGAACAAACGTAAAAGAAATTGTAATTACCGATTTGAAATTTAACCCAAGTATACAATTTGGCTATCAAAAAAGAACTGAATTAGAACCCGACTTATGAGACGCTTGGGAAAAAATTAAATGGGCAGAGCATTTAGTTTGGGTTTGTCCTGTTTGGTGGGGTGGCCTTCCAGCTATTGCCAAAGGATTTATTGACAGATTATTCCTACCTGAATTTACATTTCAGTAAAGAGAAAACTCTGTATGGTGGGACAAACTTTTAAAAGGCAAAACGGCACATATCATAACAACTCTTGATCAACCAAGTTGGTATTATTGGTTTGCTTATGGGCGACCAAGTATTAATCAACTCAAAAAGGCAACGTTAGAATTTTGTGGTATAAAATCAGTCAAAATTTCTTATTTTATCGTAATTAAAACCGCAACAGACGAAACACGAAAAAAATGGCTTATAGAAATAGAGAAAATGGGGAAGAATATGAAGTAACAAAAAGCTTCCAAAAATACTTAGTAGCATTATTTATTAAAAAAATCAATCATAATAGGTAAGGTTAAAGTTAACAAATAATTACCCCTCCCCCATGCCCTTTTTCTGTTGTAAATCACATTATATCTTTATCATATGAAATAGCCATGTTTACCAAAACACAAACACAAATGAAGATAAACTGGCTAAACCATATGATAACTAAAAAACAATAATTATCTACATATGAAAAATATAAAAATACTGCTTCTCTTAATTTTAGCTATAAATTTTAATTCAATTTTTTCTCAAGAAAGCGAAGATGACGAAACACTATTGCAACTAAAAAAAGCATTAGCGCCTCATATAAAAGATAAAACAAAAGAAGTTAAAAAAGTATCAATCAACCAAGCTCTTCCAAAAGACCTATATGCATTACAAAAAAAAGAAACTTCAAGTTACCCTTCTTTAAACACATGTTTGTTTCCTTACCTGCATGGCGTAGCCTCCGGCGATCCTTTAGATAACCGAGTAATTATATGGACACGAATTACACCTATTACATCATCGATTACAACCATGCAAGTAACTTACGAGGTAGCAACTGATTTAAATTTCACATCTATTGTTTCAACGGGTTCTATTCAAACAGATAGCACAAAAGATTTTACGGTTAAAGTTGACATTATATCGCTAACGCCCAATACTTATTACTATTACCGCTTTATTACTGCTGGCTATGTATCCATAGTTGGACGAACAAAAACACTTCCTGTAGGCAATACCACAAATATAAAATTAGCATTTGTAAACTGTAACGATTACCGCACAGGATATTTTAATACATTTTATAAAATGGCTGAGCGTAACGATTTGGATGCTGTAGTACATTTGGGCGATTATATTTATGAAGGCGGTGGTGGCCCCACCAATAGGCTTCACGATCCAAATGCAGAAATTTGGAAACTAGTAGATTATCGCACCCGACTATCGCAATATCGTTTAGATTCAAATTTAAGGCGCTGCCATCAAATATATCCTTGGATAAATATTTGGGATGATCACGATATTGTTGTAGATGCACTGCGTGATACATCGGAAAGACATAGCGGAACTTACGGAAGTTATCAAACACGAAAATACGCTGCTATAAAAGCCTTTAAAGAATGGTTACCAATAAGAGAAATAGATTCGACCGATTTTTATAAAAATTGGAGGAAGTTTAGTTTTGGGGATTTACTTGACTTATTAATGATTGATGTCAGGTTATATGACCGGGACCGTTTTGCAACCGGCACAACAGATCCAATCTATAATTCGCCAACTGCAAAAATGGTTGGTCCGGTTCAATTAAATTGGATAAAAAGTGAGTTGGCAGCCTCCACAAAAAAATGGAAAATTATTGGAAACGGTTTAATGTTTGGGCAATTAAAAATTGCCGGCGTTCCCTTGGTTTTTGAAAACTGGGATGGCTATAATAATGAACGGAATCAACTATTTAATCATATCACTACTAATAATATTGATAATGTGATTATAACTTCTGGTGATTTCCACTGCTCTTTTGCCAACGATATCGCCTCTGATCCCTATAATATTTTTAATTATAACCCGTTTAATGGTAATGGTTCCTTAGCGGTAGAGTTTATTCCACCTAGTGCCTCTTCTGATAACTTTGATGAAGGCAACGATTATGGTTTAGGAGCTGGAAATGCTGGAGTAGCAGAAACATTAATAAAAACAGCCAACCCACACATTAAATTTGTGGAGTTAAGTGGGCATGGCTATATTTTATTAGATATTACACCTTCTCGATCGCAGGCAGAATACTGGTATATAAATGACGTTCATAATCCTAACAATTATACAGAAACATTAAAAGATGTTTGGTATACCAATGATGGCAGCCAAAAATTATCTCATGGTACGACAGCCTCACTACCTAAAACCGGAGTTCCTGCAGCACCACCAAGCTCTTGTTCGTATAACGTTAGTGGAATTACCTACGAATCCAAAAAAGAAATTATATTAAGTGTATATCCAAATCCTTTTAACGATTTTGTGTTTGTGAACTTTTTACATAACGTAAAAAGCACTTTATTTGTCGAGCTTTTAGATGTGCAAGGAAAACAAGTATACAGCAACACTTTAAATAATTTAACAGCCGGAAACTATCAACTCTACATCCCATCGGATAAATTAGCAAAAGGATTATACACTTTGAAGTTTGCTAATGATAAAGAAGTATATATAAAGAAACTCGTTAAAGAATAGTACTATTTAATTTCAAAATATTAAAATTTATAGCAATCAGTTGCTATATAAATGGGTTAATTTTATTAAATGATATAAGAATTAACTATTGAGCATTTAGTGCATAGAAGCCAGCCTCCCAAATTTTCGCGTTTTGAAATAGCAAACCGAAAACAAAATATTAGATGTAAAACATAATTCTTAAATTAGTAAGATAAAATTGAGTGATTTAAATAAATATATAGTTTGTGATTGGTTCTTTGATAACAATACCCAAGTAAGTATTGATAAAAACAAGAAAACAATTACCCTTTCGATTGCACCAGATCGACATCAATACAATGTGGAAAATGTTCGTTCATTTGATGCATTTTTAAAGGATAATTCTGGAATGAAATATATTATTTTGAGTAATCTTGATATTCAAAAAAAGAATGCTGCTGAATTAATAATAGAAACAGTAATCTATTATGCGTCAGAAAAGTATGTTCAAGATGTTGAACGCCAAAATCGTGAATCAAAGCTTTGTCACGCCTCTTTTGTCGAACTGAAAGATTACCAGGATGTTCAAAACATAGAGAGATTAGCAACCATTCCCAATCATTCTGAAAAACAAATTTGGTCAGGAAAATATTTTTCACATGATTTAAATGAAGTTAAAGGCGATAAAACAATCTTTCATTTTAGCTTTGTATATAGTATATTTTTCAAATTACTAGATAGTATTTCAGGAGAAGAAATTGATATAAAAATACCCCAAAGCGAAAATTTGGTTTTTTATAGCGGCTTTTTTGCAAATAGTCTCTATTTTTTTCGTGCAAAAGAACAGTTAATTGTCATGAATGAACTAGGAGAAATGGTACAACAGTTCAATCTGAATGAACCAGTTTTGAACTACTATAGAATTTATAAAATCGCTTGGTTGGACAATACCGTATTCATAAAGCTCTCGAATAAAATTGATTATTCAGACACGATTTGGTTAGCTTGGGATTATAAAACTGGAATTATTCAAGGGAAGGTTTCAACGATTGCTAAAAAATTAGAAGTTGAAAAAAATCAAGATTCAAAAAATGTAGTTGAAAAGCCATTAGAGCTGAAACAAAAAACGGAAGAAGCTAAGGTGTCAAAAGGGAGTGAAAATCTACAAAAAAAATTAAATGATACACGTACATTGGCAATCATTTCAAAAATCCAAAGTCAACAAAAAAATACAATTATTGCTTATGGAATTTTAGTTTTTATTTTAAATCTAGGTCCTACTATCGGGATTTTCTATAATGAAAAGGCGTTTTTCTTCTTAATTCCAACGATTATACTTTCAATCATTTTGGTAATTCAGATGGTTAAAATTGCTAAGTATACATTGAAATATGGCATTGCTTCTATAATCGAGATAACAGCTTCGTCAACTCCAACAAATTCAACCTATAAATATTCTACGGGTGTTAATTTTGTGCTTGTTAACGAACATATATTATATGACGCAAAAATTGATGGGATTGATCTCAAACAAAAGGAATCAGCTTTATCAACCAAATATCAAATTTCGCAAGAAATGAGCCTATTAATAAATGATAAAAAAGAAATTAGTTTTATAACGAAAGGTAAAAACGAAATCGCTTCGATTTTGGAGATGAAGTGATTATAATTTAAGAGTATTCTTGATCAATTTTACTGCATTTATAGCGCTGTTGTTACTATTAGGTTCGCTTGAATTAAACTCTCCAAAAACTCTTTACAAAATTTTTTAGTGTGTATAATAAGCTTTTCTAGTTTTAATAATAATGTCTTTGCTCAAACTAAATATGCGTGACTGATTAATGACACGAAGCCAAATAAAATCACAGCTAAGGATATTTTGCCTACTGAAGTTGAAAAATCCATAAAGGATAACTTGCAGACAGGAAAACTATCGACAATTGAAAAGCACTATTTCCAATAAAAAGTAGCCCTTAACAAACGGGTTGCCTTATTTTACAAGCTCGCAGGAACGCCCAAATAAAAGAAACTAAAAATCGTCCTCGTTTTCTTCTTTTTTTTTGGTTGAAGCGGTTTATTAGCTTTTGGTTTTTCGTCGCCAACCTGTAATTGAAATTTTTGATTTGATTTTTCAGTTTCTTTAATTTTAATGCTATCCTTTTTAAAGAACCCAAACTCTTCTTTTAATAATTGTTTTAAGTTTTGTTTCTCTTGTTTAATATCTTCTTTAATTTTTTCTTTAGCACCTTTTCTATCGTACTTAATTAACGGGTTATCAATTGGTCCAGTCATTAAAATAAAAACAGAACGTCTGTTTTCCGCATCAAAATTCAATTTTATAGCTTTTTAATGGCGACACCTAATTATTAAAATTATTTTATCATGTTGACCACACTAAACCTAGTCGACCAAAACGTATCGAACTAAGCGCAGAAAAAACACTTACTAACCATTTTACTCCATGTCTTCCGATTGCTTGTTTCTTGAACCTTTAAAGCTTATTTGACGGCTAACAGAAAGTACTAAACTTCTATTGTAAACTTGATGAGAAGTTTCCGGTAATTGTTTTCGAACAGGTAGAAGTGAGTGGCTCAATCGCAATCCAACAAACCATTTTTCTTTAAATACGAAACCAGTACCTAGATTAAAACACAAGTCTTTATTACTAAAGGGATAAAGGTCTGTTTGGAAAGGAAACGCTCCTCTGTCCGTATATTCTCCAGTATTAATTAATGCTGCCAATGACGGGCCGAATTCAAAGTATGCCTTTTTCTTGTTATATTGAAAAAGGAATGGCACTTCAAAGTAAGATAGGCGTAAAAAATAATCGCCATAATTTGATTTATCATGATTTTCTCCTGCGGCTCCTTTGCCAATTTCATATAATTCAGCCTGCATAGTCCAACTTTTACTTATTTTTAACTGAACCCACATGCCACCCATCAAGGCAGGTTTTGGATGAGTTTTTACTGGATAGCCTGTAATAGTGTGCATTCCTACGCCTAATTTTAGCCCAATTTTAAATTGAGTATTTAATTTACTTTGAGACCTAACATCAAGGTAAATAATTGACATGACAAAAAAAACGAAAAGCTTTTTCATTGCTAATTAACGGAATTGTCATATAAAAAATTGTGCTAATAACAACGATTTTGTTAGCGAACATTAAACATAAGCTAAACTGTGTACGTCACCATACTACTAACACGCCCTATTTAGCAATAGTAAATTCTTAATATAATAAAGAAGCGTCTCTTTTTTTCTTAATATTACCAATTATGATAGATGTATCAAATACGGAGAATCAAATTCACTATGTTACCAACTTTGAAGAGCTATTTTCTACGGCTTTTTTTGGTGATGTGAATGCCATTTGCTGGCATCGTAAACTGGTAGGTGATTTTTCGGAAATTATAAATAAGGTAAAACTAAACAGCAATATAGTTGAGCTAAATGGAGTGCAACTTTTAAAACTTGAGTTGAGTGAACAAGGCCAACTTGCTCGTGAACTAATTTTAAATGATTTTGAACTATTAAAAACTCATGGCGCCTCTCCAACACTTAATGTCATTAAGTGCTACGAAAAAGATGAAAGCTTTTTTCCAACAGATGTTTATTCTTTTCATGTAGATCGTTCTCCTGTGCCAACAGATACTTTTTTATGTACTTACTTTGGCGAGGCAAGCGAAATATTACCAAATGCGCAAGCCCAACAAAAAGTGCTTGTTCCAGAAATACGTGAAGAACTCAACAAACTATATGATGGTAAAGATGAAGACTTTGAATCATTTTTAACAGAGCATTTTTTTGATCTCCACTATCAACCTAAACCTACGGCGCAAATTATTAATTTAGGTGTCGGTCACCTTTGGCGCTTGGCCGTTGATCATCCACAAAGTAAAGTACTTCCTTGTGTGCACCGAGCCCCAAATGAAAAAGCTGGTGAAAATCGTTTGTTAATGATTTGTTGAAGTTAAATGAATAATTAACCCTTACCTTTAATTTACCTTTTGATGTATTAGCAATATTTCAAAACCGCACACGTAACTTCAAAAACGACAAGGTGCAATTTTAAACCAAAATAAAAAATGATAACCATCGATAACTATTTAGACAATCACTACATCCATAGAAGTAATTGGTTAAGAGCCGCTGTTTTAGGAGCAAACGATGGAATCATTTCCGTTTCAAGTCTTGCTATAGGTGTTGCTGCAGCAAGTTCAACAAGAGAGCCTATCGTTTTAGCAACTGTTGCCGGATTAGTTGCTGGTGCTTTATCAATGGCTGCAGGCGAATATGTGTCAGTAAGCTCTCAAACCGATACAGAAAAAGCAGATATCGAAAGAGAAATGCAAGAGCTGAAAGAAATGCCTGTAGAAGAATTAAATATTCTTGCTCAAATTTATGAGAAGAGAGGATTAAAAAAAGAAACGGCTATGCAAGTAGCTATTGAACTAACAGAGAAAGATGCCTTAGGAGCGCACATTAGAGATGAGTTGGGGATAAACGAAATTAGTCAAGCTAACCCTATCCAAGCAGCCATCGCCTCAGGAACAGCATTTACGGTTGGAGGTATATTACCTCTATTAGTTGTTCTTTTTGCGCCAGTTAAAGGAATGGAATATTGGTTATATGGCTTCACGACTATTTTTCTAATTATCTTAGGTGCTATAGCTGCAAAAACTGGAGGGTCAAGTATTCAAAAAGCAATTATCCGCATTACAATTTGGGGTACACTTGCCATGGGTTTATCGGCATTAGTAGGTTATATATTTGGCGTGAGAGTGTAATATTGATTATTAAAATTCATTGATTGTAGAAAATAAAAATGCCAGGCTGCGATAGGTCGCATAAGTAATTAAAAAAAAATTTAAAACTATTTCACTAAAGACTTTTTAGTTAAAGGAATTAAAGCTAGTATTCCAATAATAAAAAAGATAATTAAGGATAAAATAGAAGGGCGCATACCATGCATCATTTGACTAATCAAACCAAAAGAAACCGTTCCTAAAATCATTCCTAGTTTTTCAATCACATCGTAAAAGCTAAAAAAGCTGGTATGATCTTCGGTTTCGGGTAAAAATTTACTGTAGGTGCTGCGCGATAAGGCTTGCACCCCGCCCATTACTAAACCCACTAAAAATGCAACAATATAAAACTGAATTGGTGTGCGCACTACTAAGTAAGTAAACACACAAATAAAAATCCAAATAGAAATAGATACCATTAACGCTTTAATATTTCCAATTTGGCGAGATA
Source organism: uncultured Bacteroidota bacterium (assembly GCA_903893815.1). Lineage (GTDB taxonomy): Bacteria > Bacteroidota > Bacteroidia > B-17B0 > Aurantibacillaceae > UBA4416. The sequence goes on from CAITNS010000081.1 coordinate 19,195, forward strand.
ACCAAGAAAACAAGAAAGAGCCAGCAATACCAACAAACTGAATAATTAGTATACTTACAATTAATGAGGTTGTTTTTGCTTTTTCGGCTTCCTCACCTACTCCCCAATCTATTTCGTTACGAGCAAATAAAACCGCTACAACCATAATGGTTTGCACTCCCATATTATAAAAAAAATACCCGGTTAAAAATTGTTTTAAAAATGGCAATTGCTTTATTTGAGCCCACACACCTCTTAATTCCTTAAAGCCTTTTGATAAAAGTCCTTTTCTATCTTTACCATGCGCATCATGCGACTTGTTGGGCAGATTAGCAAAGGTATATTGAGCAAAACCCATCCACCAAATACCCACTAATAAAAACGATACTCTAACATCAATGCCTTTATTGGTTTCTAAATCTCCCATAAAATGCCATATAGTTTTGGTCATCACTAAAACCAAGCAAATAATCAATAATAATGAACTTCCAAAATAACCTAAAGCAAAGCCACGTGCACTCACTTTATCCTGATTTTCAACAGAAACTATTTCTGGTAAGTAAGAATTATAATAAACCAAACTGCCCCAAAAACCAATGGTAGCAAAAATAAAAGAGATAAAGCTTAGTTCTAAATATTCTTTATTAAAGAAAAATAAGCTCATGCAAGATAAAGAACCCAAATAGCAAAAAAATTGAAGGAAACGTTTTTTATTTCCTAAGTAATCCGCCACTCCGCTTAAAATTGGTGTAATTAAAACAACAATTGCTAATGCAAATGAATATACAAACTCATATATAACATGATTATCTAATTCAAATCCAAAATAATTTACTTTATGACTGATTACTTCACCTGCCAAATTTTTGGTAGAAGTAATAGCATCATAAAAATTAGGAAAGATAGCCGAAGTAATTACCAACGGAAATACAGAGTTTGCCCAATCGTAAAATGTCCATGCTTTAATGGTTTTGTCGTTATCTTTTTCTATTAAATTCATCTCTATTAGTTTAGTAATTTTTTATGATTACGAATTAGTTACGAATATACGAATCTGCATGTACACAGCTTAAACCCAGATTCGTATATTCGTATTATTATTCGTAATTAATATCCTAATTCTTAATAATCTCAAACTCCACCCTTCTGTTCTTTGCTCTATTAATATCCGTATCGTTACTGGCAATAGGCATTAAACTTCCATAACCTTTAAAGTACATTTTATTTTGTACACCTTTTTTAATCAAGTACTCAAATACTTCGCGGGCGCGTTGCTCAGAAATTTTTTGATTTTTACTTTTAGAGCCCACGTTATCCGAATGCCCGTTAATTTGAACTTCCATTTGAGGATTGCGTAATAAATATTGCGCCAACTTATTTAACTCTGCATAAGATTCGGGTAATAAATAGTAACGGGCATTTTCAAAAAAGATGTTTTTTAAAGCAATCTTTTCTCCCACTTTCACATCTTTCTTAACCTCTAATACCGAGTCTTGTTCCAAATTAAAAGAACCTACAATTTCCACTTTCACTTTTTCTATTGCTTCTTTTGCTTTTACAAGCGAAATATCATCCACAAAATAATAAGCTTCCTTAAATCCTAACTTAAATACATTCATTCGAACCATGTCTTTTTTAACATTTGGCGAAAAATTACCGATGGTTAAATATTTCTCACCTCCATCCGCTAAATATTTACCTGAAATTTTAAACCATTGGTAACCATTAATAAAGCTTCCTTTTTTAGATACTGAATCAATTAATGCCGATTTAACCACATCGCCTTTGCTTTTATAGCCCATTTTAGTAAATAAAGCGCCAAACGACTTCAAACTGGCATTGCTCCAAAAAGCCAATCGAATATACATTTCATATTCATAGGTAGTTCCGCGATGCAGAGGTTCGGCAAACTTAACTTGCACAAACTCTTTATATTTTTTTTGAAAGCGGAGGCCTGCGTAGCACTTTCCTGTTCTGGCACCTTTAAAACGAGAAGTATCGTTACTAATAGGTTCCTGATAAAAATCCACGCTGGCTATTTGTTGCCAAGGGATGGCCTGTTTAATACTTCCAGATTTCTTTCTGTAATTCTCAAAACTACCATTTGGAACCAAGTTTTTGATGATTTCGGGGCTTTGTTGGGCAAAAACCAGAGAAGAAAGACTAATTATGGCTAATATGTATGCTTTTTTAAGGTTCATATACAATGGCAAATGTAAGTTTTAGACTATATTCCATAAATTTTTGTTATGAACATTTGTTATTATAAAAAAAAGTGTATATTTGCAATCCAATTTAAAAAAACAGATTAATACCTAAATAGAATGGCAAATCATAAGTCGGCAATAAAAAGAATTAGATCAAATAACGCTAAACGTTTACAAAATCGTTATTATGCAAAAACAACTCGTAATGCGATTAAAAAATTACGTGGTTCTGAAACTAAGAAAGAAGCAGCAGCTTTATTACCAAAAGTAGTAGCGATGTTAGATAAATTAGCTAAAAAGAGCGTTATTCACAAAAACAAAGCAGCTAACTTAAAATCTAAGTTGACTAAAAAAGTAAATGCAATAGCAAAATAATAATTGCTACAGAAATAATTCAAAATCCCGCTAATTAGTGGGATTTTTTTTTAAACTTAATACCAAATTAATTAGGCTTTAAGTAATTATTTTATAATTTTGTCGGATATAAAAAAATACATAACCCTTATAAATGATGAATACTAAAACTTTACGAAATTTAAGTCTTGCTGTTGGTACAACTGCTTTATTAGTTGGTTGCAATGGTTTAGGAAAAATGGTAAAAAAACAATCCACTTTTTCTTATGATGTTAAACCAAATCCATTAGAAATGCATGGAGATAGCGTAGGCTTTACCGTAACAGGAAAGTATCCTGCTAAAATTTTCGCTAAAAAAGCAACTGTTACTTTAACACCAGTTGTAAAATATGCAGGTGGAGAGAAAGCATTAAAGCCAGTTATTTTAGTTGGTGAAAAAGCTACTGATCCAGGTCAAAAAATTAGTTACGAAAAAGGTGGTACTTTTAGCTATACATCTGAGAAGTTTGTTTACGAGCCAGCAATGAAGGTTGCTACTGTTGAGTTACGAGCTCAAGGTGTTGTAAAGAAAAAATCAAAAGATTTCACTCCAGTTAAATTAGGTGATGGTACTGTTGTTACTCCTTTATTAGTTCGTAATGATGAAAAAGGAATTTATGCAAAAGATGCTTTTGTTAAATCAACTCCAGTTAACCAAACATCTAACGTATATTATTTAGTTAACAAATCTGATGTTCGCGCTAGCGAAATGAAAAGTGATGAGGTTAAAAACTTAAATACTTTTATTAGCGAAAACATTAATAACGTTTGGTACGAATTCAAAGATATCAATGTATCAGCTTACGCATCTCCAGATGGTGAGTTATCATTAAACGAAAATTTAGCTAAAGACCGTGCAAAATCTAGTTCTAAAGCTTTAATGAATGAGTTTAAGAAAAACAAAAATAAAGATCAAAAATTTGGTAAAGAAGAAGCAAACTATGTAACTCAAACTACAGCTGAAGATTGGAATGGTTTCAAATCTTTAATGGAAGGTTCTTCTATTGCTGATAAAGATTTAATTTTACGTGTATTAACAATGTACACAGACGGCGATCAACGTGAAAAAGAAATCAAAAATTTATCTAAAACTTACACTGAAGTAGCTGATAAAATTTTACCAAAATTACGTCGTTCAGTTTTAACGGTTAACGTTAACAAAAAATCTCGTACAGATGAGCAAATCACTAAATTAACAACTACTTTCCCTGATTCTTTATCAGTTGAAGAGATGTTATATGGTGCTACTTTAACTAATGATGTAAACACTAAAGTGGCTATTTACACTGCTGCTGAGAAAAAATATGGTTCAGACTGGAGAACATCTAATAATTTAGGTGTGGCTTTATTAATGAATAACAAAGTTTCTGAAGCTGGTGAAGCATTTAAACGTGCTGAAGTTAACGCTGCTGGAAACCCAATCGTTATGAACCATTTAGGTATTATTGCTGCTAAAGCAGGTGACCGTAAAAAAGCTATGGAATATTATGACAAAGCTAACGGTGCTGGTTCTGAAGTAAATTATAACAAAGGTATCATGAACGTTCGTGATGGTAAATATGCTGATGCAGTTTCTAACTTTGGTGATAACAAAGGATTTAACAAAGCATTAGCTGAATTATTAAACGGTAACAATGGTGCAGTAGCAACTACTTTAGATAACAGTAATGAAAAAGATATGGCAATGGCTTCTTACTTAAAAGCAGTTGCTGCAGCACGTAACAATAATACAGCTGACGTTATATCTAACTTAAAAACAGCTATCGAAAAAGATGGTTCTTTAAAAGCTTGGGCTAAAGATGATGCAGAGTTCTTAAAATTACGCGACAACGCTGATTTCAAAGGAATGACTAACTAAGATATTGTAATTCTAAAAAAGCTCTCTGAAAAATCAGAGAGCTTTTTTTATGCCTAAAAATCTGTATATTTAAAAACGAAACTTTGTAAATAGTTATGGCAAAAGTAATTCCGTTTAAAGCAATACGCCCTGAAAATGATAAGGTACATTTAGTGGCTTCTCGTTCGGTTGATGGTTATAATTCATCAGAGCTAAAAGATAAATTAGCAGGCAACCCCTACTCTTTTTTACATGTCATTAATCCTGATTTTGAAGATGGGATTAAAACAAAACCAGGCTCAAAAGAAAGATTACATAAAGTGAAAAATCACTTTAAAAAATTTGTTAGAGAAAAAATATTTTTGAGTGATGATAGTCCTTGTTATTATTTATACCGCCAAGTAAAAGAAGGCAATGAGTTTATTGGCATCATTGCTTGTACAAGTATTGATGATTACATGAGCGGAGTCATTAAAATACACGAACAAACATTAACTACTCGCGAAGAAAAATTAAAAGATTATTTAGAAGTATGTGAGTTTAATGCAGAACCAGTTTTATTTTGCTATCCTAATGATGAAGTGATTGATACTGTATCAGAAGAAATAGCTGCCACTCGCCCAGATTACGATTTTACAACCACAGATAAAGTACGACACACCGTATGGGTAATTAGTTCTCGTAAAATAGTCAAAGAAATTGCTGAACGTTTTACAGCTATTCCTAATATTTATATTGCTGATGGACATCACCGTTCGGCATCAGCAACATTGCTAGGTAAATTAAGACGAAGCACTCGCAAATCATATACTGGCGAAGAAGCGTTTAATTACTATTTAGGTGTATTTTTTCCGGAGACTCATTTAAAAATATACGATTATAACCGCGTTGTAAAAGATTTAAACGGTTTATCAGTTGGGCAAATCATACAACAACTAAAATCTAATTTTACCATTGAAGAAGTAAATGTTACTGACTTTAAGCCGACAAAAAAGCACGAAATATCTATGTATGCAGATAACAAATGGTATTCGTTAAAAGCAAAGGATACGATTTATAATTCTAAAGACCCCATTGATAGTTTAGATGCGGCTATCTTAACAAAATACATTTTATCTCCTGTGTTTGATATACATGATTTGAAAACGGATAAACGCATTGGCTTTATTCCTGGTGTGCGTGGTAGCAAAGAATTAAAAAAACAAGTTGACGAAGGTAAAGCGGCTATAGCCTTTGGCTTATATCCAGTAACCATGGAACATTTAAAATGGATTGCAGACACTAATAATATTATGCCTCCAAAATCTACTTGGGTTGAGCCTAAGATGCGAAGCGGTTTATTGATTTATAGTTTGGAAGAATAGTTTTCAATTAGAAAATTAGTTAATGAGATAATTAGAAAATGTTAGAACAGGCAAGTGAGATATCAAAAGTAACTATTAATGAAGTTGAATTATTAAGAGCCATCAGCGTTCAAACATTTACAGAAACCTTTGCACATCAAAACTCAGAAAATGATATGCAAAAATATGTATCTGAAAATTTAAGTATTGAACAACTAACTAAAGAACTAAACACAAAAGGCTCATCATTTTACTTTTTAAATTTAAACTCAGACGTCATCGGTTATTTAAAAATCAATACTGGTAAAGCCCAAACAGAACTAAAGAACGACATTTCCCTTGAAATTGAACGCATCTATATAAAACAAGAATTTCATGGTAAAAATGTAGGCAAAAAACTTCTTGACAAAGCCATTGAAATTGCTAAAGAACATCATTACCAATATATTTGGCTGGCAGTGTGGGAACTTAATTTAAAGGCTATTGCATTCTATAAAAAACATAACTTTGTGGAGTTTGATAAACATACCTTTAAATTAGGTGATGACGAACAGATTGATATTATGATGAAAATGAACTTAAATTAATATGTCTATTTCAGAAAACATAAAACACATTCGCTCTCAAATTCCAGAGAACGTTACATTAATTGCGGTATCTAAAACAAAACCTAACGAGATGCTTTTAGAAGCTTATGAATCGGGACAAAGGCATTTTGGAGAGAATTACGTGCAGGAATTAGTTGATAAAGAAGCTAAATTGCCAAAAGATATACATTGGCATTTTATAGGTCATTTACAAAGCAATAAAGTAAAATACATTGCACCATTTGTATATTTAATTCATGGCGTGGATAGCTTTAGCTTATTAAAGGAAATAAATAAACAAGCGCAAAAAAACAATCGTGTGATTGATTGCTTGTTGCAAATTTATATTGCGCAGGAAGAAACAAAATTTGGCTTAGACTTTAAAGAAGCTTCTGATATTTTAAACTCAGTTGAGTTTAAGGAGTTAAAAAATATCCAAATCAAAGGCTTTATGGCTATGGCTTCAAATACCGAAAACGAAGTTCAAATTAGAAAAGAATTTAAATCTTTAAAAGAGTTTAGTAAGCAATTTCCTGATTATAATACCTTAAGTTTTGGAATGAGCGGCGACTATTTATTAGCTATAGAGGAAGGCTCAACGATGATAAGAGTTGGGAGCAGTATTTTTGGAGAAAGAAATTACAAGAAGTAATTATTTTGTCATGTACCTAAAATTAGCTAAATACATCCCAATAAAAGCTATTGATAGTATTATCGAAAAATAAGAACCTGATATGATGTCATAAGTTAAAGCTAATCCATTAACTCCAGCGTAAATATAAAAACCCCACTTTTGTAACTTCCACATTTTAACAACGCCTAATAAAGAGGTCATATACATAATAATTGCAACAGCAATCATTATTAAAAATTTTTGAGGTCCTAAGTCCAATAATGCTTGCAAGGCCTTTTGTTGATCTTCGCTAATAGGAGGCATTCCTTCTGCGCCCACTAATAATTTTTCCAAACCAGAAAAAATAGAACTACTAAAAATCAATAATATAAATAAGCAGAACAATAAAAATCCGCTCCAAATAAAACTCAAAACACATAATACAGTTAAAAACTGAGGTCTCTGGGGTTCTTGATTTTCCGGTAAAAAAGGATTGCTTTCTAAAATCATATGTTTTATGGTTATTAATTGAATTCAAAGATAGTTGTATTACATTCTAAATCAAAACCCTTAATTATTTCAAGTGTTTAAAACTCGAAAAATACATCGTGATAAATGCTATTTCTGTTGATAAAGCGGTTTCCTTAGATATTATTTTTTCAAAGATAATATAGTTAAAAAAAATAAAATTTAAACATACCCTAAGTTTTTTGAAAATTTATTATAATCCATTTTGATATAAAAAACAGCAAAAGGTATTACTATAAACAGAAGCCAATTTGTTTTAAATGCACCTAAAACATCTAGTTGTAATAATTTAATAAAGGCACTTGTTAAACCACAACCGGGACACTTAACTCCAAAAATAATATTCCAAATACAAGGTATGCAAACATTTATACTAAATCCGATATTTATAAGTATTGAAACAAGAAAATAAATACCTAATAAAACTATTAGTTTATTGTTCCACAAATAATATACTATTTTTAAAACCGTGCTATTCATTTTTTAATAAAAAGAGCGAGATAAATCTCGCTCTTTAACTATTTTGATAATTCTCTACCGTCGGCCATTTTCATGCTTCCAGTAACAATTTTAATAAAGTCAACAAGTGTCCAAATACCACAACCACCAAAGGTAATAAGCATTAACCACCAATTAGAATAACCCATCATTAAACAATGAATACCTAGACCTCCTATAAAGAAACTAATAAGGATCATTGTTGTTTTTGATTGAACTGGTTTTTCGTTTTCCATAATTTAATGTTTTTTATTTTAGTTTTTAATTATCACTAAACTAGAAAATTTTTATTGTTTAACCAAAAGTTCAAGCTTTAGTTATTAACAACCGTCTAATAAAAAAACTAATTTATATATATAAATGGAATTCATCTATGAATTCAACTCTATCCATCGTTTATAATTTATAGAGCCTATATCCTTTTGTTTAAGCTTTAATACATCAAAATAAGTCAATAGCTTAGAGTTTTTTACCAATTTTAGTGTTTTTAACTGTTGATTTGATGAAACCGTTAATACAAGATCTGACTCTTTATAATACTGCATCCAATCATTAAAATCATTTTTTAAAGTATAGCCATTTACAGCCAAAATTTCATCGCCAATACTTAAACCCGCTTTCCAACTTGGTGAGTAAGGTGCAATTAAAGCTACTTTTCTATTCAATCCAAAGTCCAAGGTTTTAAAACCATAAAGCGATTCGCAAGATTGTAGACTAGCTGTTTTTACTAATTCAACATCAATATAACTCAAGCATTCATTTAACGGTATTTCAAAATCTTCTGTTCCATAAACGTATTTATCAAAAAATGGTTTTAATGAAGTCCCAGCCGCTTTTTCACATAAACTAATAATATCTTGTTCTGAATAACCTTTTTGTTTTTTACCAAAATCGTTATACAATGCTCTGCAAACATCACTTAAGCCTTTTTGATTATTGCTGTGTTTCATGATTAAAGTATCTAACATAAAGGCCACTAAATTTCCTTCGTCGTAGATAGAGGTTTTACGATATGGCGCTCCTGGCGCATAACCATCTAACCAGGTATCCCAGCTTGAATGTGCAACCGATAAATTAAAGCGTCCGTAATTATGAAAATGCTTCGTTAAACGCTCCTCTAAAGTGTCAAAATACTCTTGAGTGTTAAAAACACCGCTCGTTAGCAATAATAAATCGCCATAATAGGTTGTAAAGCCTTCATATACATAGCCACTGCGTGCATAATTTTCTTTAGTGAAGTCGTAAGGTAACATTTCAACCGGGCGAATGTATTTGATATTCCACGTGTGAAATAATTCGTGACAAGACACTCCCAAAATATCTTCGTACGTTTTTCCTTTGTTCACATTATATCCAGGACCAATAGCTATAACCGTTGATTTTTGATGTTCAACACCGTGATAAAATTTAAATGGCAAAATTTGAAATAAAAAATGATACTCATCGGTTGGAATACCTTGCCAAAAATTCAGTTGAGTTTGAGTAAACTTCTTAAAATCTGTTTTAAACTTCTCAAAATCAGGCTTGCACTCGCCAATAAAATGTAACCAAAATTGAATGCCGTTCACTTCGTAATAGTCGGATTGCAAAGCTGCACTCGCCATAATCGGACTATCAGCTAATTCATCAAAAGAAGATGCAACGAAATTCTTATCCACTTTTTTAAGAGACGTGGCTACTTTATAATTTTCAGGAACATCTAATTCAACCGTATGTTCTTCATGCATTCTAGCAGGAACATACATGCACAAGTGCACTGGGTTGACATAGAGCTGAGTTTCATCGGCATAACAATTACCTGCATTAATTTCGGTAGTATGATAACTATAAGTGACTTTTATTTTTTTAGCGCCATTAGTTTCAATTACCCATAAATCTTTAGTGGATTTTTGATAAACAAGAGGTTTGTCATTTTCATCAAAAACATCTACTCTCTTTACATTTTTAGCAAAATTACCTAATTCGTAACGCCCTGGTCGCCATGCTGATAATTGAAGTTCAAGACTTGGAGAAGAAACAGTGTCAATCGTTAAATCAACATATATATAATGAGATTGAGGGTTTTTGAGGTATAATTTGTAATGAATCATAGGCTAAATTTAGCTTCTAAATTATATAAAGCATAAGTAAAAACAAATTATATTTACAGATAATAATGAAGCTAATTATCATATCTATTCTATTATCATTTGCTGGCTTTAGTCAATTAAATGATTCGTTGTTATATCAAATCAAAACTATTGAAAACGATACAGAAAGAGTTAACCAATTATACAAAACCGGTTTTGATATTAGAAATACAGATCCTGAACTATCCTACAAAATTGCAACTCTATGTGAAAAAGAAGCTCTAAAAAGTAAGAGTATAGTACATCTTGCTAAAAGTAATAATTTATTAGCGCTTTTATTTTACAAAAAAGGAGATTATACCAAAGCCCTTCAATATCAAAAAAAAACATTGCTATTAAGTCAGGCCATCAATAACCAATTTTGGATTGCTATTAATCAAGCTAATCTTGGCAATATCTATAGCGATATTAATTACCCTAAATTAGCTGAATACTCCTATTTACAATCCTTACAAGCATCTAACCAAACAGGAAATACACTTCAAATTGCTCGTTGCTTAATTAATATTGGCGTTTTAAAACATGAACAAAAAGAATTTAATGCTGCAATTAAGCAATTTGAAGAGGCAATGAAATATGCCAATGACATAGGTAACCAAGAGTTAATGGCTGATTGTTATAATAATATAGGCACCATGTTGAGAGAGCAACATAAATTAGATAGTGCTTTATTGTATTTAGAAGAGGGATTAAAAATAAGACAGTTAATTGATAACGAATTTGAACTGGCTGATAGTTATAATAATATTGCGATGGTGTATGTTTTACAAAAAAACTTTAATCAAGCTTCAAACTATATTTTATTAGCTAACAACATTTGTTCGAGATATGAATATCCAGAGGCATTAGTTGAGTTATATCAAACACAATCTGAATTTTATGAAGCTCAACAAAATTTTGAACAAGCGAACATTTTCCTAAAAAAGCATTATGCCTTAAAAGACAGTTTAAAACAAATAGACCAAGAAAATAAAGATTTGATATTTATCGACGAAGAAATTTCCTTGAAAAGTAAAAATAATAGCACTTCAAATACCTCAAACAATTGGTTATTATTTCCTTTAATCATATTACTAATTGGCATTCCTTTATTTTTAATCCGTTATAAAAGATGAGTAAAAAAGATAAAACAAGAGTTAATGTAGTTTATTCTACAAATCCTAATTTCAGTTATGAAAATGAGGAAGAAACTAACCATGATACATTACCGCCACAACAACAAAATTTAAAATTGTTTTTAGACCGAATTGGTGGCGGGAAACTCGTAACACGTATTAGTGGTTTTGTTGGAACTGAAAACGATTTAAATAATTTAGCAAAAACGCTCAAACAAAAATGTGGCGTTGGAGGTAATGCCAAAGACGGTAATATTTTGATTCAAGGAGATAACCGCGACAAACTATTAGACCTATTAACCAAAGCAAGCTACAAAGCCAAAAAAGCAGGAGGTTAAATTAAGGTGTAATTTTTAAAAATAATTGAATTATAGCGTAAAAATCCCGATATTAGAAACTCTAAAAATAAACTACTATGAGCGCACTTGTTGAAATTTTAAAAATCATGATTCCTGCCGGAGCAGTTTTTGCAGCGGCCTATTTTTTAGTTAAACGTTTTTTAGATAATGATCAGAAAAGACGTGAACACGAATTAAAAAAAACAACGCTTGGAACCATCACTCCATTAAAAATTCAAGCCTTTGAAAGAATTGTTATTTATTTAGAACGTATTAATCCAAATAGCCTAGTAATTCGTGTTAACAAAAATGGTATGTCTGCTCGTCAGTTACATATGGAATTAGTAAATGCTATTAAAACAGAATACGAGCATAACTTATCACAGCAAATTTACTTAACAGCTGGTGCATGGGAATTAGTAAAAACATCTAAAGAAGAGATTATTCAACTAGTAAATATTTCATCATCAAAAGTACAAGCTGATGCCAATAGCTCTGAATTAGCTATGATGATTTTAAACATTACCGCTAATCTTGGAAAAAAATTACCAAACGACGTAGCGATTGATTATCTTAAAAAAGAAATTGCTCAAATATTTTAAATAAAATTTTGTTAGTGCGCTTGTTACGCTGAGTATAGTCTAAGCGCATGAACATAAAACAAATACCATGCAAAAATTATTTACTGAATTCAACCCAACTAATGCTGCTCAATGGAAAGAGCAATTAGTGAAAGATTTAAAAGGCATTGATTACAATACATTAGTTTGGAAAACAAACTCAGGCATTGATGTTCAACCTTTTTATACTAAAGAAAACATAAGCACAAACCCAACTCCCATTTTTGCTAAAAACAATTGGGCTATTTGCGAGAATGTTTTTGTATCAGATGCAAAAACTGCAAACACTCAAGCCTTAAATGCTTTACAAAACGGTGCATCTGGTTTAGTGTTTCATATTACCAAAAAAACAGACTTTGCTGTTTTATTAAAAGGAGTTTTATTACAACACATCTATTCTCTGTTTATGGTTAAGCCTGAATTTGAGAAAGAACTAACTACTTTTTTAAGTTCTATCCCAACTGGAGATAGTTGCTTTGTTGAATATGATAATGCTTTAAACGGAACAATTGAATTAAATAATACTTCCTCTATTTGCATTAATACCAATTTGTATCAAGAGGCAGGCTCAAACACTGTAAACGAATTAGCGTTTTCTATTGCTCACTTAAATGAATATTTGAATATTGCTCCTTCTAACATAAAAAATGTCCACTTAAACATTTCTGTTGGTGGCGATTTTTTTATGGAGATTGCTAAACTAAGAGCTCTTAGAAAATTAGCGAACTTCTTACTTAACCAATATGAAATTAAAGCAAGTGTTCATATTCATGCTCAAACGACTTTAATTAATAAAAGCACCATAGATAGCTACAACAACATGCTACGTTCTACCACAGAAGCCATGAGTGCTTCCATTGGTGGCGCAAACAGTATTGTTGTTTTACCTTTTGATGTGGAATTTAATGCGCAAAACGATTTTAGTTCTCGTATGGCTCGTAACCAACAATTAATTTTAAAAGACGAAAGTTATTTAAATGTGGTTGCTGATATGGCAGCGGGTTCATATTACATTGAAACTTTGACCGAAACGCTTTGCGAAAAAGCTTGGGAACAATTTAAAGTGATTGAATCGAAAGGTGGTTTATTAGCGTGCTTAAAATCAAACTATATACAAGACATCATTTCTAAAGATGCAGAAACATTGATTCAACAATTTAAAGAAGGGAAATTAGTTTTAGTAGGCGTTAATAAATTCCAAAATAAAAACGAAGAAGTAAAATCTGTTAAAAGAAAAAACACTAGTCATTCGTCTGGAATTAAAACTATTAATTTGAGTGAATCTTTAGAACAACAATTAGCCAATTAATTATGAGAAAAGATTTTTCAAACATATCCTATAAGAACTCTAATGTCAAGCTAAGCGGAGTCGAAGCGTCAGAAAAGTATACAACAGCAGAACAAATCACCTTAAATACATCTTATACTTTAGCAGACACTAAAGACTTTGAACACTTAAATTTTGCAGCAGGAACACCACCTTTTTTACGTGGTCCCTACTCTAGTATGTATGTTCAAAATCCTTGGACAGTTCGTCAGTATGCAGGTTTTAGTACAGCTGAAGAAAGTAATGCGTTCTATCGTCGTAACTTAGCGGCAGGACAAAAAGGCTTATCAGTTGCGTTTGACTTAGCTACTCACCGTGGTTATGATAGTGATCATGAACGCGTAGTTGGTGATGTTGGAAAAGCAGGTGTTGCTATTGATTCTATTTTAGATATGAAAGTATTGTTCGATCAAATTCCACTAGATGAAATGAGTGTGAGTATGACCATGAATGGTGCTGTATTACCCATTTTAGCATTTTACATTGTAGCTGCGGAAGAACAAGGTGTATCAATGGATAAACTTTCTGGTACTATTCAAAACGATATTTTAAAAGAATTCATGGTGCGTAACACTTACATTTACCCACCAGAGCAATCGATGAAAATTATTGCGGATATTTTTGAATTCACTTCTCAAAAAATGCCGAAATTTAATTCTATTTCTATTAGTGGTTACCACATGCAAGAAGCAGGTGCAACAGCAGATATTGAATTAGCGTACACTTTAGCAGATGGATTAGAGTATATCAGAACTGGTATTAAAGCAGGATTAGATATTGATGCCTTTGCTCCTCGCCTTTCTTTCTTTTGGGCTATTGGCATGAACCATTTTATGGAAATTGCTAAAATGCGCGCAGGTCGTATGCTGTGGGCTAAAATGGTAAAACAGTTTAATCCAAAATCGGCTAAGTCGATGGCATTACGTACACATTGTCAAACCAGTGGTTGGAGTTTAACAGAACAAGATCCATTTAATAACGTCACTCGTACTTGTGTTGAAGCTTTAGCGGCAGCGATGGGACATACACAAAGTTTACACACGAATGCCTTAGATGAAGCCATTGCTCTGCCAACAGATTTTAGCGCTCGTATTGCTCGTAACACACAATTGTTTTTACAAAACGAAACTAATGTATGTAAAGTAGTTGACCCTTGGGCAGGTTCATATTATGTTGAAACCTTAACACATGAGTTAGCTCACAAAGCCTGGGAATTAATTGAAGAGGTTGAAAAACTTGGCGGCATGGCTAAAGCCATTGAAACAGGAATTCCTAAAATGCGTATTGAAGAGGCCGCTGCTCGCAAGCAAGCACGCATTGATGGTGGAAAAGATATTATTGTTGGTGTTAACTTATATCAAACCAACGAAAAAACAAACATCGATATTTTAGATGTAGATAATGCTAAAGTTAGAACACAACAGCTAGAGCGTTTAGCAAAATTAAAAGCAGAACGTAATCCAAAAGAAGTTGAAGCAGCTTTATCTGCATTAACAGAAGCGGCTAAAACTGGTAAAGGAAATTTATTAGAATTAGCTATCAGTGCCGCTCGTGTTCGTTGTAGTTTAGGGGAAATCTCTTACGCCTTAGAACTTGTATTTGGAAGATATAAAGCTAACATCAGAAGTATAGCTGGAGTTTACAGTAAAGAAATTAGTATGGATAAACACTTTTTAAAAGCAAAAGAATTAGCCGACAAATTTGCTGAAATGGATGGTCGTCGTCCTCGTATTATGATTGCAAAAATGGGACAAGACGGACATGATAGAGGTGCAAAAGTTATCTCCACCAGTTTTGCCGATATGGGATTTGATGTGGATATTGGCCCTTTATTTCAAACACCTGCCGAAGCAGCTAAACAAGCAGTTGAAAATGATGTGCATATTTTAGGTGTATCATCTTTAGCTGCGGGACATAAAACCTTAATTCCACAAGTCATTGAAGAATTAAAAAAATATGGTAGAGAAGATATTATGGTGATTGCTGGAGGCGTTATACCTCAGCAAGATTATGATTTCTTATACAAAGCAGGGGTATCTGGTGTATTTGGCCCTGGAACTGTTATTAGTATTTCTGCTATTGATATTTTAGAGAAATTAATAGAGAAGAATAAATAGAGTTAAATTTTAAAATGGCCGTTAATCCAAAGTTCAACTTTCATTTAACGGTCATTTTTATTTTATCAATTTTGGTAAATTCGTTTTTAAAAAGTCATAAACACCGCATACAGTAACAGTTTCACTCATTTTATAGGTTACTTGTTGATATGGGGTAACTACAAATCCATTAGTACATTTTAAATCAGTTATCGATTCATAAAACCCTCTTGATAAAACTGGATTATTACTTGTTTTAATTTCGATACAGGCAATTGGTTTTAATCCTTTAACTAATACCAAATCCATTTCGCTACCATCATGTGTTCGATAATAATAAGGCGTTATATGATATGGCAGTAGCTGAGTAATTTGTTCAATCACATATCCTTCCCAAGCATTACCAACATTTGAATTAAATAATAATTCCTTAGCCGAATGTATATCTGATAAATAATGTAACAAACCACTATCTCTAATATAAACCTTTGGGCTTTTTATTAATCGTTTTTTAGTGCTTATAAAATAGGCAGGTAATTTGCGTAACATAAAAGCACCTTCTAAATACTCAATATAACGATTAACTGTAACTGCACTTACATCCAAGCCTTTTGCAAATGATTGAGCATTCCAAACACTTCCATTAAAATGACCTAGCATTTTCCATAATTTAAACATTAATTCGGCAGAGAATGTCACACCAAACAGTGTATTCAAATCTCTTTCAATAAAAGTTCTAAAAAAATGATTCATCCAAGCGTTGCTGTCTTTATCATTTTTACTGAGCCACGCATCTGGAAATCCACCTCTAAACCAGTGTTTATTAATATCCGATTGCTTTTTATAAATCTCTGTTAAATTAAATGGACAAACTTCCGAATAAGCAATTCTGCCAGCCAAGGTTTCTGAAACACCTTTTATTAAATGCGGGCTTGCCGAGCCTAATAATAAATATTTACCTGCTTTTTTGTTTTTATCTACTAAGGAACGTAGCAATTCAAAAAGCTCTGGTAAACGTTGAACTTCATCAATGATAATTGTTTTAGCTTCCAATGAAGAAAGGAAAAATTCAGAATCTTTAAATTTGCTCTTATCTGCTGGACTCTCTAAATCAAAATAATAGCTATCATTTTTTTTGGTTAAATACAATTGCTTAGCAATAGTGGTTTTGCCACATTGTCTTGGGCCAATAATGGCAACAACAGGAAATTGTTTCATATATCGGCTAATTTCTTGCTCTTTTAATCGATTTATCATAGCACAAATATATAAATAATGACCGTTATATGAAAGTTTAACTTTCATATAACGGTCATTTTAACAAAATAATTTATCAGTTTTATCTTATAAATTATTCGTATTTTTAGTGCTTTAATAACCTAAATATGTCTCGCGGCCTACAAACCATATTATTGCTATTAGCTTCTAACACCTTTATGACGATTGCTTGGTACGGACATTTAAAATTTAAAAACGTAGGGATGCTTTTAGCTATTGCTATTAGTTGGGGAATTGCATTACTCGAATATAGTTTGATGGTGCCAGCTAATAAAATTGGAAGCGATATGAATGGTGGGCCATATAATATGTTTCAGTTAAAAATTATTCAAGAAGTTATCTCTATCAGTGTTTTTATCATATTTACTTTATTAGTATTTAAAACTGAAACGCTGAAATGGAATCATATCATTGGGTTTTTAGCACTATTTATTGCCGTCTATTTCTTTTTTAAAAAGTAAACCATTAAATCATTATGCAATTATCTCCTTCTTCTAAAAAAATAACCATAGGAGTTGTCTGCCTTGCCTTAATTATCTATTTATTTTTTGAATCTTCAAACAAAGGCGATTTTTATATTTTTCTAGAGGCGTCTAAAAGCTTACTTAACGGGGAAAATATTTTTCAAAAAACCTATTTTGATGGCTACCATTATTTTTACTCGGTTCTATTTGCGCTCCTCATTTATCCTTTAACGTTTATTCCTATTCATGTAACCGTATTTTTATGGTTAGGTTTTAATGTATGGCTTTTATACAGATTGTATCGCATCGTTAGCTCTCTTTTGCCGTTACAAAATCTTTCACAAAAACAAAAAAACATATTTTGGATTTTGACATTTGTGTTTAGCTCTCGATTAATTATTGAGAATTTGCATGTTGCTCAAATGACCATTCTTTTGCTGTATTTATGTTTAGAAGGAATTCATTCCATTCAACATAATAAAATAATACAAGGTGCTTTTTTGATTGCTTTAGGCATTAATATTAAACTCCTTCCTATTGTATTACTCCCCTATTTAGTATACAGAAAACAATTTAAATCAAGTTTATTGATTTTACTGTTTTATGGCGTTTTCGCTTTTATTCCTTCGTTAATTATTGGTTATGAGCAAAACAACCTCTTATTAAAAACATGGTTACACCTCATCAATCCTTTAAATTCAAACCACATTTTAGATGTGGATGAAAGAAGTTTCCATGGTCTTTCCACATTACTTTCAACACTTTTAGTAGAAAATGTGCCTGACATGTACGCATTAAATTTAAAACGAAACATTGCTGATGTGAGTTTAACCCAACTCAGTTTTATTTTAACCATAACAAGACTGTTGCTCGTTGTATTTACTTTTTATTTTCTACGTACATTTCCATTCAAATCTATCACCAATAAATACCATCAATTTTGGGAATTGAGTTATATATTGCTTTTAATTCCTTTGATATTTCCACACCAACAACATTATGGCTTTTTGTTTATCGCTCCCGCCTTTTTATATTGTTTATATCAAATTATTCAACAGAAGCCAGAAGTGCTCACTATAAAACAGTACATTCTTTTTTCAATAATGGTGATCGTTTATTTAACGGTAAATCTTAAACTTATTTTAGGGGAATTTAATCCGTATTACGAGCATTATAAACTATTAACTTACGGAACTTTATTATTAATTATCCCATTATCCATATTAAGACCTAAAAGCGAATCTGAGACTTTAACTTCTAGTTAAATTGTTTATTTTTTGTTTTAAAATTATTGCCTAAAAGCTGCGTTTTAAAAGTAAATTCAACCTGTGAAAGAAGTTAATCAAATACTCACCGATTTAAAACGAAAAATCTTTAAACCCGTTTATTTTTTAAGCGGCGAAGAAGCGTATTATATTGATTTGATTAGTGATTATATTGAAAAAAACGTCCTAGACGAAAGTGAACAGGAATTCAATCAAACCATTCTATACGGAAAAGATGTTGATTTAAACGCCATCATTTCGGCTGCCAAACGTTTTCCAATGATGAGCGAATACCAAGTGGTAATCGTTAAAGAAGCTCAGAACTTAAAAGAATTAGGAAAAGCTTCGGGCGGCGATGACGACGATGATGATGTTCCTGTAAAAAAAACAGCTGCTACTTCAAACGCATTAGCGGGCTATTTACAACAACCTCAACCTTCTACCATATTAGTATTTTGTTATAAGTACAAAACACTAGATAAGAGAAGTGCCGTTTATAAATCTCTGCAAAAAAATCATGTTTTTTTAGAGACTAAGAAAATGTATGATAATCAAATCCCTGAATGGATTACATCATTTGTACAAGAACAGAAATTTAAAATAGGTCCAAAAGCCTCTTTTCTACTAGCAGAGTTTTTAGGAAACGATTTATCTAAAATCACCAATGAGGTTGAAAAGCTATTTATTAATTTAAAAGAAGGCGAAGAAGTAACAGCTGAAGCTGTTCAAGATAACATTGGAATTAGTAAGGAATTTAATGTGTTTGAATTGCAAGATGCCTTAGCCAAAAAAGATATTTTAAAAGCTAATCGCATCATTAACTATTTTTCAGCTAACGAAAAAGAACATCCTGCGGTAATGACCTTGAGTACATTGTATGGTTACTTCTCAAAAATACTCGTCTATCACTTTGCTCCCGATAAATCTAAATTTGCCGTTGCGCAAACCTTAGGCGTTAATCCTTTTTTTGTGGATGGTTATGCTAAAGCGGCTCAAAACTATGGTACTGCCAAACTAAAAGCCGTTTTTTCTTATTTAAAAGAATACGATTTAAAAACCAAAGGCGTTGATAATTCAGGCGTGAATAATGGGGAGTTGATGAAGGAATTAATTTTTAAGATTTTGCATTAGTTTGGGCGCGTCCGCGAAAAGCGGACCAGGCTTTCCGTTACAATCTTTTGCATCAAAAAAAGATGCAAAAGGATTTTCACTGCAATCCTTCACGCAAAATCTAAACCTCGATGCTTTTTTTGTATATTTATAATATGAAGTACTGGGTATTAATAGTTTGTATGTTGTTTTGTTTTGCTAAAAAACAATATGCGCAAAACTTAGTTCCTAATCCGAGTTTTGAAACTTATACAACATGCCCAAATAATTATGGGCAAATAAATAAAGCCGTAGGTTGGAATTATGTTCAAGCAGCGCAATCAGCTGAGTATTACAATTCTTGCGCAACAGGTACACAGATTTCTGTTCCGAGAAATTTTTTTAATTCAAATTATCAACTTCCTAGAACTGGAAATGCTTATGCTGGATTACAGACACTGAGACCATATGATAATTTACGAGGTAACATTTGCACTCAACTATCAACACCATTAATAGTTAATAATTACTATTTAGCTAAATTTTATGCTGTTAGTGTGCAAGGATATAAAATAGTAAGCAATAATCTTGCACTTAATTTTTCAAATACATTAAGTTATACAGTAGCTCCAAATACCACTTTAAATTTACCCATGCATATTTATAAATATGGCAATCCTGTACTAAATGATACTTTGAATTGGACGGAAATTATTGGGATATATAAAGCAAACGGGACAGAGCAATTTATTATTATTGGAAATTTTAGAGATAGTTTAAATACAAAAGTCGATACAATTGATATAAATGGATTTGCATGGGCTACTTATTACATGATAGACGACGTTAGCGTAGAACCCATTTGCACTCCTTTTTGGAGTTACAGAGACACAACAGTTGCAATTGGAGATAGTGTACTAATTGGCCCCGCCATTACTGGCTTAAACATTAATTGGTATGATGCCACGGGAACTTTTATTACTAATGCACCTGGCATTTATGTAAAACCAAATTCTCCCACTTTTTATGCGGCTACAGAGGATTTTTGTGGTAGTACAATTACTTATACCATAAACGTTGGAGTAAATTCTGTTGGCCTTGTCACGCTGAGCGGAGTCGAAGCGCCTTCTATCCTTCCAAATCCAACAAATAATTTACTCACTATTAGCAGCCAAAATGATTTTAATAAAATAGAATTGCTCAGTATCACTGGACAGATTTTATTGTCAGAGTCAGTTCGCGCAAAATCACATCAACTACAATTGCAAAATTTTGCTGAGGGTATTTATTTTGTAAAGGTGTTTTATGGTAATGGCTTAAATATTACAAAGAAGTTAATATTGAATAATTAACAGCGTGAGGGATGCAAGCGAAAATCCTTTTTGTGTTCCTTTACAAAAAGATTGAAGCGGGTCAGCCCGACGGCGCTGTCTCTTTGCGCCGGCACGCCCAAATTAATAGTATAAGAATTTTTAAACCCTTACTTATACAATTCCACCTTCGTTTCGATATCCGACTTCACGGTGAACTTCTTTTCAATCGTATAAATAGAACCTTTTAAAGATTTCGCTCTCCACTCTATTCTATAATTACCTGGCTGTAAATAATAAACCTGAGAAGTTGTATTATTTAAATTACAAACCCACTCCAATTTCTTCGTGTCTTTATAAATACTGCCATCTCCATTATCCAAAGCCTTTACAGTTAGCATACCAGCATTTGGTAATTCAATGAGTTTAGTTTGAGATTGAGCAACTGTAACTGCATTAATATATGTACGAGGCAGGGTTAGTATTTCTAAATCATAATTCCCTGTAATATATTTCTCCGTTGTATTCATTATCTGAACATTTAAAGTTTGCATGTTTCCGTTTGATTTACGAACGATACTTTTTATTTTTTCATTAAAATTATACACGCCTGATGGTCTTCTTAATTCAATAAATCCTTGCGGCGCATCAATAGGAATAATGGTATGTTTTCCTTGCGTTAATTTTACTTCTTTACTTTCGGTTGGCGGAATGGTATGTGCGACAACTTTGTAAGTTGGAAAATCATCTAAATACAAAGTATCTGGATTACCTTTTTGATTTAAGGTATGCATGTAATTATAAACATAATTGCCCGTTGCGGTATTGTAAAACGTCATGTTTACATTCGTTTCTGTTGGCAACGATTTTGTATCTAATAAATTTACTTGCGACGATGTTTTATTTAATTTTTGTTTAGAGATAATCGAACTAATATCTGTTACCAAGTTCGCATTATCAAAATCGTAGTAATCGCCTACACATTCAAAAGTTTTAATTTGTTCAACCGTTAAACCAATACCGATAATAAACGGTTTAAATACAATTCCCTTTTCCATTAATTTCATTCGGGCTTTGCATGGATCGCCTTCGCACTCTTCAATTCCATCTGTAATTAAAATAATCATGTTCACGGCTTTAGCATCTGGAAAATCATTTGCTGATTCGGTTAACGAATGCTCTATTGGTGTAATGCCAGTTGGTTTAGCTTCGGCAACTTTACTTTTAATAAATGCCACATTATTTTTCCCGAAAGGCACTACCAATTTAGAATCTTTGCAATCTCCTGGAGGATATTTTACTGTATGTCCATACATACGCAAAGCAAACTGAATGTTTTTTTGCTTGTTTAAACTATCCAAAAACTTGTAAAATAATTCTTTAGCGCCATTAATACGAGTGGTGTTTTTGTGTTTGGTTTTCATACTATTGCTAGCATCAAACACAAATAATACTCTCGTTAAAGAAGGTTCTGTTTTTTTTACTTGCCCACAAATAGATTGAGAACTTAATAAAACAACGCTAAAAATTATGAATCGAAGTAATTTCATTTAAATTATAACTTCAAATTTACACGAGGTTACAGTTTAAAACCGAAAGAAAATGGAAACTTATTAAAAATACAATGCTAAGAAAGCCTAACGAATAATCGTTAAATGCCCTTTGAGCTGAATGTATTCGCCTCGAGCATTTTTGTATTCAATTAAATACACATAAACATCATCTGTTGCTGCATCGCCTGTCCAACCTTCGGTGTCGCTTTGAGTTTCAAAAATTTTAACGCCATATCGGTTAAACACCATCACTTTATAGTCTGTTTTTTCAACATATTGTGCCACTGGTAACCATACGCTATTAAGTCCTTTTGGTGCAAACGCATTAGGCACAAATACACTCACCTCAACATAAGCATCGGCAGGATTTGATTTTGCTTTATCCATAAAGCCATAAATGTTTCCTGCTCCTTCAACCGCTTCAACATAATAGGTAAATTTGCCTTGTGCGCTAACAAAATCTTGAACATTATCAATATACATTTTAGTGCCAACGGGTACATTACTAATTGGTGTTGGATCAAAAACACCATTTACAGCTCGGTAAATATTAAAAGAAGATACTCCTCCGCTCCATTTAGTATAATCGTCCCAAGTTAAAGTATTATTAAAAATATTTTCTTTATCGTTGCTTACATGCAGCACAACCGACTTAGAAGTATCACTCCAAACCCCAGGATTATTACAATCATCTGCCGCTTGTATTTTATAGTAATAGTTTTTTTCAAGAGTTTTTACATTAACATCAGTATATGTTTGAGGCATTAAGGTCGAAGAAGCAACAAAGACTAATTTGGTAAAATTAACACCGTCTTCTGATTTGTAAATATTACATCCTTTAAATGGATTAGTTAAATCAACGGTATATGTAATTTCCATTTGCTTGCTGCCTGTATTTACACTTACAGAATTAATATAAACATAGCTTGGACCTGGTAAACCTGTTGCGGTAAAACAAGTTGTATTAGAACTCGCTGTAATGGTTAAATCATTGTTTCGAACTCTAACAAAATAACAATACACATCTCCAGGATTTAAACCTACATGTGAAAAAGAAGTACCCGTTGATGAACCAATTATAGCGAAAGTTCCTCCGTTTACAGAACAATACACATCATACTTTAAAATGCCCTTTGGTAAATTAGAATATGGAGTCCAAGCTAAACTAGCGGTTCGGGAACATAAATCATAAACTGGTGCAGTTAAAAATATTGTATTATAGGTTACACTTGGTATTGCATAGTTACCACAGCTATCAACAGGCGAAATACAATAACCTAAAGACGAACTACCTGGTGAAGCACCAAGAACAGTATATGTTGTATTATTATAACCTTGAATGGTATCTATACCAGTTAATCCAGAACCGTTTGAGAAAAAAATCACATAACTATCTACATCTAAACTAGAGGATGGTTGCCAACCCATTACTACTTGTCCGGATGCATTAACAGATACAGAATCTACTATGATAATAGGTGGAGGTTGAATATTTTTACAAGTATCGCCTTTTATATTGGATACAGAAGTACATCCCGAAGCATCAGAAATTTCGACTTTATAATTGTAAAATACTTTGCAACGGTAAATCGTGTCTTTGTAATTTAATTTATTACCAGTGTATATAGTTGTCCATGTGCCTGTTGGATACTCTCTTGAAAGTGTATAATTTGAAGAGGATGTTAGCAATAAAGGCGTATGCATCGCATTCCAATTTAAACTAGCAACTCCATTAACACTTGCTCCAGTCATATTTAAAAATATAGACTTTAATGTGTCTGAAGGAGTAGACGTTGATGTTCCAGCACTGCTAATGGTCACCACATAATAGTAATAAGATTGTGAACTGGTATTAGATGGCGCATGAACAAAAGTGCTTTGTACGTATGAATTAACCGTACCTGCTAAACTAAATCCAACACCTGTAGGAGATGTCCAAATTTGATATTGTGTAAATAAACCTCCTGGATCTGGCGGAATAATCCAAGATAAAGTAGTACTTGTTGGAGAAGTAACCGAAACACATCTTAAAACAGGAGCAGCTACTTGTGCTCCCAATTTTATATAGAAAAATACGTTTACGAATAATAAAAAATATAAAAGTCTTGTTTTCAAAAAATGTAACTAAGCATTTGTTATTCAATTACAAAGGAACGAAAATCTAACCGTTTTAGTGTGTAAAAAAACATAAAACTATTAAAACAGCTATTTTAATGAGTAAGTCTTAAAAAAACGATATTTTTGTGCTAATAAACTTAACCATTATGCAACAAGCTTATATTATAAATGGCGTTAGAACTGCCATTGGAAATTTTGGAGGAACGCTTTCAACTGTTCGTACAGATGATTTAGCTGCTTTAGTTTTAAAAGAATTAATGTCAAAAAATCCGTCGGTTGATTTTAGTAAAGTGGTAGATGTTATAATGGGCTGTGCTAACCAAGCTGGAGAAGATAATCGCAATGTAGCTCGTATGGCTTCATTAATGGCTGGTTTACCAATCACCGTTCCAGGTCAAACTATTAATCGTTTGTGTGCTTCAGGCTTAAGTGCTACCGTTGATGCAGCAAGATATATACAATTAGGCGAAGCAGATTTAATGATTTCTTCGGGTGTTGAAAATATGACTCGTGGACCATTAGTTATGAGTAAAGCAAGTTCAGCTTTTGGACGCGATCAACAATTATTTGATACAAGTTTTGGATGGCGTTTTATCAATCCAAAATTAAAAGAACAATATGGAGTTGATGCCATGGGCGAAACCGCTGAAAATGTTGCCGAAATGCATAAAATAAGTAGAGAAGACCAAGATGCTTTTGCTTTATGGAGTCAACAAAAAGCAGCTATTGCGATAGCTTCGGGTAGATTTGAAAAAGAAATTATTCCTATTGAAATTCCGCAAAAAAAAGGAGATGCTCTAATTTTTAAAACAGATGAATTTGCAAAAGTAAATACAACAATTGAAGGTTTACAAAAATTAAAAGCGTCTTTTAGAAAAGACGGAACAGTAACAGCAGGCAATGCATCTGGATTAAATGATGGTGCTGCGGCTATTTTATTAGCAAGCGAAAATGCAATAAAATCTTATAACTTAAAACCATTAGCGCGCATTGTGAGCAGTGCTGTGGTTGGTGTTGAACCTCGAATTATGGGATTAGGACCAGTTGAAGCAGCTAACTTAGCCTTAAAAAAAGCTGGTTTAACCTGGAATGACATCGACCTTATTGAATTAAACGAAGCTTTTGCAGCGCAAGCATTAGGCTGTACTCGTCAATGGAAATTAGATGATAATGATCCTCGTATCAATCCAAATGGTGGCGCTATTGCTTTAGGTCATCCATTAGGAATGAGTGGTGCCCGTATTATCAATTCAGCAGCTATCGAATTAAATCTTCAAAATAAAAAATACGCCTTAGCTACGATGTGTATTGGTGTTGGACAAGGTTACGCTACTATTATCGAGAAAGCTTAAATGATTTACCTCGATTATAACGCCACAACCCCAGTAGATGAAAGAGTATTAGCAGAAATGCTTCCGTTTTTTACTGAGCATTTTGGGAATGCAAATAGTAATACACATCCTTTTGGCTGGTATGCGCAAGGTGCTGTTGAAAAAGCACGACAACAAGTAGCCAATTTTATTGGCGCAGAAAGTTCTGAAATCATCTTTACTTCAGGAGCTACCGAAGCTATAAATATGGCTTTTAAAGGGGTTTTTGAAGCATACCAATCAAAAGGCAATCATATCATTACATGTAAAACCGAACATAAAGCGGTTTTAGATACTTGCGCTTATTTAGAAGAAAAAGGGGCAATTGTCACTTATCTTAACGTCGACAGAGAAGGTCGAATTGATTTGGATGAACTGAAAGAAAGCTTTACTGATAAAACCATTTTAGTAGCAATTATGGCTGCTAATAATGAAACTGGTGTATTACAGGACTTAGAAAAAATTGCAGAAATTACTCACCAACATAACACTATTTTTTTTAGTGATACAACTCAACTAGCTGGCAAACTCCCTATTGATGTGAATGAAATGGGATTGGATTTATGCTGTATTTCGGCTCATAAACTATACGGTCCAAAAGGAGTTGGCGCATTATATGTTCGTCGTAAAAATCCTAGAGTGAGTTTAATTCCTTTATTTCATGGTGGCGGACACGAGAACAACAAACGTAGCGGCACTTTAAATGTTACTGGAATTGTTGGTTTAGGCAAGGCCTCTGAAATTGCTAAAAACGATTTTTGGGATAATAATATGAATATCTCAAAAGTGAGAGGTTATTTAGAACATCAATTACTTGAAATACCTAACTTAACAATCAATGGATCAACCAAATACAGACTTTACAATACTTCAAATCTTTACTTTCCAAAATTAAAAGACGGAAGTAGTGTATTTTCACACATTAAAAATCAGTATGCTGTTTCTTTAGGTTCTGCATGCAATTCTGCAAATGCCGAGTCTTCTCATGTTTTAATGGCAATGGGTTTAAATAAAGAAGAATCGAATAATTGTGTTCGATTTTCTTTTGGTAAAAAAAGCCAAAAACAAGAAGTTGAAAAATTAGCAGAATTAATCTTGTCGCTTTATTAATAGCTTTCCTCTCAGAAATTAGTCTTTACATCCCCTAAAACGAATTACAAACTATAAAATGTTCATTATTAACATTTTAACAATCTTGATTTTTGACTTTTTATAGCTTATCTTTGACACTCTAACACAAAAACAACAACAATGAGTACCCAAACAATTAGATTCAACAACGCAAACCGTTCCTTTTATAACACCGCAAAAAAAAGAGTAGACGATTACTTCAAAGAAAACAATCTTTCACGTTACGGAAATGCTCAAATGGTAATAAAATCCATTTTTATGTTTGCTCTGTATTTTACCCCTTTCATTTTACTGATATTTAATGTATTCGATAATTTATGGTTACAATCCTTATTATGTGTACTGATGGGATTTGGTATGAGCGGAATTGGTTTATCTATTATGCATGATGCCAACCACGGTTCTTATGCAAGAAATGCAAAACTAAACGCTTTAATGTGCCGCAGTATGAATTTTATTGGAGGTAGTTCTTTAAACTGGCAATTGCAGCACAACAATCTTCATCATACATATACTAATATTGAAGGCCATGATGAAGATATTGCGCCTCCAGGATTTTTAAGATTTTCGCCTCATGCTGACTATAAAAAAATTCATAAATTCCAGTATTTATACGCTTGGTTTTTTTACGGCCTGATGACAATTATGTGGGCTACTACAAAAGATTTTCAGCAATTAGCTCGATATAATAAAATGGGCTTACTAGCTATTAAAAAGACGACTTTTAAAAAGGAATTATACTTATTGATTTTAAATAAAATGTTTTATTTAGGATACAGTTTAGGATTACCTTTATTAATTATGGAAAGTCCGTGGTATCAAATTTTAACAGGTTGGGCCATAATGCATTTTACATGCGGAATGATATTAGCCTTAATATTTCAACCAGCGCATGTGATTGACTTAACTGAATTTCCATTACCAGATAATACAGGAAATATGGAAGATGATTGGGCAGCACATCAATTAAAAACTACCACCAACTTCGCTCAAAAAAGTTGGTTTTTCTCCTGGTTTGTAGGTGGCCTAAATTTTCAGGTAGAACATCATTTATTCCCAAATATTTGTCATGTTCACTACAAAAAATTAGCTCCAATTATTGAACAAACTGCAAAAGAATTTAATTTACCTTATCATACTAAAAAAACTTTTGTTGGCGCTGTTGCAGCTCATGCAAAACTATTGTACCTATTAGGGCAGCCAAGTCCAAAGTTGGCATAATTACTTAACAAATCATTGTTTAAAATGCAGACTCATACAGTCTGCATTTTTTGTTTAAAAACACTTACTTCGTATAAATAAAAACAGTTCAATTATGCGCGTTCATTTAATTGCAATAGGCGGAAGTGCCATGCACAATATGGCTTTAGCTTTACACGAAAAAGGCTTTAATGTTACCGGTAGTGATGATGAAATTAATGAACCCTCAAAAACTCGTTTAAAAAATGTGGGTATTTTACCTGAAGAAATTGGTTGGTTTCCTGAAAAATTAACGAGCGATATTGACGCTGTAATTTTAGGAATGCATGCTCGTGAAGATAATCCTGAATTAATTAAAGCTAAAGAATTGGGATTAAAAGTATATTCTTATCCCGAATATATTTATGAAGCTACAAAAGATAAAACACGTGTAGTAATCGGCGGTAGTCATGGAAAAACGACAATTACCGCCATGATTTTACATGTTTTGAATTTTCATAAAATTGACACAGATTATTTAGTGGGTGCACAGTTGGAAGGTTTTAATACCATGGTAAAATTAACTAAAGAAGCACCGATTGCTATTATTGAAGGCGATGAATATTTAGCATCACCTATTGACCGCCGACCGAAATTTCATTTATATAAACCAAATGTAGCTATACTAAGTGGCATTGCCTGGGACCACATAAATGTCTTTCCAACCTTTGAAAATTATGTAAATCAGTTTGAAATATTTGTTAATTTAATTGAACCTAATGGAAGTTTAATTTATTGTAATGAAGATTCAGAATTACAAAAAGTAGCAGCTAATTCTGGTTTATCAAACAACATCACTAAAACCCCCTATTCTATTCCAACACATCGTATAGAAAATGGAACTACCATTCTAGAGGACAAAAAACGAGAAATTCCCTTGCAAATATTCGGAAACCATAATTTAATGAACTTAAATGGAGCTCATTTAGTATGTAACAAATTAGGCTTAACTGATACTCAATTTTACGAAGCTATTCAATCTTTTAAAGGTGCTGCCAAACGTTTAGAACTAGTTTCTAAAACGGATAGCTTTGCTTTTTATAAAGATTTTGCTCATTCTCCATCTAAATTAAAAGCTACTACACAAGCTACCAAGCAACAGTTTACTAATCGTAAAATCTTAGCGTGTATGGAACTACATACATTCAGTAGTCTTAATGAAACTTTTTTAGCAGAATATGACGGAGCTATGAATGATGCTGATGAAGCTATTGTTTACTTTAATCCTCATACTATTGCCCATAAAAAACTAAAGCCAATTACCGAAGAACAAGTGCTAAATTACTTTAATCGCAAAGATTTAAAAGTATTTACAGATAGTAACATTTTAGTAACTTATCTTAAAACTAAATCATTAAAAAACCACGTACTTTTGATGATGAGTTCAGGTAACTTTGATGGCATTGATTTTAAACAATTATCAACTGAATTAAACCTGAATTAATATTTTGATTAAAGTCCTTCGTATCATTAACCGTTTTAACATTGGCGGCATTACATATAATGTTAGTTATCTTTCTAAGTATTTAGAAGACGATTTTGAAACGCTTTTGGTAGGTGGGCCAGAGGAAGAAGGTGAAGACAGTTCTTTATATATACCTGAAGGTTTAGGATTAAAGCCAAGAGTTTTACACGAATTTCAAAGAGAAATTAATTTAAAAAGCGATTACAAAGCTTATAAAGAAATTAAAAAAATAATACGAGAATTTAAGCCTGACATAGTTCATACTCATGCTTCAAAAGCTGGAGCCATTGGACGATTAGCTGCAATAGATTGTAATGTTCCTATTATAGTACATACTTATCATGGACATGTATTTCATTCTTATTTTGGTAAACTAAAAACCGCTTTTTACAAAACCATCGAAAGATATTTAGCGAAACATTCAACCGCTATTGTTGCCATCAGTAATAAGCAAAAGCAAGAATTGTCGAAAACCTTTGAAATTGCGCCTGAAAATAAAATCCACGTAGTTCCATTAGGTTTTGATTTAACTAAGTTTACTTTAAATAAAGAATCAAATCGAAAAGAGTTTAGAGAGAAATATAACTTAAAGGGTGACCAACTTGCTATAGGTATCATCGGAAGATTAGCGCCTATTAAAAACCATAGTTTGTTTATAGAATCTATTGCTCACCTAAAGCATAAAGGAATCAAGAATTTTAAAGCCTTTATTATTGGCGATGGAGATACGCGAGATGCGATTACAGAGGCCTGCAAGCAGTTTAATGTATCTTGGTCAAAAAATCCGAGCGATAGTGTAGACCTTATTTTCACCTCATGGATTACTAATGTTGAATGGGCATTGCATGGTTTGGATATAGTGACATTGACTTCTTTGAACGAAGGAACTCCCGTTAGTATTATTGAGGCGCAAGCAGCAGGGAAATACGTGGTTTCAACCAATGTGGGCGGAATTGAAGACGTTTTACATCCGGAATGCGGTTTATTATCTGAATTAAACGATAAAACTTCCTTTTTCGATAATTTATATAAAGCTTGTACCCAAAAAGAGCAATTGCAAAAATCAGCTGAAAAGGGCGAAATATGGGCGCTTTCTAAATTTAGTTATATACGATTAGTCGATGATATGAGACATTTATACGCTCAATTATTAAAAAGCGCATGATTTTTGATATTAAGGGATAAATTTTAACTTTGTGATATAATATATAACTATGCGTTTTTTTAAATATTTCCTATTATTATCTTTAGCATTCTGGTTTACTTCTTGTAAGATCTTTCGTTCAAATTTAATGCTTAAAACGCCTAAAGATTACACCTACGATAAAATAGCAGACTCGTTATCAAAGCAAGATTATAAAATTGATGCAAATGACCTTGTAAATATTAGAATTTTTGCGAATGACGGATTTAAAATTGTCGATTTAGCTACTTCCAATCAAATGACTCGTTTTATTGAATTAGACTACGTAGTTAATATGGATGGTACAGCTAAACTTCCTCTTGTGGGAAGAGTAAAATTAGCTGGATTAAGTGTAAGAGAAGCTACTGAGTTCCTCGAACAAATTTATGCTGATTACTATGTGAAACCCTTTGTTTTTATGACAGTAACCAATAAACGTGTTATTGTATTCCCTGGAAATGGTGGAACTGCAAGAGTTTTAAATCTTACTAATAATAACACCACAGTTATTGAAGCATTAGCATTAACTGGAGGTATTTCTGAGGATGGAAAAGCCTATAAAGTTAAATTAATAAGAAATCAAGAAAACCAAAAACCAAAAGTGTATTTAATGGATTTGTCTAAAATAGAAGGTATAGCTGTAGGTAATACAGTTGTGTTGGCTCACGATATTATTTATGTTGAGCCTCGCTACCGATTTGCAAGGACATTAGTAGCAGAAATAACGCCGATTGTGTCTTTAATTAGTACGACATTTTTATTGTATACTCTAATTGGAAGAGCTAGATGATACAACCACAGGGAAATAATTCTATAGATAAATATAGAGATAGGGTTTCAAAATTTAGCAGCGAACTAGATTTAGCGCTTGTATTTTATATCGTAAAAAAAAGTCTGTGGTTTGTAGCTGCATTTTTTGCTGTTACACTTGGGATTGCAGCCATCTATTTAAGATATAGTCAGCCCGAATATGAATCCTCTACATTAATTCAAATTAATGATAATAATCAAGCATCTAAGGTTCTTCAGATGACAAAATATGATGAAGGTGACAATAAGATTGCGACTGCCATGGAGCAAATTCACTCCAAGATTTTCCTAAAACGAGTAGTTGAAAAATCTGATTTTCAAATAAGTTACTTTAATGAAGGAACATTTAAAAACAATGAACTTTACTCTTCCTCTCCTTATTTAGTGAAATTTAATGTAAAACATATTTGTATTTATGGCTCTAAAATTTATATAAATTTTAATACTATAAATTCCGGTACATTGACCTTCAATGCTGAAGGAAAAAAATTTTCATTGCCTTTTACAACTTCAAATGTATTAAGTACACCGTACTTTGAATTAAGTATTTCACCTAATTCGGAGCTAGACAATACTATCATAAAAAGTCAACTCACAGAAAATAATAAATCTTATTTTATAATAAATAATATTGATAATGTTACTGCTGCTTTACAATCAAAAATTGATATTAAGCTAATTAATGAAGCAGCGAGAACCATTCAGATAAAAGTAAAAGATATAAACTCAGATAAATCAAGAGATTTAGTAAATTTAATATCTAATGAATACTTAAAATTTGATGTAGAACGTAAAAGTGAAAGTTCAAAAAGTATAATTTCGTTTATTGATGAGCAATTAGATCTCGTTTACAATGATCTAAAATCATCAGAAAACAATCTACAAGAATTTAGGAAAAACAACAACTATACCGTTAAAGAAAGCACTGTAGATCCTAATTTAATCCGCTTAACAAAAATAGAGGACGATATGTTAAAGGTTGAATTAGATGAGAAAATTCTTGCCGAACTTCAACAAAATATTTCTAAAAACAAAAGCATCGACACTTATCAATTAATTTCATTGATTTCGGGTACAGAATACGAAAGTGCTATAAAAGAGTATACTCAAAGTATTCAAAAACTATTACTAGAAAAAGAAGACCTTTTGTATATGGTTACACCTAATAGTGAAAACATTAAACAAATAAATTTCAATATAGAAACTCAAAAAAAACTATTAATTGAAACTATTAATGCACTTCGATTAAGATATAAATCACAATATAGTAGCCTAACTCAAAAATATTCTGAGTATCAAAACAAAAGTGTTAATAATCCTGATGAAGACTTAGAGCATTCAAGATTAATGCGTTTGTTTAGCATAAGCGAAAAATATTATACCATGTTATTAGAAAAGAAAACTGAGTTTTCAATTAATAAAGCAGGTTTTGTATCAGAAAATGTGATTTTAGAAGAAGCAGTTAATTCAGGAACTTGGGTATCACCCAATAAAAAAATGACCATTATTATAGCGTTGTTAGTAGCTCTAATTATTTCACTGCTTCTAGTATTTGCTCGTTACTTTTTACATGATAAAATTACATCTGTGAATGACGTCGTAAATAATATTGATGCTTCTGTTTCTGTATTAGGTATAGTTCCAAATTATGAAAGTGATGTTCCTATTTCTCAATTAGTAGTTGATAAAAACCCTAAATCTCAAATTGCAGAAGCGTTTAGAAGTATCCGTTCAAATCTAAATTTCATAAATAATTCTGATGGTTCAAAAATAATCGCCGTAACGTCCTCCATCTCGGGAGAAGGTAAAACATTTGTATGTTTAAATATTGCTGGTATTTTAGCTTATACAGGCAAAAAAGTAATTCTATTGGACTTAGACATGAGAAAACCAAAAATCCATAAAGGATTTGGTGTTTCTAATGATGTAGGTATGAGTACAATTTTAACAGACATGACTCCTGTAAAAGATTGTATTAATAAAAGTCATTTCCCGAATTTGGATTATATAACCGCAGGTCCAATTCCTCCAAATCCATCCGAATTAATTATCAGTAATCGTTTAAATACTTTAATTGAAGAATTAAAGCTAAGTTATGATTATATTGTATTTGATAATCCGCCGATTGGCTTAGTTACAGATGGAATTACCACGATACAAAAAGCCGATTTCCCTATTTATGTATTTAGAGCGGATTATTCGAAAAAAGGATTTGTTCAAATATTAGATAAATTAATTAATGAAGGTAACATAAAAAATTTATCAATGATTTTAAATGGTGTTGATACAACGCGTTCAAATTATGGTTATAAATATGGCTACGGTTACGGCTATGGGTATGGCTATGGAAATGGTTATTATTCGGATGATAAAGTAGAGAAAAAGACTGGTATATCTAAATTATGGAAGTAATTGAAACAAAAATAAAGGATTTATTAATTATAAACCCAAAAGTATTTGCAGATTCAAGAGGTTACTTTTTTGAAAGTTATAACGCAGATGTTTTTAAACAAAATAACATTACGGTAAATTTTGTTCAAGACAATCAATCACTTTCCAGCACTGGTGTGTTGAGAGGATTGCATTTTCAAGCACCCCCGTTTGATCAAGGGAAATTAGTGCGTGTAATAACAGGTGCTGTTTTAGATATTGCTGTTGATATTAGAAAAGACTCACCGTCATACGGAGAACATATTGCGATAGAGTTAACTGAAGAGAATAAAACCATGTTTTATATTCCACCAGGATTTGCACATGGCTTTTTAACGTTGAGAGACAATACAATTTTTTCCTACAAATGTACCAATGTATACAACAAACTATCAGAAGGTTGTGTATTATGGAATGATACTGACTTAAATATAAATTGGAATGTTGTTAATCCTATTTTATCCGAAAAAGATTTATTTGGAACTCCTTTCAAAGAATTTAACAGCCCTTTCTAAATGCCATTTTCCCAAAATAATATTCTGTTATTTACTGTACTGACTATCGGTATTACATTTATATTGTCCGCCGTTTTTAATTCTATCTTACTTAAATTTTCTCAAACATTAGGTGTTAGAAACCAGCAAGCAAATCAAAAACAAATTCGTTGGAGTTCATCAGATAGACCATCCATAGGAGGAATTTCATTTTTTGTAATATTCTTAATTACTTTTATTATTCTGAATTTTATTGATCACTTGCTCCCACTCAATTATAGTAGTTTAAAGATTATAGGAATATTCGTGATTTGCACTCTTTCATTTTTAATGGGGTTGGCAGATGATGCCTATAATACTCAACCTCTTTTAAAGTTCATAGCTCAATTAATATGTGGTTTAATCCTCTATTTCACAGGCACAAAAATCAACATCTTTACGGTTGAAGCATTTAATTTCGGATTAACTGTATTTTGGGTTGTTGGATTTATGAATTCGATTAATATGTTAGACAATATGGATGCAATTACAACTATTGTATCTATTGTTATTTTACTATTTGTAATATTCTTAAACATTAATTTAAATCTAATTTTAAGTCCTGTCCCCATCCTAAGTTTAGGTTTATTAGGTGCTTTATTAGGCTTTTTAGTATACAATTGGCACCCCGCCAAAATGTTTATGGGTGATACCGGTAGCCAATTTTTAGGTGCATTTCTATCTGTCGTTGGAATTGATTATTGTTGGAACTCATTTACGCTTGTTAACAATTCTTGGTTTTCAGTAAATCCTGTCTTACAAGGGTTTTTATCCATTGCCTTGGTGTTCATATTGCCTATTACAGATACTATTACCGTTAGTATTAATCGCATCAAAAAAGGACAATCTCCCTTTGTAGGTGGTAAAGACCATACAACGCATCATTTATTTTTTAAAGGACTTACTGAAAAAAGAATAGCCATCTTATTTTGCGGAATAGGAATGACAGGTTTATCCCTAGCCCTTAATCAAATTTTAAATTATCAAACCACTTGGTTGATAGTTTCCATTATTTTTTGTGCTATCACTTTCGTATCTTTATATCTAAATACGATTATAAAAGGAAAGTGACCATATCTGTTTGGATATTAAAAATTTTTCGCGAACCAACTCCTCTTTACAAAAAAACCTACCTGAGTTTGGCATTGTGGACATTGATTAGTTTTATAATCATGTTCATCTCCTTTGATCCTAATAACATAATTAATCTCGATTACGCTAATTCCAATTTTAAAGTATTAGGATTAAACATACCTATTAATTTAGAGTTTGCTGGCGAACGTGTTCCACAAAACGATTACCAAATTAAAGAAAATCTCGAAAAAGAATTCTTCGCTAATAAATCCTGGAAAAACTCATCATTATCTCTATTTAATAAAGCTCAAAAATGGTTTCCTCTAATAGAACCTATTTTAAAAAAAGAAGGTGTGCCTGATGATTTTAAATATGTGGCCATCATCGAAAGTCATTTATCAAACGTTATTTCCCCAATGGGAGCTTCTGGTTTTTGGCAACTTATGCCTGTAACTGCTCAGCATTATGGATTAATTATAAATAACGAAGTAGATGAGCGCCTAGACGTTGAAAAAGCAACCCTAGTAGCATGCAAACATTTTAAAGATGCTCATCATTATTTTAAAAACTGGACGCTCTCTGCTGCTGCATATAATGTGGGAATTGGCGGCATTCAAAATGCTTTAAAAAAACAAAATACAAATAACTATTACGACCTTCTTTTAAATAACGAAACAGGAAGTTTTATCTATCGCATCTTGGCATATAAAACCCTACTCTCCAACCCGACTCACTTTGGTGTAAAAAACAAAATCAAAAAGTCTGGTAGCTTCCCTGCCTTCAAAATTGTGAAAGTGGATTCCTCTATTACCAATTTATCGGCCTTTGCAAAACACATAGGTACAAATACCATTGTATTAAAAACATTTAATCCTTGGCTTATTGGTGAACAACTCACAAATCTTGATAAAAAAACCTTTCAGTTTAAAATACCTAAAAACAAAAACATTGATTTAAGTGTTTACATTAACGATGTCTTTCCGCAAGAATCCATCATTGATACCATTTTAAAAACAACAACTTTAACAGACACATTAAAAATAATTACAGATACTTTAAAGAAATGATAAAAGATGAAAGATATAAGATTTAGGTCATAAATTAAATCTTTAATCTTATATCTTTAATCTGCCCTCAATATGGAAGAAGAACAAATAGAAGTTATTGGCGCACGTGCACATAACTTAAAAGATATATCACTCAAAATACCTCGCAATAAATTAGTAGTACTTACTGGACTCAGTGGAAGTGGAAAATCATCACTAGCATTTGACACCATTTATGCGGAAGGGCAACGCCGCTATATCGAAAGTTTTTCAAGTTACGCTCGTCAGTTTCTTGGTAATATGGAACGACCTGATGTAGATAAAATTTCAGGATTAAGTCCAGTTATTTCTATTGAACAAAAAACCGTTAACAAAAATCCTCGTTCTACCGTTGGCACAATTACCGAAATTTACGATTTTTTACGTTTATTATTTGCTCGTTCTGGTGAGGCATACTCTTACGTTACGGGCGAAAAAATGGTGCGTTACAGCGACGATCAAATCATTGATTTAATCCTTGAAAAATACAAAGATAAAAAAATAAATCTTTTAGCACCTGTGGTTAAAGGTCGTAAAGGACATTATAGAGAATTGTTTGAAGATGTTCGCAAAAAAGGTTTTAATAAAGTACGAATTGACGGCGCTATTGTAGACATTACGCCTAAAATGCAGGTGGACCGATACAAAATTCATGATATTGAAATTGTGATTGATCGATTAGAAATCACGAAAGACATTAAGCCTCGTTTGCATCAATCTTTACAAACTGCTATGAAGCAAGGTAAAGGAACCATTATGGTAATGGAGCACGAAGAGATTGATGCAAAAGCAAAAAAGAAAACAACACAAGCGTTTGGTTTTGGAAAAGTGCAATTTTTCAGTCGCTCATTAATGTGTCCAACTTCTGGTATTTCGTATGATGAACCTGCTCCAAATTTATTTTCTTTCAACTCACCTTACGGTGCATGTCCACATTGCAACGGACTAGGTGTTGTATCAGAAGTTGATATTAGTAAAATCGTTCCTAATCAAAAAATCTCCATTCGCAAAGGTGCTATTGCTCCACTAGGGCCATCAAAAGGTATTTGGGTATTTAAACAAATTGAAGCCATTGGATTAAAATATAATTTTACATTAGATACTCCATTTGAAGATATTGCTGAAGAAGCTGTTAATATTTTATTAAACGGAACCGAAGAATTATTTACCGTAAAATCAGACGCTAACAGTTACAGTTCAGCTTTTGATGGTATAGCCACTCATATTTCACGTCAGGCAGAAGAAGATCCTTCGCCTGCTATGCTTCGTTGGGTAGAAGGTTTTACCAATAAAATAAATTGTTCTGTTTGCGAAGGCACTCGTTTAAAAAAAGAAGCGCTTTATTTTAAAATTGATGGAAAAAATATTTCTGAATTATCAGAAATGGATATCAATATTTTAGGCGATTGGTTTAAAGGCATCGAAAAACGTTTAAGTAAATCTCAAAACGTAATTGCTAAAGAAGTCTTAAAAGAAATACGCACTCGTATTGGCTTTTTATTAGAAGTAGGCTTAGATTACGTGACACTTAACCGTTCTTCTAAAACCTTGAGTGGTGGCGAAGCACAACGTATTCGTTTAGCTACTCAAATTGGCTCACAGTTAGTAGGTGTATTATATATTTTGGATGAACCTAGCATTGGCTTGCATCAACGTGATAATGTGCGCTTAATTGAAGCTCTAAAAAATTTACGTGATGTTGGTAATAGTGTTTTAGTTGTTGAGCACGACAAAGACATGATTATTGAATCTGACTATGTGATTGATATTGGCCCTGGT
This sequence comes from uncultured Bacteroidota bacterium, assembly GCA_903893815.1. Taxonomy (GTDB): domain Bacteria; phylum Bacteroidota; class Bacteroidia; order B-17B0; family Aurantibacillaceae; genus UBA4416. The sequence continues at coordinate 57,981 of CAITNS010000081.1, forward strand.
GCTGGTGTGCATGGTGGACGAGTGATTGCGGCCGCTCCACCTAAAGAAATGCTAAAATTTAATACCATTACAGCTGATTATATTACAGGTAAACGTAGTATCGAAGTTCCAAAAGTTCGCCGAAAAGGAAACGGAAAAAAATTAGTTTTAAAAGGCTGCACGGGACATAACTTAAAAAACGTAAGTGTTGAAATTCCTTTAGGAAAATTTATTTGTGTAACCGGTGTTAGCGGAAGTGGTAAATCAAGTTTGATTAATGAAACCTTATATCCAATTTTAAGTAATTACTTTTATAATTCAGAAAAGCGTCCCCTACCCTACAAATCATTTACAGGTATTGAACACATTGATAAAGTCATCGACATTGATCAATCGCCAATTGGAAGAACACCTAGAAGTAATCCTGCCACTTACACTAATGTATTTTCTGACATCAGAACTTTGTTTTCTGAATTACCAGAAGCTAAAATCAGAGGTTATAAACCAGGTCGTTTTTCATTTAACGTTAAAGGTGGCCGTTGCGAAACATGCGGCGGCGCTGGTGTAAAAACGATTGAAATGAATTTTTTACCAGATGTATACGTTAACTGTGACGAGTGTAATGGCAAACGATATAACAGAGAAACTTGCGAAGTGCGTTACAAAGGCAAATCAATCAGTGATGTATTAAACATGACGATTGACCAAGCTTGCGAGTTCTTTGAAAATCTACCAAATATTTTTCGTCAAATAAAAACCTTACAAGATGTTGGTTTAGGATACATTACGCTTGGACAACAAGCCACAACCTTAAGCGGTGGCGAAGCCCAACGTGTAAAGCTATCAACAGAACTAAGTAAACGAGATACAGGAAATACTCTATATATTTTAGATGAACCAACAACGGGTTTACACTTTGAGGACATTCGTATTTTATTAGGTGTATTAAATCGTTTAGTAGAAAGCGGAAATACGGTTTTAGTCATCGAACATAATATGGATATCATCAAAGTAGCCGATCATTTAATTGACGTTGGAATGGAAGGCGGCAAAGGCGGCGGAGAAATATTATTTACTGGTACTCCCGAAGAATTAGTGAAATCGAAAAAAGGATATACGGCACCATTTTTGAAAAAAGAATTATAATAAATTGAGAAGGTTATGAAAGTTTGAAAGTTAAAAAGTTTGAATGCAATGAAGAATAACTTTTTTAACTTTGATAGATTAACTTTTAACCTTTCTAAACCTTTTAACTTTCTAAACTAATAAAATATATGACCCAAGATAAAGAAGATAAAATTAGAAGAGCATTTGCAACCAAAGAATCAAGAGAAGTGATGGCTTCTGATAGCTGGAAGATTTTTAAAATTATGAGCGAATTTGTAAATGGATTTGAAAGAATGCAACAAATTGGGCCATGTGTTTCAATTTTCGGTTCGGCTCGTACAAAACCAGAAAACAAATACTATATCTTAGCCGAAGAAATAGCTTATAAACTAACACAAGAAGGCTATGGCGTTATTACAGGTGGCGGACCAGGTATTATGGAGGCTGCTAACAAAGGCGCTAAACGTGGCGGTGGAAACTCCGTTGGATTAAACATTAATTTACCTTTCGAACAAAAACCAAACGACTATATTGATAGAGATAAAAGCATCGATTTTAATTATTTCTTTGTTCGAAAAACCGTTTTCTTAAAATACTCACAAGGATTTATTGGTATGCCTGGTGGTTTTGGCACCATTGACGAATTATTTGAATCATTAACCTTAGTTCAAACCAATAAAATTGCGGAGTTTCCTGTAGTATTAGTAGGTAAAGAATATTGGAGTGGTTTAATTGATTGGATTAAAACAACCATGCTAGAACAAGAACACAATATTAACGAAGCTGATTTAGATCTTTTTAAAATTGTAGATACTGCTGATGAAGCAGTAAAACACATTGTAGATTTCTACAGCAAATATATGTTGAAACCAAATTTCTAAAAAAATGCTTAACCGCCAAGAACGCAAAGATTTAGCGCGGAGAAAATGAGACTATTTTATTAAACAAATACAAACCTCCGCGGCCTCTGCGAGAAAACTCTCCACTCTCCGCGGTTAAACAACCAAAAACTAAATGAAAACAATCTTAATTACAGGAAGCACCAGCGGTATTGGCCTAGGAATTGCTATCGAATTTGCAAAAACAAAACAGTACAATATTGTATTTAACGGACTTGAACCTAACGGACAAGAAATTGCAGATGGTATTGCCAAACAATATGGTATTGAAGTGATGTTTAGCAATGCTAACATGTTGCAACCTGCCGATTTAAGAAAAATGGTAGATGATGCTGTTGCTAAATTTGGAAAGATTGACGTTTTAGTAAATAATGCAGGTATTCAATTTGTATCACCTATCGAAGATTTCCCAGAAGATAAATGGAATGCCATTATTGGTATTAACTTAACCTCTGCTTTTCATTTAACCAAAGCTGTTTGGAAAGGCATGAAGGAACGCAAATTTGGACGCATCATCAATATCGCATCAGCACATGGATTAGTAGCTTCAGAATTTAAAAGTGCTTATGTAGCCAGTAAACATGGCATTGTAGGCTTCACCAAAACCATTGCATTAGAAGGAGCACCTTTTGGAATTACAGCTAATGCCATTTGTCCAGGTTATGTAAAAACTCCTTTGGTAGAAAAACAAATTGCTGACCAAGCAAAAGCACATAGCATGAGCGAAGCAGACGTAGTAAATAAAGTGATGCTCTACAAACAAGCGGTGAAAGAATTTGTAAGCTTAGAAGAGTTAGGACAGCTTTCGGTGTTCTTAGCTTCTGACGTTGCCAAAACTATGACAGGAACAGCGTTGCCAGTGGATGGCGGTTGGAATGCTCAATAATCCAATTTTAATTTTAAATAAAAAAACCTCCGATACTCTCGGAGGTTTTCTTTTTACAAAAATCAAAACAATTAAACCACTATATATAAATTTCAATATTTTTCTCTTCTAACATTTTCTTTAAGTTAATTAACGCATAACGCATTCTGCCTAAAGAGGTATTTATAGATACATTAGTTATTTCTGCAATTTCTTTAAAACTCATATCGTAATAGGTTCTCATAATTACCACTTCTTTTTGATCTTGAGGTAAATCATTTACAATAGAGCGAATAGATTCTTTAAAACGTTTGGTTTCTTCGGCATCTTTGCCATTATCTGTATTATCAGGAATAATATCAAAAATACTGGTCTCTTCTCCTTCATCATTAATGACTGTACTAATAGAAGGCATTTTTTTCACTTTACGGAAGTGATCAATAATTAAGTTTTTAGCAATGCGTAATATCCAAGGTAAAAATTTACCTTCTTCGTTATACTGTTGCTTTTTTAAAGTTTGAATCACTTTAAAAAATGTTTCCTGAAACACATCTTCAGTGAGCGCTTTATTGCGCGTAATTAAATAGATGTATGAAAAAATACGGCGTTTGTGACGTTTTACAAGAATAGAAAGTGATTCTTCATTACCATTCATGTAAAGCTTAACTAGCTCATTATCTGAAAGAAGTTGCATAGACATAGGACTACAATTAAATTATTGGTTCAATAAAAATTTAAGTAGATGTCTATGCGATGGTTATAAAAATTTAAGTTAATTAATGGATAAAAATACTAAATTTCATTAAGTATAAACTGTTAATTTGGGTGAAACTGCAGTTTCACTTATTAAAAGAATGAACCTAGTACGTGAAGCAATTTATCCACTTGGCTATGCCATAATAATCTTGCTGATTCTTCGTCTGCTTTATCGCTTGCAAAGTCTGTGATTATCAAAGAGATATCATTCGTTAACTCGTCTTTTTGAGTTTTAAATTCAAAATAACTACCGTCATTTTTATCTAACCATTGGTATCTGATAGAAATTGGCGGAATTTCTTTAATTAATTTTGCTTGTTGAATTTGTCCGTCCCAGTTAAACGTAAATACACCATCTCTGATGTTTACATCATCACAAAACCATTCTGACAATCCACTTTCGGTACTTACAAATTCAAATACCATATCTTCTGAAGCTCTAATCACAAATTCCATTTCAAATTTACCTGCAGGTTCTTTTACAAACTTGGTAGGCACTTCATTTTCTGTTTTTCTGAAAGTGGTTGGGGCAACAATTGGTTTTTTAATCACAGATGCTTTTTCCTTTTTAACCTTAGCTGGTTTTTCGGCTTTTACAACTGGTGCTTTTACTATTATTTCTTTAACTGGTTTAACAACAGCCACTTTAACAGAAGCTGCTTTTTTTACTGGTTTAACGGCCTTTTTAGGCGCTACCTTTTTTGCAACTGCTTTATTAAAAACAGCTTTTTTAGCTGGCTTTATTACTTTTTTTGGAGCAACCTTTTTTACGACTTTTTTAACTACTGCCTTCTTAATCGCCTTTTTTGCGACAACTTTTTTTACCGGCTTAGCAACTTTTTTGGGAGATACCTTTTTAACTAGCTTTTTTGCAACAGCTTTTATGGCAACAACTTTAGTCACGCCTTGGCGTGACAACGACTTTTTAACTGGCTTAGTCTTAGCTATTGTTTTCACAACTTTTTTCTTAGCAACAGGTTTTTTTGCAACTACTTTCTTTACTGCTTTTTTGGTCACGCTAGGGCGTGATGCTTTTTTATTTTTTGACGAAGCTTTAGTTTTAGTCGACATAACCTATTTATTTTTTGGGAAATATATAAAATAAATAGCTGAGATGAAAATTAAAATGTTAAAAATTAAATCATTTTTTAAAAAATAGCTCTTTTTTAGGGTAAATCAAGTAAAAAATTACCTTTGCACCCATGCAAAATGTCATAACTCTTTTACCCGAAAGTGTAGCTAATCAAATAGCTGCCGGAGAGGTGGTTCAACGCCCCGCTTCCATTGTAAAAGAACTCCTAGAAAACGCTATTGATGCTAAAGCTACTTTCATTAAATTGATTGTTAAAGATGCTGGTAAAACGCTAGTTCAAGTGATAGATAATGGTTTGGGCATGAATCCTGTGGATGCTCGAATGGCTTTTGAACGCCACGCTACCTCTAAAATTAAGAAAGCTGAAGATTTATTTCATTTACATACCAAAGGTTTTAGAGGCGAAGCTTTAGCTAGTATAGCGGCGGTGGCTCAAGTGGAGTTAAAAACAAAACGCGAAGAAGATATTGTAGGCCAATTAATTAAAATTGAAGGCAATAAGTTTATTAAACAAGAAGAATGTCAGGCACCAACTGGCTCATCTTTTAGTGTAAAAAATCTATTTTTTAATATTCCAGCTCGTCGTAATTTTTTAAAAGACGATAATGTTGAGCTAAAACATATTATTGATGAATTTGAGCGTGTGTGTTTACCTCATGCAAATATTCATTTTCAATTATACAGCAACGGAAACGAAATTTATAATTTACCGCCATCCACATTAATTGAGAGAATCTCTGGCTTGTTTAGTAAATCGTTGCAAGGTAAATTGGTTCAAATAAACGAAGTAACGGATGTTGTAAAAATATCAGGTTATGTTGGAAAACCCGAGAGTGCAAAAAAACGCCGTGGCGACCAATACTTTTTTGTAAATGATCGCTTTGTAAAAAGTCCGTATTTACACCATTCTATTGCTGAGGCTTATCGTGAATTAATTTCGCACGACACGCATCCTGCTTATTATTTATTTTTAGAGGTAAATCCCGAAACGATTGATATCAATATTCATCCAACAAAAACAGAAATTAAGTTTCAGGATGAAAAAATAATTTATGCCTTATTACATAGTGCTGTTAAAAGAGCATTAGGGAAGGCGAACCTTGCTCCTAGTCTTGATTTTAGTAGTGAGATGAGTTTTGAGATTGATTATACAAAGGCAGTTTCTCAACCAACAGTTACTGTGAATCCTGATTACAATCCTTTTTCTACAAGCTCTTCTAAATTCTCTTCTGGTGGTGGTTACAAACAACCTCCTGAAAGCGATTTGCAAAAACACAATAAACAAAACTGGGAAAGTTTATATCAAAACTATGCCGATGCAGATTATAGAGGCGAAAACGAAAATTTACAAATAGAAAAACAGGCTGAACAAACTCAAATTGAACACGATATTTTTTCGACAAAAGCATTTCAGTTATATAATAAATATATTATTTCTGCTCATGAAAATGGATTGTTAGTCATTGACCAGCAGCGCGCGCACGAGAGGATTTTATATGAACACTATATCTCAACCAAAGAAAGAAATGTAGCTGCATCTTCACAACAAGTTTTATTTCCAGTTACCATTGAATTAACGCCTAACGATTATGTGTTATTAGAAACATTAATGCCACATTTTAAATTATTAGGCTTTGAAATTGAGCCGTTTGGTAAAAATACGGTTGTTGTGCAAGGCACTCCTGCCGAATTAGGAGAATTTAACACACAAGAAATGGTAGAAGGTATCTTAGAAACCTACAAATTAAATACCTTTGACGTGAAGATTGATCCATTTGAAAACATGTGTAAAAGTATGGCTAAAAGTGCGGGGATTAAATACGGCAAACAATTAGATGATCAAGAAATGATATTGATGCTTGAGCATTTGTTTAACTGCGAAAACCCTATGTATAGCCCTAACGGAAAACCTGTGATTATGGAAATGAGTAAGTTGGAATTAGATGCATTTTTTAAAAAATAGGTTTTAAACTAGTATGAGTTTTCAAGAATTTAAACCACGACAATTTCAACAACTACCAATGGTGGTTAAAAATATTTTAATTATTAATGTAGTTTTATTTGCTGGAAGGTGGCTTTTAGAAGGGAAGATTGATTTAGATAGATACTTAGATTTATTTCCAATTGGAACAGAATATTTTAAACCGCATCAATTTTTAACGTACATGTTTATGCATGCCGACTTACCGCACATTTTTTTAAATATGCTAGCGGTATATATGTTCGGCTCCATTTTAGAAAATCTTTGGGGACCAAAACGTTTTTTAAACTTCTACATTCTTTGTGGATTAGGAGCTGCCGCTCTTCAATTAGGAATTAGTGCATTTAATAACGAATACACTATATTATTAGGGGCGTCTGGTGCTGTGTTTGGATTATTAGTAGCATTTGCTATGATGTTTCCAAATACAGAATTACAATTGTATTTTGTAATTCCCGTTAAAGCAAAATATTTAGTAACCGCTTATGCAGTTTTTGAATTATATAATGGCTTTTTTGCTCATGATAATGTGGCTCATTTTGCACATCTAGGTGGCTTAGCAGTTGGCATTATTATTATGTTGATTTGGAAACGTAACAAAACTTTTTTCTTTTAAGATACAATATGTCCTTTCTTGATAATATAAAAAACGAGTTAAAAAAGCACAATAAACTAACTGTTCTGTTAGTGATTAATATTTCAATATTTTTCATTATTAATATTAGTGTAAGCGTTTTCAGCACAGATATTATCGTTCGCAACTTAGCACTTCCTCTTAATTTAAACGAATTTGTATTTAAATTTTGGACACTCTTTACTTACATGTTTTCCCATAAAGATTTCGGCCATGTATTTTACAATATGTTGCTTTTGTATTTTACAGCGCGAACCTTTCTAAATTTCATGTCCGAAAAAAAATTAATGTTTGTTTACATGATGAGTGGATTATTTGGAGGTATTATTTTACTAGTACTATCTATTTTATTTCCAAATACATTCACCAACTCTATTTTGTTTGGAGCATCAGCTGCTGTTTTAGGTGTTGTAGCTGCTTTAGCTTTATACGTCCCTAATCTTCCAGTAAGCATTTTTGGTATTTTAGAAATGAAGTACAAATATTATGCGCTTCTGATTTTTGCTGTCTCAACCATTATCGATTTTAATATCAATACTGGAGGCAAAATATCACACTTTGGTGGCGCTTTTTTTGGACTACTTTTTGGATATCTGCTAAAGAATGGTAAAGATATATCTGAATTATCATATTTAAAGATCAAAAAAGAATCTACGCTTAAAGTTGTGCACAATAATAAAAATAAATCAGTGAATGATTCAAGTAATGCTAATCAAAAAACAATTGATGAATTGCTTGATAAAATTTCTAAAAATGGTTATGAAAATCTTAGTAAAACAGAAAAGGAATTGTTATTTAAACTTTCTCAAAAAAAATAGTTGCTTTTATTTTAATGAATTTAATTATTCATTTGATAACTAAAAAATTAAGACTATATATTTGGAACAGTTGATTTAGTTTGAGTTTCAGGAATAAAAAATAAAAGAACATTTATAAAATAACGATACACTAATGCAACAACTTTTTAAACTACTATTTATTTATTTACTAGCAAATATAAATTTAGCATTTAGTCAATCCTATCAAATTGGATTATTGAAATATAGCGGCGGCGGCGATTGGTATGCTAATTTAGAAACGTCTCTTCCAAACTTAATAAAGTTTTGTAATACCAATTTAAAAACAACCATTAACCCCGAACAAGCTATCGTAGAAGTTGGTAGCGTTGATATTTTTAATTATCCATTTATTCACATGACAGGTCATGGTAATGTAGTGTTCACAAACCAAGAAGCTGATAATCTTAGAAAGTATTTATTAGCTGGTGGGTTTTTACATGTATCGGATAATTATGGCATGGATAAATTTATTAGAACTGAATTAAAAAAAGTTTTCCCTGAATTAGATTTAGTAGAATTGCCGTTCTCCCACCCTATTTATCATCAAGCCTATAACTTTGATAAAGGCTTACCCAAAGTACACGAACATGATAGCAAGCCACCACAAGGCTTTGGTTTAATTTACAAAGGTAGATTAGTTTGCTTTTATGATGCAGAATGTGATTTAGGTGATGGTTGGGAAAGTGCCGAAATACATAAAGATAGCCAAGAGGCGCGGGAAAAAGCTTTAAAAATGGGTGCTAATTTAATTAGTTATTCTTTTTTAAATTCTCAGAAATAATTACCTACAATTTAAATCGCACACCTAAAAAGGCTCTTATTCCCTGATTGGGAGCAAACATATACGTTGGATCAAAACTTAAAGCATAAGGATTGTTAGATGTTGAAACAACTTGCCCCGCTGAATTATATTGTATTCCCTTATCAAAGGCATCAAACGGACGAGCAATGCTATTTGCTGGTGGAGTATAATTTAATAAATTCTTTACTCCTCCATAAATTTCAAAACGTTTCAACTTTTTAGTTATTTGAATATTTTGAATACTCCACCAAGGCGAATATTCTTTTCGTAAATCTAATGCACCTAATAAAGGCAAACGCATCGGACTATAAATATTTCCAGTGTAATCAAAACTCAATCCTAATTTCTTCCATTCATAACTTACTGCCCAATTACCTGTAAAGTTCTCCGTTAATACCTGACGAGATTGAAGACCATTTTCTACTTTATAATTATCCATATACGTTCCGCCAACTAAAAACCTTAAGGGGATTTTATTAAATACTAAATCAATATTAGCAGATGCGCCCTGCGAAATAGCCAAGCCATTTAAATTATCAAAATAAATTTTGTTTGGGTCGCTATCATAATCCGCAATAATACGGTTACTAAATCGGGTGTAAAAAACCGATAGATCAATCCCTAAGATAAATTTCTCTTTATAAAATTTAGTTACATAATTTAAATTCACATTCACACTTTGTTCGGGTTTTAAATCATCTATTACAATTACTTCTCTTGAACCAGTTAATGCCGCATGATCTTCACTAAACACATTAGCTACACGATAACCTGTACCTGCATTTAATCTTAAAATGTTTTTTGAATTCAATGTCCATTTATATGCAAAACGAGGTGTATAAATATTGCCATGTGCTTGATTGTAATCGTATCTAAAACCTAGCAATAGTTTATGATTACAATTAAATTTTATTTCATCTTGTATAAATACACCAGGCAATGCCAAATTATTAGGCATGTTTTTAGGATTAATAGAGTCGTTTGTTTGTGTAATTATCGTATTATCATCATACCACGCATAGCGATAAGCAACACCAATTAACAAAGAATGTTTTTCAAACTCTTTTTCCCAATACAATTGATTAAATAGTATTTTTTGCTGAGCATTAAACTTTATAGTACCATAATAAGAATTCTGATCATGATTATTAAAAGATACATTATAAAAAAAACGTTCTTTTAAGGGCAGTTGGTATTTTCCTATCACTTCATATCTACTTGTAAATATACTTTCTCCATAAATACTATCTGTTCCCCGCCACTTTTGATTCCATTTCATATCACCGCCCCATCTATCTTCGTAATAATATCGCAAAGCAATAGAAGCTTCCCGATTATCTTTTCTAATAAAATTAAATTTATTAAACACCGAAATTCGCTGCTGTAAGGTCACATCCGTAAAACCATCGTTATTATGATCCACTGGGTTTTGATAGTTGTAATAATTCATACCCAATAAGGCATTTACTTTTTTTCCTAGTTTATATTTTATTCCTGCATCTACATTATACTCTTGATAAGACGTTGCCATCACATCTAAATTCAATTTATCAGCATTAGCAGTTTTTTTAGTTATGATATTAATTAAACCACCTACTGCTTCGCTACCATATAACGATGAAGCTGGGCCTTTAACAATTTCAATTCGCTCAATCAAACTGTTAGGAATTCCCGATAAACCATACACCGAAGATAAACCGCTCACAATTGGCATTCCATCTATCATAATCATGGTATAAGGTCCTTCTAAACCATTAATATGTATATCACCCGTATTACATACATTACAATTTAATTGAGGACGAACTCCATTTACATTTTGAAGGGCATCAAAAATACTTGGTGTTGGATTTTTTTTAAATAACGTAGGTGTATACACTTCTACTGGCACAGGACTTTCTGTTTTAGAAACTTCCTTCATGGTACCAGAAATAACCACTTCATCTAAACCCAATGCATCTGGTATTAAATTTACATTAACTACAAGACTTTCATTTTCTTTTAGAATGACTATTTTTTCAAAAGATTTGTAACCAATCGCAGAAATTCTTAAGGCATATTTACCGAATTTTTCAGAAGACAAGTAATAAAAGCCTCTCTCGTTCGTGCTCGTTCCGAGGTTTGTTCCAACCAATCCAACCGAAGCAAAACTAACCAAACCTGTATCTGACTTCACCACCCCTTTTATAGAAGTAGCTTGAGAGAAGCCAAGTATTGGAATCATTAAAAGAAATATAACTGTTCGAAACGTCATTTAAAAAATTATGGACAAAGTTCTTTCATTTTATATAGTTAAAATTATTATTTTTGGTTGACCAAAAAATTAATTCATGCAATCCGAAACTATAGAGAACTATTTAAAAACCATTTATCATCTTTCTGCTGGTAATTCTAATATCGTTAACAATAAACAACTAGCCGAAAAATTAAATGTGATTCCTGCAACAGTAACCGAGTCTGTAAAAAAATTACATGAATTAAAATTGGTGATTTACGAAAAATCGTATGGTACAAGATTAACCACCTCTGGCTCTAAAATGGCTTTAAATATTGTTCGACGCCACCGAATTTGGGAAACCTACCTTGCTAATGAATTAGGTTTTGGTTGGGACGAAGTACATGAAATTGCTGAAGAATTGGAGCATATTAAAAATGACAAACTCATTAAAAAATTATCAGAAAAATTAGGTCACCCAAATTTCGACCCACATGGCGACCCTATTCCTGATGAAAAAGGGAAAATTCAAAAAAGTAATGTCATCAAATTATCTGAAGTGAAAATAAAAAGTCATTACAAGATAATGGGCGTTACTGATCATTCTACGACCTTTTTAAAATATCTAGAAAAACATCAGTTAATTATTGGAGCTTCCATTACCATTAAAACGATTGAAGAATTTGATAATTCTATAATTTTAATTTGTCAGAAAAAAGAAGTGAGTATTAGTCCTAAAGCCGCTGAATGCATTATTGTGGAAAAACTTTAAACCTCAACCCTTCTCCAAATGGGAGAAGGGCCAGGTATAAGGGCTTAATTAAAAGCAACCGACATATATTTAGGTGCTTTAACCTGATACATCAACGTTAACTTCTTACTATCTTTTGCTTGTATCGTAGAACGCCATTTTAAAATACCAGTTACTTCATCATACTTTGCTCCTGATAATTCTTTTCTTTCAACCACAACCGATTTATCTTGCGCTAAGGGCAATTGATCTTCTACTTCAATATCTATTTTTGTTGCTCGTGAATTTTTCATTGTAATTTCATAAGTGTATTGATGTAAGATATCGTTATCCAATACTTTTTGCGAACATTTTTCTTTTATCTTTTGACGTTTAATGGCAATATTTTTATCAATACCTAACGATAATTGAATGGTATCTTCTGTTCCACCTGGTAATAAGCTTGTATTACCAACATAGGAACCATCGTAATAAATAGATGCTTCACCACCCATGGTAATGGCATCTTCCCAATCAGATAATACCGCTGTTAAATACACATTATTATTTAATTTAGGAATGGCTTTGTAACGGTAATTGGTTTTTAAATCTTTTACCATAATGGCTGCAAAATGTTCTTTACCGTCGCTTGGGATATTATAATTTAATTTGATTTCATATTCTGTTTCAATTACATTTTCGCTAACAGAAGTGTAATCATAGGCATTTAGAGCAGCTACTTCCTTTTGTTCCTGTTCTAAATCACTAAAATCATCTGCTTTTTTAGCCTTGTCAGAATATCCTGCTGCTGCTGCCGGTGCTGAAAGAACTCTACTGTCTTTATTATTATTTTGTTTATACGGATTATAACCTAAATACCAAGGTGATAAGGAAGGAATATTATACGAACGATTTGGGTTAGCGGTAGACAGAACTAATTTAACGTTTCCCCAATCTATACCTGACTCTTGATGAATTTGTGCTTTGTAAGTTAACTTTACATTTTGTTCATTTGACATTGCTCTTAAATCATAAGAAGGTGTCCAACCTGCATTAGTGATATAATAATTTAAACTAACAGTGGCTTGAGTAGCTTGATCGGCAATGACATGAACAAGAATGCGGTAATCTAACTGCTCCACTTCACCACTATTATTTTGATTAGTTAATTCACGACTCACATTAACAACACGTTCATTTAAAATTGTTTTTTTAGCTTCTAAATTTTCGCGTTCACGCTTTAATTTTAGTTGCTCAGTATTGATATTATATAGTTTCTCTCTCAAATAGTTTAAGCCATCTTTTAAAGAAGCAATACTATCGCGCTTTGATTGGCCTTTATATAAACTATAATTCAATAACACATTTTTTTCAGTAGAAAGTGCATCTGATTTATAAGTGATATCTTCAATTAAATAATTTAATTCTTGTAAACTATCATTCACTTGTTTTAATAATTTTTTATAACGAACATCTCCATTTAATTTTGCTTTATCAAATTCTGGGTAATGCACTTCATGCTGAATATCAGCAATGATAAAATTACCATTGCCAGAAGCCTGAATAGCAGAGGCATTGATGCAATTTTCTAATCCTGAAAAGATGATGGTATTTTGACCCGCTACCAAATTAACCAAGGTATTACGATGCACTTGCGCACCTTGTGTGTACACAATAATTTTTTCAGGTTTTGATTTGATTGTTTTGTCTGTTTCTGCTGCGTTTGCTTTTACGATTGTTAAGCAGAACACAAATATTAAAAGAGATTTCATAATATATTTTTTTAGGATTTACATTATGATGTATAAACTTTTTAAATTCCATAAATACTTTTGATATTATTCAAAGGTGGTTTCGGCTCCGCTCAACCACCGTAAGTTATCAATTGAAAATTTCGGGCACTGAGCGTAGTCGAAGTGCTACCTCGCTAAACTATTGTTATAAGGAATACGATTGACAATAGAACGCCCTAAGGTTACTTCATCAGTATATTCTAATTCATCGCCCACAGCAATGCCACGAGCAATAGCAGATAAGGTTAAATTATATGGCGCTAATTTTTTGAAGATAAAGAAACTAGTGGTTTCTCCTTCCATTGTTGCATTAAGTGCTAAAATAATTTCGGTGACTTCTTGTCGTGATACTTTAGCAACTAACGAATCAATCGTTAAATTACTTGGGCCTATTCCTTCCATTGGAGAAATTAAACCGCCTAGTACATGATAAACGCCTTTATAAAGACCAGTGTTTTCAATAGCCATCACATCTCTGTAATCTTGCACCACACAAACTACTTGTTGGTTGCGAATAGGATTAGCGCATACATCACAAATATCATGATCGGAAATCGTATGGCAGTTTTTACAAAATTTTAAATCTTGCTTTAATGCTTTTAACACATCCGAAAAATTGGTAATATCTTGAGCATCTTGCTTAATTAAATGCAACACATAACGTAAGGCTGATTTTTTTCCAACACCAGGTAAGCTCGAAAAATGAGCTACGGCTTGTTCTATTAACTTTGACGAAAATTCCACTTAGTACAAAAGGTGTTGAAATTACTTTGCTAATTCAATATTCATATTAATCTCCGCTTGATAAGATACCTTATCAAACACTTCAATATTTTTTTTAACTGACTTATAACCTGGAGCATCAATTAACATTTGATATTTACCTGGAGGTAAAATAACTACAAAACGACCAGTTGCAGGATTTGGTAAATAGTTACCCATTAACTCTTTCGTAATATTATCATTTACCGAAATAAATACATCAATATAATTGATTTCTGAACCATCTTTAGCAGATATTCCACCAATGACAACAGAGTAGTCGCTTTCCACTTCATTAAACGTTACGCGATAAATATCAAAATCACCCTGTCCACCATTTTTTGCAGAAGCGATATAACCATATTTTCCATTTTTAGAAATACGAAAATTCATATCATCATCTGTTGTGTTGATTGGGTAACCAATATTTTTAGGACTTGTGTAAGTATTAGTTGTTTCATCAAAACTGGATTTAAAAATATCATAACCTCCCATACTTGTATGACCTTTTGATGAGAAATATAAAATTTTTCCATCTGGTGAAATATTAGGAAAATCCTCGTCATAAGGTGTGTTAATTTCTTTACCTGCATTCATTGGCTCCGACCATTTTTTACCTAGTTTTTTACAGATATAGATATCCGTACCACCCATACCGCCTTTACGACTACTCGCAAAGTATAAAGTGTTACCATCAGACGAAATAGAAGCCGCAATTTCATCACCAGCAGCATTGATTTTCGCATCTAATTTTTCTGGTTTGCCATAAACACCCTGTACATCTAACTTACTGATATAAATATTTCCTTTACCTAAACCTTCTGGCATGTATAACAAAATATTGTCGCCTGTTTCACTTAAGCCAATTACTTCCATACCAGCATTACCAGCGTTAATAGGAGCACCAATAGGACTTGCTTTCATATACTCACCGTTTACAACCCTCGAAATATAAATGGAGTTATTGTAATTTCCATTCTCCATTTTCTCAGTATTTTTTTCGGGACGCTTTGTATTATAAATTAAAAATGATTCATTAGAAGTTACAAAGGGATAATAGTCGCTATACTCTGAATTAATATTTGAGCCTAAGTTTTGAAACATCACATCAACTGGGAATTTCATTAACTCTTTAGCATTAATACAATGTTGTATTTGTAAATCAGCATCTACTAAATTAAAAACGGTTCCTTTAGCATCTGCTTTAAATTTTTTAAAAGCAAGTATTGCGTCATCAAAACGATTTGCGTATTGATAAGCTCTACCTAATAAATAATCCGCATTAGGATCGTGTTTTTCTTTACGAGTCACAATTTCTAAATAAGGCACCGCCTTACTTTTATTCATACTATTATTTAAGTAGCAGACACCTACATTGTAATTATATGACTCATTTCTTGAATCTTCATTTAACAACTGTAAATAGTCGGTTAAAGCATCTTCGTAATTACCAACTTTCATTTTATTAGCAGCTTCTTCAGGAGTAACTTTCGTTAATCCATCTTCTTGTGCTGCACATAAAGAAGTAAAACCTGATAATAATAGTAATATAAAATGTTTGTTCATTTTTTTGAAAATGGTTAAATAATAGAACACTAATTTATACAATTTAGCAGGAATTGACACGCTAATGTGAAAAACTGTTGAAATAGTTTAAAAAAAACGCCCTCTATTTGACTAATATTGATACTGAGTACTTATTAAATCTCAAAAACAATGATTTCATCCCTAAAATCAATCCGCCTAATCATAATTTGCTTGTTTACAGTTGCGCTAACAGTAACCTGTGGCGACCCAAAACATGATGAAGACAATAGGACTGTATTTAACTATAACGAAATGGCTGGTATATCGGGCTTAGACCCTGCATCTGCCAATAATACAGAAGATATTTGGGGTGTAAACCAAGTGTATAATGGCTTGGTTCAATTAAATGATTCATTAAAAGTAAGACCATGTATTGCTAAAAAATGGTGGATTAGCGATGATGGTTTAACTTATACATTTATTTTAAGAGACGATGTTTACTTTCATGATAATCAATGTTTTGAAGGTGGCAAAGGAAGAAAAGTAACTGCTAAAGATTTTGTTGTTTCTTTTAACCGTTTATACGATGCTCGTGTAAGTAGCGCGGTATCTTTATTGTCTAACATCGATCGTACCGAAAAAACAGGCTACAAAGGATTTACTTCTACAAACGATTCAACGTTTATTGTGTATTTAAAAGAACCGCTAAGTGCTTTTTTAAGTGTATTAACCATGAAGTATTTCTCGGTAATACCATACGAAGCGGCTGATTTTTATGGTCAAGATTTTAGAAGAAACCCCGTTGGTACTGGTCCTTTTAAATTTAAATTATGGGAAGAAGGCACCAAACTCGTTTTATTGAAAAATGAAAAGTATTTTGAATTTGATGGCAAAAATCGTTTACCCTATTTAGATGCGGTTACCATCTCTTTTGTAAAAGATAGAGAAACCGCTTTTATGGAATTATTAAATGGCAAATACGATATGTTGAGTGGAGCCGATGCCTTTAATATCAACGAAGTATTAGACAAGAACGGAGATTTACAACCTATCTACAACGAAAAATTTATTTTACAAAAACAAAACTATTTAAAAACAGATTACTTAGGAATATTAGTGGATGAGAACATCGATATTGTTAAGAAATCTCCTTTAAAAATTAAAGCTTTACGTAAAGCCATTAATTACGGTTTTGACCGTGTTAAAATGGTTAAATTCTTCCGTAAAAACATTGGATATCCTGCAACAGCTGGTTTTATTCCTAATGGAATGCCTTCTTTTGATGAGAAAATTGTAAAAGGTTATAATTACGATCCTGATAAAGTACGTCAGTTATTAATTGAAGCAGGTTTCCCTGATGGAAAAGATTTACCAGAAATTACTTTACACACTACGGATAATTATTTAGAGCAAACAGAATTTATCCAATCGCAATTAGCCGAAAACAACATTAAAGTAAATATTAGTGTGGATAAACCAGTCGTATTGCGTCAAGCAGTAGCGGCTTGCGAGTACAACTTATTTAAAAAATCGTGGGTAGGAGATTATGCCGACGAAGAAAACTTTATGCATTTATTTTATAGTAAAAACTTTGCGCCTGTGGGCTCAAACTATACGCATTACAAAAACCCAGAGTTTGATGTATTATATGAAAAAGTATTGCGCGAACAAAACCGCGAAGTGAAGAATACGCTTTACCAACAAATGGATCAAATGTTAATTGATGACGCGCCAATTGTTCCTTTATATTACGATCAAATTATTCGTTTAGTGCATAAAAACATTAAGAACTTAACCACAAATCCAATGAACTTGCTTAATCTTAAGTTAGTTAAGAAGGAATTGAAGAAGGAGGATTAGTGTTTTACCCTCATCCCCAACCTTTTTGATGATAGTTTATTATTTTAAAAGGATCATCGAATCCTTCGGATTTCCATCAGGGAGAAGGGAGAGCTTCCCTCTCCAGAGGGAGAGAGATTGAGGGTGAGGGCAATTAGCACCACCTGCCGCGTGAGGGATTGAGGCTTTGTTTGAGCTCTTTTTATTGGTCACTGAGCGGAGTCGAAGTGCCAGTAAAAAAGCGAGTGCCGAAAGCCCGACCCCGCTGCCTCTTTTGCGGGGACACGCCCAAAAATGCCTTTTTCAACATCCAAAAGGCATCGTTAAAAACATTTTTTTTATATCCATTCATTAATAGTTATCTTTAAACCTTTTGAGAAGTTAAGAAGTTGGATATAAAGTAATTAGACAAAATCTCAAAAGCGTTACTAAAAGCAATTAATTATGTGGAAATATTTTTCGGGATTACTATTAAGAAATAAAGCAATTTTTACAACCGTTGTACTATTAATTTCAGCCATTATGGGTTATCAAACCTCTAAGGTTGAATTATCATACGACTTCGCTCAAATATTACCTGATACCGACAGCACCTTTATTGAATACCAAAACTTTAAAAAACATTTTGGTGAAGATGGAAACGTAATGGTAATGGGCTTTGAAGACAAAAACTTATTTCAATACCAAAAGTTTAACGATTGGTACGAGCTAAGTAAAACCATCAAAAACATTCAGGGAATTAAAGACTTAATGTCGGTACCTACTACGTTTAAGTTTATGTTGAATGATAGTTTACAAAGATTTGATTTTGTGCCATTAATCAAACATCCTATCAAAAATCAACAAGATGTAGATAGTATTAAAGCTGATTTTTTAAACTTACCTTTTTACGAAGGCATTATTTACAATAAGGAAACAGGCGCTAACGTGATGGCCATTACCTTCACGAAGAAGGATTTAAATTCGAAACGCCGTTTAGAAATTGTTGCTCAAATACGTGTATTGGCAGAAGAGTTTGCAACAAAGCATAAAGTAGAAATGCACTACTCTGGCATGCCTTATATCCGTTCGCAAATTATGACGAAGGTATCGCACGAGATGACTTTGTTTTTAATCTTAGCTATTTTAGTAACGGCCTTTATTTTATGGGTGTTCTTCCGTTCGGGTAATGTGGTATTTTTCTCTTTGATTATTACAGCCGTTGGTGTGTTATGGTCGATGGGAATTATGCACTTATTTGGTTACAAGATTACCATTTTGTCGGGCTTAATTCCGCCACTAATTATGGTGATTGGTTTACCGAATTGTATTTTCTTAATTAATAAATACCATAGCGAGTTTGTAGCACATGGTAATAAAATTAAAGCCATCACTCGCAGTATCGAAACCATTGGGGTTACGTTGTTTTTAGCAAACATTACCACATCTATCGGCTTTGGCGTATTGTACTTTACAAAAAGTTCTATGTTAGTACAGTTTGGTTCAGTAGCAGCCATTAGTGTGATGGCTACTTACTTCATTACCTTAGTATTGGTGCCAGTGGTCTTAGCTATGTTACCAACACCAAAAGAAAAACACACCAAACATCAAGATGGAAAAATTATTAACA
This sequence comes from uncultured Bacteroidota bacterium, assembly GCA_903893815.1. GTDB lineage: Bacteria > Bacteroidota > Bacteroidia > B-17B0 > Aurantibacillaceae > UBA4416. The sequence continues at coordinate 77,411 of CAITNS010000081.1, forward strand.
AGGCGTTAGATATGGTTGACCATTTGGTTCAAAAACGCCGAATGGCTATCTATATTACGACAACTGTACTTACTGGTATTTGTTTTTGGGGAATGAGTTTTATCGATATGAACGGTTATGTAGTAGATGATTTACCTAAAAAAGATCCTATCTACACCGACTTGCATTTTTTTGAAAAAAACTTTAATGGGGTTTTACCATTTGAAATTTCAATTGACACTAAAAAAGAAAATGGATTGTTTGAAAACAACGCCAAAGCTTTATATAAAATTAAAGCCATGCAGCGTATGTTAGAAGAATATCCAATCTTCTCAAAACCATTATCCATTGTAGAGGCTATTAAATTTTCATACCAAGCCTATAACGAAGGAAACCCTAAGTATTATAAGTTACCCGGCGTATCCGACTTAAAAACCTTATCCGAATACTCAGGTTCATTAAAAGGACAAAACAATAAACTCGCTAAATTTATAGATAGCACCAAACAAACTACGCGTGTAAGTTACCAAGTAGCTGATATTGGTTCTAAAAAAATGAAAGAGTTAATGGCCATTGTGCGCCCTAAAATTGATTCTATATTTAGTCCGGATGAATATAAAGTAAGTTTAACGGGACACAGCCTGGTGTTCTTAAAAAACAACGATTACCTATTATCTAACTTATTAGAAAGTTTATTGATAGAAATTATTTTAATTGCCATTGTTGGTATTGCTTTATTCCGTTCGGTGCGCATTATTATTTTATCCAAGTTGCCATGCTTAATTCCGTTGGTTATTACAGCAGGTATTATGGGCTTTTTAGATATCCGTTTTAAACCCTCTACTATTTTAATATTTAGTATCGCCTTTGGTATATCCTCCGACGGTACCATTTACTTTTTAACCAAATACCGCCAAGAACTTAAAAAAATAAGCAATGCACCTGCTGCTATTTCTGCTGCTATTAAAGATACTGGTTTAAGTATGGTATATACGTCTATTATTTTATTTTGTGGTTTCTCTATTTTTGCAGCATCAAGTTTTGGCGGTACGGTAGCATTAGGTGTATTGGTATCCTTAACCTTATTAATATCCATGTTTACTAATATTATTTTATTACCAGCTATCTTATTATCCATACACAAAAAATCAATGAAAGAAGAAATCATTGAACAACCTTTGATTGATATTGAGGATAGTTTGGAGTAATAACAAACATTCGGAAACAAGAAGAATAAAACTGGCGGTTAGCCGCCATAACTTTAGCACTCAATGTTGGAAAAGTAACTCTAAAATAAATTACGACAACAAAGTTCACGTTTTTTTACTACACTTTTCAATTTCGGTGGCGTCAATTTAGAAACGAAAATTATTTAGCAACGTGTCGACGTATCGCTGCATAAAACAAAAAGCCAAGCCGGTAATACGGTTTGCCTTTTTTGGGCGGATATCAAAGCAATTGCAAAAGCGGCAGAAACTTTTTAATTTTTGCTTTGCACATGCAAAGAAACATCCTATCTTTATTTAATGACCGTAATGAAAACCTTCCTCCTATTCATTTGCATCTATCTAATACCTTTTGTCCTAAGTGCACAAAAAAACTTAACGGTCAATGGCGAAGCTATAACCTTTGATTGCGCCAAAGTGCAAACGGTTGACGAAATGGATACCATTACCATGCCACGTGTAAAAATATACCATGCCGTGATTACGAATAACTGTTTGGAGTTAGGTGTTTTTTATGGCAACTGCCCTGCTAATTTAGAATTGGTAACCGATGGAAAATTAATAGAAACACAAGACTTAACCCTTAACTTTTTATTGCGTTACGATAAAGATAGCAAACCCTGCCAAGCCGAAAACAAAACCACTTTATTTTTCGACATCCTACCCTACAAAAATATGCGTACCGGTAAATACATTATTCTTTCTTTTTTAGGAGAGAAGTATCATTTGGTGTATAAATAAAAATACTTACTCAATAATTATTTTTTGAGAATGAGTTTGAGCTTTCAATATAAATTGAATCACATAAACCCCTTTTGCTTGGGAAGATAAATCAATGGTGTTTTGAAAATGCTTAGTTGAATATACTTTTTCTCCAAGTACATTATAAATATCAATTTCGGTATTTTCTAATTCATCGCTTATGCTAAAAATTCCTGTAGAAGATGGATTTGGAAATATGACCACATTTTCATTTAAGCTAGGCCAAGCGTCGTTAATGCCAGTAGTTGCATCGAGTTTTGCGTAAAACACATCGTCGCCACAGCCTTTATAAACGTTACTAGTACCAAAACTAACCGAACTACTATTAAACATTCCACCCAAATGAATTACACTTGAGGTATTAGAATTTGCTATCCCATTCCCTACTTCCTCGCTGTAACTTCCAGCTTGCAAAGCCCAAGGTGAATTGCCTGTGTTATCAAAACTTGCTACAAACATATCTTTAGTTCCTGCGGCACTATTAGTTAATGTGTTAGCACCAAAAGTAATGCTTGAACTAATAAAAGAACCTGAAATAAATGCGTTTCCTGACGCGTCAACACAAATGCATTTAGCTTCATCAGCGTCGGCACCACCGCTTGCTTTTGACCAATTAGCTGTACCTATTGAAGAATAACTTGCTAAAAAAATATCAGATGTTCCAGCGCTTGCATTTGTTAATGCTGGCAAACTTCCAAAGTTTATACTAGCACTTGTAAAACTACCTGTTAAGTAAATATTATTTCCAGAAACTGCGATAGCATTTCCCATTTCATCATAAATGCCACCTACTTTAGTTGACCACAATACTGTTCCCAAAGGGTCGTATTTAGCTAGGAACAAATCGTAAGTTCCTGCACTTGCATTGGTAAGCGCACCTGTTCCAAAATTAACAGATGAGCTTGAAAAGCTACCTAAAACATAGGTGTTTCCTGATGCATCATTTGCGCAAGCTCTGGCACCATCTGCAGAGGTTCCTCCAATAGTTTTGCCCCAAAGAGTAGATCCACTGGCATCATATTTAACTATAAAAATATCAGTGCTTGCAGAACCTGCATTAATTAAATTACCAGTTCCAAAATTAATGCTTGGGCTGGTATACCAACCTGTTACAAAAACATTAGAGTTAGCATCACAACTTACGGCATAACCGCGATCGTTTCCACTTCCACCAGCACTTTTTGCCCAAATTAAATTTCCGTCCGAATCATATTTCACCGCAAATAAATCGCTACTTGCTGTTCCAACATTATTTAAAACCGTTGCACTAAAAGTTATACTAGTGCTTGCAAACCACCCTGTTAAAATTACGTTTCCTGAAGCATCCACTGCTAATCCATTTCCTTGATCGCCATCCGCGCCTCCAAATGTTTTTGCCCAAACTACAACACCTGCTGGATCTATCTTCACTAAAAATATATCCGAAGTACCTGAAAAACTATTTAGTAATGAAAACGTTCCAAAATTGATATACGAAGAAGTATATGAACCTGTTATATAGCTATTGCCAGATGCATCCACGGCTATTGCTGATACTGATTCGTTACCATTATAGCCAGCAGAAAATGCTAATTGCCAAGTAGGCACTTGTGCAACTAAAGATGAAAATCCAAATAAAATAAAGACAGCGATAAACTTAAAGTAGATTTTTTTCATATGTATATATTTATTGTTTTTTATTGTCATATGGTATACGCCATGTATCTTCATTGGTGTTTGTGCGTTTTGGCACATGGCTATTTCATGTGTAGATATTTATTGTTTTTTATAATTTAAAGATACAATTTTATTGAAGTTTAATGTCAACTGCCAGTTTCTCTTTTCTGTTATTTACTGTTACACCATAACCAGCAGTTGTATATATAAATCCATTTTCGTCGGTAAATTCGGCAGAGATAAAATAGTCTCCTTTTCTTAACCCATCAAAGTGGTAAGCCCCTGTTTCTTCAACAGCAACACTTTGATCAAAAGATGAAGAAGTGCTTTTTGTTCCGTAAGCAATATGTACTATGGCGGTACTTGCATTTTCGAAAGAAGAGCTTGCTCCATTTTTATAGGTTACCGTGCCGTAAATCGTTTTTTTGCCTCCAATTCCTGCTTCCTTTTTACATGCTGGCAACACTAACACTAAAACCATAAAAGCTATAATAATTTGTTTCATACTCATGATTAGTGATTTCTAAAAAATTGAAGATTCAAGGTAAAATTCATTTCATCGGCAATGTTGGTTGTCCATTCACCATATGTTTTATTATTAGCAGCAATACTATTACCAGGTAAATCAATTAATGCAGGTACAGGTACATATTTAATACTTGCATTTACGTCCATGTGGTTTGATCGCAAAAAAGAAAAATGTCCCGTAAACGATGCTCGATATTTATCATTTATAAAATCTCCATCTGTATCAAAATCGGATGTGCCATTATAATTAAAATACAAGTTAACAGGTTTAGAAATTGGTGTTCCATCAGGAAAACCACTAGGCGAACGGTAACGGTTAAAATAAAAATTACCGATAGCCACATAACCCGTTCCTGATTTTACAACCGTTGTACTGCGAAACCAAGCGGTGTCGCTAGCCGGATTTACAATGGTTTTAAGTGTATCTAAATAGGTAACGCCCATATAATTGCGAATACATTTTCCTACTGCATCACGTAATGGTTCTCCAGAATCAACTGAAGACAAAGTAACCCATGCATTTATTTTGCAATTAGAAAGGTTTGCCTCATCAAATATAAATTTAGGAGAGAAACCATAGTTATTAAAACGGCCCGTTAATTTACCAACAGAGTAATCCAAGTAATTAGATTCCCAGCACACACTGCCGTGTGGTTTATCGAGTGTCCATAACACATCTACTAAACCATTTCCAGCAACTGGAGTTCCAACAAGTTCGTTGACAACATCCTTTTTTTTGCAGGCGTTAAGAGAAATGACTAAAACCAAAAGCAATAAAATTTTCTTCATCTTACCTTTTTTTTAAAAGTAAATATATAAAATTATAAGGTAGCAAGAAAGCCCTAGCAGCAAATATAGAATCACCAATTTTATAATAATAGTTTGAGTTAGTTATATATAAACTGAAGTTATTTAATTATATTTGATTAACTACTTTTAAGCATTTGTAAATAATTACAATCGATTGTAATTACCAAATGAGTCTTAGCGAGTAGTTAGCGGTCATGCTTCTGACAACATAGTATAAAATATTAATACAGAGAAAAATGGGACTATTTGGAAAAAAAACGGACTGGAGCCACATGTCAGAAGACGACATGAAAAAGAATTCAGAAATTGCAAGCAACGATGACAGGTTTAGGCTTGACCTGTTTGAACAAAATTTTTTGGACATCAAGCAATTTATTTCGGACGAAAAATTTAAAGATGAGCAAATTATTGATTCGACAGGTCCTTCTCAATCGGGCGACTTAACAATTCCCAGCATTTACATCTTAGACAACAAATTTTTAGTTTGCTCACGAGACATGGCAATACATGGGCTTATGCTCACTGTTGTATCATTCGAAACAAAACTGGCATTTTGTTTAGAGACTTATGGCAATCCATATATAAAGTATTACGACTCAACAAAAAATAGTTTTTATCCATTTATTATTGTTGACAGAAATACTATTCGAGAATTTAAATCGCAAGACCATCAGAAATTTAAGGCAGTAAAGCCGAAATCAAGCCAACAGTTTGCGAAAAATTTAGGTGCTGGTTTTTGGGGAGCAGCTGGCGGTCTTATTCCTACATTAATAGTAAAAGGTATTTTTAGCGCAGTGGCTAAAGCACAAGATGAAACCATTGAAAAAGTTGGAACAATTTTTACTCTTTCATACGGAAAGGAGGAAAAAATCTCTGAAGTAACAATTGCTTGTGAAACTCATTACGCAGATGTCTTTGAAAGATTTCTAAAAATTCATTGGACAACAAGTATGCCTGTAGAAGAAAAAGAACCAACCACAAAAGAAGAAAGACGTAAAAGAGAAGCGGAAATGTTGAATGTTGGCGACAAAGTAAAGTTTCCTGGTTGGACAATGAAATATGGACATATTCATAAAAAGGAACCCGAATATGCAGTAATTAAATTGATTACAAATGATGCTAGTGAAAAATTTGAAAATGTCGACTATTTAAAAATAACAAGAATTAGAGAATAAAAGTAAATCAAATGGCGCGAATAAAATATACAGTTACAGTCCGCAATTATCAATTTAATCCACCAAGTCAGATTACCGAATCTGAATATAATTACTATAAAGATTTAATAAAATCAAATCCAAAGGTCAAATTAGATGATGGATTAAGTTTAAATCCTTTGGTTAAAATATTAATTGTAATAGGGCTTATTTTAATATCTCCATTATTTTTATTGAGTATATTTATACCTGGTGAGGCTGAGGGCTTTATGAAATCTACAATTAATAAATATCAAGCAAATAAGAAAAAAAATGAATTTTGGAATGAAATAAAGAGTATGGTTATTAAGAGTAATTCATATGCAGAATTTTCATCAATGGTAAGAAATAAATTTAATTATTATAAATAAGCACATGTGGTACAAAGTTATTCAAATAGCAGATTGGTTTGGCGAAATGTCCGAACGATATAAATTGGTGCGTGATTTTAATAAAGCAGCTAAAGATTCGTTTATAAACGGGCAAGCTGCAACTTTATTAGAAGCAAAAATAACTTGGGGCGAAAGTTCATACCGACACGCCTTTTCTAAATTTATGGGCGGTGGCTTTAGAATTAAAGCATTATCAGGTCGACCCATGGCAAAATATGAATTAATCGAAGTAGGCAAAGTTGTTGTTGACAATGAAGCATTAGTTCGTAAACTTGTCTCGTTAGGCTGGGACACCCTTGAAGTTCATGACAATCATGGTGTAAGTGGTTGCAAGTGGGCACTAAAAGAACATGCACATATTGGAGGTTTCTTAAAATAAGACACTATGAAATATATTTTATTACAAATAAAAGCAGACACGATAGTCGTTTCATCAATTGCGAACGAAATTACTTATTCAAATAATTTTTGGTTTTGGTTAGCAATAATTGAACTTGTAGTGATTTTAGTTTTAGTTTTCAAACTTTCCCATAAGAAAAATAATCTTGCGTTTTCAGAATTAAACAAGGACAATTTGAAAAAATCTCAAGAAACTGACATTGACATGGGCAATGTGATGAAAAGTATAAATTATTCTTCCGAACTCTACAAGGAGTTGAGCAGAAAATGTCACCCTGACAGATTTATAAATTCACCTAATCAAAAATTAGCAGAAGAAATATTTCAAGAAATTGCTAGAGACAAAAGAAATCATGAAAAATTAACTGCTCTAAAAGAACGTGCAATTAAGGAACTTTACATCACATTTTAAAATACCATGAAAAAAATAAACAAAGATATTTTAGATCTTCTTCAAGGATCTGCGACATTATTTTAATATCCTATTAGTAAAGGGAAGATTGAAAAGTCTTTTGACCATAAAATTGATAGTGACTTTAAAAAGTATATGCTAATAAAAAAAGACAACGGGGAAATCAGATTAAGTGAAGAGTTTTCCTTTACTCACGAAAATCTCGACAAAATATTAAATTTTAAAGACACTGACTTACTTAATGGCACATGGTTGGTTTTACCATAGACATTGTAAATAAAATTGGTCCGGAAAAAAGAAAAGAAAAGCACGAACCGCTAACACACGGTTTACCTTATTTGGGCGGACATCAAAGCATTTGCAAAATCGGTAGACAATTATTCAATTTTTTCTTTGCAAATGCCTAGCAACATAGTATCTTTAAACTAACATTTCGGTAGAAATTGTTTCAAAACCAAACAAGGCAAACCGCGAAACCGTTATGCACAAGCACTAGAGACATCCATACAAACAACTTAACATTAAGACAATGGCAAAATCTTTATTCAAAAACGTTCTACTTGTTGCGACAACTTTGATTTTTTTATCATTTGACCTGCCAACAGGATGGTTTAATGCAGGAAGTAAACCAAAAAGTTACGAAATGGGCATAGACAAAAGTGCTGGACAAAATGGAAAAAATGCGGCGACAATAAAATCTATTGATAAAACAATCGACGGCTTTGGTACCTTAATGCAGCAATGCAATCCTAACAAGTATCTTGGTAAACGCATTAAAATGAGTGGCTTTGTTAAAACTGAAAACGTTACAGGTTGGGCTGGTCTTTGGTTGCGTGTTGACCAAACTGGTTTACGTCAACCACTTTCATTTGACAATATGGGTGATAGACCTATAAAAGGAACAACAGATTGGACAAAGTATGAAATCACATTAGACGTTCCAAATAATGCATCACTAATTGCATATGGAGCATTAATGGATGGCACTGGACAAATTTGGTTTGACAATATAACGTTTGAAATTATTTCTGACTTTGCACCTTCAACAGGTTCTACAAACCTAAAAAAGTCTCCAACTGTTGATGAACCAACAAACCTAGACTTTGAAAAATAAGGTAATGGTGCCAAAAATAGTTGGTGTTTTTGATAAAAATAATTGTTATACTAGTCCCGTAAGTCAGAAGAGTAAATTAGCTCTGCTGGAGAGCAACTAATCAGCAATATGATTTACCACGAAAAATGAAAAGCCTTG
>CAITNS010000082.1 GCA_903893815.1 uncultured Bacteroidota bacterium
AATCAGACGTGTAATATGATATATAGTCATTAACATTCCATTTACAATAAGGATCAATATAAATATTTCCATTCGAACTGCGAATCATACCATGAAAACCAAACTCTGTTAAGTCTAATTTTCCACTAGCATATCTATCATCAATACCTCTTACATTATAGGTTCTAATATTAGGATAACTAAATTGTAACGCATCTTCCATTACTGGCGACTCAGTTACTTTAAAGTTTTGTAAAGTACCATCTGGCATTGGTAAACTTATAATAACAGATGAATATTCTACTGGTATATTTTTATCTAAAGGAACAGACGCTAGTAATATTTTAACAGAATTAATATCTAAATGAAATGTTTTATATTTTTCGGGAACGATGTCGCGTTTACCAGTAATTGATATTTGATTTTCGTTTACTTCTTTCCATAATGCTTGGTTTGATTGAGCATTTATTGATAAACAGGAAATAATAAGACTAGATAGAATAATTGTTTTTTTCATGCGCTTTGCTTTTTTTAGTTGTTATAAATCTAAGAATCTAAATCGAAAAAAGCAAAATTCAAAAAAAATACAGTTTTGTTTTTTTAACATTTAATTGAATGATAATATGAGCGCCGTCATGTATAACGAGGCAAATAAATAATATATTTGTGTATAAATAAACTTAAACCACATTTACCATGAAAAAAGTATTTTTAATGTTAGCTTTCGCTGGATTAGTAGGAAGCGTATCTGCATCAACTAATAACGACGATAAGGATAAAGGAAAAAAAGAAAGTAAAAAAGAAACTAAATCTTGTTGCAAAGAAAAAGCAGGAGCTGAAGGAAAAGCATGTTCTGGCGAAGCAAAAGCTGGTGAGAAAAAAGCTTGTTGCAAAGACAAAAAAGCGGCTGAAACTAAAGCAGAAACAAAATAATTTTTGCCCATTAATTTTAAAAAGCTCATTCGCCTTTTGGTGGATGAGCTTTTTTTTGTTGTGGCTTCGGCTCCGCTCAGCCACCAGTTAGAATTGGAACATTGATCGTAGCTGAGGTGTTTGTGTTCGGTGGCTGAGCGGAGTCGAAGTCAACGATGAACAACACTATTTTACCTGTTTATAAATCTGGTTTGAATTACTCATATTTTTTTGCTTTATTTGTTCAACTGATTTAAAACATTTTAAACCTATGAAAGTTGGAATTCCATCGGAAATATCCCCAAATGAGTTAAGAGTTGCTGCAACTCCCAAAACGGTTAAACGATTGCAAAAGCAAGGATTTGAAGTTTACATTCAAAGTGGGGCAGGTACAAAAGCAAATTTCTCTGATAAAGATTTTGAAGAAGCAGGCGCTAAAATAGTTGCTACTGCGGCTGATATCTATGGTAAATCAGATATCGTATTAAAGGTAAAAGAACCTTCAATGGAAGAAGTTGATTTGATGCACGAAGGCATGGTAATGTTGAGTTATTTGTGGCCAGCACAAAATCAACCTTTATTACAAAAGTTAGCGGATAAAAAAGTAAATGCGGTAGCAATGGATGCGATTCCTCGTATTTCGAGAGCGCAAAAAATGGACGTTCTATCATCTATGGCAAATATTGCTGGATATAGAGCTGTTATTGAAGGATCTTACCATTTTGGTCGATTTTTAAATGGACAAATTACTGCTGCTGGAAAAGTAGAGCCTGCAAAGGTTTTAGTAATTGGAGCAGGTGTTGCCGGATTAGCCTCTTTAGGAGCAGCTAATTCGTTAGGCGCTATTGTTAGAGCATTTGATACTCGTAAAGAAGTTGCTGAGCAAATTCAATCCATGGGTGGAGAGTTTTTGACAGTTGAAATAGAAGAAGACGGCGCAACTTCATCAGGTTACTCAAAAGAAATGAGCCCTGCATTTATTGAAGCCGAAATGAAATTGTTTTTAGAACAAGCTAAAGAAGTTGATATTGTTATTACAACAGCTCAAATTCCTGGCCGACCAGCGCCAAAATTGTGGTTAGATTATCACGTGGCTGCTATGAAACCAGGCTCTGTTATTGTTGACTTAGCAGCAGCAACTGGCGGTAACTGCGTGGAAACTAGAAACGGTGAAATTTATGTAACTCCTAATGGAGTTACTATCGTAGGTAAATTAAATCAACTACCTTCTCAAGCTTCTCAATTATATGGTAATAACTTATGTCATTTATTAGATGATATGGGTAAAGCCGAAAAATGGAAAATTGATATGGAAGATGCCGTTGTTTCAAGAGCGATGGTAACTTATAACGGTAAAATTAACTGGCCACCTGCACCACTTCCAGTAAGTCCAACAGCAGGAGGAGCTAAAAAAGTAGTAGCACCAACTGCCGAGGAAATAAAACAATCTGATGCCGAAAAATCTAAAAAAGCGGCTACAACAACAGTTATTAGTTTAGCGGTGGTTGGAGTTTTATTGCTGTTAGTAGGAGCATCTGCACCACCTGAATTCATTCAACACTTTACTGTATTTGTTTTAGCGGTGTTTGTTGGTTGGCAATTAATAACCAATGTTGCTCATTCATTGCACACTCCTTTAATGGCGGTAACTAATGCTATTAGTGGAATTATTGTGGTTGGTGGTTTATTACAAACCAAAAATGATTTATCAAATCCAATGACTATTTTGGCTGGTATTGCTATTTTAGTTGCTAGCATTAATATTGTTGGAGGTTTTGTAGTGACTCACCGTATGTTGAAAATGTTTAAAAAATAGTTCATCAATAACTAAAGAACATTTAAAACGAAATAAAATAATTAAAAACAAAAACAGTTAAAATATAAATTATGTTTTTTATCGAAAAAGAAATACAAATGGCAGCATACTTATTTGCAAGTATCTTGTTTATTTTAAGTTTAGGAGGTTTATCCTCACAAGAATCAGCAAAACGCGGTGTTATGTTTGGTATAGTTGGTATGATTGTGGCCATCATTGCAACTGTGTTAGGAGAAGGCGTTGCAGGTCAGGTTTATATTATTGTTGCCATTGCTATTGCTTCGGTAATTGGTTTAATGTTGGCGCGCAAAGTTGAAATGACGGCCATGCCTCAATTAGTAGCTATTTTGCATAGCTTTGTTGGTTTAGCAGCAGTGTTAGTTGGTTTTGGATCTTATTTGGATCCGCACACCCACATTACAAAAGAAATGGACCCAATTCATGGATTATCAAATGCAGAACGCACAATCCATTTAGTGGAAGTATTCATCGGAATTTTTATTGGTGCTATTACATTCACCGGTTCTATTGTTGCTTGGGGAAAATTAGATGGAAAAGTTCCTTCTAAACCTTGGAGTTTTAAAGGACTGCAAACAATGAATTTAGTATTGCTAATTGTTTGTACCATACTTGGTGTTTTATATTGTAAAGCTGA
>CAITNS010000083.1 GCA_903893815.1 uncultured Bacteroidota bacterium
ACAAGTTACACGGTTATTGGAACAACGAATGGTTGTACTAATACCAAAGTAAGTAATGTGACTGTAAAAGCTACACCAACTGTAGCGGTAAATAACTCTACTATTTGTTCAGGAAATTCTGCCGCATTAACCGCAAGTGGTGCAACTACCTATTCTTGGAATAGCGGCGCAACAACTTCAAGCATTTCAGTTTCTCCAACATCTAATACAAGTTACACGGTTATTGGAACGACAAATGGTTGTACTAATACCAAAGTAAGTAACGTGACTGTAAAAGCTACACCAACGGTGGCTGTAAATAACTCTACTATTTGTTCAGGAAATTCTGCCGCATTAACAGCAAGTGGTGCAACTACCTATTCTTGGAATAGCGGCGCAACAACTTCAAGCATTTCAGTTTCTCCAACGTCTAATACAAGCTACACGGTTATTGGAACAACGAATGGTTGTACTAATACCAAAGTAAGTAACGTTGTTGTTAATTCTTTACCAAGTGTAACTTTAGGTTCATTATCTGGTCCTTTATGTACAAGTAATAGTTCTGTTGCATTAGTTGGAAGCCCAAGCGGTGGTGTATATTCTGGTACTGGTGTAGTAGGTTCAAGCTTTGATCCAGCGGTTGCTAGTGTAGGAAACTTTACCTTAACATATAGTTACACAGATGCTAATTCATGTTCTGCTGTGGCATCAGAAACTGTAGACGTAAGTACTTGTACAAGTATTAAAGAAGCAGCAAGCAATACGTTTGTAGCGTTTCCTAACCCAACTAACGGCAACTTTACAATAGATTTTAAATCAAATACCATTGAAAATGCGAGTTTAGAAATATTTGATGCTATTGGTAAATTAGTATTGGTTGAAACGATTTCAAACAGTAGCACAACGGTTTCATTTGAACATTTTGCAAAAGGTATTTACTCTGTTAGAATTAAAAACAACGGTTCTTATTTTTTAACAAGAGTAATTAAAGAATAAAAACACAATAAAAAGCCCTGCTTGAAAATTCAAGCAGGGCTTTTTATTTTAGGACGTTACACGTTACAGTTACAGTTACAATTAAACTTATTTTTTAGCAGCAGCGTAAAGCTCGCTCACTTTTGTCCAATTGATGACATTAAAAAATGCAGCCATATAATCAGGACGACGGTTTTGATAATTCAAGTAGTAAGCATGTTCCCAAACATCCATTCCTAAAATTGGAATGCCTTTGCAATCTGCAATATCCATTAAAGGATTATCTTGATTTGGTGTAGAGCAAACACATAATTTGCCTTCTTTAACACATAACCAAGCCCAACCTGATCCAAAACGAGTTGCACCAGCAGCAGTAAAGTCAGTTTTAAATTTCTCGAAACCACCTAAGTCTGTTTCAATCGCTTTAGCTAAATCACCAGTTGGCATGCCACCCGCGTTTGGTGCCATTACTTGCCAAAATAAAGAGTGGTTATAGTGACCGCCACCATTATTACGAACTGCCATTGGGAATTTTGAAATGTTTTTGCAAATATCTTCAATGCTCATTTTTTCAGCATCTGTTCCTGCAATTGCATTGTTTAAGTTAGTTACATAAGCTTGATGGTGTTTGCTATGGTGAATTTCCATAGTTTTTGCATCAATTTGTGGTTCTAATGCTGTGTAAGCATAATCTAATTTTGGTAATTCAAATGCCATTGTATTTAAGTTTTAGGGTTTATATTTGTTTTAATTGTGTGATTGTTTGTGTTGGGTTTGCACTTCCAAAAACGGTGTTACCTGCTACCAAAACGTCGGCTCCTGCTGCTAATAATTTATTATAGTTATTCAAATCAACTCCTCCATCAATTTCGATTAGGGCTTTAGATTTTTTTTCGGTAATTAGTTTTTTAAGTGCCGTAACTTTGGTGTAAGTGTTTTCAATAAATTTTTGTCCGCCAAATCCTGGATTTACGCTCATCACGCATACTAAATCAATATCAGCAATAATGTCTTCCAATAAATGAATAGACGTGTGAGGATTCAAAGCAACTCCTGCTTTCATACCAAGTGCTTTAATATTTTGAATAGAACGATGCAGATGTGTACAAGCTTCAATATGAACAGTTAAAACATCAGCACCTGCATCTTTAAATAATTGTGTATAACGATCAGGATCTTCAATCATTAAATGCACATCTAAAGGTTTTTTTGCGTGTTTCTGTATAGCTTTTAAAACTGGGAATCCAAATGAAATATTTGGAACAAAAGCGCCATCCATAATATCAATATGAAACCAATCGGCATCCGAATGATTAATCAATTCGATATCACGTTGTAAATTTCCAAAATCGGCAGATAAAACAGAAGGTGCTACTAAATGTGACATATTATAATTTATAAGCCCAAAATTATAAATTATAAAATTCTAAAAGGCATTTTGTTTTTAACAAAAACTCAAAAAATAGGAACACGGATTAAGCGGATAAAAAAGATATTTACAGATTTTTATGCTTTGCCAATCTTTTCTATCTGTGTAAATCAGCCAAATCCGTTGTATCCGCTTTCCCCTTTACTAAATCGTAAAAATAGGGACACGGATTTAACGGATTAATGCTGATTTTTAGTATTACATATATTAATTTTAATCCTTGCAAATTAGCCAAATCCGTTGCATCCGCGTTCCTATTATAAAAAAATGCACATAAAAAAAGGAGGCCAAACACAAGCCTCCTAATTTTTATCCCGATTGAGCTATCGGGACTCACTAAACATAAACAACTATCCTAGATAGCCCATTAAAAACTTGCTTCTAGAAGCATGTTTTAATCGGCGTACTGCTTTTTCTTTAATTTGTCGAACGCGTTCTCTCGTTAATTCAAACTTTTCTCCAATTTCTTCTAACGAATGAGAATGGCCACCACTTAATCCATAATATAATCTTACTACATCTGCCTCTCTTGATGTTAAAGCAGTTAAAGCTCTGTTAATTTCGCTACGTAAACTTTCAATAATTAAATCATTATCTGGCGATGCCTCATGCTTATTTTCCAACAATTCATACATACTTCCACCATCTTCTGAAGTTCCTAAAGGTGCATCCATACTCATGTGACGACCTTGATTTCGCATAATATCGCGAATATCAGCAGGCATAATATCTAAAATCTCAGAAATTTCTTCTGCAATGGGCTCACGCTCCAATTGCTGCTCTAACTTAGCATAGGTTTTATTTATTTTATTGATAGCACCAATTTTATTTAAAGGCAATCTCACAATTCGAGATTGTTCGGCTAATGCTTGTAAAATACTCTGACGAATCCACCAAACGGCGTAAGAAATAAACTTAAATCCTCGAGTTTCATCAAAACGTTGAGCTGCTTTAATCAATCCCATATTACCTTCATTTATCAAATCGGGTAAACTTAATCCCTGGTTTTGATACTGTTTAGAAACAGACACCACAAAACGTAAATTAGCTTTTACTAATTTATCAAGCGCGCGTTGGTCGCCATTTTTAATTTTTTGAGCTAAGACCACTTCTTCATCAGCTGTGATTAATTCTACACGTCCAATGTCTTGTAAATACATATCCAACGAAGCTGTTTCGCGATTAGTAATTTGTTTGGTGATTTTTAGCTGTCTCATGGCTCAAAATTTAAAGATTATACTAAAAAGGGTTTAAAACACTAGTAAATAGCCCAACTGAATGTTTCTATGTTGTATTACGATATAAAAACAATTAAGTTACACCGTTTTGAGTGAATGGGCAGTTTAAATGATTGAATGATTCATCTGGTTTAGGGGCATTTTTTCTAATCCGTCAGCTGGCAGATTAATTGTTGAAAAATGGATACCCATTTTGGGTAATTTATATATTTCTACAGATTTAAATTTCCGATATTTAACGAAGATATGTTACAGCACTTACGAATACAGAATTTTGCCTTAATTGAAGAAACTGAAGTTCATTTGAATAATGGATTAACTGTTATAACTGGAGAAACCGGTGCTGGAAAATCCATTTTATTGGGGGCATTAGGTTTAACTTTAGGAAGCAGAGCTGATGTGAGTTCGTTGCACGACAAAACCAAAAAATGCATCATCGAAGCCCAGTTTAATATTAAGGAATATAGTTTAATGTCTTTTTTTGAAAGCAATGAATTAGATTTTGAGGAAGTAACAACCATCCGAAGAGAAATTACTCCCGAAGGAAAATCTAGAGCATTTATAAATGATACACCAACAACCTTAAGTGTATTAAAAGAATTGGGTGAGAAATTGATTGATATTCATTCGCAACACGAAACCTTATTATTAAAAGAAACTAATTTTCAGTTTGAATTAGTAGATGCATTTGCACAAACAACCAATTTATTTTCTGATTACAAAAAACAATTTAACGCTTTACAAAAACTAAAAAAGCAATTAGAAGAACTTACTGCTCAAGAAATACAAGCAAAAAAAGAATTAGATTATTTTCAGTTTCAGTTTAATGAATTAGAAGAAGCCAATTTAAAAGTTGGTGAACAA
>CAITNS010000084.1 GCA_903893815.1 uncultured Bacteroidota bacterium
CATCAACTATTAATAATTACTTACAATGGACTAGTGGTGGACAAAGTTGGA
Source organism: uncultured Bacteroidota bacterium (assembly GCA_903893815.1). Classification (GTDB taxonomy): domain Bacteria; phylum Bacteroidota; class Bacteroidia; order B-17B0; family Aurantibacillaceae; genus UBA4416. The sequence continues at coordinate 52 of CAITNS010000084.1, forward strand.
ATCGTTACTACAGTGTAAAAGATAACAATGGTAATATCATGGACTTTGAGGCACCTTTACAATTAATTTACACAAGTGATAGTAGAAATAAATTTCTACAATATGTAAGTTTTGGTAATTTACAAGGAATTTCTGGCACCTGTTATAGTGATACAGGAACATTACTAACTGACTGTAACCAACCTGGAAGTTTTTGGAAGCCAGATTTTAATGTTAGCAATGGTGCAAGTCTAACCCAAATGAACGACACTACAAAATCCTACTGGGTGAAATGGCAAAATGTCGGACAAACTATGACAGTAGCTAGTGCTAATCAATGTAGTATCTTAAATGATAATTTAACTAGCGCAACTAGCCTAACTTTACCGCAAATAAGTGAATGGGTTGATCCATCATCCACGATAGGTAGCTTACCGACTGGAATAACATTACCAAAGGTAATAGACGGTGTAAACCAGCAATAATTTAATCTATCATATAAAAGCCCCAACTTATTATTTGACAACCATAATAAGATGGGGCACAAAATTTACAACTGTACGATTAGTTATATCGCAAAAAGCTATTTTTAGTGTAATGATGCTTTTAATTGCTCTAATTCTTTGTCACTTAAATGCGTGGCATTTTTAATTGCGAGAATATCTACCCCACATCTCAATAAATTTTTTGCAATTTCCTGTCTTTCTTGTTGCATACCTTGTTGCATACCTTGTCGCCTACCTTGTTGCATACCTTGTTGCATACCTTGTTGTATTCCCTCAAGTTTTAAACTATCGGCATAATTCATAACGATCTCCTCATAATTTGGCAAGTTTTTAATAATCAGATCACTTAATCTAACTAATTCTTCTTTTTCACGTTCAGTTGATAAATATGTAAATGCGCTTTTAAATAACGCCACACTAAGGTTTTGTTCATGTGCTAATACAAAGGCAGATACGACATCATCAATATAATTTAAAAAGTTTCTAACTTTTATATGTTTAGCAATTATTTCCAATGGTGCAATCTTACCGTGTGTTAGTATTTCTTTGTTTTCCATTACAGTTAAATCAACTAAACTAAATTTCCCAAGGCTTATTTCATCAAATAATTCACGATGCTCAAACATCTCTGCAATATCAATTTTATACGGATATGGCGACTTATTTCCATTATAAAAAACAATTGGTGCAACTAGTGGCAATAATGGAACTTCATGTTTATCTGTTCGATGTCTAGTTATATGATTTTGTATTATCGCTGCTTGATACTTTAGAATTCTAAATGGCATTAATTTATCGGCTTTATTTTGATGCTCAATTAATGTATATACATATACGTAATTACTTTTATCTTTCAACTCAAGCCGATAGGTAATATCTGAACAATGCATTTTTAAATCTTCATCAACATAACTAGTTGGCTCAATTTGTAATGTATCAAAATTACAAATTGCTTGCACGTCTTTATGCAAGTAGCGTTCTAGAAATTCACGAGCAACACTTGGATCACTTAGAAAACTCTTAGTGAGTGCATCATGTCTTTGTGGTATATTCATTGTCATTTTTTACTTCTGGAACTATTATTTAATACATTATTTATTGCATACTACTGATTATTATATCATATTTGGTATACTAGTGCAAATTTTTAGCTTTTTATATAAAAAACTCCAACTTACCATTTAATTAAAAACAGCAAGTTGGGGCACAAACTTTAAAATAAATTGAAGTATTTAATTAAGATACATTACCGTGGCTTTATTAGAATTCGCTAAATCCGTATAGGCCACATATGGAACAGTAATACCACCGCCTGTCAAAGACAATGAAAGGTAACTAGCTCCTCCAGTAGAGGCAAATCCATCATCAATCCCCACAGTTTCCCATCTGGAATTTTCAAATTTCATTATCCTTACCCTGCCAGAAGCATTATTCTCTGTGTAGGCTCTTAGTACATGATAGATTTTAACAAAATCTAATAAACAGAATGCAAGTTGCCCACATAATAGTGTATAATCCTCGGATTCACAACAATCGAGGGATTAATAGGATGATAAATCATACCAAACAAGCATCAATAGGGCAACTAAACGATATTATAACTGAAAACTTTAACTTGCATGGAAATAATTCTATTACTATTGCCGATTTTATGATTGGCTTATGGTTGGCGGCAACTGTAAATTTAAATAAAATAGCGAATTATTCCAACAGAGCTAAAAAAATGAAAAAGGTTGATATTTATCGCGGTTACCAAAATTTGATCCATAAATTTAGGTTAACACAAGTTCAACTAGCACAGGGTATTTTAAAAATGTTTGGTCTATTAGGTGATTGTCAAATTCTATTAGCATTAGACCGGACTAACTGGAAATATGGATTAGAAGATATTAACCTGCTTGTATTGTCAGTAGTAGTAAATGGATGCGGTATCCCATTGTTCTGGATAGAACTTGATAGCAAAGGAAATAGTAATACGGCTGAACGTAAAACCCTTATGGATATGTTCATTAGTACATTTGGTGCCCAAAAAATTAGTTATATTTTAGGGGATAGGGAATTTATTGGTGATGATTGGTTTTCTTATCTAACTGAACTGCAGATTAAATTTATCATGCGAATAAAAAGTAATATGCACATTGATATAGCTACTCCCGATGGAATTGGTTGCAGTTGCATTGTTATATCAAATGCGGAGTTTACTAATCCAAATACCAATTTGTTGAATTACATCATTTATTTTAACCGAGATACTAATGAAATAAAATATTACTCGAAAAAAGCATGGCATATTATTCAGATAAATATTAATGATTTATCCCCTGATGATTATAAGTTATATAACCAATTAATTAAAAGACTAGTACAACGTTTCATCAATTTTGTCCGACATTGGTTAGCACTGGATACAATCTTTTTAGCTTGATTCTGGCATCTGTAGTTGTAAATTGCCAATTTACAACTGTTGCCTGTTGATTTCTTGCGATATTCCATGCAGATACCTCATGAATAATGATTTCTTTATCTGCAATCCGTCTGTCTAAGCACTGGCGATTTAAGTGACTTAATTCAATTTCAGCCATATTTAACCAGCTACCATGTTAATTGTAACTATCTTTTGACCCCCTATTGTAATAAACTATTGACCCCTTAAACCTCCAAATTTTACACATAGAATTATAACATTTTTCCTTTCTGACAACATGAATTCTATGTTATATTTTTATTTAATTAAACCTCACATTTATTATGAACATTGTATTGTATATTCTATCCAAGTGGTTTTACTTCGCTCACTCTAAAACTACTGTTGCCTGTTTCAATGATATGGCAATAATGAGTCAATCTATCAATAATAGCCTTTGTTGCTTTGGCTGTGCCAAACATGTCTCCCCATTCCTCAAACTGTAAATGAGTTGTAATAATGATCGATGTTTTTTCATGAAGCTTTGAGAATAAATCAAATAATAATGGTCTAGCGACTGGTTTGATTGGCACA
>CAITNS010000085.1 GCA_903893815.1 uncultured Bacteroidota bacterium
AGTGTGTTTTTGCTTACCCTTTTTATGTGCACCTAATCCCTTGTTACATTTTAATCGCACTGGTATTATTTGTTAGTCACTTCGCCCTTCGTCAAGCTCAGGACAAGAGCAGCGAGGTATGAGCGTATCGAGAAGGGCTTTATTTATTGGTTCTCGATTAAAAATGAAAAAGAAAAAATGTTTACCTAAATTGCATTTCATTTTAAAACAAAAGGCCTTTCAGTTATATGAAAGACTCTATTTAGTGTCAGCTAGAAAAATCACTATTTACTATAGTGGCTCCGGTAGGAATCGAACCTACATCAAACGTTTAGGAAACGCTTATTCTATCCATTGAACTACGGTGCCTGTTAGTGTGTCAAATTTAGTTGTTTAGTTTTAATAATGTGCAGGATATTTGCAGAAAGAGTTGTTGCTGTAAGTTAATAATTTATTTTTTTATGTGTTTTAAGAGGATAGAAAACCTAAGCCTTTAGACTTATCACAAATATATAATTTGTTGTTTATGATTTTTAAAATAACTACATTTAAAATAAATAATTACTACATAAAATTTACTTAATGATAAAGGGAAGTATAATATCTTTGAAACAGATAAATTCTGCTGCATTTACTGTGCAAGATGAACTATTTAAAGTAGGGCTTTGGTTTGAAGGATGTAAGCTTGTAGATACAGAGATATACAGGTGTCCTGTATCTCCACTTTCCTTATATGATGCTGATGGATTTTTTATACATGGTGCTTCAGCAGTGCAAAAAATACTTGGCTTTGAACCAGGGCATATTTATATACCAAGTTTTGTGCTATCGCAAACATTTTGGCAAAGTAGAGCCTCCTTAAGAGATGTTATTAGACATGAGTATGCGCATAGTTTTGCTCATCATTACCCAAAGTTGATTTCAAAATCAGACTTTAAAAATACATTTGGTGATGAGTATTATAGTTATGAGCCTATTAAAATGGAGAAGGATGCATTTATAAGTGATTATGCTAGAACTATGCCAATGGAAGATTTTGCCGAAACATTTATGGTATATGTTAGGAGAAAAGGGATTATGCCCTCAACCATTAAAAACAAACAACTTATTAAAAAATGGCAATATATAGATAGCTTGATAAAATTAATAAACAAATGATTTAATAATTATTAGTAAACATCAGACCACTGCAGATAGGTGCACGGATTTCGCACGGTAAAAGTCCTTTTCAGGCTAATTTTAAGCTAAAAAATCTTTATTAATACAGTTTAATAAACAAAAAAGCCTCTAAAACACTAGGTTCTAAAGGCTTTCTTCGTGCTCCCTCTCCTGGGCTCGAACCAGGGACCCCATGATTAACAGTCATGTGCTCTAACCAGCTGAGCTAAGAGGGAATCATTATTCTGGTTATATTACTTTAAAGAACAGTTTTTTAATGTTTTCCCTATAAGGGAGGGCAAATTTAATATCTATTTTGTAAATAAACAATATATTTGTCAAAATTTTTTAATCTTTATTATATGAGTCTTTTAGTTGTAGGTACTGTAGCGTTTGATGCTATTGAAACTCCTTTCGGAAAAACCGATAAAATCGTTGGTGGCGCAGCTAGTTACATAGCTTTAGCTTCTTCTTATTTTACCAAAGAAATTAATTTAGTGTCGGTTGTTGGAGACGATTTCCCTCAAGACTTTATGAATACATTGAAAGGTCAAGGCGTTAATTTAGATGGTTTGCAAATTAAACAAGGCGAAAAATCGTTTTTTTGGAGCGGACGCTACCATAACGACATGAATTCTCGTGATACATTAGATACTCAGTTAAACGTTTTGGGTGATTTTGACCCAATTGTACCTGAATCATACAAAAATTGCGATTTTTTAATGTTAGGTAACTTAATGCCTGCTGTGCAACAAAAAGTATTATCTCAGTTATCTAAGCGTCCAAAATTAATTGTTTTAGACACCATGAATTTTTGGATGGATATTGCAATGCCCGAATTGATGGAAACATTAAAAGGAATTGATGTTTTAACTATCAACGATTCAGAAGCACGTCAATTATCTGGAGAATACTCTTTAGTAAAGGCAGCTCAAAAAATTTTAGCAATGGGGCCAAAAGTATTGGTTATCAAAAAAGGCGAGCATGGCGCTTTATTATTTAATAAAGAAGAAGTGTTTTTTGCACCGGCTTTACCATTAGAAGACGTTTTTGATCCAACAGGAGCAGGAGATAGCTTTGCAGGTGGTTTTATTGGTTATTTAGCTAAAACAAAAGATATTAGTTTCGAAAACATGAAACGCGCTATCATTTTTGGTTCGGCAATGGCTAGTTTTACGGTTGAAAAATTTGGAACAGAACGTTTAATTGGTTTATCTCAAGAGGATGTATCCAACAGAGTTCAAGAATTTGTTGACTTAGTTCAATTTGATATTTCTTAATATAATTTTATACTAATTTTGAAGCCTTCTGTTGAAAAACAGAAGGCTTTTTTATTTTTAGATAATTCACAATTTATAAATTATCTTAGCGTTAAATAAATTACTTTGAGATTTATCGTCATTATAGCTATTTGTGTTGTATTAGGTTGTTCTTTTGTGTTTCAAACATCCGAGCCCGAAATTCACATTAAATTTCCTGAACAAAAATCGCACATCGAAATAGACGGTTTTGGAAACATTTATAGTATTACTGATAATGAAATTGTAAAGTATAATGCCAATGGGGTTTTACAAAAAAAATATAGCACTAAACGCTACGGTAAAATAGAATTTGTAGATGCTATGAATCCATTAAAGGTTTTGGTGTATTATAAAGATTTTCAGCAACTTATTTTTTTAGATAACCAGATGACGGAAGCTAGTAATATGATTTCTATTGAAAAATTGGGCTATGAGCAAACTAGTTTGGTTTGTTCTTCATCAAATAATAGTTTTTGGTTGTATGATAAACAAAATAATGAGTTGTCTCGATTTGATTCTGAATTGAAATCTTTAGTAAAAACAGGAAATTTAAAACGCATTTTGGATATTGATATTAAACCCAATTTTTTGCAAGAAAACAACAATTTTATTTATTTGAATTGTCCCAATGAAGGGATTTTAGTATTTGATATTTACGGCACTTTTTATAAAACGATTCCTTTAAAAAAATTAAAAGAATTTAATGTAATTAATGGTGATGTATTTTATTTTGAAAACCACACATTAAAACAATATCAAGCCCAAACCTTTAATACCATTGAAAAACACTTTACAGACACATTAATTAAAACGGTGTATTGGCAAAACGATATGTTTTACAAGGTTTACGAAGATTCGTTAGTGATACAATAAATTTATAAGTTAGTTTTTTCTATTTTTTTTATGTTGAGATTGATTTTGAAAATTGTAATTATTTTTGTTTTATTAGTTAGTGTTTCTGTTAAAGCCCAAGTAATTAATATTGAAGGCAAGCGTTTTATGAATGATACCAATGGTTGGGTTGGTAATGCTGATTTTAATTTTAATGTATTTAATAATACACAACAAGTATTACAATTTTCAAATACGGTAAGAGTGCAGTATCAAAAAAACAGAAGTCGTTTTATTTTATTGAATGATTTGAATTTTATTAAAGCAGGAAATACAGATTTCGCAAATGCAGGCTACCAGCATTTTAGATACAATTATAAAGTGAGTAAATGGATTACCATGGAAGCCTTTACACAAACTCAATATAATCCGATTTTAAAGTTAGATTTCAGATATTTGATAGGTGCGGGTCCAAGGTTAAAGTTGCTTAAAAAAGAACATGCTAAAATTTATGTGGCTGCTTTGTATATGTATGAATACGATGATATAGTAGCTGATCCCATTAATTTATATGAGCATCGCATAAGTTCTTATTTAACCTGTACCTTTTCTATTTTAAAAAATGTAGAATTTACGAGTACCACGTTTTATCAACCTAATATTGAAAACACATCCGACTATCGAATAGCAAACGATAGTGGTTTAGAAATTCATATCAACAAACATTTAAACTTTAAATCGTCGTTTAACATGTTGTATGATACGTATCAACCAATAGGAATAACAGATTTGGTGTATTCCTTTAGAAATGGTTTAACAGTAAAGTTTTAGAGAAATTATTTTTTGGTTGTATCAGCTACAGCGCCTTCTTTTGGTTTAATAGCTACTTCTGCCATAGCATCATCAATTGTTTTGCCTATAGAATCAGATATACGCTTTGCGTTTTCATGCATTTTAACTCTGTCTTCAGCAGCAGGTTTACATTTAACAAATAGTAAAGTTAAAATTGTAGCAGATAAAATGAGGTGTATTTTTTTCATAAACGATTATTTCTGATTGGTAACCCGAATGTAAAGATAATTTTTGTCTGAATAAAGAAATTAGGATTATTTATAAATAAAAAGCCCACGTGTCTCAGACACGTGGACTTTTCCTAACTAAACACAAATTCTTAGTGTTTTGCTTCTGCAGCTGGAGCAGCAGTTTCAGTAGTTGCAGCAGCAGAATCAACTGGAGCAGTAGCCTCAGTCATAGCACTTTCTAAAGAAGTAGATAAAGCAGCAGTGATAGAATCAGCAGTTAATTTTGCTTGCTCTTCCATTTTAGCTTTTTCTTCAGCAGAAGGACCACAAGATACAACAGTTGTAGCGATGATAGCTACTGCGATAATTGAAAATAATTTTGTCATTTTTTTTAGTTTTAAAATTGTTTTGTTTGAGTTATTTGAACGTTTATACCGAAACTTTAAAATGGTAACCCGAAAATAATTAAAAATTTGCAATAAAATCGTAACTTATTGAATATCAATGATTAAAATTTAAAATTAAGAAAGGTTACCTGATATTTTTTCGTCACAGTGAACTTGTTTCTGGGTATCATAAGATGCTGATCCGCCAGCTGGCGGACAGCATGACTTTAAAGGGGAATTATTTAGCGATGAATTCGCTTAATAATTTTTCGGCTTTGATAAATGCTTCTTCTAAAACTTCATTTAGGATAAAAACATCAAACAAATCGGCTGTTTTAAGTTCTTTTTCAGCTTTTTCAACTCTTCGGGCAATACTTTCTTGACTATCTGTACTTCTCGAATTTAAACGTTCTTCTAATATCTTAATGCTTGGCGGCATTACAAATACGGCTAAAGCCTGTTCACCAAATTGTTTTTTAAGGTTTAAACCACCTTCTACATCAATATCAAAAATAACATGCTTGCCTTTAGCCCAAATTCGGTCAACTTCGCTTCTTAAAGTTCCGTAATGGGTTCCAGCATACACTTCTTCCCACTCTAAAAACTCTTTATTGTCAATTTTTTGTTTGAATTCTTCAACCGTTAAGTAATGGTAATCTTTGCCATTTTCTTCAACACCGCGTCTTGGGCGGCTTGTTGCAGAAATTGAAAACTCTAATTTATCAGGAAATGTTTTTAGTAAATGCCTTACAATGGTTGTTTTACCAGAGCCAGATGGCGCAGAAAATATAATAAGTTTGCCGTTTTCCATGAACAAAGATAATAGTTTTTGTTAAATCTTATAACTAAAACTATTATTTGGGTGTGCCCCTCCTATCGTCGGGTCAGGCTTTTCGCTGCAAGTCCTCGCCATTCGTGCCTCATGGCTGTGGGCTTTTCGCTACAATCCTTCACACGAGTTTACTTTAAACGTTAAAATTTATGTTTAGGGTTTATTGTAGATTTGCGCGAGAGATGCAAGCGGAAATCCTTTTGCGGTCGCTGAGCGGCAAAAGATTGCAGCGACAGCTCGGTTCCTGCTGCCTCTTTGCAGGAACGCGCCCTAATCATAATAAACTGTCAGACTGACTCTTAAAAAATTCATACACTAAACTACCTTTTGAATTGCCAATAATAGCAGCTAATTCAGCTAAAGTGGCTTCTTTAATGCCTTTCACTGATTTTAATTCGGTTAATAATTTTTGAGCGGTTTTATCGCTTATACCTTTAATTTCGGAAAGCTCTGTTTTAAAAGTCTCCCGGCTTCGTTTGTTGCGATGATGTGTAATCCCAAAACGGTGAGCCTCATCACGTATCTGTTGAATAATTTTTAAAGTCTCTGAGCGTTTATCTAAATATAATGGAACAGAATCGCCTGGAAAATAAATTTCTTCTAAGCGTTTGGCAATTCCAATAACCGTTACTTTTCCCATTAAATCCAATTTTCTTAAACTAATAATGGCAGCGCCTAATTGTCCTTTACCGCCATCAATGACTATGAGTTGCGGCATAGGCAAACCTTCTTCAATAACTCTTGAATAACGACGATAAATCACTTCTTCCATGGTGGCAAAATCATCGGGGCCAACAACTGTTTTTACATTATAATGCCGGTATTCTTTTTTAGCTGGTTTGCCATCAATAAAAACAGGCATGGCACTTACCGCATAATCACCTTGAATATTAGAGTTATCAAATCCTTCAATGCGGCGCGGTTCTTCTTTCATGCGTAAATCTTTCATCATTTGTTGCATGATTCTGTCCGTATGCCTTTCAGGATCAATAATAGCTAATTGTTTTTCTCGTTCCCGTTTATAAGATTCTGCATTTTTAAAACACAAATCCATTAAATGTTTTTTGTCGCCAATTTTAGGAACCACATATTTTGCATCTGTAAAAATAAACTCAGGTTCAAAGGGAACAAAAATTTCTTTGCTCGAAGAATTATATCTGATTCTGATTTCATTAATCGCAAACACCAACATTTCTTCATCGGTTTCATCCAACTTCTTTTTCAACTCTAAAGTTTGTGCTTGAATAATAGTTCCATTCATTACTTTAAAGTAATTGACGTAAGCTACTTTCTCGTCGCTTAAAATCGCAAACACGTCCGTATCCGTAATAGATGGATGAACGATGGTAGATTTGCTTTGATATTTTTCTAATAACTCAATTTTCTTTTTGGTGCTGGCAGCTTGCTCAAATTCTAGTTTTTCGGCATGCTCCAACATAATTTTTTTTAAATCTCTAATCGCAAAATTGATATCACCTTTAATAATTTCTCTAATGTGATTAATACCTCTGTTATACTCTTCCTCGCTTTGTTTACTCACACATGGTGCTTTACATTTTCCAATTTGAAATTCAAGGCAAGTGGTATATTTTTTCTTGTCAATATTTTCCTGACTTAAATCTAAGTTGCAAGTTCGTAATGGATATAACTGTTTAATTAAATCCAGTAAAATGTACATAGTAGTAACAGAAGGGTATGGGCCGTAATATTCGCTCCCATCTTTTTTTAATTGGCGAGTTTGAAATACTCTTGGAAAACGTTCGTTTTTAATAACAATCCATGGGTAGGTTTTGTCGTCACGCAACATAATGTTGTACTTGGGCGTGAGACTTTTAATCAAATTATTTTCTAAAATCAAAGCGTCCATTTCGGTATCTACCTTAATGGTTTTGATATCTACTATTTTTTTAACCATGATACGCAAACGATACGTATCATGTTCTTTGGTAAAATAGGAAGTAACGCGTTTTTTTAGATTCTTAGCTTTTCCAACATATAACAAATTGTTATCCAAGTCGTAATAGCGATACACGCCAGGCGTTTCGGGCAACGTTTTTAGGATACTTTGTATATGTTCTGAAAAGTCGTTTGACACTTTGTAAAGATAAGGGTTTAAAACATATTGCTCCTAAAGGAGCAAAAAAATGTGGTGGTTGTATTTGTTATAATCATATTGCTCCTCTGGAGCAAATTAGGTTTTTTTTAATAACTGGCGTTCTTATTTTTTTTATATTTACATAACAGGATTACCTCAGCGAGGCAATATGTTTATAACAAAAAGACTACCAAACTACTAAAGCCCCAGCGGGGCGACATGTTATGCCCAATACATACTCGCAACTATATGTACAAATTGTTTTTGCGGTTAAGTACCGCCAAAATTTAATTTCAAAAAATAATCGTGAAGAGTTGCATAAATACATTACTGGTATAGTTCAAAACAGAGAACAAAAAATGCTTGCTATATTTTGTATGCCTGATCATATTCATATTTTTGTGAATATTAAGCCCGCAATTTCTATTTCAGATTTAGTGAGAGATATAAAAACAAATTCTACTAAGTTTATTAATGATAGTAATTGGGTTAAAGGAAAGTTTAATTGGCAAGAAGGCTTTGGGGCATTTTCGTACTCTAAAAGTCATATTGGAAACGTGGTAAATTATATTTTAAATCAAGAGGAACATCATAAAGCAAAAACATTTAAAGTGGAGTATTTAGAGTTTTTAGAGAAATTTGAAATTGAATACAATGAAAACTATTTATTTGAATGGATCGAATAAAAAACAAAACCATATTTATTTCTGCACTCGATTGGGGACTTGGCCATGCTACAAGGTGCGTGCCATTAATTAAACAATTAATGCAAGATAATGTTGTGATTTTAGGTATAACGCCAATTACTGCATTAATTTTTAATGAGGAATTTCCTAGCCTTAAAAAAGTAAATGTTGAACCCTACAATATTCGTTATTCGCATACAACGCCATTATCTGTTAAGCTATTATTGGATGCTTCAAGAATTTTGAGGGTTGTAAAAAAAGAAAGACTTCAATTACAAAAAATTATAAAAGAGTATCAAATTGATGTGGTGATTAGTGATAACAGATTTGGAATGTATGAGAAAAGTGTGCATTGCATTTATATTACCCATCAGCTAAACATACAAGCCGGTTTATTCTCAGAAATCGCCAATAAAGTTCATCATCATTTCATTAAACAATTTAATGAGGTTTGGGTTCCCGATTTTGAAGAAGATAACAAGAGCTTAGCGGGGAAATTATCCAGAAATATCATTCATCAAAATGTAAAGTATATTGGAACTTTGAGTCGTTTATCAATTGTAGATAAATCAGAAAATCAATATGATTATTTATGTCTGATATCTGGACCGGAGCCTTTGCGAAACGACTTAGAAAAAGCATTGATTAAAAAGGCCAATCAATCCGATAAACGTATTTGTTTTGTGCGCGGAACAACCAAGGAATTAAAAAGCTTTATTAATAAAAATGTGATTGTATTTGATATGCCACCTGCAAAAGAACTTAGTCAGTTAATACTCAATGCAACAACCATTATTTGCCGCAGCGGATACAGTACCTTAATGGATTTACAACATTTACAAAAGAAAAATTACATTTTTGTTCCAACTCCAGGGCAAGATGAACAAGAGTATTTAGCTAAGTATTGGAATGAGAAATTTGAAGCGAAGGTTGTTCGGCAAAAAGATTTAAACGCTTTTTCTTTCAACTACCAATTCACAATTACGGTTTCATAACTCTGATTTTAATTATTATTTCCACCTCTAAATTCTGCTACATTAGATGTGGTGTTTTTAGTAAAGAAAATAGGCTTTTATATCTTCATTGTTGCGTCGGTGGCTTTGGCTATTTGGGGTTATTTGCGTTTAAAAGAAAGTAAAGCGCCAGATACCTCTGTTTTAGAACACATTCCAGCAAACGTTGCTTGTGTGATTGAAACAAAAAAATGCAGTGAATTAGTTTCTCAATTAACCCGTCAAAATTTAATTTGGAATTCTTTATTGAGCAATACATCAATGCAAGTGGCTCAAAACGGTATCCGATTTTTAGATTCATTGGTAAATTCTTCTCCCGAAATTTCGGATGTGCTTTCAGATAATTCAGTGTATTGGGCCTTTATTAAAAAAGAAAAAATAACAGAGCATGTTATTTTATTTAAAGTCAAGGAAAAAAATAACGAAGAATTATTTACAGATTTCTTCTCTAAAGTTTTTTCTAAAGAAACTTCCGTGGCTTCCTCCGACGCTTTTTATTTTACTAACAATAAGCAAAAATGGTTAGTGAGTTACAAAAATGGTATTGTGTATGTAAGTTCAGACCTTGGTACTTTGCAAAATTTTATGGAGTTAAATGCTTCAGAATCTTTAGCAAAACATAAAGCATATACTGATTTAGTAAAGGAAAATGGAGAGCAAATCACACAAGTCTATTTTAATCACACGTCTATTAATTTATTTCCACGAACTATTTTTTCGCAACAGTCGATATTTAGTCTGGACGTGAAATTAAACGAAATCACATTTACAGGTTATTCTAATGCAGATAGTTTATCTTTATTTAATTCCGTAAAAAATCAAGAGGCAGAAAGTATTCAAAGCTTTGCATCATTACCAAATAATCCTGATATTATTGAAGCTGTAACTTTGAGTGATGTAAATTTATTTTATAAAACAGTTGAAAAACAACAGATTGATAAAACGATTGAGCTAAATGCCAATGCTTGGCAATTATTGAATGATAGCGCTTTATATAATATTAAAGCCGAAAGTTTTGAAAATATTGACAAGGAAATTATATCTGCAACCTATGTATTAAATAATGTGACATCTCATATTTTAAGTATCAGAATAAAAGATGCAGAAAAAAGTGAAGTGCTTTTAAAATTAATGAGCGATAGTATTTTTGGGAATTTAGATTTAAAAACTTATAAATTAAACACATGCTTTGAAAAACTATTTTCTTTTACAGGATCTGATTTCAAAAACGAATATGCTTGTGTAACAGAAAATCAATTATTGTTTTTTTCAAATAAAATGGTTTTAGATTATTATCAGCAATCGTTAGCAGGCAGCCAATTACTTGGGAAGAATAGCTCTTTTATGGATTATGCGAACGATAATTTATCTTTAGAGTGTAATTATTTGTACTACGAAAATGCTGAATTAATGAAGGCGCATAATCTCATTTCCATTATTAGTTCAGAGGAGTTATGGATGTCGGAACATGCATTGTCACAAGTATCATTAACGGCTAAAAACTACAAAAATAATTTGCAGGTACGGATCAATGCAAATCATGCGCAACCAAAATCAGATGTTAGCAATAGCTCTTCTTCTGCCTTATGGGTTTTTAAAGCCGATTCGGCTATTACAAGCAGTGCGCATATTTTCGTGAATCATTTGACTCAAGAAAATGAATTGTGTTTTCAAGATGAATTGAATCAGGTTTATTTAATTAATTCGACAGGTAATTTAATTTGGAAAAAGAAAATTACCGAATCTATTAAGTCAAATATATACACTGTGGATATTTTTAAAAATGGAAAATTCCAAATGTTGTTTAATACCGAAAATTACTTGCATTTAATTGATAGAAATGGAAATTATGTACAAGGCTTTCCTGTTAAGTTGCCAGCAAAAGCTACATCAAATATTAGCTTGTTAGATTACGAAGGAAATAAAGATTACCGGATATTTTTAGCTTGTGCTGATAAACGAATTTATAATTTTAATTTATATGGCGTTAAAACAGAAGGCTTTGTGCCTGTAAAAACAGATGCTATTGTTAATTTGCCGATTAACTTTGCACATGTTGGCGCTAGCGATTATTTAATTACAGCCGATATAGCTGGCAATTTATATAGCTTTAGCAGAAAAGGTGAAGGACGAATTGATTTTAAAAATAAAGTCATTGAAAAGTTAGATCATCTATATGTATTAGCGGGAAATAATTTAGATAATACAAAATTGATTTATGTGGATGATAAAAATAATTTATTGAATAAAATTTCTTTAGCTGATAAAAAAGAAGCTTTAAAAATTGGAGATGAATTGAATGGATTTAAAACATCTTTTGCCTTAGTGAACGATGATTCCCAATCAGACATATTAGTATACGGAAACGGTGCGTTATATGCTTATGATTTATTTACTAGTAAATTAGTGGAATACTTTAATGAATTAGCGGTATACGATGATGCTCAAATGGTACAAACAAGTGACAATACTTGGTTTTTAGGATTTGATAAAATAGGTCAAAAAATTGATGTGATTAATGCTTCAGGAAAGCTGGCGACATCCTTACCAAACAGCAATCAAAAACCATTAATCAATAATTTATATAAAAATGGTAAGACCTATGTTTTACTAGTTGGTGGCAATAAAATTACTTGCCAGGAGTTAAATTAGTTTTTGTTCCCTGAGCGGAGTCGAAGGGCAAAAACTAATACTCAAACTTTCCGAACTCAGATTCAATCGTTACTTTTTTACCATCAAACTTTTCAACTCTTCCAATAATTTGAGCATCAACGTTAAATGATTTAGAAATATCAATTACCTGTTGCGCTAATTCTTGTGGTAAATAAACTTCTAAACGGTGCCCCATATTAAACACCTTATACATTTCTTTGTAATCGGTTTTACTTTGCTCGTGTATTAATTTGAATAATGGCGGTAATGGAAATAAATTATTTTTGATGATATGAACTCCTTCTACAAAATGCAACACTTTAGTTTGTGCGCCACCACTGCAATGTACAATGCCGTTAATTTTTGTTCCTAGTGTCGATAATAATTTTTTTACGATTGGCGCATACGTTCTGGTTGGTGATAACACTAATTTACCAGCTGTGATTTGTTCTTTTATTTCTTTACCGTTGGCGTCCGTATAACTCACATCCACTTTATCGGTTAAGTTCATTTGACCACAATAGGTTACTTCTTTTGGTAATGAATTATCATAAGACTCTGGATATTTTTCAGCAACCGCTTTACTAAATACATCATGGCGAGCGCTAGTTAAGCCATTGCTTCCCATGCCTCCATTATATTCAGTTTCGTAAGTAGCTTTACCAGAAGACGATAATCCAACAATCACATCGCCCGCTTTAATTTGATGGTTAGAAATGACATCGTCTTTTTTCATGCGACAAACAACGGTACTATCCACAATTAATGTGCGCACTAAATCGCCTACATCAGCTGTTTCGCCGCCAGTTGAACGGATATCTATGCCGTTGTCGCGTAAGTTTTGTAACACTTCTTCGGTTCCGTTAATGATAGCCGAAATGACTTCACCAGGAATTAATCCTTTATTACGACCAATGGTTGAAGACAATAAAATATTGTTAGTAGCACCAACGCAAATTAAATCATCAATATTCATGATGACTGCATCTTGTGCAATACCTTTCCAAACGCTTAAATCACCCGTTTCTTTCCAATATATATATGCTAACGATGATTTTGTTCCAGCGCCATCGGCATGCATAATAATGCAGTGATCATTGCTACCTGTTAAATAATCAGGAACAATTTTACAAAAGGCTTGAGGAAATAATCCTTTATCTATATTGGAAATAGCATTATGAACATCTTCTTTAGATGCCGAAACACCACGTAAATTATATTTTAAGTCTGACATGATTTTGAGCTAATAAAGCCCAAAGATAGAAGAAAAAGAGAAAGTTTGTAAAAGAACTATTTCACAATAACCAGCTTTTTGTTAGTAATGGAAGATGTGCCTTTAATACTTATATTGTAAATACCTGCTGCTAAATGACTAGCGTCTATTGTTGTTTTGCCATTTTCAATAGTTTGAGATAATACAACATTTCCAGTCATGTCAAATGCTTGAAGTGATTGTTTGCCTTTAGTATTTAAATCAACGGTAAAGGTGCCATTAGTTGGATTAGGGTACACGTCAAAATAATCTTTTTGTAGTTCATCAACTTCTTGATTATCTACTGAAATAAAACCAACAGGTTGAGTGTAATAGACTGTGTGGTTGCACCCTGAAGGATTTACAGCGTAAAACACATAATTTGTTGTAACTGTTGGTGAAATAACTATAGTTGTAGTAGTTAAAACCCCATTCATATAATAATTTATGGATGGATGACTATTAGTTATTGTTAAGGTTGCCGTTCCTCCTCCAAGTGGTAGATTATTACTAGTTGAAGTCACATTAAATATAGCAAGATCGTCTAAATAAATTTTGGCACTATCTGTATTTGAAATGCACAAATTAGTATCTGTTCCTATTACATAGTAGGTTTGGCTTTGTAGCACCTGAAAAGGTATGCCATTTTGGAAACTCGCACCAGTATTTCCTGTCCATGTATAAGTATTTGCTCCAATTGCTGTTATTGTAACAAAATCAAATTCACATAATGAATCACTAGTTTGAGAAACAGAAATAGTAGGTGTATTAAAATAATTAGGAGCAATTGTAATAGTGCCATTATTTGAACAATTGCCATTTAAAGTAGAAGTAACTGTATATGTTGTGGAAATATTTGGAGCAGCTGTTACCGTTGCCCCAAATGCGGTATTTAATCCAGAAACAGGTAACCAATCATAAACAATTAATGGATTTCCTTGAAAAGCCGAATTTACTCTTATTTCCGTCGAGGAATTATTGCAAAAAGTTGGGTTTCCTGAAAAATCAATATTGAGCATTTCGAAAGGCGCAATAGTAAATTGATGTTGGCTAACGCAACTTCCTGCATTTGCAGTTAATGTGTATACAGTTGGAGAGGCTGGATTTGAAATAACAACACTGCCCGTAGTTGTATTTAATCCATAAGATGGCGACCAACTATAAGTAACAAGTTGGGATCCTGACTGAATATTAGTAGTTGCTTGTAAGCTTGTCGATGAGCCTTGGCAAAATGTATTTATTCCTAAAAATGAAACATTTAATGAATCAAATGGGTAAACTGTAATTTGTTTTGTGCTATTACAAAAACCTGTTGTAGTGTTTACGGTATAGGTGGTTTGTGTAATTGGACTTGCTAATACACTACTGCCATTTGTTGTGTTTAACCCAGATGATGGTGTCCAGTTATATACTACAGTTGTACTAGGTTGTATTGCTGAAGTTGCAGTTAGATTTATTGACGATCCTTTGCAAAAAATTGTCGCTCCAGAGATTATGACATGTGGAGTTTCAAGAACTATTACTGTATGACTTAAAGTGGCTAGCTGAACCTGAAACATATCGTAAATTTTACAGTAAATCGTATAGGTTCCTACTGCTCCAGGATGCGGATATGCCTGCACAATTGTATCGTGAGCGTTAAAAAGTGTAAAATTATTGTTTGGTAAAATAGACCAAACTAAACTACCGCCAAATGATGGATTAAATAGAGATGCAGTATATGTAAGAGAAATTACAGGATCTGAGCATGTTATAGTTGAACCTTTTATCGAACTTGGTGTTTGGGAGTATCCAAATAATATATATATGCTGAACAAAAAAGTAAAAATTATTTTCATAGTCTGTAATTGAGATTATTAAGTGAAGATAGTAAAATATTAAAACAATAGCCAATGTAGTTTGTACAAATAAAAAAAACTATATAAGGCTCGCGACGCCCTATATGGTTCAAACAACTCCACTTGTTTATTCTACTTCACAATCACCAATTTTTGATTAATAACGGATGCATTTCCTTTAATGCTAATGTTATAAATACCTGCCGCTAAATAGTTAGCATCAATTGTTGCTTTTCCATTTTCAATTGTTTGAGATAGCACAACATTGCCAGCCATATCAAATAATTGCAGGTTTTGTTTTTCTTTTGTGCTTAATTCAATAGTGAATAAGCCATTGCTTGGGTTTGGATAAACAGAAGCGATACTTTCTTTTTGCTCTGCTACCCCAGTTGAGATATCTAGTATAGAATTATACGTCGTATTAGTAACAATTGGTGAGTTAAAATCAAAATAAATATAGGCTGTATTTTTTATTTTATATGGTCTTGCCCAAGTTGATTTTGGTTTTAAACGGTACTGAATAAATCCTATCGATCCTTCAGGATCACTTGAACTATCCGGTAATTGAATGTTTGAAAAATTAACAGTCATTATACGTCCATTTAATGTGGTATTGTTTGCATGACTATAATCAATTACTTGAAAGGTATTTAAGTCTAATTCAGTATCTAAAGTGTCGGTAAGTTTAATATTAAAGGCAGGGGCGTTACCTGTATTTTGAAAGTGAATGGTATAGGTTAACCAATCGTTATAGTATGGTGCAACATCAATAGGATACACTTCTTTGATATTTGGATCGTAAGAGTTTACAATATTATAGCAAGCCACATAATTATTATTATTTGGATAGTTATCACCACCTATCGGTGTTACTTTTGCTGTTACACATATCACATCACCTGCCTGAGCTGTTGTAAACGGTTGTAATAATATTCTAAAATCAGTTTGGTTATTTATCGTTGCAAAATCAGAAATGACATAAGTAAACGTATTTCCTACAACGCTAGGTACTAAAGCTCCTGAGGCTGGCCCCATATAATTTACTGGCCCTGAAACTACAAAACTTAAAGTGCCACCCATGCCTGCGGCACAGTTTAGATTATACCAATGTGATAAGTCACCACCATTAACACGTAACATATGTGTTTGACCTGGAAAAACAATACCACAAGTTGCAATCGATTGTATGCCAATATCAAAGCCTGCTTTACAGTTTAAAGCAAAATTAACGTTGGTATCTAATACTGCAACTGTAACAGTGCTATCTAAACCAGGATAAATACATGTTGTTTTAAATGGCATGCCAGTTGTATCAACGATGATGTTGTAAGTATTTGCAGAATCCAGAAAGTGATATACCCCATTTGATGCTGTATAAGTAGAACCTAATAATGTAGAAGATGAGTTGTAAATTTTCATTGGAACGTTTTTTATTCCAATATCTCCGCTATCTTTTATACAGTTATTACTATTGTCTTTATAAGTAAAACCAACAATGCCATATGCTGTAGGACAATTAAATGGGTTGCCAGCCATACATAAAGGATATCTTAATGTAATAGAATCCATACTTGGGATATAATTTGGAAGACAAGTAAATGGATTATTACTGATATTTAAATATACGGGTATATTGTTGAAAGGCTCAAAACAATGTATGCTATTTGAACTGCAATCAAGTAAACCTAAAGAGCTTGGTAATATTGGTAAATTAATTAGTTGATTATTACTGCATATTAAGTTTCCTAAAGAGCTTGGTAACGTTGGCATACTTGCAATGGTATTGGAACTACAATTTAAGGAATATAAATTATTAGGTAAAGTTGGCAAAACACTTAATTGATTTAAAGAGCAATCTAATGCACCTAAGGAGTTAGGTAAAGTTGGTAAAGTTAGCAACTGATCGCTATGGCAATCTAAAATAGCTAATGCTCCTGGCAATGTTGGAAGAGTGCCAATTGGATTTGAACTACAGTTTAATTCTACTAATGAATTTGATAAAGTTGGTAAACTTTGCAATCCATCATTATCACAATATAAAATAGCTAGTGAATTTGGAAGTGCTGGTAAAGTTCCTAAGCCTACATTATTACTGCAAATTAATTTGTACAATGAATTTGGTAATGTAGGAAGATTAGTAATGTTGTTTGACGCACAATTAATACTATTTATTAAATTTGGTAATGCAGGTAACGTTGTTAAGTTATTAAATGAACAATCTAAAAATTGTAATGCAATCGATAATGCAGGTAGAGCTGTTATTGAATTACTACTACAAGTTAAATGCATTAAGCTATTTGGCAAGGCTGGAAGAGCAGATAATTGATTTGATGCACAAACTAAGTGTGTTAATTTATTTGGAAGAGCAGGTAACGTTAGTAGTTGATTGTCGCTACAATTCATGTTTATTAATGAATCTGATAATGCTGGTAGGCCTTGTAAATTGTTACTAGCACATGTAAAAGAGGTTAAGCCAACAGGCAATGCAGGCATTACTTGTAAGTTATTACCATAACAGTTAAAATGAATTAACGAATCTGGTAAAGTTGGTAAACTATCTAATTGATTGTTCAAACATTCAAAATGTTTGATTGTGTTTGGTAGAGAAGGTAAACTATCTAGCAAATTTTGAGAACAGGTAAAATACACTAAGCCATTTGGTAATTGAGGCAAACTGTCAAGAGCATTACCATCGCAAATTAACGTATCTAACATGCTTGGTAGTGAGGGCAAATAAGTTAGTCTAACGTTGATGGTGTCATACACATTAATGCTGCAGTTTAAGGTTTTTAAAGAATCAAAATATTGTACGCCATCTAAACTAGCTACATGTTGGTTTTGAATAATAATTTGTTTTCTTGAGGTGACATCAATATGGGTTGTATCCATTTGATTTCCCATCATGGCATTGGGAATATTAATTTGTAACCATGCAGCAAAACTAGTGTCGCTGATAGTAACATGGTTTTGTGCGTTGATGCTTGTTAAACAAAGCATTAAGGCGAATAGTGAGATTAATTTTTTCATAACAGTAAGTTTTAAGTGTATCTGATTGTAAAATTAGAGTATACTTAACTCACTATTTGGCCAGATTGGCAATAGGGGCTTTTAAACTAATAAGTGGTGGCTTTTTGGCGATAAGTGATAAAACAAAAAAGCGCTTTGGGATTACCAAAACGCTTTTCATATAATAATAGGTTGTTTTTAAAAAACCTCTTTCGCCACACGTTTCGTACTATCTGATGTTCCCATCGTGTAGTAGTGTAAACAAGGTACTTTTGCTTTTTTCAATTCTTTACTTTGTTCAATACACCATTTAATACCAATTTCTTTAACGGCTTTATCATCTTTGCATTTTTCTAATTCCACAAATAAATCTTGTGGTAAATCAATATGAAAAATTTTAGGCAAAGCAATTAATTGCGAACGAGAACTTAATATTTTTAATCCCGGAATAATAGGCACATTAATATCATTTTTGCGGCACAAATCTACAAACTCAAAATATTTTTTATTATCAAAAAACATTTGAGTTACAATATAATCTGCGCCAGCATCTACTTTAGCTTTCAGCCATTTCATATCACTATATAAATTTGGCGCTTCAAAATGTTTTTCAGGATAACCGGCAATTCCCATGCAAAAATTAGTTGGCGAGGCATCCTTCATTTCGTCATCCAAGTATAAACCCGAATTCATGTCGCGCACTTGTTTCACTAAATCAATAGCATAGTTATGTCCACCTGGCTCTGGTATAAATTGAGATTCTGTTTTAATACTATCACCTCGCAAAACCAACACATTATCTACACCCAAAAATTGTAAATCTATTAAAGCATTTTCTGTTTCTTCGCGAGTAAAACCGCCACAAATAATATGCGGAACTGCTTCCACATTATATTTATTCATAATGGCCGCGCAAATACCTACTGTGCCGGGGCGTTTACGAATACTTACTTTTTCTAAGTAACCACCATCTCGTTTTTTGTAAATGTATTCTTCTCTGTGATAGGTAACATCAACAAAGGCTGGCTTAAATTCCATTAAAGGATCAATGCCATCAAAAATAGAGTGAATACTTTTTCCTTTTAAAGGTGGGAGTATTTCGATAGAAAATAAAGTGTCTTTCGCAGATTTAAGATATTCGGTAATTTTCATAATTTTCAAATAAAGTACAAATGTAAGTATATACTATTACTTAAAAAAACACTTATTTTTAGAAATGTCCTAGCAGTGAAATCATTAAAATCTATATCCAAACGAAAGCCCAAATTTAAAGGCGTTGATAGGGAATGAATTTTTATTATAATTTGTGGCTTTTGTAAAATCATCGGCTGTTTTATAGGTATCAAGACGATATCCCACAGCTGCTAACATCATTATATTAAAATTCTTTGTTACTCTAAATAAAACCCCATTATCTAACATAATATTGGTTCTTTGAATCGTAAATTTATTATCTGTTGTGTTTATGGTTGATGAATATCCTGTATTAACGTCATAAAAACCCTCACTTTTATCGTAGGTACCTGTAAATTGCGAAGATCCAATATATGGTCCTATAAAATGAGTTACTGCTCTGCGACCACTTGTTTGAAAATGAATGCCTAAACCAACTTCGTACGTTTTATTTAAATATTTGAAATTTGAAATTGTTACAGAGTAAGCGGATTGATTATAGTAGTAGTAATTATTACCTGAAAAAATAGTATTAACACTTTGCGTAAAGTAAGGCGATGAAAAGCCAAAAGATATTGGAACGTAAACATGCAAATAATTTTTAGCAAACTCACGAATATAATTAATACTTAATGAGCCATTTAATGGTTCCATAATATTAAATGAAACCAAATTTTTATTTGACACCAAATCATCAAAAGCAGCTTTTTCAATACTATCTCTGTTAATTCGAGATGATGACGAATAACTGTTATACACTACAAAAGGTGTTTCGGCAGGTGTTTCGGGAGCTGCATTAATAACCTCGTGCACACCATTTTGATATATAATAAGAGCCACTTCTTTTTTAGAAATTGTAATAGTAGGGCCGTCTTGATAGGTAAAAAGTTTATATTTTATCTCAGTTGGATTGATTTCTAAAATTTTTACATCCACTTTACTATTGTCCTTTTTAAATAATTGGTCTTGCGCGTAGCCAATTATTGAAAGGCTTGATAGGATAATTAATAAGATTTTTTTCATAATGAATTGAGATAAAGTATTATCAATTAAAAGTAATTATAATAATCGTAATAAAGTCTAGTTTTTTTTACAACAAATGTTTGCCTAGCCGTAATATATTTATAAATTTGGCTAAATTTTAAATCCTTTTTATTACACGTAATTATGAGCAAAATAAAAGTAGCAAACCCAGTTGTAGAATTAGATGGTGATGAAATGACTCGCATCATTTGGAAATTTATTAAAGACAAATTAATCGTTCCTTATTTGGATGTAGATATTAAATACTACGATTTAGGAATGGAGTACCGTGATGAAACAAATGATCAAGTAACTATTGATGCTGCTGAAGCCATCAAAAAATATGGTGTTGGCATCAAATGTGCTACTATTACTCCTGATGAAGCTCGTGTAAAAGAATTTAACTTAAAGCAAATGTGGAAGTCTCCAAATGGAACTATCCGTAATATATTAGATGGTACAGTTTTTCGTGAGCCTATCGTTTGTAAAAACGTTCCTCGTTTAGTTACTAATTGGACAGCTCCAATCATCGTTGGTCGTCATGCATTTGGTGATCAATACAAAGCAACAGATTTCGTAGTTCCAGGAAAAGGAAAATTAACGATGAAGTTTGAAGGAGAGGATGGAAAAGTAATTGAACACGAAATCTTCCAGTTTAAAGGTGCTGGTGTTGCAATGGGCATGTATAATGTTGAAGAGTCTATCCGTGGATTTGCTCACTCTTGTTTTAATGTAGCCTTAAACAAAAAATGGCCTTTATACTTATCTACTAAAAACACCATCTTAAAAAAATACGATGGTCGTTTTAAAGATATTTTTGAAGAAATTTATCAAGCAGATTATAAAGCAAAATACGAAGCTGCAGGTATTGTTTATGAGCACCGTTTAATTGATGACATGGTTGCTTCCGCTTTAAAATGGAATGGTAATTTTGTTTGGGCTTGTAAAAATTATGATGGAGATGTTCAATCTGATTCAGTAGCTCAAGGCTTTGGTTCATTAGGATTAATGACATCAGTTTTAATTACTCCGGATGGCACCATTATGGAAGCAGAAGCAGCGCATGGTACTGTGACTCGTCACTTCCGTGATCACCAAAATGGTAAACCAACGTCTACTAACCCAATCGCTAGTATTTTTGCTTGGACTCGTGGGTTAGAATTTCGCGGTAAATTAGATAATAACCAAGAATTAATTAATTTTTGCCAGGCTTTAGAACAAGTTTGTGTTGAGACAGTTGAAAGTGGTAAAATGACTAAAGATTTAGCAGTTTGTACTCATGGAAACAAAGTTAATCATGGCGAGCACTATTTATATACTGAAGAATTTTTAGACGCTATTGACCAAAATTTAAAAAAGAAGTTAGGGAAATAAGTAATGAATCAAGAATTATTTGATAGAGTAGAGAATGCCTTAAAAACGATTCGTCCTTATTTAGAGGCAGATGGTGGAGATGTTGAGTTACTTGAAGTAGTTGATGGAAAGACAGCAATGCTTGAATTAAAAGGAGCTTGTAGTACTTGCAGCATGAGTCAGATGACGATGAAAGCAGGTATTGAAGAAACAATTATGCGAGCGGTTCCAGAAATTACATCTGTACAAGCAGTAAGAATTTAATTCTTGATTACACAAATTAAAAGTCCTATTCAGTTTGAGTAGGACTTTTTTTATTAGAAGATTAATATAATTGGAACACAGATGATACATATAGAAAGGATTAACACAGATTTATTTTGTATTTATAAAAATCCGAGAATATCCGATAAATCAGCCTTATCCGTGTTTCTATTAAAATATATTTAATGTATACAGCACAAATTGCAAATACTCAAAATCAAATCGATGCCATCATTGATTTACGTTACGATATTTTAAGAAAGCCTTGGAACCAACCAAAAGAAACATCCAGCGATGGAATGGAAGACACTGCGATTAATGCATTTATCGTAGATAATGGGAAAGTTATAGCTTGCGGGCGATTACAAGATAATGGAGAAGGATTAGGACAAATTCGTTACATGGCAGTAGATTCTGATTATCAAGGAAAAGGATTAGGGAAATTAATTGTAATTAAGTTAGAAGAAGAAGCTCGAAATATAAATATACGCACAGTAGAATTACAGGCAAGAGAAAATGCCGTTGAGTTCTATAAATCGCAAGGATATGCAGTTAAGGAAACATCATTTAAATTATGGGATATTATTCAGCATTATTTAATGACGAAGAACTTAAATAAATAGGAACGCAGATAGCGCAGATAGAAAGGATTAACAACGATTTTTGAATGGCCGACTCCGGAGGAGTCAAATATGGATAGAATAGATAGTAGTTAAAGTCAAGCGACTCTAGAGGAGTCGAACAAAAAATAGATTAAATATTCTCAATAAATTTGTCTAATTCTTCTGTTACCATTTCAACCGAAATATCTTTGATGCATTTAAAATCAGGGCAGTTTAAAGGATTTGAAACTCTGCTTGTGTTTGCGTTGAGCCATGAACTACAAGGCGCACAAGCTAAATTTAAAGAAACGATTTTGTGTTTTGCATTCAACCATTCATAACCATACTGAGTAGGGTTTGATGCACCCCAAATTGTAAAGGTTGGTTTGTTTAAAGTAACAGCGATATGCATTAAGCCGCTATCTAATCCAATATAATATTGTGATTGATAAATAATTTCCATCGTATCATTCAAAGTTGTTTTCCCAATGAATGAAATAACGTTGGGATAATTAGTATTATTTATTTTTGCGTTTAAATGTAATTCGGTATTGTCGCCTAATAATACAAGTGTTGAACTAGGAGATTTAATTTGTAAATATTTAAACAGTTCAAGCCATTTTTCAATATCCCAATTTTTGTAAGGTGCTTTGTTGTTAGCAGAACTAGCTTGAATTACTATGTAATTTTTTGGAAGATTAAAGCTGGTATTTTGTGATGTATAGCTGAGGTTAAAATTTAAATCTGAAAGTGTTGCCGATGAATTAATTAAAAATACATTTTGCAAAGCATCATGTGTGTTTGATTTTGGGTGGATGAAATGAATAGCTGGAGAGCTTTGAGCAGAGGTAAATTCTTTATAATTGGTATAAACATCTTTGCCTAAAAATGCCGCAAGTGTTAAGTTTGATTTACTGAACGAAAAATGATTTAAGAATACAGTGTCGTATTTTCTGAAATTTAAAATAGAAAATAAAACAAATAGCAGTTTATTTTTCTTGATTTTTATATCGTCAAATAACTGCGTGTTCTCAAAAATAGATTCACAACCAAAAGGTGAAGTAAATAAACCAGTAACTAAATAACCTTGCTTTTTTAATTCATTAACTAATGGAACAAGTAGAATAGCGTCTCCAACACCTGCAGAGAAAAACACTAACGCTTTTTTATGTGGATTTGAACTCAAGGTTTGGTTTTTATGGCAATTTCTTTATTGATGACATCAACGGATTTTATCGTTGTATTATTGCTATGAATAAAAATGTAGTTATTGATATAATCAATTTTCCCAAAATATTCTTTCGAGTTAGTTAGATGTGTTTTGTTATCGTAAGGAAATAATTGAGCTTGTTTTTTTGAGTAATAATAGGCATGGTAGCCTTTTTGCTTAAAGTCTTCGAATATAGAATCAATATTAGTGTCTTTATGATGACGCTGCTCTAGTTCAACAATTAGAGAAGGGTGATGAGTTGATATATAGTGTTCAGCACCTTTCAAAACAGATAATTCATGTCCCTCCACATCAATTTTAATTAAATCAGGAAACACATTTTTTTCTTTGGTGAAATTGTCTAAAGTGTTTGTTTTTACCTCATAAACAATCGCTTCCGTTTCGTTATCTTCTTTATGATTAACTTCTAATGAACTTAAACAATTGTCAGCTACACCATTTATAATGGGAATTTTAAATTGATGTGTTCCAGTAGAGTCAGATAAAGCCAAATCAAATATGTTACAACCTTTAAAAATGGATTTCAATTGTTTGTTTAGTTTTTTTTCGGGTTCAAATAAATAGATATTTTTCAGGTTTATTAATTTTTCAGCATAATAGGCATATTCACCTTTATTAGAACCAATATCAAAAAACACAGAATCTTTATTTAATAAAAATTCCAATAGCAATAACTCAGCGTCAAATTCTACTTTCGAAAGACTTTTCCAATTTAAAGTATGGTAATGGGCAAATACCCTTTTTTTTATAATAGAAGGGGAAACAGATAGTAATATGCTTTTAATAAATTGTCTCAAAACCAAGTTTAGCTAATAAGCATACAATATAAAGCAAATTTTGGGGTTATGTAACAAGTCCGCTAAAAATTCATATTTTTAGGTTTCAGATTTTAATCTTAAGCTTGTTAAAAAACATCATATCTACTTTATTTACTAAAGGCTTTGTGGCTTTTATTAATTTGGCGATTTTGTTAGTGTCTTGTCAGCAATTAGGAAGTGATATCCGTGGGCAAGTGAGTTTGTTAATTTTCAACATTGCCATCATTCAAATCATAAACGAAGTTTACACAGGATATATACTGGTGTATTTTATCCCAAAGTTTTCGTTAAAAAAGATATATACTTCAGGTCTTTTATGGGCAATCATCTGTACTATTTTATGCGTTGCTGTCATGCTTTTTTTATTCGTTTTTTTTGAAGTAGGCTCCATTGATCATTGGTTTCATTTAGTGGCTTTATCCTTATTAATTATCATTCATTCGTTTCACATGGTAATTATATTGGCTAAAGAAAGAATTAAAATCTACAATTTTTTAAACTTTTTTCAGCCAGCGTTATTATTATCTGTTTTGTTTGTAATGTTTTTTGTATTTCATATCAAAACAATCAATAGTTATATCATAGCTCTTTACGTGTCATTTTCGGCGGCTATTATAGTATCCATAATTCAGGTAGCAAGTATTTTCAAAAATCACTATAACACATTAACTCTATTTGAACCAAAACGTATTATTGAAAACGGTTTCTACAATCAATTAGCAAATTTATGCCACATGCTCAGTAATCGCTACAATTTTTATTTATTAGGCAATACCGTTTTAGTTGGTATTTACTCTAGTGCAACATCCTTAATTGAGTCAGTTTGGATAATTAGTGGCAGTGTTTCCCCTATTATTTTAACGTATATAGCTAATGAAAAAGACCCTGCAAATAACGCTAAGATTACATTGTTTTTAGCTAAGATTTGTTTTTTGTTGAGTTTACTTTGTGTGGTAGTTTTATACTTTATTCCTCGTGAGTTTTTTGTGTTTTTATTGGGCCAAGATTTTATTCATGTAAAAACGGTGATGATGTATTTATCGCCAGGTATTTTATTTATAAGTTTCGCCACTATTATTAGTCATTATTTTGCAGGCTTAGGAAAGCAACGCATCTTGTTAATAGCAAATAGTTGCGGATTATTAACAACAATTAGTGTGAGTCGTTATTTAATTGCAAAAGATCAATTGTTGGGAGCTTCCTATTCTGCTTGTCTTTCCTATTTTGTGGCAACCATTATATTGGTAGTTTTCTTCTTAAAAGAAAATAAATTTAGCCTGTTAGATTTACTTCGATTTAAGAAAGACTTTGAATTATTGAAGAGGAGCTAGTGTGTTTGAAATATCATTATTTGCTTTATAAGAAATACACCTAATTTTAATTACACTTTGAATATAGATGTAGCAAAAACACTGTCAATTATACAGGTTGCCGTTAATTCTTATGGTGGTATAGATTCAATTATTAAACAAATAGAAATTAAACGAGCTTATGTAATTTACATACCAAATGCTTTTACACCAAATAGCGATGGAACCAACTATGGTTTTAACGCAGTTGGATTAGGCATTGCAAGTTTTAAAATTTAGGTATTTGACAGATTGGGCGCTTTGGTTTTTGAAACATGTGACATAAACAATGCTTGGGATGGCAGTATTAAAGGGAATGGTGATTTTGAATCAACAAAACAAGAGGTTTATATATGGAAAGCTTAATCAATAGACGTTTTAAGCGAAAAGCATAGTATGATTGGCCACGTCACATTATTGAAATAATGTCAAAAAGGCATGGAAAACTATTTGGTTTAAAGTTTGATTATTGGGTGTAACAGAGTTAATTTAGTAATTCAAAAAAATATAAACCTAAAACAAAAAATAAAATGGCATTAGAAATAACAGACGCTAACTTCGAAGAATTAGTATTAAAATCAGACAAACCAGTATTAGTAGATTTTTGGGCAGAGTGGTGTGGTCCTTGCCGCATGGTTGGACCAGTAGTTGAAGAATTATCTACAGAATATGCTGGAAAAGCAGTTATTGGTAAAGTAAACGTAGATAACAATTCAGGTATCTCCGCAAAATACGGTATCAGAAACATTCCTACATTATTATTCTTTAAAAATGGAGAAGTTGTAGAAAAACACGTTGGTGTTGCTGCAAAAAATATTTTAGCTGGGAAGTTAGATTCTCACATGTAACTTTTCTTTTAGTAAAATTAAAAGTCCGTTTGCTATTGGTAAACGGACTTTTTTATGTTGTACCCGACAGTTGTTGTTTAATAAAACATAACGCTCCTATGAAGCTTAAAGAGAAAGATGAGTTAGGTTATTTTAAACATAAGCCTCTCTGAGGCTAATAAAATGCTCCGTTGGAGTATTATGTTTGTAATAAGTATAATAAAAAATCTAAAAGCTCCATAGGAGCGACATGTTGCTTTCTCTAATACTAATGATTTTACATCCAACTAAATTAAATTTTGAAACGACCTTAATTCATTATAATCGAGCGTTTACAGTTTGGTAACCTTCGCTTAATCATTTTATCACTTTTTGGCATTAGGTTTGCCTATACAATAATAATAAAAACAAGAAATAATGAACACAACACAAGCAATGATCATATTAACTAACGGGATTAGAAAATATGGCACCATTATAAATGGAGAACACGAGGGAAGAATTAAATTTATTCCAGCAACCGAAATATTAGCAACTGACGAAAGTCAATTATCAAGTTTAATTGAACATATTCCAGTATCTAATATTTTTTCGATAGATACATTTTTAAAATAAAAAACAAATCTATATCATTCAACAAAAAAACCTTCTTCGTTTAACGAAGAAGGTTTTTTTGTTTTTAGATTTTACTTAAAAATCCCTTCAATTTGTGCTACATGATGCATGCCATGCCAGGCGTATAATTGCACTACTTCACCTAAAACAAATTGTTTGTTATATTCAGGGTGCATATAAGTTCTTTTAAAATCAGCTTCGCTCATGGTTTTTAATAAATTGGAGAAACGAATTTGAACTCCTTCAAAAATCAGTAATGAACTTTCTAATGGTGCTGATTTGTAATCTGCTGAATCTGCCCACACATTTTGGTTATAAGGTTGAATCGTTGGATTATCTTGAGTTAGCGCATGTTTAAAACGAATCCACATATTCATGTGTGAGTCGGCTACATGATGCACAATTTGTCTAACTGTCCAGCTGCCTTCACGGTATTTTAATTCTAATTCTTCTTCGTTTAATGTTGTAATGCGCTGACGCAATCTTAAAGGCGCAGATTCAATCATCAAAATAGATTGATATAAAACTTCTTTGGTGAATTCACGATTTTGCGCTTTACCAATTGGGTATATTTTTGGGTCTAATTCTTCAGTCATGTTTTTAAGTATTAAAGATAAAAGTATTAAGTATCGAGATTGATTATATAGCCCATAAAAAAGAAAAAGTATTAAGTGGACGAACCATTCTTAATACTTTGATCTTTATACTTAATACTTAGTATTAAATATGTAAAGCACGTTTTCCAGTAGCATCTAAAGCAGCTTCTTTTAAGCTTTCTGTGAATGTTGGATGCGCGTGACTCATACGAGAAATATCTTCGGCACTTGCTTTGTATTCCATTGCTACAACCGCTTCTGCAATCATATCAGCAGTGCGAGGACCAATCATGTGAACTCCTAAAATTTCATCAGTCGTTTCGTCAGCTAATACTTTTACAAAACCGTCTGTGTCCATACTAGC
This sequence comes from uncultured Bacteroidota bacterium, assembly GCA_903893815.1. Taxonomy (GTDB): domain Bacteria; phylum Bacteroidota; class Bacteroidia; order B-17B0; family Aurantibacillaceae; genus UBA4416. The sequence goes on from CAITNS010000085.1 coordinate 28,267, forward strand.
ACGAGCTCTTCCGCTTGCTTTGAATGGGAAAGAACCAACTTTATATTTAATGCCTTTTTCTTTCAATTGCTCTTCTGTTTGTCCAACAGCAGCAACTTCAGGCCAAGTGTAAACAACACCAGGAATTAAATTATAATCAATATGTGGTTTTTGCCCAGCTAATTGCTCAGCAACAAATACACCTTCTTCTTCTGCTTTATGAGCTAGCATAGCACCAACCACTACATCACCAATCGCATAAATAGTATCTGCACTTGTTTTTAAGTGTTTGTCAACTTCCACTCTTCCACGTGCGTCTAATTTCACACCAGCTTTTTCTAAATTTAATCCTTCAGTGTATGGTTTACGCCCAACTGACATTAAAACGTAATCTCCTTTTAATTCTACTTTTTCACCTTTGCCATTATCAGCAGTTACAGTAACTTCTTTTCCTTTTGATACAACACTTTCAACTTTGTGTTTCATAAAGAATTCGATTTTTAAATCTTTCTTCAATACACGTTGTAGTTCTTTTCCTAAGCCCGCATCCATTCCTGGAATTAAGCGATCCATAAATTCAACAACCGAAACTTGTGAGCCTAAACGCGCATAAACACTTCCTAACTCTAAACCAATAACACCACCACCAATAACAATTAAATGTTTTGGAACTTCAGTCATTTCAAGCGCTTCGGTTGAAGTAATAATTCTTTTTTTATCTATTGTAATGCCCGGTAATGTTGATGGTTTTGACCCAGTAGCAATAATCGCTTTTCCTGTTTCAATTTGTTCTTTAGTTCCATCAGCTTTAGTAATATTAATTACAGTTTTAGATTCGAAACTTCCAACACCATTATAAACCGTAATTTTATTTTTTTTCATTAAAAAATTGATCCCGTCGCATGTCATTTTTACAACACCACGCTTGCGTTCAATCATTTGTTTAATATTTACTTTAGGAGCATTGATATCAATTCCATGCTCTTTAAAATTATGAACTGCATTATGAAAATGTTCAGATGAGTCCAATAATGCTTTTGAAGGAATACAACCTACATTTAAGCAAGTGCCGCCTAAAGTTGGGTATTTTTCAATTAAGGCAGTTTTCATTCCTAATTGCGCACAACGAATTGCAGCGACGTATCCTCCAGGACCAGAACCAATAATGGTTACATCAAATTTTTCCATATATAGTGTTTTGTTTTGTGTTTTTAATATTAACGCCCCAAATTTACGAATAATTAAGACTTCTTAAAACGTAATATTTGACTCCAAATAAATAACAATATTGCTAAAAAAGCCGAAGAATAAGAGATAATATCTCCAAACTTCACAAATATTGTTTGATGATTGTTTGGAGCCATGCTTTTACTGATAATAGCTTGTTCCCAATAAGGTGTTGCTTGTTCTATTTCTCCGTAAGGCGTTACAAAGCAAGAAATACCAGTGTTAGCACAACGCGCAACTTCTCTGCGAGTTTCAATAGCACGTAATCGGGAATATGCTAAATGCTGGCGATGGCCAGGGCTTGTATCCCACCATCCATCATTGGTTAAAATAAAAATAAGGTTAGCACCATTTCTTACATAATCCGCTACATAATCAGAGTAAGCGCTTTCGTAGCAAATAACAGGGGCAATACACACTTTTTTATCATGACTATAAAATACACCTCTTTCTTCCTGCGTACCTAAACTTCCCATTGTTCCACCTAAATCTATGGCAAAACTTTCTAAAGGTTTGAATAATGCGGGAAAAGGCATGCGTTCCACGCCAGGAACTAATTTCGATTTGTGATAGTATGAAATACCATCTTTATTTAATTGAATTCCAGTATTAAACGAATCAAAAAAGTTTTCTGAATTGCCATCTCTGCGTGCAGTAGAGGTAATGTTATCTCCAGGTTTATAAACACCAAAAGTTCCAGCGCCAGTAATAATGGTTAATTTGGGGTATAATGCTAAAACACTATCTACTAAAAAATGAAGAGAGTACGATTCGTTTTCGAGACCTTCAGTAAAAGATTCCGTCAAAAAAGTTTCTGGTAATACTAAAAAATCAACAGACGCATCTAGTTTACCATTCAATTGAACTAATAAATTTTGTAATTGAATTTGAGGTTCTAGATAAAATTTATCATTGTAGGGATCAACGTTAGGCTGAACAATAACTGTTTTATAACTACCAGTAGAATTTATTGGAGCAGTGCTAATTGATAAAATTAAAAACGAAACTGCAATCGGTGCAATAATAAATGCAGCAGGCTTGGCAAATTGTTTAATCTTATAATTTGAATTTTTAATAACGTTGAAAAATAAAATATTGACAACTAACACCCACAAACTTCCACCTGATGTGCCAGTAAATTCGTACCATTGAATCCAGTTATGATTAAAGGCAAAGGCATTTCCTAATATTAACCAACTCCAAGTTAAATCCCATAGGGTGTGACCGTATTCATATCCTAACCAAATAGGAATTAATAACCAAATAGCCCAAGGTTTATTGATGCGACGTTTTAAGTTATACCAAATCATAAATACAACACACATAAAAATGGGATTGCAAACTATGGCCATGGCAGCACCACCAAAAGACGCATAATAAATCCACCAAGTCACGCAAATATTCCAAATGAAAAATGCGAAGTAGCTTAACCAAGTAATTTTTAATTTTTTGCGTTTGATACTATCACTATTTGAAATTCTATCTTCAATAATAAATAACGGAACCCAGGCAAAAAATAATAAAATAGTTAAGGGTGCAAACCAACCAGCACTAAATAATAAACCGCTGATGATGGCTAAAATATAATTAGGAACTTTTTGAAACATGCGTTAAATATAAATAAAAAAGTCCGACTACATTAGCCGGACTCTTTAAGATATTATTATTTGAATTACTCAATATCCAAATCTTTTACGTTTGTTTTTAAAAGCTCTTTATCGTTTAATTTACTTTGAGGTAACGAACCATCTAATTGAGCTTTATCTGCTTTTTGTGTATTAGCTGGTGCAGATTGATTTTCTTTTTTTACTGAACCACTTTCTTCATTCGTTTTATCAGTATTACTTTTTCTGTAACCAAAATCTTCATCAGAACTTGTGTTTTGGTTGTTTGTAGTATTAGGATTATTTTGTCTGTAATACGGATTGTTTGGGTCGCTGTATGGATTAGGATAATTACTTCCTGCAAAACCATCATCAAATCCGTAAGCATTATTAAAATAACTTAAGGTATTCCAAGCCAAAAATCCAGCACGTTCAGCATGATTTAAAGAACCTGAATAATCTCCCCAAAAATATAATTGCTTAGCATATTGTTGGTGACGAATAGCTTTTGCTAACCAAGGAGAATAGGTATCATTCCAATCGCTAAATTGTAAAGCTTGTCTAATAACATTAGCTGATTGGCGAATAGAATTTCTAGCTGCTCTTTTTACACTATAGTAATTGTTATATCCATAACCGTAACCATAATTGTTGGGATAAATCTTGGGAAAACCACCAACATGAATGTTTACGCTTCCTCCCCAATTTGGATGATGATTATTTCGTGACCAAGCATGTTTATCGTTTTGGTTATTGTTTTGATTTGGTTGAGGATTATTTTGTGGTTGAGGTGAGTTACTTCCACCGTTATGATTTCGTTGAGCGGTTAAACTTAAACTAATAATTACTGCACAAATAGTAGTTAATGTTTTAATAGAGGTTTTCATGTTATTATTTTTTTTGTTATTTGTTTACCTATTTTCAATGCACGTGCCAAAGCAGGGCTTTTAACAGAACTTTACATTTGAACTTTGTATCTGGTTGTTTTTTGCTAATAAGTGGTAAAATCAGCCTACTAATTTTTCAATTCAATCACTCTTTTAGTTAAAAATGTATCTTTACGCAAAAAACAGCATTGAAATTTTCGCTTCTTCATAAAGACAAACAATCAAAAGCCAGAGTAGGTATTATTGAAACCGCTCATGGTCAAATACAAACTCCTATTTTTATGCCTGTTGGTACTGCTGCTACAGTAAAAGCAGTACATCAGCACGAATTAAGAGATGATATTAAAGCTCAAATTATTTTAGGAAATACCTATCATTTATATTTACGTCCAGGTTTACAAGTGCTAGAAGGCGCAGGAGGTTTGCATAAATTTAATGGTTGGGAAAAGCCGATTTTAACCGATAGTGGTGGATATCAAGTATTTTCGTTAGCTAACTCACGTAAACTAACCGAAGAAGGAGCAACGTTTAAATCGCACATTGATGGCAGTAAACATTTATTTACACCCGAAAGTGTAATGGATGTTGAGCGTACAATTGGCGCTGATATTATGATGGCGTTTGATGAATGTACGCCTTATCCATGTGACTATAAGTATGCAAAAAACTCTTTAGGATTAACGCATCGTTGGCTGGATAGATGTATTACTCGTTTTAATGAAACGGAACCAAAATATGGTTATCCGCAAGCATTATTTCCAATTGTGCAAGGGTCTGTATATAAAGATTTACGAATACAATCTGCTGAATTTATTGCTTCTAAAAATGCGGAAGGAAATGCTATTGGCGGCTTATCTGTTGGGGAACCAGCAGAAGACATGTATGCTATGACAGAAGTGGTGTGCGATATTTTGCCAGAAGATAAACCTCGTTATTTAATGGGAGTTGGTACACCTGTTAATATTTTAGAGTGTATTGCATTAGGTATTGACATGTTTGATTGTGTGATGCCAACGCGTAATGCGCGTCATGGTTTATTATTCACTCAAAATGGAATCATTAATATTAAAAACGAAAAATGGAAAAATGATTTTTCGCCATTAGATGAAAACGGAACTAGCTATGTTGACAAGGTTTATACAAAAGCATACCTACGTCATTTATTGGTTTGCGGAGAGTTTTTAGCAGCTCAAATCGCCAGTATTCATAACCTCGCGTTTTATTTATGCCTCGTTACCGAAGCTAGAAATAGAATTGTTGATGGCACGTTTTACGATTGGAAAAATAAAATGGTTAAACAATTAGCTGTTCGTTTATAATGCTCAAGATACTGGATAAATATATACTTAAGAGATTTATAGGAACTTTTTTCTTTTCTATCTCTTTAATGCTTTGCATATTTATTGTGTTTGATATTTCTGAAAAACTACAAGATTTTGTGTCGAGTAAAGTGCCAGTAAAAGAAATTATTTTCGACCATTATTTGAATTTCATTCCATACTACGGTAATTTATTTAGCCCATTATTTACTTTTATTGCAGTTATTTTATTTACTTCAAAAATGGCTTATAAAACAGAGTTTGTAGCCATATTATCTAGCGGCACAAGTTTTAAAAGAATACTTCGCCCTTACATGATTGGAGCTGCATTGATTACAATCATGTCATTAATTTTAAATCATTTTGTTATCCCAAAATCAAACAGAGTGCGAATTGGCTTTGAAGATAAATACATTAATAGCGGGTATAATACAGAGGAGCGAAACATTCATCGTCAAATTTCACCTGGAACATCTTTATATATGGCCGATTATGATAATTTCTCGAATACAGCCAATAATATTAGTATCGAAAAAATCGCAAATAACAAACAAATTTCTATGTTAAAAGCAGAAACCATGAAATGGGATAGTATTGCAGGTTCGTGGCATTTAACCAATGTGTTTGAAAGAGAATTAATTTATTCGGCTATCGATTCTGCGAAAACAGGCATGCCTAAGCATGTGTACAAAGAAAAGCATCGTTTTACTCCCACAAAAACAATTAAGATTGATTTTTCACCAAAGGATATGGTGCGTTTTCAAAGTAAAATTGAGGTATTGCCTTATTTCGAATTAAAAGAATTTATTGCCAAAGAAAAATTAAAAGGATCGAGCAGAATTGAATTTTTTGAAGTAGAAATGTATAAACGAACGGCTTTTCCATTTGCTACTTTTATTTTAACTATCATAGGCGTTTCTATTTCATCACGTAAAATAAGGGGTGGTGTCGGGCTGCATATTGCGCTAGGATTGGTGTTAAGTTGCGTTTACATTTTGTTTATGCACATATCCACCACCTTTGCTACTTTGGGCACATTCGATCATGCTTTGCTGGCAGTTTGGATCCCTAATATTATTTTTTCTTTTGTAGCATTTTATCTTTATAAAAATGCTCAACAATAATTTATTGAATCAAATTGTGTATTCATGAATTTACAAACAACAATGTTTTATGTTGTAATTTAGGAATAGCATCAAACTTCATGAATAAATCCTCTTGATTTTCCTTTCTATTGAGCGATAATCTAGCCGATTATATCCAAGAAATCAAAGAGTTTGGCATAATTTCTAAAAAATGCACATTTTTTTATTGCTATTTATAAAAAACTTATTACATTTGCAGCCCGTTATTTGAGGTTGTAAAATGAGAGAAGTTGGAGAGAAAAATATTTTTAATAAATTTAAAAATAAATTTGGTGATTAGGAAAAGGATATGTAATTTTGCAGCCCGCAAATGAAAATAGCGGACGTTCATTAAGAGATTTATTAGTTGATAGTGAGCAATCACGATAAGCTAAAAGATATATTAAGTTAGGCAACTAACTAAGTTCTTTGAAAAAATTGAAACCAAAAAATGTAGCAGATAACTCTGAATAAGGAGTGTACATCTGAAGGGAAGAGTAGTGATACTTTTCTCATAATTACATGCTAGACCCTGAACAGACATTCCTAGATATGAATATCTAGATCAAATTACTTTTACAATGGAGAGTTTGATCCTGGCTCAGGATGAACGCTAGCGGCAGGCTTAATACATGCAAGTCGAGGGGCAGCACGGTTAGCAATAACTGGTGGCGACCGGCGCACGGGTGCGTAACACGTATACAATCTACCTTAAACAGGGGGATAGCCTTTCGAAAGAGAGATTAATACCCCGTAATAAATTGAACGGCATCGTTTGATTTTGAAAGCTCCGGCGGTTTGAGATGAGTATGCGTCTGATTAGCTAGTTGGTGAGGTAACGGCTCACCAAGGCGACGATCAGTAGGGGATCTGAGAGGACTAACCCCCACACTGGTACTGAGACACGGACCAGACTCCTACGGGAGGCAGCAGTAAGGAATATTGGTCAATGGAGGCAACTCTGAACCAGCCATGCCGCGTGCAGGATGACGGCCCTATGGGTTGTAAACTGCTTTTGTACCAGAGAAAACCCGAGTACGTGTACTCGGTTGATAGTATGGTAAGAATAAGCATCGGCTAACTTCGTGCCAGCAGCCGCGGTAAGACGAAGGATGCAAGCGTTATCCGGATTCATTGGGTTTAAAGGGTGCGTAGGCGGACTTGTAAGTCAGTGGTGAAATCTCTCAGCTTAACTGAGAAACTGCCATTGATACTGGGGATCTGGAGTCCGGGAGAGGTGAGTGGAACTGCGAGTGTAGAGGTGAAATACGTAGATATTCGCAAGAACACCAGTGGCGAAGGCGGCTCACTGGCCCGGAACTGACGCTGAGGTGCGAAAGCGTGGGGAGCAAACAGGATTAGATACCCTGGTAGTCCACGCCGTAAACGATGGATGCTAGCCGTTAGGCAGCTTGCTGCTTAGTGGCGCAGCTAACGCTTTAAGCATCCCG
>CAITNS010000086.1 GCA_903893815.1 uncultured Bacteroidota bacterium
ATAACGTTGATATTATAACTTGCGTAATGTCTGCTGCGCTTTATTAATTTGCTGTGTAGCTTTCTATTGTTTATGTTTTTTAAAGTTAGCAATAATAGACGCAAAAAAATGGACAATGCGTTAACAGTGTCCATAAAAGGAGATAACATGCTTAGAGAGAGAAGCAAGTTATTGTTGTGGATTTTAAGCAGCAATTATTAAAACTGCATTTCACATTTGTTAAGATTTAAATACTCCCTAATGTTTTATTAGCCTGCTGTATCTGCTGTGTAGCCCTCTGTTGTTTCTGTCTGTCCCTCTCAGCTTTTAGCAATTTATCTGCACGCTCTTTCTGCTGCTTTAAGTTAGCGATACGGGCTTGTTGGGGAGTGAGGGGCTTAATGGGTTGTATTGATTTAAATTCATAAAAGCGCATAATGAAATTTAATAAAAATATTTAATAAAGAAAGAAGTTTTCTTATGGCATTGCCACAATTATCTTGGGATGTAAGTTTTTTAAAAAATAATCCAGTGTTTCAGTCTAAAGAATACGGAATTCCTATTGAGCTTAAGTCAATCAATTACCCAATTCGTTTAGTGCGCTATTGGTTTATGTATCATTTTTTACGTAACCAATCTAACAAAGTTGCTGCTATGGATGTCTGCGAAATTGGTGTTGATGTTGGACAAATGCTCGGTTTTATTAAAGGTGCTGAAGTAAATGGAGGCGCGAGGGTGAATTTTGCAAGCTGGGATGCAGTTGATGTGATTGTGCAAAAAGAAATATTGCTCCAGGCTGGTTATAACCAATTTTACGAAGTAAATTTGGAAAGCGCTAACTTTACATTAAGTGATAAAGAATATGATGTTATGGTTTTATTGCATGTGCTTGAGCACTTATTTGAGCCGGAAGTGTTAATAAAAAAACTCATAAAGAATCTAAAGCCTGGAGGCATAATGATAGGTGGTTTTCCATCCTTGCCAAAATGCATGGCCGCAAAACGTGAAGCTAAAATCCGACCAACTGCTAGAAAATATGGTCATGTGAGTGTATTTTCGCCAGAGCGTGTTTTTAAAATGGCTTCCGATAATGGCTTAAAAGTTGAATTGTTGTCGGGGGCATTTTTTATACGGAAAAAAGGCTTTTTCTTAGAAAATTACCAGTGGTGGTTCAAATTCAATATTTGGTTTGGCGGTATGTTTCCATCTTGGCCGGGTGAGACTTATTGGGTTCTTCGTAAGCCTAGTTAACTTCTCTGCTTTTAGTAATTTACCCGCACGTTCCTTCTGCTGCTTTAAGTTAGCGATACGGGCTTGTATGGGAGTGAGGGGCTTAATGGGTTTGATTGTTTTAATTATAAATTCAACGGCACGCATACACTTATTTAACTAATATGGGATAAGTTACAACATTACTTTTCCCATACATTGCATCTAACTGCAGCTTGTTTAGCGTTTTCTAACTTAGCTTCTTTGGTAGTTGTGCGTATCCACTTACCACCTGCCTTATAACGCACAAACCAAATTGGCGTAGTTGGACGCTGATATAAAGTAGCTGCACCCTCTAATATATGTACTGTGTGAGTTGATTTTTGTGGCATATAACTAGTACCTAATTACTATGCAAATTAGCAATTAGTATACTGTATATTCGCTGATGTTTTTGTGCAACGACTGTGCAACGAAAATTTAATTGATTTTTTACTTGAACAATTATATGTAAGTTATTGATTTATTATGGTGCCCGGAGCCGGAATCGAACCGGCACGCCCAGAAGGCGAGAGATTTTAAGTCTCTTGTGTCTACCAATTTCACCACCCGGGCGGATGGAACCACGCTAAAAACCACGCAGTTGTTAGATCTTTTGCGGTGCGTATTTTAACCTCTGTCACACTTTTAAGCAAAATTAATTACCGATTCAAGCAAAAAAGACCTAGCAATCGCTAGGTCTTTTAAATTTGGAGGCGCGATCCGGAGTCGAACCGGACTAAACGGCTTTGCAGGCCGCGGCATAACCGCTTTGCTATCGCGCCATATCCTCACGACCATAGACCGAGAGGTATAAGTTAAAAAAGTTGATCGAATTCATTGATTTTTAAGAATCAATTAAATAGTAATATAGCTTCCATTCTCAGATAAAATGATAATAAAACCCCATTAGTAAAATCAATTGATAATAAATCATCACTTATTTAGTTATTAGATAATAAGATAACCAATTTAAAACTTTAAGATAATAACCAAACATCAAAATAATTAGAAAATACCATACCTAAATAATCCGATAATAAACTCAGTGAGATAAATGTTACAGATTAAAAACTCAAGCGAAACAAATCATTAATCGATAAAAAAACCGAAAATCTTATTACCGAAAGTTAAATAATATAACAACCCGCAGTCAAAATTAACACTGATAATAAATAATAAGAAGAGCAATTGACTCTCGACCAATATATTTTAAAATCTCTTTTAATTTTCGCATTCAAGGAATTTATTATAATAGATGAGAATCTAAAAACTACAGTCAAAGGATCCTAAAAAAAACGATTGAGAATGAGAGATCACATAGTAACAGATCAAAGAAAAAAAAATGAAAA